>NZ_AP029023.1:603462-1206924 GCF_037076555.1 Methylophilus sp. DW102 | reverse complement strand
CACCGACAAAAGCACCACCAATATAAACAAACTGAATAACCGCTTGCCAAAAGAGCTTAATAGAGAAAATAGGCTCTCTGCCGAGTGAGGTCGAGGTAACGACAACTCCAGAAAAAGCCAATATGAGAAGGCCGAAATACTGGAAATTTTCTGCAGCGATGAAGTTGTCTTTACGAAGGGTTAGCCATTGTTCAATAAAGGACGGAAGCCAACCAAAAGCCTGATGCGCAACAAAGCCTACAACCAACGCTGAAGCGGAGACAAGTGAAGCTCGCTTGAGACTATTAACGTATGGAGTCTGAATTCTGATCATAAAGGCCAAAGTTTAGATGATAGGGGCACTTAAGCTAAACCGACTTGATGGAGATGGGTTAAAGGAGTTATTTTGGTTCAAGATTAAGATTTCCATTAATATCGTTATAAAAGATTGGATCAAGAACTCGAAATCCTTCCCCAGGAGCGTCGGTACCATCTGAATTTTTTGATTTTTTTAGAACAATCATCCATAGGCGACCCGTTTTTGTATCTAGCATATATTGGTCACTACGAAAGTCTGAAATTTGACCAAACACAAAACGTCCGTTTTCTGATGAGATAACTTTTTGCTGGTTTGGTGTAACCTTTACAGCATCGGCACCATATGAATAAGCCGAAATTAATAGAGAAAGTGTAAATACAACTGACGATAGTTTTTTCATGGTATGCCTCTAATAGTATTTTAGTATTTATAAAAGCCTATGGTCTCTATATTAATAATTGGAAGTTTGATATGCATGTCTAGAATCCCTTGTTCCTTATTGTTTTTTGTTGTTTACCGCCCACTTATTTAATTATTAATTACAGAGACAGAGCATTAGTGTTTAGTGATTGTAGACGATAGAGGCAAACTTTCAACTTATGGTGCGACATACGGCAGTGATGAAAATTAATCGTCTCAGAAAAGCAAAAAGCCATGCTAAGCATGGCTTTTTAAACTTAGGCAAACTCACCAATTATTGCTTGGCATCTTCTGCTTTGTAATATTCCCGCACTGGTGTCATATCAAAGTCTCTTGCCCATTTGATAATTTCATCCAGTGCTGGCGCGCCAATCTCGCCGACTTGTGCGTGTATGCCTGCACGTTCACGTATCACGAGTAAGCCTGGAATCTGCTTCACCTCAAAATAATCTGAGATTTCAGGGTCGGTTTCGGTATTGACCATGCCAAACACGATGTCTGGATTTTTCTCTGCCGCAGCCTCGAAGGTGGGTGTAAACGCGACACATGGATCACACCATGGCGCCCAGAAATCGACAATCACGAATGGGTGATTCTCGATGGTTTCTTTAAAATTTGATTTGGTCAGCGTAACGACTGCCATATGATCTCCAATCCGTTCAATTATATTTTTATCGCCAGCATTTTAGCAGAGGATGGCAGGCACGCTAACCGCTTTTGCTGCAATCGCGCAAAGTTTAAACAATGCTTTGATTCCATTGACCATTGAAAAACAGCTCATTGAGCGGTTTACGGCTTCGCGCCGCGGTTTCACGCTCTTTGGTTTCACCCGTGAGGCTTTCAACATCCGCTTGGTAACCGACGGTGACCATGGCCAGAATCTGGTAACGCTCAGGCACGTTGAAGGTCGTTCTGGCTTTGTCAGCATCAAAACCGCCCATCTGGTGCGCCATCAGGCCAAGTGCGGTGGCTTGCAGACACAGGTTCTCAGTAGCAGCGCCGGTATCGTATGGCGCCCATCTGTTAGGTTTGTCGTTATGGCTAAACAGGGTATCGGCACAAATCAGTAACAACACCGGTGCGTTCACAGCCCAGCTCTGGTTGCCAGGCACCAGGCAATCAAACGCTGCTTGCCAGGCTTGCAGGTTATCCGCCTTGTTGCAAACCACGTAGCGCCAGGGCTGATCGCCAAAGCAGGAAGGCGCCCAGCGTGCTGCTTCTAGCAGGCTGATGACTTGTTCTTGACTCACGCCTTGGCTGGCATCATAGGCGCGGCCACTCCAACGGTTGGCAATCAGATCGTTTATGGGCTGCTGGGTAATGGCTGGCTTTTGCATGGTGAAATCCTCACAGTTGTTTTTTCAATTGATAAAGTAACTCTAATGCCTGCTTCGGTGTCAGGTCGTCAGGCTGTATGCGTTCCAATTCTGCGACCACCGGATGGGCAGGCGGTTCCTCGGGGTCCACGACACTGGCAAACAAATCGTTTTGCGGTGTCGCTGCAATGGTCTGGTTTTCGAGTTGCTGCAATTTGCGTTTGGCCAATTGCACTACCGATTTGGGAATTCCTGCCAGCTGTGCCACCTGTATGCCATAACTCATGGTCGCGGCGCCCTCTTCAACTTTATGCAAAAAGACGATGCCCTGACCATGCTCAACGGCGTCAAGATGAACGTTGGCGGCATGCTTGGCTTCATCGACAATGCGCGTCAGCTCAAAATAATGGGTGGCAAACAGAGTCAGTGACTTGTTTTTTTCGAGCAGTTGTTTGGCCACCGCCCAAGCCAAGCTCAAGCCATCAAAGGTACTGGTCCCACGGCCGATTTCATCCAGTAATACCAGGCTGTTTGCGGTGGCATTATTCAGGATATTCGCCGTCTCCGTCATTTCGACCATAAACGTGGAGCGCCCGCCTGCCAGATCGTCTGAGGCACCGATACGGGTAAAAATACGGTCTATTTCGCCAATCATTGCGCTTTGGGCAGGCACAAAACTGCCGCAGTAGGCCAGCAACACAATCAAGGCCGTTTGCCGCATAAAGGTGGATTTACCGCCCATATTGGGGCCGGTGATTAGCAATAACTGCCGATAGGGATTGAGCACGACATCGTTGGCCACATAGGGCTGGGCGATACTCTCGACCACCGGATGCCGACCGCCCTGAATATCTATGCCAGTGTCAGCACGGAATTGCGGCTGCACATAATTGAGCGACCGTGCGCGCTCGGCAAAACAGGCCAGCACATCTAAGGTCGCCACGGCGGTGGCAATGCGCTGCAACTGGGCGATGTGTGGCAGTAAAGCCTCTAACACCTGTTCATACAGCATTTTTTCACGTGCAAGCGCACGCTCATTGGCGCTCAACACTTTATCCTCAAACGCTTTTAACTCGGGCGTGATAAAGCGCTCTACATTTTTCAAGGTCTGGCGGCGACGATACTCCGCTGGCGCACTTTCTGCCTGTAAGCGGCTGATTTCAATGTAAAAACCATGCACGCTGTTGTATTCAACCTTGAGGTTAGTAATGCCAGTACGGGCTTTTTCAGCGGCCTCAAATTGCAACAGAAAATCGCCGTGGTCGGTCTGAATCGCCCGCAGCTCATCGAGCTCGGCATCGTAGCCCGTCGCAATCACACCGCCCTCACGCAGCACAGCAGACGGCTCGGCTTGAATCGCCTGCACCAATATCTGCAAGGCCTCGCCAGGTACCTGCAATTCGGCGATCAGGCTCTGCAACAAGCCGGATTGTGTCCGCGGCAAGACGCTGACCAGCGCCGGCAGCTGCAACAAGCTATCGCGCAGACCAGACAAATCGCGTGGTCTGGCCGACTTGAGCGCCACGCGTGCAGTCATGCGCTCAATATCACCGACGTGATGCAAAGCCTGCTGCAAGGCTTGATCTAAAAACTGTTCAAATAACTCGGCAACTGCCAGATGCCGCTGCTGGATGGTCTGCTGGTTGCGCAAGGGATGATGCAACCAATGCCGCAACAAACGCGCACCCATGGCGGTTTGCGTCGAGTTCAGCAGCGAATACAAAGTGGGAGAAGCCTCCCCGCGTATGGTGGTATCGATTTCCAGATTACGCCGGGTCGCCGCATCCAGTTGCAGGTAATGATGGCTCTGCTCGACGCGCAAGCCGACAATATGCGGCAAGGCCGTGCGCTGCGTATGTTTCACATACTCCAGCAAGGCCCCCGCCGCCGTCACTGCCGCGGGCATCTCGCCACAGCCAAACCCGGCCAGGTCATGCGTATTGAATTGCTGGGTCAAACTGCGGCTGGCAGTTTCCAGGTCAAATTGCCAGGGGGCAAGCCGTTTTTTGGCGCAACGTGCATGCTGCAAGACCTCAGCATTATGATCTTCAGCCATCACCAGCTCCGCCGGATGGATGCGCTCCAGCTCCTGCGGCAAATGTCCTGGTGCAATTTCAGTCAAGACAAACTCGCCTGAGGCCAGATTGAGCCGTGCTAACCCCAATACACCCTCGCCCCTGGCCACGCAGAGCAAAGTGTTATCGCGGGTTTCATCCAGCAAGGCCGCATCCGTCAGTGTGCCCGGCGTCAGGATGCGCGTCACTTCGCGCGCCACCGGCCCTTTTGAGGTCGCCGGATCGCCCACCTGCTCGCAAATGGCCACTGCCTCGCCCATTTTTGCCAGCTTGGCCAGATACTGCTCGGCCGCATGGTAAGGCAAGCCTGCCATTTTGATCGGCTCGCCATTGCTGGCACCACGGCGAGTTAAGGTAATCCCCAACAAACGGGCTGCCTTTTCTGCATCCTCAAAAAACAGTTCGTAAAAATCACCCATGCGGTAAAACAGCAGCATATCGGGATACTGTGCTTTAAGCGTCAGATATTGACGCATCATGGGGGTGTGGTTTTCGAAGGACATGCGGATAAATCAGTGCGAGTATGGGTTGAGTGAATAAGTGTGTTTAGCCTTGGCATCTTACAACAAAAGGATGCAGGATGATCATGTGTCCGGCCAGCGGCATGACGAATACAACCGTGACCAATAGATCTATAAAAAAGTCATTCTCTCAAGTGAGGAGAACAACCTTGATGCAGGTTGTCGTGCCAGAAAAAAACAAACCCGGATTCAACTCCGGGTTTGTGACATGCCTGAACGCAATACAAAATTACAAAGTCGGCGTTTTAATCCGCTCGGTTAAATGCGGTGCAATCACCTGCAACATTTGGCTAAATACCTTAGGATTAGCCGCAACAATGTTTCCAGTACGCAACCAGCTCTCGTTGCCCTCAAAGTCGCCGACGATCCCGCCAGCTTCCTGCACTAATAAAGCGCCGGCAGCAATATCCCAGGGGGAGAGATTAATCTCGAAGAAACCATCACTGTAACCCGCGGCAACGTAAGCCAGGTCGAGTGCAGCCGAACCAGGGCGGCGCAAGCCAGAGGTTTTCTTGGCCATGTCGCGGAAAATGTTGATGTAGGTTTCCAGATAGCTAAAATCTTTGAATGGGAAGCCGGTAGAGAGCAAGGCTTCTTGCAGTTTTGCGCGCTGGGTGACGCGGATACGACGATTATTCAGGAAGGCGCCACTGCCCTTGGTGGCGGTAAACAGGTCGTTACGAACAGGGTCGTAAATGACGGCTTGCGTCAGCACGCCTTTTTCTTGCAAGGCAATCGAGATGCAATATGCCGGAAAGTTATGCAAAAAGTTGGTGGTGCCATCCAGCGGGTCAATGATCCAGATGCTATCGGACTCGCTGTTGGATTTACCGCTCTCTTCCCCATAAAAGCCATGGGTGGGATACGCGTCCTTGAGCACTGCAATAATGGCTTGCTCGGCACCCCGGTCCACTTCACTGACGAAATCGTTAGTGTCTTTCTGCTCGATCTTGAGGGCGCCAATATCCATGGCGGCACGGTTAATGATTTTGCCAGCTTCACGCGCGGCGCGGATGGCGACATTCAGGGTTGGATGCATGCTGTGGGATTCTTGATTACACTGATAAAATGCTATTTTAGCTTTTTAAGCGCTGTGTCACAAACACAACGACCAAATATACGCATGTCTTCTACCTCTGAATCCCCCATTTTTAACAATATCCGCGTCGTGTTATGCCAAACCAGCCATCCTGGCAATATCGGTTCGACCGCGCGCGCCATGAAAACCATGGGCCTGAACCGGCTCTATCTGGTGCGTCCCAAACACTTTCCCGATGGCGAAGCCAAGTCACTGGCCGTGAATGCAGGTGATGTGCTGGACCATGCCGTGGTCACACAAACCCTGGAAGAAGCGCTGGCTGATTGCCAGTTTGTGATTGGCGTCAGCGGCAAAGAGCGCTCGTTGTCGCAACAGGTGATGACCGTGCGTGAAGCAGCACAGGAAGTCAAAACTGTCGCCAGCCATAGCGAGGTCGCACTGGTGTTTGGCACCGAAATGAGCGGACTCAGCAACGCCGAGGCGGAACGCTGTCATGTACTGGCGACGATTCCGGCCAATCCGGAATACACCTCACTCAATCTGGCGCAAGCCGTACAGGTGATGTGTTATGAAACCCGTATGGCGGTGACGACCGGTGAACTGCATTACCAGGAAAAACCGGTGGAACTCGCGACGCAGGAGGACCTGGAGCGTTTTTATGAGCACATGCGCGAAGTCTTGGAGCATATCGGCTACATCAATCCACGTGCGCCGAAAAAACTGTTTGAGCGCTTGCGCCGCCTGTATGGCCGTACCCGGCTCGAAAAAGAAGAAGTGAACCTGTTGCGCGGGATTTTGACGCTCACGGTCAATCCCAAGAAACACAGCAAGTATTAGTGGCTGCGTTCAGCACAAAAGGACGAGAAGAGCTCAGATAACGAAGCAAAATGCCGATTGCTTTTTCATCGGCGTCTATCTGCGTTTATCGGCGGTGAATATTGCCCCCCCATTCGCCATCAAATCGCCGCCAACCCGATCTTCGCCCGCGCCTCATTGCATACGACCGAGCCTGCTTCAAACTCGCGGCAGGTGCTCGATCGCAAGGCATAAATACTGCACCCGACTGACTGCCCGACCTGCCCTTGTAACGCGACACAACGAACCGGCTTGATCTCAGTGCCCTGCATGCAAACATAGGTCTCATTGACTTTTTTCGTCATGTCGGCCGGCACCATCCCCAGTGGATGCGCGTCAGTCTCAGCCCAGTAAAACGAGACGCGGAAACTGGCACAGCAGGCGCCACAGGATTGGCAATGATCTGACATTCAACACGAATTTCTAATAAACACGCTCGCTATTTTAACGGCTTTCCCTTTTTTAGCCAAAACGCCCACACCAGGCAAAAAGAGACAAAAACGTGTGTTTCATGGATTTCCTCTGCGATCTCTTCACACGCTGTGGCTAACCACCCCTCCCAAGCAACAACCCGGCAAGCCTAAGCCAAGACTTGTGGCATAATGCGCGCATGTTCAAACATCTTAAAGAAGATATTTCGATTGTGTTTGACCGTGACCCGGCCGCACGGACACATTTCGAGATTCTGACCACCTACCCTGGCGTCCACGCGCTGATTTTGCATCGTTTCAGTCACTGGTTATGGAGTCACCGGCTCTATTGGCTGGGGCGAGCGTTGTCGCATCTTGGCCGCTGGCTGACCGGCATCGAGATTCATCCCGGCGCCACCATTGGTCGGCGCGTGTTTATTGACCATGGCATGGGCGTGGTGATTGGTGAAACAGCCATTATTGGCGATGACTGCACGCTCTACCATGGCGTCACCTTGGGTGGCACCAGCTGGAACAAGGGCAAACGTCATCCGACACTGGAATCTGGTGTGGTCATTGGCGCTGGAGCCAAAGTGTTGGGGCCCATCACCGTCGGCAAGAACGCCAAAATCGGCTCCAATGCCGTGGTGGTCAAAGACGTCCCTGAAAACGCCACTGCGGTTGGGATTCCGGCGCGTATCCTCGAGGAGGAAAAAGCCAAGCAACGCCATGATGTCGCACAGAAAATGGGGTTCAACGCCTATGCGGTGGGCAATGATGAAAATGACCCGATGATCAAGGCGATCAACAGCTTGCTCGATCATGCACACAAGCAAGAAGCAGAAATTGCCGAACTGAAGGCGCAAGTCGCCAGACTGAATGATGTGGAAAACGACAGCAATGTCGGTGAGGCGTTTGCCAAAAAGCCGGAATAAAGGCAGCGAACAGGCCTTTCCAGCCTGACCTCGGTCCCGCATTGAGGCCTTGATTAGATGGATAAAAACAGACTGAACTTTTACAGCATAATAATTGACTAAAACAGTAGGTTATTCTATAATTCAATACTGTTTTTAAAGGTCATCTCAAGATGCGATTAACTACCAAAGGTCGTTTTGCCGTTACCGCCATGTTGGATATCGCGCTCTATGAAGCGGATAAACCAGTGACATTGGCCGGCATCAGTGAGCGCCAAAGCATTTCATTATCTTACCTTGAACAGTTATTCAGTCGCCTGCGCAAACAAGGCCTGGTTTCCAGCGTGCGCGGCCCCGGCGGCGGTTACCGTATTGCCAAAGCGCATCATGAGATTTCCGTCTCTGACATTATCACTGCCGTAGATGAGCAAATTGACGCGACCCAATGTGGTGGCAACGAGAATTGCCATGAAGAAGGCCGCTGCATGACCCATGAGCTATGGGCTTCTTTAAACAGCAAAATTCTGGACTACCTGTCAGGCGTCACACTGGCCGACATGGTAGACATGCAACGCAACAAATCTACAGGCCAGGTGATTTTTGCCCCGCGAAAATGTGGCTCTGAAGCCAGCATTGCGGCTTAAGACCGGGCATCAAGGCACACCAAGTCCATGACCACCGTATTCTTTGACCACAACAGCACCACCGCACTGAAACCGCAAGTGCTGGACGCCATGTTGCCGTGGCTGGGGCAAGCGTGTGGCAATCCGACCAGTCGTCATGTGTTTGGGCGCAATGCGCGCGATGCCATGGAACTGGCCAGAGCACAGATTGCCGAATGTGTCGGTGTGCAACCGTCGCAAGTGGTCTTTACCTCCGGGGGTACCGAAGCCAATAACTTTGCCATCAAGGGCATGGCAGCCAACTTGAGTGCCACGCAATTATTGATCAGTGCCATTGAACATCCCTGTGTCACCAAACCGGCGCAGTCGCTGGCTTGGCATGACTGGAAAGTGGCAACGCTACCGGTCACGGCCGAAGGCACGCTGGACCTGCAGCAAGCCGAACAAGCGCTGAACACACCTACAGGCTTGGTATCTTGCATGTTGGCGAATAACGAAACAGGCGCCTTACAGCCGGTCGCTGAATTGGCAACGCTGGCAAAAGCGCGTGGCGCGCTGATCCATAGCGATGCCGTACAAGCGTTTGGTAAGGTGTCTGTCGATTTCACGTCTTTGGGCGTGCATGCGATGACGATTTCCAGCCATAAAATGGGTGGTCCGGTTGGCGTTGGTGCCCTGATTCTGGACAAACGGGTGGACATTGCGCCCTTGCTGCACGGTGGTGGACAAGAAAAAGGCTTGCGTAGCGGCACCGAGAATGTCGCCGGCATTGTGGGCTTTGCCCAGGCCTGCCTGCTTGCTATGCAAACGCTGCAAAGCCGCAGCCAGGCGACCCACGCCTTGCGGTCTCAGCTTGAAGCCGGATTGCAGCGTCTGGGTGCGGTGATCTTTGCGGAGAATGTACCACGCCTGCCCAATACGAGTTTTTTTGCCATCCCCAATATTGAGGGTGAGACCTTGGTCACCGCGCTGGATAAAGCTGGATTTGCTGTCGCCAGCGGCTCCGCCTGCTCCAGTGACAGTACTGAGCCCAGTCATGTCCTGCTGGCCATGGGGATAGAACCTGACCTTGCGCGCGGTGCGGTACGCGTAAGTTTGAGCGACAGTAACACCGCCGAAGAAATCAGCGAATTTTTAGCCGCGTTGCAGAAAGAAGTGCAACGTCTCAAAGGGTTAAGTGCCATCGCGGCATAAGTATTTTATGGAAAGAGCATTGAAATATGTCTGAAAGAAAGCCGATCTATCTGGATTATTCTGCGACCACCCCTGTGGATCCTCGTGTTGCACAAAAGATGATCCCTTACCTGACCGAGGATTTTGGTAACCCGGCCTCGCGTAGCCATCCTTACGGCTGGACAGCCGAGCAGGCGGTTGAGCATGCACGTGAAGAAGTTGCCAAACTGGTGAATGCGGATCCACGCGAAATCGTCTGGACTTCAGGTGCGACCGAGTCCAACAACCTGGCGATTAAAGGCGCTGCGCATTTTTATGCTGCCAGCAAAGGCAAACACATCATTACCTCGGCCACCGAGCACAAAGCGGTGCTGGACACCGTGCGTGAACTGGAGCGCGAGGGCTATGAAGCCACGTATTTGCAACCAGAAGCCGACGGCCTGATTTCACTGGAAAAATTCAAGGCAGCCATTCGCCCTGACACCGTGCTGGCATCCATCATGCTGGTGAATAACGAAATCGGCGTGATTCAGGATATCGAAGCGCTGGGCAATGTCTGCCGTGCCAACAACGTGATTTTTCATGTGGATGCCGCACAAGCCACCGGCAAAGTAACGATAGACCTGGAAAAACTGCCTGTGGATTTAATGAGCTTTTCTGCGCACAAAACCTATGGCCCTAAAGGGATTGGTGCCTTGTATGTCCGCCGTAAACCACGCATCCGCATTGAAGCGCAGATGCATGGCGGCGGTCACGAGCGTGGCATGCGTTCCGGGACGCTGGCCACCCACCAGATTGTCGGCATTGGGGAAGCTTTCCGCATTGCCCGTGAAGAAATGGCCAGCGAGAACGAACGTATCCGCATGTTGCGTGACCGTCTACTCAACGGTTTGCTGCAAATTGAAGAGACTTACGTCAATGGGGATCTGGATCACCGCGTCCCCCACAATCTGAATGTGAGCTTCAACTTTGTAGAAGGTGAATCGCTGATTATGGCAATCAAGGATATCGCCGTCTCCTCCGGCTCTGCCTGTACCTCGGCCAGCCTGGAACCAAGCTATGTCTTGCGCGCTTTGGGCCGCTCTGACGAGTTGGCTCACAGCTCCATCCGTTTCAGCATTGGCCGCTTTACCACCGAGGCTGATGTGGATTACACGATAGATTTGTTGAAGAGCAAGATTGGAAAACTGCGTGAACTGTCCCCATTATGGGAGATGTTCAAGGATGGGATTGATTTGTCAAAAGTTGAATGGGCAGAGCATTAATGTGATCTTTCATCGCCTGGCGGCGTTGTCGACATGCTTGTTTAGATTAGACTAAACGGCGCATGCCTCCGCCTTGCCAGACAATGAAATCTGCAATTTTTATTCATGAAAGAATTATTTTTTAAATTAAAACATGAACATAATCTTTATGTGACGTTTTAATTGATAGGAGCAATCATATGGCTTACTCAGATAAAGTATTAGACCACTACGAAAATCCACGTAATGTGGGTTCTATGGACAAAAACGACCCGAATGTCGGCACCGGTATGGTCGGTGCGCCCGCTTGCGGCGACGTGATGAAATTGCAGATCAAGGTCAATGATGCGGGCGTGATTGAAGACGCCAAATTCAAGACCTATGGCTGTGGCTCTGCCATTGCCTCGAGCTCACTGGTGACAGAATGGCTCAAGGGCAAAACCCTGGATCAGGCGCAAGAGATCAAGAACTCTGCGATTGCGGAAGAGTTGGCGTTACCGCCAGTGAAAATTCACTGCTCAGTGCTGGCCGAAGATGCGATCAAATCCGCGATTGCCGATTTGAAATCCAAGCAAGGCGCGTAATATGGCGATTACCCTGACAGAAGCCGCGGCCCAACGTGTTGAAAAGTTTCTGGCGAACCGTGGCAAAGGCATAGGCTTGCGCCTCGGTGTCAAAACCACAGGGTGCTCGGGCATGGCTTACACGCTGGAGTTTGTGGATGATCTGCAGCCAGAGGATACGACGTTTGAAAGCCATGGCATTAAAGTGATTGTAGACCCTAAGAGTCTGGTCTACATCGATGGCACGGAGCTCGACTTTGCCAAAGAAGGCCTCAATGAAGGCTTTAAGTTCAACAACCCCAACGTCAAGGACGAATGTGGTTGTGGTGAGTCTTTTACGGTTTAATTGTTGCCGCAGATAACCTTCGTTTTCTGCGGCTGATGACTTTATGCAAAACCATTTCTCGCTGTTTCAGCTGCCAGCCCAATTTGAAATTGATCTGGCCACACTCGATGCGCACTACCGCAAACTACAAGCTGAAGTGCATCCTGACAAGTTTGTGAACGCCTCCCCTGCTGAACGAATGCAATCCATGCAGATGGCCACCCTGGCAAACGAGGCCTATCAGACCTTGAAGCAGCCGACCGCCCGTGCCCGTTATCTGCTGCAACTGCAGGGGATTGCTACCGATGAGGAACAGAATACCGCCATGCCCGCGGATTTTCTGATGTCACAAATGGAGTGGCGCGAGGCGATGGAAGACGCCAAGTTTGGCAAAGACATTCCAGCACTTGAACGCTTGCTGTCAGAAATGCATCTGGCGGCCAAAGACTTGCAGCAACAGGTGAAAACCGAGCTGGCTGACGCCCCGCAAGCGGCGGCGATGACCGTGCGTAAAATGCGTTTTATTGACAAAGTGACTGAGGATATCCACCAGATCATCGCCCAGTTGGAAGATTAGAATTTCATGGCCCTATTACAGATTTCAGAACCAGGTTTTTCCCCAGCCCCACACCAGCACAAACTGGCGGTGGGCATAGACCTGGGCACCACCAACTCGCTGGTGGCAACCGTGCGTAGCGGCATGAGCACCGTGTTGCACGATGAACACGGGCATGCCTTGTTACCTTCTGTGGTACGTTACCTCGAAGAGGCTGTCGTCGTCGGCCATGAGGCGCAAGCGGCACAAAGCCAGGACCCGGTGAATACCATTGTTTCGGTCAAACGGTTTATGGGCCGGGCCTTGCACGACATCACCGACCGCGCGCATATCCCCTACCATTTTGTCGAGAACGACAGCTCACACGGCATACTGGAGCTGAAAACCCGTGCCGGGCTCAAAAGCCCAATTGAGATTTCTGCCGAGATTTTAAAGACACTGAAAGTGCGCGCTGAAAAGGCGCTGGGCGGTGAACTCACCGGTGCAGTCATTACCGTGCCCGCCTATTTTGATGATGCGCAACGCCAGGCGACCAAAGACGCGGCCCGACTGGCAGGCTTGCATGTCTTGCGCCTGCTCAATGAACCGACGGCCGCCGCCGTTGCCTACGGCCTGGATAACGCGGCAGAAGGCGTCTATGTCATTTATGACCTGGGCGGCGGTACATTTGATATTTCCATCCTGCGCTTGAGCAAAGGGGTGTTTGAAGTCCTGTCAACCAATGGCGACTCTGCCCTGGGCGGCGATGATTTTGACCACCGGATTTACTGCTGGGTGCTTGATCAGGTGCGTAGCAAAACGGCAGACTTCAAACCGTTAACCGAAGAAGACACGCGCCTGTTGCTGACCAAAGCGCGCCAGGCCAAAGAGTGGCTGACCGATAACCATGAAGCCAATATTGTCTGCAAACTCAGTAATGGTGCATTGGTGGATGAAACACTGAGCGTGAGCCAGTTTGTTGCCCTGACCGAACATCTGGTCAATAAAACCCTGAGCCCTACGCGCAAAGCCATGCGCGATGCCGGCCTGGCCATCGATGAAATCAAGGGCGTGGTACTGGTTGGCGGCGCGACGCGCATGCCGCATATCCGTCATGCCGTACAAGCCTTTTTTCAGCAAGAACCGTTAACCAATCTGGACCCGGACAAAGTGGTCGCCCTGGGGGCTGCCATTCAGGCCAACATTCTGGCTGGCAACCGCAGTGGCGATGATTTATTGCTGCTGGATGTGACGCCGCTCTCCTTAGGACTGGAAACCATGGGCGGGCTGGTTGAAAAAGTCATTCCGCGCAACTCGACCTTGCCGATTGCACGTGCCCAGGATTTCACCACCTACAAAGACGGCCAAACGGCGATGGCGATCCATGTGGTACAAGGCGAGCGCGAGCTGGTCAGCGACTGCCGTTCACTGGCACGCTTTGAACTGCGTGGCATTCCGCCTATGGCGGCCGGGGCTGCCCGTATCCGCGTCACCTTTCAGATTGATGCCGATGGCCTGCTCTCGGTCTCCGCGCGCGAACAGACCAGTGGCGTCGAGTCCAATGTCACCGTCAAGCCGTCTTATGGCCTCAACGAAGAACAAATCACCAACATGCTCAAAGACTCGTTTGGCGCCGCCGAAGCAGACAAACAGGCGCGCATGCTGCGTGAAGCGATAGTCGATGCCCAGCGCCTGATTGAAGCGATTGAAGCCGCCCTCGCAGAGAGTGGCGACACTTTGCTGGATGCGGCGGAGCGTGCGCAGATAGAAGCGTCTATCCAGGCGTTACGTGCCCTGTGTAATGAACACGATAGCCAAGCCATCAAGCAAGCGACCGAAACCCTCAACCATGCCACCGAAACCTTTGCCGCCAGACGCATGGATGCGTCTGTCAAAAAAGCGCTGGCCGGTAAAAACCTGGATTCACTGGAACTCTGATATGCCTAAAATTACCATCCTCCCCCACGCTGAACTGTGCCCGGAAGGCACCGTGATTGAAGCAGCCTCAGGGACTTCGATTTGCGACGCCTTGTTGAAGCACGACATAGACATTGATAATGCCTGTGGCGGCGTGTGTGCCTGTACTACCTGCCATGTCGTTGTGCGTGCAGGCTTTAACAGCCTGAACGAGATCGAAGAAGATGAAGAAGACATGCTAGACCGTGCCTGGGGCCTGCAACCGCATTCACGCTTGTCCTGCCAGGCCGTGTTGCAGGATCAGGATGTCACGGTTGAGATTCCGAAATACAGCATCAATCTGGCCAAAGAGGGTAACCACTAGGCGCCTGACTCCTGAGTTCCCACAAAAAAAGCCGATGCATGCATCGGCTTTTTATTTGTACCAGACCAACGACTAGCCAATAAATGTCTCTTCAAGGAAGTCCACTTTACCATTCGAGATATCATAAACCGCGCCAACAATACCGATTTGCTTGCTTTGCAGCATATCATCGACAATATCACTGCAGCGGATGATGGTATCGATTTGATATTTCACATTGAGTGCACAAATCTTTTCCACGAAGTCGCCATTCTTGGAATTACGCTGCGCCGGGTCTGAGACTGTTTTTTCGTGACGGATAGAGGGTTTGATCAGATTGATAATCTCACCAATATGCCCGTCTTTGAAATCGTCGCAAGCTGCTTTGACTGCGCCGCAAGAGCTATGCCCCATGACCACAATCAGTTTGCTGCCGAGGTATTTACTGGCGAATTCAAGACTGCCAATCGCTTTATCCGAGGCAATATTGCCTGCCAGACGCACACTGAACACATCGCCAAGGGCCTGATCAAACAACAACTCCACCGGTGCTCGGGAGTCACTGCAACTGAGAAATGAAGCAAACGGGTGTTGCTTATCTTTGGTGATTTGAATCAGGCTTTTGAAGTCCTTGTCCTGCTCGAGATCACTGGTAAAACGGTGGTTGCCTTCGACCAGAATCTCTAGCGCTTCACGCGGGGTCATTTTGTCACGGTCGAGCAAGGGATGTTTGTACATATCAATCTATCCTTAATAATCAGTTTTTTATTATTGATCAGCCAAAATCTTAATGGCCAAGCATAAATTTGGGCGGGTTAAACTGGATGGTTTCAACCGCAATATTTTTCAGTTTGGCCTGTTGTTGGTAGTCTTGGATAAACTCCACCACATCATAGGCGATTGATTTGCTATTGGTGCAATCAATCACCACCTTGCTATTGCGCGGGATGGATGCCAGGACTTCGAGGATGCTCGCTTTATTAAAAAACGATACTTCTTCGGCCAAAACGAGATGATACACTTCGCGGCCCTCTTCGTTCGAGCGCGTTTGCTTGATGTAATGCGAATTACGATAGCTATGGTGCAAGGTGAAGAAAATAGCCACCACTAGGCCCAAGCCGATGCCGGTCAGCAAGTCAGTCAACACAATCGCGGCAATCGTTACCACAAAAGGCACAAACTGTTCCCAACCCAAGGCATACATCTGCTTGAACAGGCTGGGTTTGGCCAGCTTATAGCCGACCATAATCAGAATGGTTGCCAGGCTGGCCAGCGGAATCATATTCAACAGGCTGGCGATGGTGATGGCACTCAACAGTAACCAAAAACCATGCAGTATCGCTGACATTTTTGTGTGTGCACCAAAGGTAATGTTTGCACTGCTACGTACGATCACCTGTGTGATGGGTAAACCGCCAATCAGGCCAGACAAAACATTGCCTAACCCCTGCGCCTTGAGCTCACGGTTGGTCGGTGTCACACGCTTATGCGGGTCTAGTTTATCCGTCGCCTCCACACACAGCAGGGTTTCCAGGCTGGCCACAATCGCCATCACCAATGCGGTTTTGATCACCAAAGGCTGAGTCATCTGACTAAAATCCGGGTGGGTGAAAAAACTGGCGAAGTCGCCGAGACTGCTGGCAACGGGCAAGCTCACAATCTGGTCAGCCGCCAGTTTGAAGTCCAGCCATTCATGCATAAACGCCCAGTTGAGCGCGATACCGGTGAACACCACCACAATCGGCCCTTGCAGCACTTGAAACACACGATGCTTTTTACTCAAATAGACATCCCAAAAAATCAGGATGGCAAAGGAAACAGCGGCAATCAGGATGGCGCCTGGCGTCAATAAATCCCAGGCCTGCAAAATATCACTAAATGTGTTGTGACCCCCTGCCTCCTCAAAGGCTTCGTCACCTTCAAAATCCGCATCATAGCCAAAGGCATGCGGAATCTGCTTGAGGATAATCAACAGGCCGATGCCGGTCAGCATGCCTTTAATCACCGAAGATGGCACAAAATAAGCAATGAAGCCGGCTTTAAACTGGCCCAGCAAAAACTGGAACACCCCGGCCAGTACGACCGCAGCGAGAAATGCCTCATAAGAACCCAGGTTGCTAATGGCGGCCAGCACAATCACCGCCAGGCCGGCCGCGGGTCCACTCACCCCCAGTTGCGAACCACTGGCGAGGCCAACCACAATGCCACCGATAATGCCGGCAATCACGCCGGAAAACAAAGGAGCGCCAGAAGCCAGTGCAATACCCAGGCACAGGGGCAAGGCGACAAAAAAGACGACAATCGAAGCCGGTAGGTCGCGGTTCAAATGCGCTAACAATGACAACGGCCCTGACCGTTGAGTATCGGTTGACATGGTGTATCAGTCCTCTTTTAATTTATTCGTTTTTATCATCATTTTTTCAAATACTAGCCCCGCCTGTATGCGGGATGTGCGATCACCAGTGTGCAACGGAGGGAATACGGCCATCGCTGACCTGTTCCCACCCGATCTTGTTCAGTGCCGCCTTAGTCAGCCATGGGCGCAGTGTAAGGACGCCTGCCGATAAAATGCAGTTGCATTTGCTGGTGCTTGTCAAAGCCCTTCTCGGGCTTGTCAGTCACGATGCCTGCGCCAATCCATTTGCCATCGGCATCCTGTTTGGCAACCGGCACTTTTGCATAAGGCCGTTTGCTCAAAAAGTTGTGATGATGCTGTTGCTTCACCGCTTGCGCCTGATCAACATCATCCGCATGGACTGAACCCATTAAACCAAATGCAGCGATGACTGCCAACCATAATTTTTTCATTGTTTATCCTTTTCGTGTCACTGATTCATCTCAATGACGCCGGGTATCTCCTGCACCACAATGCGTTGCCTGATAACCAGATCAAGCATTGTGCACGGGTCCTGACAATAAAAAATCAACCAATATACGGAGTTCGGTATATACTAAATGGCATATGCCTAACGACAGTGCTCACTCACCCATACCCCATGCTGCAAATGCGCCTGCCACGGAAAGTGCATTTGCCCTGCGCAACGCCCTCAAACAAAATCAGGTGCAAATCGCGCATGAGCGCCTGTTTGAAAAGCTCGGGCAGCAATTATTTAGTCATGGCTGGTCAGAGAGCCTGCTGCAATGGGTACTGGATGAGTTAAGCGGACAATTTGGTGCGCCGCATGCCCTGATCAGCCAGCAGCATGCCGGGGCGCTCAAAATTCTGGCACAAAGAGGCAATACCTATCCGGTGGGCGCGCGTATGCCCATGCTGGGTGCGCTGGCGCTATGGCTCAAGGAACCAATCACGTTTGAAGTGCATACTCAATATGTCGCCAGCTTATGGACGCTACAACCGCCCGCAGGCACAGCACCCACCTTGCATTGCTATCATCTGCCGATTGCCGTCCAGCAGCGGGCGGTTGGCCTGCTGGCACTCATGACCAGCAATCCACTTAGCCCCGCCAATCTGCAGCTATTGCATAGCCTGTGCGGATTGATTGGATTTGCCCTGCAACAATCCACCCGCACTGCCACTAGCATTGATGACAGCGTCCTGCAAAAACTGACCCCGCGCGAACGCGAGGTCTTTGCCTTGTTACCCTCCGGCGCCAGCAATGCCATCCTGGCGCAAAAGCTGGGCATTTCACCGGGCACGATCAAGATTCATGTAGAACGTATTTTAAGCAAACTGGACTTGCGGGACCGCACACAAGCGGCAGTCAAGGCGGTTGAAGCCGGTTTTAGCAGCGACGGACTATAAACATGCAGTGGATCGTGACAGGCCTACACCAATTCAGCAACCGCATGAACCGGCTGTGGCAGGATTTATCGCTCACCACCAAGGGGATCGTGCTCAATGCCTTGCCGCTCACAGTGTTACTGGCGTCACTGGCGCTGATTTTCGAGAGTGAACAGCAAGCAGCTCTGCTCGAAAGACGCGTGCAGAATGCCTTGCAAATCCAGCAGGATATCCAGACCCTGCAAACCTTGTTGCTGGAAGCCTCCACGGGCGTAAGAGACTTTTTACTGACGGGTAACCGGCAATTTCTGACTGGCTACGAAAGTGCCAAGCAAAGTATGCCGCATTTGCTGCACTCACTCGAAACCAATCTGGACGATGCCTCGCAACAACACCTGCTCGATGTCATTCACCCGCTGGTCGCCCAAAACCTGGAAGACCTGGCCGTGATGGCCAGTCACCGAGCACAGGAAGCCGACCAGGCGCTGATTACAAAGTTTTCCTCACAAGGCAAAGCCTTGAATCAATTGCGCAATCATTTGAATCAGATGAGCGCGCGCGAATCAGCCATCGTCGAGCAAGACAAGAAAGAAGTGATTTTTGAGCGCAAACGCAATTTGCGCATTACGCTGATGGCAGTCATCGCCGGGGTAGCAGGCTCCCTGATTGGTGTCTGGCTTTTCAGCCAGACCATCGTCGCCAGGGTGCGGACCATCCGTGACAGTGCCACCCATCTGGTCAAAGGCGAACCGCTGGCCTTGCCCAGCATTAGCCGCGACGAGCTCGGTGAGCTGACCAGTGAGCTGGAGCATGCCTCACAATTGCTGACTAAAAGTGCACAGGAGGCACATTTGGCACGGGTAGAAGCCGAAGAAGCCAGTGCCGCAAAAAGTAATTTTTTGTCGCGCACCAGTCATGAGTTGCGTACACCACTCAATGCCATTTTAGGCTTTGCCCAGATCCTGGAAAATGACTTGCCCGAGGGGCGGCAAAAAGACAGCGCAACCTTGATTCATAATGCGGGCCAGCATCTGTTAAAGCTGATTAACGAGGTGCTGGACATCTCGCGGATTGAAAGTGGCGATATTGACATGGCGCTGGAACACGTCTCGGTGAATGGACTGCTAGAAGAGGCTTACCACTACCTCAAGCCCTTGGAAAAGGTGCGTGATATTTCGATCCAAACCGAGTTTGCAGCAGACCTGGCCGTACAGGCAGACCGTCAGCGGCTGCTGCAAGTGGTACTTAACCTGCTGTCGAATGCCTTGAAATATGGCCCCGAGAACAGTGTGGTCAAGCTCAGGGCCTATCCCCAGCATGGTCAGGTACGCGTAGAGGTCGAGGATGCGGGCAAAGGCATTCCGCTCGCGATGCGCTCCCGGCTGTTTACGCCATTTGACCGCCTCGGCGCCGAACGTACCGTGACGGAAGGCACCGGCTTGGGGCTGGTGCTCAGTAAACAACTGATGGACGCCATGGGCGGGCAAATCGGGGTCGCTGAAGATAAAAGCCTATTCTGGATCAGCCTGCCGGCACAGCCTAATGCACACCACCAGCCCGTGCATGTGTCTGCGCCGGTGGAGCCAGGCGCGCCGGTGCAGCCCGTCACCACCCCTTCCACCGGCAAACGGCCTATTTTGTACGTGGAAGACAACCCGAGTAACCAGGCCCTGATTGAAGCGATTGTAAGCAAGCATCGGCACCTCAAGCTGCATCTGGCTGCCAACCTGCAGGAAAGCATGGTTTGGTTAAGGGATATGCAGCCAGATTTGCTATTGCTGGATCTCAATTTGCCAGACGGTTCGGGGGAGAGACTGATTCAGCACATACAGGCCGAGCGGCAGTCCTTGCAGTCCATGCCCATCGTCGTGTTAAGTGCGGATGCCTTGCCGGAAACCAGGGAGCGCCTGAGTCAGCTGGGCATTACACATTATTTTACCAAGCCATTAAATGTAGCCAGTTTCAACCAGCTATTGCTTAAATTATTACCAGAGTCTGCCTCATGAACATAGAACAACTGCGTGCGTCCAAAATTCTGATTATTGATGATGCTGAAGCCAACTTGCGCTTACTCGAAGAGCTGTTGACCAAAGAAGGGTTTGAGCAGGTGATCAGCACCACAGACCCGACCAAGACCATGGATCTGGTCAACGCCTTTCAACCTGATTTGATCTTGCTGGATTTGATGATGCCGGTATTGGACGGGTTTGCCGTGCTCGACCAGCTCTCGCACCATGTCGGCCACAATGAATACTTGCCGGTGCTGGTACTGACTGCGGATGCGACCATCGCCACCCGTAGACGGGCGCTGGCCCTGGGGGCAAAAGATTTTTTAACCAAACCTTTTGACCCCATGGAGGCCATGTTACGCGTCTGGATTCTGCTGGAGACGCGCTGGTTATTCACCCAGCTCAAGCAACATCAACCTGATTTGCAATTGCCGGGGTATCAGTAAGCCACCTTATTGATAAGCGCGTTTGCTGGCAAAGCGCAGATTTAACAATTGACGCTGATGTTGTGCAACGCTTTGTGCCGGATCAGTTACCTTCAAGCTGGTACCTTCCCAAGCCTGTTCTGATTTTTCAGCAGTCGCATTTACTGCTAATGGGCGTTTACTAAAGTTTTGTTGCTGAACAGGGATGCTCTCATCCGCCAATGCAGTTCCTGCAACAGTGAATAATGCCATACCCACAACAACCAATGATTTAGAAATATTCATTTGAAACTCCTGTATTTAAGTGGTTACGAGGGCCGTCTTGCTTAACAAATGAGGCTTAACGGATTCTGTAAGTGTCATTCTGCACACATTCCCTTACAACAGCCTTGCAAATATTAAAAAAATATGAATTTAAAAATACTGCTCGGATAAAGGGCTTTTCAGCTTGAGTTAAGGCTGCACAGGTATCTTGACGGTTCATTGTGAAACAAGGAGCCCCAAATGAACAAAATACTGCCTTATGTATTGAGTAGCCTGCTAATTGCCAGCAGCTTGTTGCAGCCTGCTTGGGCTGACGACGACGATGAAGACGATATGCAGAAAATGGAACAAATGGTAAAAGCGTTCGGCCTGATTTCGCAGCAGGAGGCACAGACCAAAGCCCTGGCAGCCAAACCTGGCGTGGTGAAAGAAGTCGAGCTGGAACGCCGCAAATTTAGAGACGGCTGGGACTACGAAGTGGAAATCGTCGATGCCAAGGGCAAAGAGTGGGAAGTCACGCTGGATGCCAAGACTGGCAAAGTGAATAGCCTCAACCGCGACTGGTTTTAACGGGTCGACTCAAGCGCTCAGGCCTGCACGCCGGGCCTGAGCGTGAATGTCACCCGCAGTCCGCCCAGCCGTGGCGAATGGTCGAGTACGATGCTGCCCTGATAATGCTGCACAATATCCTGCACGATGGCCAGACCCAATCCGCTGCCCGGCTTGGATTCGTCCATACGCATGCCACGTTGCAGCAAGGCCGCCAGTTCTGAAGCCTGGCTACCGGGCCCATCGTCTTCAACAATGATGTGTATCTCCGCCTGCACCGAGATATTTAACTGAACCTGGCTGCGGCACCATTTAAATGCGTTATCCAGCACATTCCCGAGTAGTTCCAGCATGTCTTCGCGATCTATCATCACGCGCGGCTGACCGTCGTGCTGCCAGGCAAATCCGACGGTCTTTTCGCTATAGATTTTTTGCAGGGTCGCCACCAGCGTGGGTAGCACCAGTTCCAGGTCCGTCGTTTGGCTGGTATAGGCATCGCCCATCAAGCGCGCCCGTTTTAACTCGCGCTCCACATCCTGATAAATTTCATCGGCACAGCTTTGTACCATGTGCCGCAACTGAGCATCACTCTCTAGTGAGGCGTCCCCTGACAACAATTGCAGCTGGGCGAGACGGGTTTTAAGCCCATGGGCCAGATTGCCGATAGCCAGCCGCGAGCGCCGGGTTTTCTGGCTGGCACTTTTGAGGATACGGTTAAACTCATTGATGAGCGGCATGACTTCGGCCGGACCGCTGGCATTCATCTGCTGCAGCTCGCCACTGGCCACTTTTGCCAGGCTTTCCTTGATCTGCTGTAAGGGATGGAGCGTATTCACGACAATCCAGCGCTGCAAGGCGAGCAGTGCCAGCAACCCCAGCAAGGAAAACACGCCATACAACCAATGAAACATGCGCAAACTTTGCTGCAATTCCACCAGGCTTTCGGCGATATAAATCGTGATCATGCGTTGCTGCTTGCGGTAACCGTGCCCCAATAACAACAAGGGCTGAGACTCAGGGCCGGTGAGGTGCATGACCCGCTCTTCACCCACCTTGAGCGCGCTCACCGGCAAGTTCACATCCCACCACGAGCGGGATTGGGTTTTAGACTGGTCCAGCATCACAATAAAATAACGCCCGGAAAAAGGACGCTGGTATGCCGCCGTCATCACATGCGGTGCCAAGACCAATTGCCCGTGCGCATTGACTGTAACACCCGCGAGCACCCCTTCTGCTTCCTGCTGCATGCGCGCCGTCATCTGCGACTGGATCAGGTGGTCTATGGTAAACGTCACCACCGCCCATTGCAGCGTCAGCAGCCCCACCAGACTGAGCGTCAACCCTAGCGACAATTGCGTGCGTAAAGACTTCATGCTGCCTGCACGATCAACACATAGCCCTGTCCACGCCGGGTCTGGATACGGTCAGCGCCGATCTTGTGCCGCAAGCGGTTCACATAGACTTCGATCACATTACTGTCCTTGTCTGCATCATAGGCGTACACGTGTTCGGTGAGCTCGGTTTTAGAAAAAATACGCCCAGGATGCAGCATTAAATACCGTAACAGCCTGAACTCGGTGCCCGTCAACACGTGCGCGCGCTGCGCTTGCCACACCGTTTGCGTTTGCTCATCCAAACGCAGATCGTCCACCACCAACTCACCACTGACCACCCCCACCGTGCGTTTATGCACGGCCGCCAATCTGGCCAGTAGCTCCTGCAAGTGAAAGGGCTTGGTCACATAGTCATCGGCGCCCACATGAAAGGCTTCGACTTTCTCCTGCCAGCTGCTACGCGCGGTCAGGACAATCACCGGCAACGCCAGCCCCTTGCGCCGCCACTCGGCCAGAATGTCCATGCCCGGACGGTCCGGCAAGCCCAAATCCAGAATCGCCAGATCATAAGGTTCCAGGCTGCCCTGTATCGCGGCTTCAACACCCGCTTGCAACCAATCGCAAGCGTAGCCCGCCTGTGCAAGTGACAGCTGCAGCTGTGCGCCCAACAAAGCATCATCTTCTACTAATAGCAACCGCATCAGTCGTCCTGTTCCATTTTTAGCAGCTGCCCGGTCTTGGCGTCCAGTTTCAGCTCCCACACCTGGCTACCCGCATCCAGTATGTCGATCTCATACACGTAGCGGCCATGTTTCTTCTCCAGCTCAACCTCGAGAATTTCACCGGGTTTGTAAGCTCTGGCTTTTTGAGAGATTTTTTCCAGACTCAGAATTTCACCTTTGGCAGACAGGCGGCCGGCATTGGCAGGGCTTTCCCCTGAATCTGCCTGCGGCAAGCAGGCTAATGTAGTGCTCATGATCAAAAGCGCGAGAAGTACTCTCCTGGCGCGACGGGGCATCCCAACCATGCTTATCCAACTCCTGCAACAGAGACTATGCCCAAAAGTTTAACAGCATTCATCTTAAACCAAGCTTAAATTGGGCCATGACCTGGCTGCATGGCCGCAGACGACGGATTATTTCAAAACCCGCCCTTTAAAAAGCCGGTTGCAGCTACAATATTGGTTTGGCACACATCTCCAACGCCCAACGCATCATGCAATTTTTATCTCACAGCTCCACCGCCCGCTTACCTACCCAGTTTGGCGAGTTTGATATCCATGTCTTTACCGATAGCCGCAATGGCCTCGAACATGTTGCGCTGGCCTGTGGCAACCTGCAAGGCGCGCAGTCGCCGCTGGTCAGAGTGCATTCCGAATGTTTAACCGGCGATGTGTTTGGCTCAACACGCTGTGATTGCGGCGAACAATTGCACCATGCGCAACGCCTGATCCAGCAAACCGGCCTAGGCCTGATCCTGTATTTAAAAAACCATGAAGGCCGCGGCATTGGTCTCAATAACAAAATGCGCGCCTATGCGCTGCAAGACCAAGGCCTGGATACCGTAGAGGCTAATATTGCCCTCGGGCTGCCAGTGGATGCCCGCACCTACGAAGCGGCCGCTGAGATGCTGCACTATTTTGAGATCAACACGATCCAGCTACTTTCCAACAACCTGGAAAAACGCACTGCCTTGCAATCGCTAGGCATCAGCGTTGCGCAGCAAGTGCCATTGCTCACGCCGCCTACGCCTGACAATCTGAAGTACCTGCAAACCAAGGTCAACAAGTTAGGGCATTTACTGCCAGATTTACCTGCTTAAAGGCAACCCGCTTCATCGCCCTCTATCTACCGCCCTTCTTCCCAGCATTTGCCGACGTCGGCAACGCCTGTTTCAGTCTTAAACGCTTATTCAATCCGCATGCGGCCTGCCTTTGTCAGGGCACGCTGACAGCAAGCTGCTTTTCAAAAAGCATGTCATCCATACGCAAAAAAATTATAAGTCTTTGTTTTTAATAAAATCTTACCCTGGCACGCTTTCTGCAAAGGATCGTTAAGCTAGGTCACCTTCTTGACGTACGAGTGGTGCAGTACCTGCATGACAGCCGACTTGAAAACCAGAAGGAGTTTTATCTTGAAACATGCATTTCCATTCTTTACCCATTCCCCTTTGATCGCCATCGGCCTCTCTCTGTCGATGATTACTGCCACCGTGCACGCGGACACAGACCTGTCGCCATGGCAATTACGTGCGGGGATTTCATTGATTGATCCTCAATCCCACAATGGCCGTATTATCCAAAACACCGCTGCTGTGACGGTGGATAGTCAAACTGGCCCGACCTTTAATATTGGCTACTACTTGACGCCACACTGGGCAATCGATCTTTTGGGCGGACTCGCCTTCAAGCACCAGATCAACGTCAATGGCGAGCGTGCTGGCTCTACCAAACATTTGCCGCCCATCCTCAGCCTGCAATACCACTTCCGGCCAGAAGCGACCATACGGCCATTTGTTGGGCTCGGCATCAACTACACGCGTTTTCTTGATGAAAAACTCGATAACGGCGCCAAACTTTCACTGGGCAGCTCCTGGGGGCCCGCAGTGCAAGCGGGGGTAGATGTTGCCATTGACGAGCATTGGTCTGTGGGCGGTGATATCCGCTATGCACGCATTGATACGCGCACAGAAATCAATGGCGCCAATCTTGGCAAAGTGGAGATCAACCCCACGGTTTACAGCCTTACTGTCGGCTATCGCTTTTAATCTCCCGTGAAAGGAACCCTCATGAGTCAATCCAATACATTTGCCATACCAGCATTACACACTCTCCCGGCGGCACACCGCATTCGCAGTGACGAAGAGGCGATTGCCGTTGCAAAACAGTTAGCAGAGACCTTTGCCAAGGAAGCCTCTGCGCGCGACCGAGAGCGCCGTTTGCCAGTGGCCGAACTGGACGCATATTCGCAAAGCGGCCTGTGGGCTATCACCGTCCCCAAAGCCTACGGCGGCGCGGGCGTCTCTTATCGCACCTTGGGCGAAGTGATAAAAATTATTTCTGCGGCGGACCCTTCACTGGGCCAATTACCGCAAAACCATTTTGTCATTATCGAGCATCTGATCCTGGATGCCAGCGAGAGCCAGAAGCAGTTCTTTTTTGAGCTGGTGCTCAAAGGCGCCCGCTTTGGCAATGCCTTCTCAGAAAAAGGCAGCCGCACGGTGGTCGAGTTTGCCACCCGCATCACCCCGCATGGCGAAGGTTTTGTCGTCAATGGCACCAAGTTTTTTGCGACTGGCGCCTTACTGGCGCACTGGATTCCGATAGTCGCCGCCACAGAAGAAGGTCTGCCGTACTTGGCGCTAGCCAAACAAGGTACCCCTGGGCTGACAGTGATCAATGACTGGTCCAGCTTTGGTCAACGCACCACCGCCAGCGGAACCGTGGTGATTGAAGCCGTACAAGTGCCTGCAGAACATGTGGTGCCGATTTACCAAGCCTTTGCCCGACCGACCATCGCCGGACCCAGCTCACAGTTTATTCAGGCAGCCGTCGATGCAGGCATTGCCGCAGGCACCATAGCCGCGACGCTGGACTACGTAAAACAGTCCGCGCGGCCATGGATAGATGCCAAGGATATCCAGCATGCCAGCGATGACCCCTACACCATCCAGCAAATTGGCGACCTGGAATTGCGCTTGCACGCAGCAGAAGCCTTGCTGGACCGCGCCGCCGAGGCCTTGACCCTGGCAGCGAAAGAAGCCAACGAAACCACGGTGGCAGCAGCCTCCATTGCAGTAGCAGAAGCCAAAGTATTGACCACCGAAATCGCGCTATTAGCCGGCAACAAACTGTTTGAGCTCAGCGGTACGCGCTCTACGCTCGAAGAACTCAATCTCGACCGTCACTGGCGCAATGCACGCACGCATACCCTGCATGATCCGGTCCGCTGGAAGTTTCACGCCATTGGCAACTACTACCTAAACAAAGTGAATCCGCCGCGTCACCCGTGGTTATAAGCATGTAAGCAAATGATATAACCCCGGCCGCGCACCGGGGTTATACTTTAATACCAATATAATAAATTCAAATAATTAATAATGGAGTTGAGCGATGAAACAAGAAACCCTTTCCATTCACGGCGGCTATCACCCGGACCCCACTACCAAGGCGGTTGCGGTGCCCATTTACCAGACCTCCTCTTACGCCTTTGACAATACCCAACATGGCGCTGACCTGTTTGACCTCAAGGTACAAGGCAATATTTATACGCGCATCATGAACCCGACTACCGCCGTGCTAGAAGAGCGCCTGGCACAACTGGAAGGCGGCATAGGCGCGCTGGCACTGGCTTCTGGCATGGCCGCGATTACCTACGCGATTCAAACCATTGCCGAGGCAGGCGATAATATTGTGTCCGTCTCAACGCTGTATGGCGGCACCTATAACTTCTTTGCGCACACCTTGCCCAAGCAAGGCATAGAAGTCCGGTTTTTTGATTACCGCGATCCGGCGTCACTGGAAAAACTCATCGACAGCCGCACCAAGCTGGTGTTTGCCGAAACCATAGGCAACCCGTTAGGCAATGTGGTGGACCTCGCAGCCATCAGCGCGGCAGCCCATAAACACGGCGTGCCGGTGATCGTCGATAACACGGTCGCCACGCCCATTCTATCGCGACCATTTGAGCACGGCGTGGATATTGTGGTGCACTCGCTGACCAAATACATTGGCGGCCACGGCAACTCGATTGGTGGCGTCATTGTCGATAGCGGCAAGTTCCCGTGGGCAGAACATGCCGCCCGCTTCCCAAGCCTCAACACCCCCGACCCCAGCTACCATGGCGTCAATTACGTCGAGGCATTAGGCCCCGCCGCCTACATCGCCCGCGCCCGTGTCGTGCCCTTGCGCAACACCGGCGCCGCCATCAGCCCATTTAATAGCTTTTTGATTCTGCAAGGCCTGGAAACACTGGCGCTGAGAATCGAGCGCCACAGCACCAACGCGCTGGCCGTCGCAAATTACCTGAAACAACACCCCAAAGTAAAATGGGTCAGATACGCCGGGCTTGAAGACCACCCCGACCATGCACTAGTTAAAAAATACCTCAACGGCCACGCCTCAGGCATCCTATCTTTTGGCGTGCAAGATGGTCGCGAAGGCGGCACTCGCTTTATTGACGCGCTGCAACTATTCACGCGCCTGGTCAACATCGGCGATGCAAAAAGTCTCGCTTGCCACCCAGCCACCACTACCCACCGTCAGCTTAATGCTGAGGAATTGGCACGCGCTGGCGTAAGTGAAGATATGGTCAGGTTATCAGTCGGCATTGAACATATCGATGATTTGATCGCAGATTTGGAGCAGGCATTGGCGAAAGTTTAAGGTGATCAAAAACTGGCCATGTCGGTTTTTGGCATTAAAGGCAACTATGCGAGCGCAGCAGCAATGCTGCGCTTTTTTCTTAAATTATCAGCACATAGCTGCTTTCCAACGATCGGTTATCAACAGCAATCCAATCGTGGCTGAACAGTCGCCACTGCTTTTAACAGCAAATATTTAATATTGCATTTTTGTAAAAGCTTGAAGATAATCAGTTTGACTTTAGTAATCATAAAAAGCTTTAAATGGTGCAACCATCAGGTGTGTTCCATGCATGATATTTAAATAAAAATCATCAATAAAAACAAAAAGATATGCTAGACACTCATATAAACAATCACATACAAAAAATAAGTTATACACCGATTTCGGTGTCTATATTACGTTAGGTGTCATGGAGCTACGATGCTTAAGCACGCTAATATACCGAATGAACTTCATGGCCTCATATTTTTGGCTTCAAGATTCGGCATCGCTGACGACTTTCAGCGAGAGAGAGCAATTAGGTCTGCCTCCAAAGAGGAAATAACTTTACTAAAACAAGCCATTCTTGAGCATGAAGATGCAATCGACAATTGGCTGGGAGGCTCAGAATCTTCGAGCGCACCTTTCTCTGACGAGTACATTGCCTTCAGTGCAATGCGTATGGCAGCAGATTTTGCGTAAGTTGCAACCTAACCCATCATTCAAGCGGGACGCCTAGCGGCGCCCCTTAATTCAAACGTTAGGCACTTGTGAATATCGATCAACCCATCCAAGTGACCACGGACATATTCCCTTCACTGGGTGACATGGATGGCAACATAATCTTTTACTCAATAACGGCACTTGCCATGGCAACTTTGTTAATTTCATTGGCTTGTATGCTGCACCCTAGGCTGCAACCATATGCTAAACAAGCTATGTTTTCCGGCTTAGTTGGTGGGCTACTAACTCTTGGGCTTTTGTCCACATTCCTAATGCTTCACGTCATGTACTACCCGTGGTCTATTCTTCTATTTTTTAGCATTGGGTTTGTGCTATTTGCAGGCGTTTATTTTCTATGTAAGCTTGTGAATAGTTCTTTTGCAAGCATTCGTAAGCGCCATGCCTAACCCATCAGTCAAGCGGGACTGGCGAAAAGGTGCTCCTATGAAATTTTTAATAATAACGAGGGTTGAGCTAACAGTGTCGCCAGCCCCTTACTTCAAACGTTAGGGCTATGATAATTTCAGGCACAAAATATACTTTCTTAGTCGCATCAGACACTGAGCGGGATGGTCTCGGCTGGGAGTGCTATTGCAATGTTGAAGGTGAAGAAAAGTTGGTTCTTGAGGTTTTCCGAAACGATGCAAAAGAATGTTTTGAGGTCAGCCAGTTTGTAAGTGAGTTGCCTTTAGAGCTTTATGAGTATGTTATTGCAACCGCTAGGGAGAAACTTGGTGCTTTTAAACCCTAACCTATCATTCAAGCGGGACTGGCTAAAGCCAGCCCATTAATTCAAACGTTAGCAACAACATTAACGTTAGGTTGAAAGTCTCATGGCTTTTAAAAAACTTATATTTCTGACTTGCAGTTTTTGGCCTTTAATCTTTCTCGGATCATGTATGAATTCCGTTAAGGTTGCTGATATCGAGAATAGTTTAAACATGCAAATTGGCCGACAATATAATCAACTTGGTCCAGGCTGGACAATAGTATCTGAGGACGATAAAAATATTGTGCTGGGACGAAGTATCTCAAAGACTTGCTCGTATATAGTTCACATACCTAAAGATACATATCGAATAGATAGCTGGAAGTTAACGACCCCAAGAAATGCATGTGACAATATCCCAATTACAGGTGCTTAGACCTCAGAAGATCATGCTAACCCATCAGTCAAGCGGGACTGGCGAAAAAAGTTCTTTTATGAAATTTTTATTAATAACGAGGGTTGAGCCACCACTGTCGCCAGCCCCTTACTTCAAACGTTGGGCGTCAATAGAATGAGACATCAAGCCATATCCTTAAACCTAAGTGCTCAAGAGCTTGTACTAATCACGAATGCACTTAACGAAATAATCAATGGCCCTGATGCAATTGCTTCGGTAGAGTTTCAAACGAGAACTGGTATTGGGATTAATGAGGCACGAGCACTCTTGTCTCGAATGAGTGCAGAAATTGAAAGCCTAAATGCATTATGAGTCATAGCCCAACCCAACAGTCAAGCGGGACTGGCGAAAAGGTTCTTTTATGAAATGTTTATTAATAACGAGGGTTGTGCCAACAGTGTCGCCAGCCTCTTACTTCAAACGTTAGGGCTTGGGTATGGTTGAGCTTGTTAAGCACTGCATCAAAGGTTGCGCCAAGGCGCTTTGGGTTCCAACTATTGCTGCTCCGTTCGTTTATATCGCCATCTCATTCTCTACGTTCTCGGTTTTCGATCTGTTGCTATCTATGCCCATTGGCGCTGGCATAGGGCTACTTGCACTCTCATGTGTTGGTCTACCCGTTTTGGTAACGCTAAACCATCTTTGCCTAAATCGGTTGTGGTTAGTTTCTCTCATAGGTGCTGTACTCGGTGTCACTTGGGGTGCGTCAGTTCCGTATCCCAACTTTGCTATTGTATTGTCCTACGGCCTTGTCGGGGCAATCACGGCTGGAGTGGCCTCACACTTCTCTGGCCCTAACCCATCATTCAAGCGGGACGCCTAACGGCGCCCCTTAATTCAAACGTTAGAGGTGTAGCTAGTCCATGGCCTGTGAAAAGTGTCACGATCTTTGTGTTCGGTTCGCCATACGGCAACCGAGTCAGCTTAAAGAGGCCATCAAGATTGCTGGCCAAAATTTAGCCGATCAAACGATTTCTGAAATCAAAGACCCAGACTCAATATGTCAAGCAACCTTCTCCGAACTTATTGCTGGGGGTCACTGGGATGATGTGCTCTCCTATCGTTTCAAATGCAACTCCTGCGGCGAAGAGTTTTTGCTTCACGCCGAGACCTATCACGGCAGTGGTGGGTACTGGGAGCCAGCTAACTCCCGGGTTGCACATGCAAACCTCTAACCTTTCGGTCAAGCGGACCTGCCTTCGGCAGTCCGCTTACCTCTAACGTTAGGTGTCATGAGAGTTGCATTAATCATATTTTTGCTATTCCCGGCAATCTGCAATGCCGAAGTCATGGATAAAATGCCTTCGCTTTTATCAATTTCAATAACAATGGTTGTTGGTGTCATTGCATCGTATTTGTCAGCTCGTTTTAACCCCACGCTATTGCTTATTGTCTTACCAATGTTAGGGCTGCTAACATTATCTGGGCTATTCGAAGTTAATGACCCATACATGGGAGCAGCTATTGCGCAAGAAGCCAGTAGCACTTACATTTTTGTTAGCTGGTTCAGTCCTTTTCTTATTTTAACTTTTGCTGGCTTAGGGTTACTTATAAGGTCTCGCCATGTTAAAACAAACACCTAACCCATCATTCAAGCGGGACTGGCGAGAAGATGCTTTTATGAATTGTTTATTAATAACGAGGGTTAAGCGAAGAGTGTCGCCAGCCCCTTACCTCCAACGTTAGAGCTACATATGGTTCGCTGGATTTTATTTCTACTAACTGTAATTTCCAATTTAATTTGGGTGGTTACATCGGTGGGTACTGGCTTTGTTACTTGGGCTCAAATTGTGCCCAAAGAAATATCGTGCTCAGCCTGTTCACAACCGGAAGTTCAAGCTGCTCTTATTAAGTCTGCTTCTTTGGGGCGCTCGCAAATAATAAGTCAGTTGCCTAGTATTTGGCTTGTTTCATGTTTGGCGTTATTTAATATATTGGTTATTGGGTTGTTGCTATTTAAATATCGCTCTAACCCATCATTCAAGCGGGACGCCTAACGGCGCCCCTTAATTCAAACGTTAGGGAAACGAGCAAATATGAGGCTTAAACATAGAGAGCTGATTTTCCACCTTACTGCGGGCTTACTGATTATTTCTCTTCCTTTTGCTAGCAACTTTATAACGGGGATTTGGATTCCACTCTCAATTACATTGCTATGTATTTTTGCAATTGTGTTCATTTCTATTGGTGGCTTGTTGTTTATTTGTCCTCATTGCGGAATGCAAACAACTCATAATCCCTCAACCATTTTTCGAGCGCCGATTGGAGATAATTGTCCACACTGCGGAAAGGAAATATGAAAATGACATGTTCCAAATATTTCCCCCTAACCCATCATTCAAGCGGGACGCGCTAAAGCGCGCCCCTTAATTCAAACGTTAGCCATCATGAGAGGCAAGACGCTGCTTTCAAACCCACCGGAGTTCGCAACGTTCGAACTTGCCCATCGCATGCAGGAAGGAACTCACCGGTTCGAGGTCTCGTACGGCTCATCATTTAACGAGCTCTACTACGACTTCTCGCCTGCAGAGTTCGTGCGCTCAGCAGACCGGAAGGAACTTGAGCTGCAGCTTCGCCGTGTCGGGCTGGCGCGGCTGGTTCAAGTTCTGCCGGACTTGGCGTCAGGCAAGGCCTTTCTCTCGGCCGAGGACATCTCAGCCATAGTTGCAGGAGCTTCATTGTGACGGCTAACCCACCATTCCAGCGGACAGCCTTCGGCTGCCGCTGAATTCAGACGTTAGGAGCATATGAATATAACCTTAGATGTAACCGTATGTGCTGTCAAAAATGATGACAGAGTTAACTTTAATTTTACCAGTAAAGAAATCTCTGAAAGTTGGTGTATTGGCCCAACAATAACTTCTGAAAATATTAATCCGACTATTGGTCAGAACATTAAAATATATGGCAGTTGGGTTCATGATGCTTCAAATAAAAGGGTCTTTTTTCATGCTACTCATATTGATTATGGTGCATAAACTATGCGTAGTTTAATAACTATTTTTTTGTTGCTTAGTTGCAGTTTATTGAATGCTCAAAGCCTATCAGATTTTGAAAAGGCGGCAAAACTACACTCTCAGGTTGTTAGTGGTGAGCGAAAGTTTGAAAACTTAACTCCAAACGAACAGCAACAAGTTTTATCAATTCAACAGCTGTTCGCTAACTCTTGTGGAAAGTTACATGGTAAGTGCAAAGATGTATGTGAGGCAGCAAATGAACTAAAAAGCGCAGCCGATGATTTATCCAATTGTGCAAAAAGACATGATTATTCAAACGATTGCCGTAGTAAATTCAGAGAGACAAAATACAAATTTGAGACTTACGAAAGTGCAGTATCCGATGCTTCAGGTGACTGCTCCTAACCCATCATTCAACAGGGACGCGCTAAAGCGCGCCCGTTAATTCAAACGTTAGCCCTGTAGGGTGGGCAGCTTGTTGCCCACGCGTTAAATCCCTCGCAAATTGATTCAATATTGCATCACCGCCGCGTCACCCCTCCTAAAGCAAGTTACCTTTCAGAGTAGTCACTTACCGTAAGCAACGGTTTTTATGTGATGACGATGTGCGCTTTGCGCTACGGGAAGCTACCCTATTGCTACACCGATATTGTGATCATCAAATCCTCGTTGAGACCTGAAAATAGCTCATCTCAGCCTCTGGTTTTCTTAACCTCTAAGCAACAAAAATATGCCGTTTGGTATATACCAACCTACCTATATCTATAGACGATTTATGGAAAAAGTCCGCGCATAATGCAAACCATCGTGATTGAGCAAAGTTTTAACAGATTGCCATCACATTGACTAACAGATAGGAGAACAAACATGCGTAACGTTATTTCTGCAATGGCTTTAGTAAGTGGTTTTATGGTTGCTGCCCCAGTAGTGGCGGTTGAGCAAAATGGTGGAATTGAAAAAACACAAACTGCTCAACACTTTTTGAGTAAGCGTCCATATGCTCAACCAGTGGTTGCCAAAGCTGACGGTGAGCAACCCTGGGTAGGTGCGACACTGGTGGTGGATGGTAACAGCGGACGTGCGAACGTTCATGAAGTGCAAAAACTGCACATGCTTGGTAAACGCGCTTTTTAATCCAGGGCATAGGGTCGACGTGAACAAGTGAAGCGCCCCAAATGCTTTAGGACAAATTTAGGAGATTACAAATGAAAAAATTATTTTTAGCCATATTGGCCTTTGGCTTTGTGGCGCAAGTAAATGCAGCTGACTTACCAGATAACGAGCAAAGTGTAGGCCAGTCACATCACAATCACTTTATCGGGAAACGTCCCTACAACAAAATTCTTGATAAACCAGCCAAGGGGGCTGATCAAGCCTGGGAAGGCACTGGTTTAGTGGCTGAAGACCCGGAACAAGCTGAAAAGAAATTGATGAAACATAATCAACATCAAATGAATTTTATTGGTAAACGGCCATATGTTGCACCGCATAACCCTGACTAACGCCTAATTTACCAAACGATTTTAAATCTCTCTGTGTTACCCGCCTGTTTTTTGGGCGGGTTTTTTTGTTCCTTCGCAGGCTAGAAAATTAAGAGACTGGTCACTCCACTTTTCATCGACTCAAAGGTGGGGAATTTTGCTGAACATTGGGAAAGTAGCTCAGAGTTTGAAGAGAGTGAATTTGGGAATAATTGGAGCGTATTTGGAATTGTGACGCGTGGGCAACGAGTTGCCCACCCTACTACACTTAGCGCCTAAACTTTACGCCTCGCGAAGAAACCAATGAATGCAAAACCAGCTAATAACATCACATAGGTAGAAGGTTCCGGCACCGGTGCAACCTCTGTAGAAACCCATGGACCATTTGTGCCTGACTTAGTAATGCCAACCTCATGGTCTTTAGCCGTAATAGAAATAGCGCCAAAGGCAATTTGGATATCTGCCCAAACCGGCGAGGTACGAGGTTGAGAAAACATAGTAAAGACATTGGTCAAATGACCGCTATTGAAACTAAATACTCCAAAAACAAGAGTAGAGTTATCTGGAGTTAAAGTGTATGAGCCAGAAGTAAAACTCCAATCTGTCACTTGCTGAACAAATACATCACCTGTGAAATTTGAAGTTACTGAATTATCAAAGCTTAGTGAAGATTTAAGATGAGTACCAAGCACAGGCGCAATAGGTAAGGCGTCCGCGCCAAAATAATAGTTGTTATAGGTGAAACCATCACTTATGGATGCCTGATGATAATTCGCAGATATAGAAGTGAATGTACTAGCTAATGCAACAGGTGACAATAAAATTCCGCCAACAGATAAAAAAAGTAAGAATAGCTTTTTCATGCAATGCCTCGTTAAGTTTAATTAATTTTTATTTAATCATATCACCTACTGATAAATGCATCTATTAAATCTCTATGACATTCGGCATTCAGTTTGTAGGGTGGGCAACTTGTTGCCCACGCGTTGAAATCATTCTCGACAAACGATGAGTTGCTTTCAGCCATTTAATAATCGTTGATTACCACAAATGCAAAAAAGCGCAGCCGTAATCGCTGCGCCTTTGTATTTACTAAATCAAATTAAAACACCCGCAATTGTGTCGGCTTCAGGTAAACCGTCTCCCCCTGCTTGAAACTTAACTGATTAAACTGCTCACGGCCCAACTCCACATCCACATATTGCTCATTGTCTGCACGTTTGATCTCCAGACGCACCAGTGAGCCCACAGAGTGTACATAGGTGAGCGCACCGGCGATACTTTGCGCGTCAGCTTCGCGGCTGACTGCAATTTCGTAGGGGCGCACAAAGCCTTTGCCTTGCGGGGTTTCAAAGGCGTTCACATTGCCTAAAAACTCATACACAAACGGCGTGGCGGGTTGGTCATACACCGCTTGCGGTGACCCGACCTGCTCGACCTGACCATGATTCATGACGACGATGGTGTCGGCGACTTCGAGGGCTTCTTCCTGGTCATGCGTGACGAATACGCTGGTCACATGCAGTTCGTCATGCAGGCGGCGCAACCAGCGACGCAGGTCTTTACGCACTTTGGCGTCTAGCGCGCCAAATGGCTCGTCCAGCAACAGTACTTTTGGCTCGACGGCCAAGGCACGTGCCAAGGCAATCCGTTGGCGCTGGCCGCCAGACAATTGCGGTGGATAACGGTCAGCCAGCCAGTCGAGTTGTACCAGCTTGAGTAAGTCATGCACGCGTTTTTTGATCTCGGCTTCTGAGGGGCGCGTTTCTTTGGGGCGCACGCGCAGGCCAAAGGCGACGTTTTCAAACACGGTCATATGGCGGAACAGCGCATAATGCTGGAACACAAAACCGACCTGGCGCTCGCGCACATCACGGTGGGTGGTGTCTACGCCATCAAACAGCACCTGGCCGCTGTCTGGGGTCTCCAGGCCAGCGATAATGCGTAACAGCGTGGTTTTGCCGCAGCCTGAAGGCCCAAGCAAGGCCACCAGCTCGCCTGAGGGGACTTGCAGATTGATATCGCGCAAGGCACTAAATTGGCCAAACCCTTTATTGATCTGTTGTATGGTAATGCTCATCTTAAGCCGTCACTTCCTTTTCAATCGCGGCGGCATCGCGGGATGCCTGCCATTCAACATAGGTTTTCAAAATCAGGGTTACCAGGGCCAGCAGCGTGAGCAATGAAGCCACAGCAAAGGCCGCTGCGTAGTTATATTCGTTATACAAAATCTCAACATGCAAAGGCATGGTGTTGGTGAGGCCGCGGATATGGCCGGAGACCACAGACACCGCGCCAAACTCGCCCATGGCCCGTGCGTTGGTCAGGATCACGCCGTAAATCAGGCCCCACTTCACATTGGGCAGGGTCACATGCCATAGCATTTTCCAGCCAGAGGCGCCCAGCACCAGTGCAGCCTCTTCCTCTTCTTTGCCTTGCGCCTGCATGAGCGGGATCAACTCGCGCGCCACAAACGGGAAGGTCACAAAAATCGTCGCCAGCACAATGCCGGGCACGGCAAACACTACTTTTAGATCGTGATCTATTAACCACTCGCCAAACCAGCCTTGCAGGCCAAAAATCAGCACAAAGATCAACCCGGCAATCACTGGCGAGACGGCAAACGGCAGGTCAATCAGGGTGATCAAAAAGCTTTTGCCTTTAAAGTCAAACTTGGTAATCGCCCAGGCGGCGGCCACGCCAAATACCAGATTCAGAGGCACCGAGATCAACGAGGCGATCAGAGTCAGCTTCATCGCGGACAAGGCATCAGCTTCGGTGATCGCAGCCAGGTAGACGTCCCAGCCTTTGCGCAAGGCCTCGGTAAAAACGGCGGCCAGCGGCACCAGCAAAAACAGCCCTAAAAACGTCAGTGACAGGCCAATCAAGCCCCAGCGGACCCAAGTGGGTTCAGAGGTGGCGCGTTTGTAAGCCACTTTGCCCTGATATTGTTGAAATTGTGTGGTTTGCATCATCCTACCTATGGTTTATCAAAATATACGCAATGCTATGCTTTCAGCGGCTACCGATTATTTAGCGCCATGGCGGTGACTGCTCCACCATTGCAGCAAGTTGATCAACAGCAGCAACACAAACGAAATCACCAGCATCACAACGGCAATGGCCGTGGCGCCCGCATAATCATATTGTTCAAGTTTGGTGATGATCATGAGCGGCGTAATCTCGGAAATCATCGGCATATTACCGGCGATAAAGATGACCGACCCATACTCCCCCACCGCGCGGGCAAATGCCAGTGAAAAGCCAGTGAGTAGCGCCGGCCAGATGGCGGGCAGAATAATTTTGTAAAAGGTTTGCCAGCGGTTGGCGCCCAAGCTGGCTGCAGCTTCTTCGGCCTCGGCACTAAAGTCTTCGAGCACCGGTTGTACGGTACGCACCACAAACGGCAAGCCAATAAAGGTGAGCGCCACCACCACGCCGAGTGGGGTAAACGCAACTTTGATGCCATGTGGCTCCAGCCAATGGCCTAACCAGCCATTCGGCGCATAAATCGCGGTGAGTGAAATCCCGGCCACCGCCGTCGGCAAGGCAAACGGCAAGTCGACCAGTGCATCGAACACTTTTTTGCCAAAAAACTGATACCTGACAAAGACCCAGGCAGTGAGCAGGCCAAATACCAGATTGATCAGCGCTGCAATCAATGAGGCGCCAAAGGTTAGTTTATAGGTAGCAACCACGCGCGGCGTGGTGACCACCGCCCAAAACTCATGCCAGCTGAGCTCGGTGGTGCGCAGAAAAACAGCGGCTAAAGGGATGAGGACGATAAGACTCAGGTAGACCAGCGTGTAGCCGAGTGACAAGCCAAAGCCGGGGAGTAAATGTTTCTTTTTTTGTGATGCCATGGTGTATGGTGATCCGTTAAACAGGCGCTAATATAGCTGCATTCTTTTAAATCATTAAAGAATGAATAATCATTAATTTATAAGCGCCTGTTATATAAAGCGTGATGGATTAGGCAACTTTTGGCGTGCGGTGCTGGTATTGGTCATTAATGACCTTGGCCACCACCGGTGCGGCCAGCAAGTTGCCTTGCAACACTGTCGCCCCGGCTGAGATCGCAATATCCAGTTGCTGCTGGGTTTCAATGCCCACAATCACCGGCGTGCTGCCCAGATCCTGCACGCTGGATACAAGCCCCTTGAGCGCTTTGGCCAAGCCCGGTTGTTGCGCGGCCTGCTGAATCACAGAGACATCAAACTTGATAAAGTCATGCTGCACGCTCCACAAGCGGTATAACTTGCTTTGGTGGCCGCCGACATGATCAAACGCAATCTGATAGCCCAAAGCGCGGTAGTTCTCCACGGCAGCGATCAGGTGCTTGTCCTGCTCGATCAGCGACTCGTTGATCTCGAGCACAACGCGATGCGTAGGCACCGAATACTTATGCAGGATCTGCTCAAACACCTTGCCGTGCGCGCTGACCTCCAGCAGTAATTTCGGATGCACGTTTAAAAACAGCAAGCCGTTTTCCTGATGGATGGCCCGGTAATTGAGTACGTGCTGCGAGCGGCATACGCGGTCAAACTGCACCAGCTTGCCGGACTGCTCGGCATAGGTAAACGCAAACTCGGGGGTGCTGCCCAGGGTGCCAAACAATGAGGGACGAATCAGGGCTTCATAGCCATAAATATCCCCTTGTTTGGCATCGTAGATCGGCTGAAAAGCGGTTTTAAGATGAACACCGATAAAGGTGCTTTCATACTCGCCCGAGCTGGCCTCCAGCAGACCAAGCTCTTCCAGGTCCAGCGCAAGCACCTGTTTGAGTTCGGCACGCAATTGCACAATGTGCTCCGGCTCTGGGGATAACTGTTTTTGTGTCATCATGACTCCTTTCTGCGTTTAAGCATGCGCTAGGCAATTTTTTTAAACGCTATTTTTGATAAATCTGGTCGAAGATGCCGCCATCACTAAAATGCGTGTTTTCGGCTTCGTTCCAGCTGCCAAACACCTGTTTGACCGTAAATGTATTGAGCTTTTTAAAGCTGGGTTGCGCCACTTCAGCCACTTGCGGGCGCAAGTAATGTTTGGCAGCCAAAGCCTGACCCGCAGGTGAAAAGTGATACTCAAGATAGGCTTGTGCCAGCTTGCGCGTGCCTTTTCTATCCACCACCTTGTCTACCAGCGCCACCGGGTTCTCTGCCAGTACGGTCACGGACGGGTACACCAGCTCAAACTTGTCTTCCCCCAGCTCTTTTTGCAGCAGATAGGCCTCGTTTTCAAACGTCACCAGCACATCGCCAATCTCGCGCTGGGCAAACGTGGTAGTGGCGCCGCGGCCACCGGTATCCAGCACCGGCACATGTTTAAACACCTGGGTCACAAATTGGCGCGCCTTGCTGGCATCGCCGCCTTTTTGCGTGATATAGCCCCAGGCGCCCAGATAGCTATACTTGCCGTTACCCGAGGTTTTAGGGTTAGGAATCACCGCCGCCACACCGGGTCTGATCAAGTCGTCCCAGTCTTTAATCTGTTTGGGATTGCCTTTGCGGACCAGAAACACCGTGGGGGAAGCGCTGGGCACGCTGTTATTGGGTAATCTGCTCTGCCAGTTTGCCGGGATCAATTTGGCTTTTTGCGCCAAAATATCAATATCGGCGCTACGGTTCATGGTAATCACATCCGCAGGCAAGCCATCCACAACCGCACGCGCCTGCTTGGTAGAGCCGCCGTGTGACTGGTTAATGGTCACCGATTCACCGGTCTTTTCTTTCCAGTACTGGACAAAAGCCGGGTTGAATTCTTTATAAAACTCGCGGGTCACATCGTAAGAAACATTCAGCAATTCAGCAGCCTGCACAGGTGCTTGTAGCAGCGCAGCCCAGACCAGCAAGTGACGGATAAAAGACGACATAAACAACTCCCTGAACTTGATAGGGAGGCACTATAGCGGGAGTTTTATATTTTTAAAAAGAATAAAATATAATATATTTATAATTTTAAAGAATATAAAACTGAAGATGATAAAAAACGCCAGTGCAAGCACTGGCGTCTTAATCGCATGGTCTCAGCAAGGCGAAAAGCGGGAAACAGCGAGCAATTTAAGCGGCTGGCACACTGAGCCCTTGCTCGTCAAATATGCCGTCAAACAACACTGAACTCAAATAGCGCTCGCCGGAGTCTGGCAAAATCACCACGATGTGTTTACCCGCATGCTCAGGCAGAGCCGCATACCTGACCGCTACCGCGACCGCCGCCCCGCAGGAAATACCGGCCAGAATGCCCTCCTCGCGTGCCAGTCTTCTGGCGAATGCAATCGCTTCTTCATTGGTCACTTGTGCAATGTCATCCACCAGACTTAAATCCAGGATATCCGGCACAAAGCCTGCGCCTATGCCTTGAATTTTGTGCGGTGCCGGCGCGAGTGCTTGACCTGCCCTAAACTGCGTCAACACCGGACTGGCTGCCGGTTCTACCGCAACAGAGAGGATGTTCTTATGCTGCGTCTGTTTAAAATAGCGGGAAACGCCCGTAATGGTGCCGCCGGTGCCCACCCCTGAAACCAGAATATCCACCTCGCCATTGGTATCGCGCCAGATTTCGGGGCCTGTGGTTTGTTCATGAATGGCCGGATTGGCCGGATTTTTGAACTGTTGCAACAACACATAACGTGCTGGATCCGCGGCGGCAATTTCTTCTGCCTTGGCCACGGCGCCTTTCATGCCTTTGGCGCCTTCAGTCAGCACCAATTTGGCACCATATGCAATCAGCAATTTACGCCGCTCCAGGCTCATGGTCTCCGGCATGGTTAAGGTAATGGGAATGCCCCGTGCAGCGGCGACAAAAGCCAGCGCGATGCCGGTATTGCCGCTGGTAGGCTCTACGATTTCTTTCCCAGGACCCAGCAAGCCTTTTTGTTCTGCATCCCAGATCATGGCCGCACCGATGCGGCACTTGACGGAATAAGCCGGGTTACGGCCTTCTATTTTGGCAAAAATGGTGGCCTGACCAGGGGCGGTCAGGCGGTTCAGGCGCACTAAGGGCGTATTGCCGATGGACTGTGCATTGTCATTAAACCATTGTGACATAAAGCGCTCTTCAAATAAAAACAGTCACTGTAGTTTAAAAAGCGCTGGAATAAATTAAAAATAATTTTTTAATTGGAAAATATATTGAATAGTTATATCAATGCCTGGTGTTTGACCCCATCTAGGCCACTAATAACAGAAACACATAATCTAATAAGCAACGATTCTAGTCGCCACCCTGTTCAACTCCAGCAGATTATTCTATAGTGGAAAAAGATTCATGCTGACCAGTCAACTGGAAGCCAGTGTCCCGCAAGGGCCACTGGCTTTTTTTTCGCCTGTCGTCAGCGATCGCGTACTTACTATGACTAAGGAATCCACGATGCAAGAAATTGCCATCGAGCACATCGTGCAACAACTGGCGGGCATCCGCGAACATGCATTGCAACAACGCCAGCGCTTGACACAACCACCAAAGCTGCCTTCACGTAAAGTGCTGGCCAGATGCGTGGAGGGCTTGGCTGCGGCGCTGTTCCCCAACCGGCTGGGTGATTCTGATATTCAGCCACATGCCATTAACTTTTATGTGGGGACCACGCTGGATAAAGCTCTGCGTGAATTGCAGCAACAAATCCGTCTTGAGCTTGCGTTTAAAGCGCCGGGGACCGCCGCCAGCCAGTTCAATGCACAATCACATGCCCTCACGCAAACCTTTGCCGAGCAATTGCCTGCGATTCGCCAGCAGCTAGATACCGATCTTGAAGCCGCTTATCAAGGCGATCCGGCCGCGGACAGCGTGGATGAAATTCTGGTCAGCTATCCCGGCATTCTGGCGCTGATTCATTACCGGCTGGCGCATGTTTTACATCGCTTGGGCTTGACCATTACGGCACGCCTGATCACCGAAATTGCCCATTCGCAAACCGGCATTGATATCCACCCCGGCGCACGTATCGGTGATTACTTTTTTATTGATCATGGCACCGGCGTGGTCATAGGTGAGACGGCGATTATTGGTAACCACGTCCGCCTTTACCAGGCAGTCACCCTGGGTGCAAAGAACTTTCCCAAAGATGCCAATGGCCATCTGGTGAAGAAATTTGAACGCCACCCCATTCTGGAGGATTACGTGGTGGTGTATGCCGGGGCCACCATTCTGGGCCGTATCACCATAGGAAAACATTCGATTATTGGCGGCAATGTCTGGGTTACGCGCAGCGTGCCTGCCAACAGTCACCTCACACAAGCGCATTCGGATGCCAAACCGATTCCGGCTGCCGCTTGATTTTTAACTATTGCAACCTATTCATAGTTGCACTTTAAGGAGACCTTATGTCAGAACAACCTTTTCAGAGCGCTTTGGGCGATGTCGCTGCCCGCACGCTTGCCAATGCTACCAAATCGGTACCCATGCTCAGCACCATCAGCCCGCGCTGGCTGGTGCATTTGCTCAACTGGGTACCCGTTGAAGCCGGTATTTACCGTGTCAACAAGGCCAAAGACCCCAACGCCATTACTGTCGACTGCTCCAACAAAGATGAAAAAGAACTGCCAGCAACCTTTGTCGATTATGAAGAATGGGGCCGTGAATATGTGCTAAACGCGGTGAATACCGTGGTCGATGTGCATACCCGCGTGTCTGACCTGTATAGCAGCCCGCACAACCAGATCAAAGAGCAACTGCGCCTGACTATTGAAGTAGTCAAAGAACGCCAGGAAAGCGAACTGATCAACAACAAAGAGTACGGCCTGCTCAACAATGTGGCCAAATCACAAACCATCAAAACCCGTAATGGTTACCCAACACCGGATGACCTGGATGAGCTGCTGACCAAAGTCTGGAAAGAACCTGCGTTTTTCCTGGCGCACCCGAAAGCAATTGCCGCCTTTGGCCGTGAGTGCACCCGCCGTGGCGTGCCACCCCCAACCGTTTCCTTATTCGGCTCACAATTCTTGACCTGGCGTGGTGTTCCACTGATTCCTAGCGACAAACTACCTATCGTCAACGGCAAATCCAAAATCTTGCTGCTACGTGTAGGCGAGAGCAAGCAAGGCGTGATTGGCTTGTATCAACCGAACTTGCCAGGCCAGCAAACCATGGGCCTGTCAGTACGTTTTATGGGCATTAACCATAAAGCGATTGCTTCTTACTTGGTCTCGCTGTATTGCTCACTGGCCGTGCTGACCGAAGACGCGATTGCCGTCCTGGAAGATGTCGGAGTTGATCATTACTATGACTACAAGTAATTCATTCGGCCTGACTTTAACTGATGGCGCCAGTTTTGAGCCTGAGGCCATCTTGGCCTCATTGCCGGGTGAGCATCCCAAGATGACTGCTGCGCTAGGTGTAGGACGCGAACTGGAAAACACAGGTGTGCTGGATACCGCCACGCTGACGCAACTGGTCAACGACCTCTACGCTGAAGGGTTTCCGGCGACGGCACCGTTTGCGGCAGCAGACCTGGCGCAATCGTTGGCGGCTTCGCATGCCCCACAGCCATCTGTCCCGCCTACAGACTCATTGACCACCAAGCTGGTCAATGTGGGTGGCACAGGTGGTGTGGCCTCACCGAGTTATGCGCAAACGCAGGCGCAACCCGTCACCCAGCAGGCGCAAGCGCAGCAGCTCACGTATGTGCCTGGCATTGAAGCCTTGGGTAGCGACCCGTTACATAACCATCCGGCCCACCTGAATGTATTGCAGCCCGAGGCTGCTTTTCTGACTCCTGGCTCATTTGCCGGGACGGGCATTGAGATTCCTTACCAGCAGGAGCTGGATCGCTGGCTGGGGGCGGGTGCAATACAGTCCCCACCGTCTGCGGCCTCCTCCCAAACTGCGGCTAAACCGCCGGTAGCCGGCGCGCAATCGTTTTACTTTTTGCAGGCCGAACCCGGGTTGACGGGCAGCCTGCCGGCTTCCGCGCATCCGGCATTTGATGTGCATGCGGTACGGCGTGACTTTCCCATCCTAAATGAGCGGGTGAATGGCCGCCAGTTGGTCTGGTTTGACAATGCGGCGACCACGCAAAAACCACAAGTCGTCATCGACCGCGTGAGTTATTTTTACCAGCACGAAAACTCCAATATTCACCGGGCCGCCCATGCGCTGGCCGCGCGCGCGACGGATGCGTATGAAGAAGCGCGCGAAACCGTGCGTCGTTTTATCAATGCGCCCTCGGTGAATCAGGTCGTTTTTGTACGCGGGACCACGGAAGCGATTAACCTGGTCGCCAAAACCTGGGGCAAAAAACATCTGGGGCAAGGCGATGAAATTGTGGTCTCACATCTGGAACATCACGCCAATATCGTGCCCTGGCAGCAATTGTGTCAGGAAACGGGGGCGGTGCTGAAAGTGATTCCGGTGGATGACAGTGGCCAGATTCTGCTGGAGGAATACCAGAAACTGCTGACGGCAAAAACCAAGCTGGTGTCATTTACCCAGGTATCAAATGCGTTGGGGACGGTCACGCCTGCTCAGGAAATGATTGCAATGGCTCACAGGGCGGGCGCAAAAGTGCTACTGGATGGCGCGCAATCGGTGTCACATATGCGGACCGATGTACAAACGCTGGATGCTGACTTTTTTGTGTTCTCCGGGCATAAAATCTTTGGCCCCACCGGCATTGGTGCCTTGTATGGCAAAGCGGACGTGCTGCAAGACATGCCTGCCTGGCAAGGCGGCGGCAACATGATACAAGATGTCACCTTTGAAAAAACGGTGTATCACGCGGCCCCGGCCAAATTTGAAGCAGGCACGGGTAATATCGCCGATGCGGTAGGATTAGGTGCCGCCTTGCAGTATGTGGAACGGCTAGGCATCGAAAATATCGCCGCCTATGAGCATGCCCTGCTGGAGTATGCCACGGCAGCCATGTGCCAGATCCCCAATCTGCGCCTGATCGGGACAGCCAAACATAAGGCCAGTGTGCTGTCTTTTGCACTCAAGGGCTATCAAAGCGAAGAGGTGGGCGCAGCGCTCAATGAAGAAGGCATCGCCGTGCGTTCTGGCCATCATTGTGCACAGCCGATTTTGCGTCGCTTTGGTGTTGAAACCACCGTACGGCCGTCATTGGCGTTTTACAACACTTATGATGAAATCGACCGCATGATTGCGGTGTTACAGCGCTTGGCGTCCTATCACGCCTAGTCTAGCCGCGTAACATAGCTCATCCCCTGCCCGTGCAGCGTGCGCATTGCAAAGGCAGGGGATTGTTTTTATGTTGCCCGCCAAGATTGTGACATTCGCGGCAAGCCTCTGTAGAATCGCAATGCATAGCTCGCTGTGAGTGCGATTTTTATAACCAGACGCCAGATAACCGATGAAATTTGATCCGCGCAACAACAAATTTACCGCCATCTTCACCCGCGAAATGCTGGAAGCCACGCTCCCCTCCTTCCTGCTCATTTGCCTGGCACTGTTTTTTGCTTACAAATTCATAGACCCTGCACCCCCACGCAATATTGTGATTGCCACCGGCGAAGCGGACCTCAATTACAATGCGTTTGCCGCGATTTATGGCGTCTATCTTAAAAAAGAAGGCATTCATCTGCAGATACGCAAAACGGCAGGGGATGATGAAAACCTGCGTTTGCTCAAGGACCCTGACTCCAACGTAGATATTGCATTCATTCAAGATGGCATGGCGCATAGTGAAGGCGCAGGCTCACTGTTGTCATTAGGCAGCCTGTACTACCAGCCGGTATGGATTTTTTGCCGCGGCAAAACTGAAACCACCCATTTATCGGCCCTCAAAGGCAAACGCATCGGCGTCGGCTATCCAGGCAGCGGCAGTCATTTTCTGGCAAATACGCTGTTGACTGAAAGTGGCATCAATGCCAGCAACAGCACCTTGGTCACCATAGGTGCCGAAGAAGCAGTGGCGGCCCTGCAGTCAGGCAAGCTCGATGCCGCTTTTTTTGTGGATGTTGCCAACTCAAGCCTGGTCCGCGAGCTCATTGCAGACAAGCATCTGACCATGGTAAGTATGGACACCGCTGAAGCCTTTTCACGCAAGTTTGCGTTTATGCATCACCTGGTGCTGCCAGAAGGCGCCATGGACCTGGCGCGCAATATTCCCAGCCACGATGTGCATCTGGTGGCGCCAACCGCGACGCTGGTGATCAAGGACAGCATGCATCCGGCGCTGATTTACCTGATGATGAAAGTGATTGCCGAGGTGCATGGTGGCCCAAGCATGTTTAACGGCAAGGGAGAATTCCCTTCTGCCAAGGATACGGATTTTCCGATCAGCACGCAGGCGCTGAATTTCTACAAATCCGGCCTGCCGATTATTGATAAATACCTGCCATTTTGGGCAGCCACCTTTGTTAATCGCACGCTGATTGTGATTTTGCCTTTGTTGGCGTTACTGATCCCGCTCACCAAAATTATCCCGATGGTGTATGTGTGGCTGGTCAAGCGCAAACTGTTCCGTTATTACGGCGAGCTACGCTTTCTGGATACCCAGTTGCAAGAGATCAAATCGGCTGAAGATGTCCGTCAGTGCCTGGATAAACTCAATGAAATTGAAACCAAGGTGGTCAACGTCAAGCTACCGGTGCCTTTTTCACAATATGCTTACGAGTTGCGTGCGCATATTGAGCTGGTTCGCTCCAAACTCAATCAGCGCACGTTTTAGGCACAAGCCTTAAACGCACAAAGCTCAGGCAAGGTCTGCCCGATTGCGCATCCAGTCTTGCAAGGCCTGTGCGGTCATCGGCTTGGCATATAAAAAGCCCTGCACAAAATCACAGCCCAGTGCCTTCAGATAGTCTGCCTGGGCTTCGGTTTCCACCCCCTCGGCCACAATCTGGTAATGCAGGTTTTTGCCTAAGACCACAATGGCACTAATCACCGCCTCTGAGCGCTCTTTGCCGGGAATGTCATTGACAAAAGACCTATCCACTTTCAGGTAATCCCCCGGAATATCACGCAAATAAGCCAGGCAGGAATAACCGGTGCCAAAGTCATCAATCGCCAGTTTAATGCCGTGCTGTTTGAGTTTCTGCAGGCGCTCGTTGCCCGTGCAGTCGGCATGAATAAACGCACTCTCGGTCAGCTCAATTACCAGGCGCTCAGGCGCCAGGCCAGTCTCTTGCAGTACCAGCAACACATATTCGGCAAAACAGGGGGTATTTAACTGCAAGGGGGAGACGTTGACCGAGACTTTGGCCCGACTCAATTCACCGGTAGTCCAGGAGGCCGCTTGTGCACACGCGGCTTTGAGTACCCAGGCACCCATGGGCACAATCAGCCCGGTCAACTCGGCCACACCGATAAACTGATTCGGCGACACGACCCCACGCTTGGGATGTTGCCAGCGAATCAAGGCTTCAACGCCCACCAGTTTACCGGTCTCAAAATCCAGCTGCGGTTGATACACCAGATAAAACGCTTCTTGCGCAATCGCAGCCTCCAGTTCACTGGCAAAAGCCAGGTCTTCTGGGGGCAACACCTGCTCATGCATCACCCCTTTGTGATAATAGGTCAAAGTCATCACAATGATGATTAAAATCAGTGCAGCAGTGATAATGATGGGCGTCAGGCGAAGATCGTTATCAAAAAAAACGCCCACCCCTCCCAGAACAATCGCACATGTAATCAAGATGCAGACGATCCATCTCAGATGCTTGCCAGTGTCATCCAGCAACAACAGGTAACTCATGGGGGTAGCGGTGATCTGCCTTGCCAGCAAGGCCGCCGCACACAGCGAGCCACCAATCGTGGTCAACAGTGAGAGCTGACCGTAAGCGTGCGGGATACGATAAGCCCAGGCCAGCAAGCCAATGACTGGCATCAAAACGGCAATACTCAGCAAGACCTGGCTGGCGCGATTGCAATGGCGATGATGCAGCACAGCTGCGAGCAACACTAACATGGCCATGCCCAGATCAAAAACCATATTGCCCTGCTGGTCAGCGAACAATGTGGCGAGCGTCGCCCAGCCGTTGTTGAATGTGACATCGCTGCTTCTGACATAGAGCTGGCACAGAAAACCGGCAGCGACAATCAGGATCAGGCCACCAATCACGCGCTTTTGATGCCAGGTCTGGTACACCACCCCCAGGCTGGCGAACATGAAGATCAGGTATGCACTGCTTTGCACTAAAAACAGGCTTGCCGCAGAGTGTACTGGCAAAAACGGTAGTCCCCACAACACAGTGACAATACTGACAATTGCCAGCCAGGGAGCAAACTTTTGCACCGTTCTTAAAAACCGGTGCCGCATATATATCTGCTGTGTTGAAGTTGCGTGATGACGCTCAGTAGACCAGTCAATACTGGAAACTGACATAGTGCTCCCCCTAATCTTGATCTATTCTGATCCTGTGCGGGCACAGGCCATGTCATTCACTATAGGCGAAACGAATGGATACCAAAGTAAAATAAAATGGCACATTTCTACTCTTTATATCAAATTAATTGATACTCATGAGTGATTCGCTATAAAACAGATAGTTTTTATAGCAGAATGGAAGCAAGCTAAACGAGGGAAAAAGTCCTGACCATGGGAGGTCAAGTCATGATCAGTCAATGCAAATCAGGTGAGCGTTTCAGGTTGTGCCACAGAGACCCATTGTGGCAGCGCATCGGCTTCAAGGGGTTTGGCATACAAAAAGCCTTGCACAATATCGCAGCCGATTGACTTGAGGAAATCAGCCTGTGCCTGGGTTTCTACCCCTTCGGCAATAATGCGGTAATCCAGGCTTTTGCCCAGGCTGACGATCGCCTGAATCACGGCTTCTGCTTTATTGTGACCAGGCAGCTCCATCACGAATGAACGGTCTACCTTGAGATAATCGCCCGGAATATCACGCAAATAAGACAGGCAGGAATAGCCAGTCCCAAAATCATCAATGGCCAGTTTGATGCCTGCTTCTTTGAGCTGATGCATCAGACGCGCATTCTCACCGTCATCCTGTACAAAAGAGCTTTCGGTCAACTCAATCACCAGCCGTTCTGGCGCGAGCCCGGTGTCTTGCAGAATCTGCATGATCTCTTCTACCAAAGTGCCAGACTTAAGTTGCAATGCAGAGACGTTGACAGACACCTCTATCTTGCCGAGCACCGGATGATCCTTCCACTGAGCAGCCTGTGCACAGGCCGTTTGCATGATCCATTTGCCCAAAGGCACAATCAACCCGGTCAACTCGGCCACCCGAATGAATTTCTCCGGGGAAATAATGCCTTTTTCAGGATGGCGCCAGCGAACCAATGCTTCCACCCCTTTCAGTTTGCCCGTCTTAAAATCGACCTGCGGCTGATACATCATAAAAAACTGCTGATTATCCAGCGCGGTCTCGACCTGGCTGGCGAAATCCATATCGGTTGCGGGCAGTACCTTTTCGCTGACCTGCCCCTGGTGATAATAAGTCACCGACAGGGTATAAATGATGGCGATCAAGGAAACCAGCACCACGAGAGGCAAGCCGCGCATATTGTCACCAAACATCACGCCGGCCCTGGCCAGCAAAATGGCGCAGATACTTAACAACAAGATACTGGAGCGAATCTGTTTACCGGTATCGTCCATCAGCAACAGGTAACTCATGGGCGGATGCGACGCCTGCTTGGCGAGCAAGCCAAACGCACAGAGCATGCCGCTCAAGGTGGTCAGCGGGGACATCACACCATAAGGATTAGCAATGCCGCAGAGCAACCCTAGCAACGGAATCAAAGGAATCATGACCGCAATACACAGCATGCCCTGACTGGCAGCAACATAATGATGCCGCTGGAAAAGATAGGAGACTGCAATCAGACAGGCCAACACACCACCGGCAATAAACTCCCAACTGTTGGAAGGTGCATGCAGACCGGTTTGGCCTGAGGCACGCAAGATGCTGGCGGTATCGTTAAAATCGGCGGCATAGGGTGACAGTTGCACCACAAACAAACTGATGGTCACCAGCGACATGGTTAGCATGGCCAGGTTGTTGCGGCCATTTTCGAGCAGCAGATTGTAGCTGACCAAAATAAAGGTCAGGTAAGTCAACAATTGCGCGAGCCAGATATTGTTATCTACATCCAGCAAATAATGAGGAAAACCTAACAAGCCGCACACCATGCTGGTCATCGCCAGAAAATGCGTATTGTCTTGCACCTTTCGGACAAGACGATGCCGCATAAACTGCCGCTGTGTGGTGTTTTCGTTGAGTGGCGCTGCCAGCTCGCCAATCCCGTTCTGACTCATTATCAACCCTTAAAAACCTTGACGACTCAATGTTGCGCACATGTTAAAAAACATGTGTGAGCAATGTCATTAAACCTTAAAACTTACCTGTTTTAACGGTCAATAAAGGGGATATATTTAGAGCAGATTTAAAATAAGCTGGTCTCGCCGGTCGCAATCACCACGCACGAATCAAGCCGCTTCTAATACACGCTGCATGCCATCCGCACTGTTACGGGTATAAACGACTTTGAGTCCGCGCTTATGTGCGACATGCTTGATGCGATACATCATGGAATGATTGAGCCAGCCGGTGACCAGCACAATCACGTTGACGTTAACAGGTAACTCGCGCTTGACGTCGCCGGGTTTTCTGCCCGTCCAGTGATCAATTTTATCAATCCCCTGTGCGTGCAACACCTGTTTGATGCCCTCTATACGGTCACCACCAATGACTAATGCTTTTGACATGAAACATTCTCCTGTTGTAGAGAAAGAAAAAGGCATTGGGTAAATGCCTTTTTCTAAAATGAACTGCTGAATTTCAATGCTTACTTCTGGTAAATCTCGTCGAACACACCACCATCGGCAAAGTGTGTTTTCTGCGCCTTTTGCCAACCGCCAAACGCCTCGTCAATCTTGATCAAATTGACTTTAGGAAACTGTTTTTCGTATTTTTTGGCCACAGATTCCAGCGTCGGACGATAATAGTTTTTGGCTGCAATTTCCTGGCCCTCTTCACTGTACAAGTATTCCAGATAGGCTTTGGATACCGCTTCAGTGCCATGACGCTTGGCATTCTTGTCGACTACAGTCACCGGTGGCTCCGCCAGAATAGACAGTGAAGGCACGACCAGATCAAACTTGTCCGGCCCCAGCTCCTTGAGCGCGAGGAAAGCCTCGTTTTCCCAAGCCAGCAACACATCGCCAATACCACGCTCCACAAAGGTCGTGGTTGCGCCACGCGCACCGCTATCTAACACCGGCACGTTTTTAAACAGTTTTTTCAAAAACTCTTTGGCTTTAGCCTCGTCGTTATTGTTTTGCTTGAGCGCATAACCGTAGGCCGCCAGGTAGTTCCAACGCGCCCCGCCAGAAGTTTTGGGGTTAGGCGTAATCACCGAGGTGCCTGGTTTAACCAAGTCACTCCAGTCCTTGATGTTTTTCGGGTTGCCTTTACGCACCAGAAACACAATGGTCGAGGTATAAGGCGAACTGTTGTGCGGCAGACGTTTCTGCCAGTCCGGGCCAAACAAACGGCCTTTGCTGCCAATCTCGTCAATGTCATAAGACAACGCCAGCGTCACCACATCGGCCTGCAGGCCATCAATGACGGAACGTGCCTGCTTGCCAGAGCCTCCATGTGACTGCTTGACGATGACGTTGTCGCCCGTCTTGGCTTTCCAATATTTGGCAAAGGCTTCGTTGTAGTCTTGATACAACTCACGCGTCGGGTCGTAAGACACATTGAGCAGATTCACATCGGCCGCCCAAACTGCCAACGGGGCAACGAAGGTCGCAACGACAAATAGCTGCTTAATTTTTTGATGAAGTTTCATGTATATCCTTTAAGCTAGAAGCCTAGCAGGGTCAATTCTGTGTAGAAAAAGTCTGAGCTCAGTGAGCGCGTAGGGTCATTGTTGTTTGAAGCAATCTTGATTGCATCTTTGACAAAATCACCGGCCCAGAAGTGTGCGTAGCCTAAATTAAGTGAGGCGTACTGATTCAAGGGGAAGCGAATTCTCAAATCAACCTCCTTACCCAAATCTGTCCCAGAGCGACCACTGACATCTTGTAAGTTACTCCCAGCAGACCAGCTGGCAGTTGCATCATCCAATCGATACCAGCTAAAGCCTGTATCAACCTTTACATTCTCCAAAAATGGGACTTTAGGATCGAACTCTGCCCGCACTTTGGTCGCACGAATATTATTCATTTGAATGTAGTCATTGTTAGACCAGGGACGGGCAAAACCAAACAAGCGATCAAAGCCCTGATTGTCTGAGGTGTCTCTGGAACTACTACCGCCAGAAACATGATCACCAGTCGCTACACCGTAAGAAGCACTAAAACGGGGTTTCCAAAGATGTTTGTTAAAGGTATACCCGACCTCAGCGTTGTAGGCATAAGCATCTTGATCAACAGTAATATACCGGCCATTAGCTAAAGAGAGTGATTGCGCGCTGCTCGTCACAAAGCGTTGTACATGCCCCCACTGCTTGTTATAGCTCACATCATAGTCCCACTGTGTGCCGGGCAAGATGCCGAAAACGCGAATACCACCCGTACTAATTTCGCGATCCACTTGTGCCTGTGCCTGTCTTACCGCGTTATACCAGGCACGATTAGCGTACTCCACACCATTGCCGTCATACTTGACCCTGCTACCATCCTGCTTCAAGTAAAAGTAGTATGGCTGAATGGTGACGTACTCAGACCAGCCACGCCAATCACCTACCAAGCCATAAAAGTGCTGGGCATGATCGACTTGATCTAATTGATTAGCAAACCGTTGTACCGGTTGCACTGCGAAGGCTTCCAGTTGCCAGTCATTTTTCTTTTCACCGATATTGGCGCGTATACCCTGGAATGAGTTCGTCGTGTTACGCCACTCGTTGCGCGCAATCAGACGACGATCCAGATCTTCCCAGGCCAAGCGGCCACCGCGCACCCAAAATGGACGGCTATTGCCTAAATCATCTTTGCCAAAAATGCTTTCTTTAAAATAGAGCTCCAAGTAGCCTTGGATGAAGTCCGCATGGTCGATATCTTTGGGGTCATTAGAAATTCTCGGGTCGCTAAAACCGTTGTAATCGCTGTGATTCCGGCGGGAGTCCTGCACCTCCACTGCAAAACGGAAAGGATCCAGGATATTCTTCAAGCCGAGGTAAGCCCGTGTACGCAACAAAATAGGTTCATCAATGTTTTCTTGTGCACGACGGAAGTCATTTTGGCGGCTTTCAAAACGCGCACGATGTTCAAAGCCGATATCCAGCCAATCCACATCAGCGAAGGAATCGTAATCCTTGAGCCAGGTTTTATTCAGCTGCCTGACATAGCGAGGTGGCTCGGTTTCTTTTTGTGTGCCATAGCTGCGACGTTCAACGTAATAACCATTTGCAGCTTTGGCAGCGGCCTTTTCCTCAGCTTTAATCTCTGCAAGGCGTGCCTTGATCTTTTTCTGCTGCTCAGTATCCTCTACTTGTGTCTCCGCAAGCGGTGCCTCTTCTGCCAAGGCCACGCCCCCTCCCAACCACCACAAGCTTGCGGTCGCCAGTGCGAGACTAATTTTTTTAAACTGCATGTAATTCTCCCGAAATTGAATGACTTCCAGCGGCCTGGTCAGTGTTTACTAAACTATTAATTACTTTTTGGATTTGGTTTGATGATCAAAGCGGACTTTTTCGCGTCGCTCAATTTGCGTCACCCGGCCATCGTGTATCGTGATTTCGATGGAACCATAGCCAGTATCCTGCTGTACCGCAGCGATCGCGGAAGCAACCACCGCCAACACTGCGGAGTCTGCTGCGCTATCAGTTTTGTGTTGTTCTGTAGACATGCTGCCTCTCACCACATTGAATGAACAGCATTATTTCAGACTATTTATATTTTAAAAAATAATTATTCGTTATTTTTATATTACATTTAACTATATAAGGAGTAAAAAAAATCCCGCATCACTGCGGGATTTGAGTTTGAGATTCGTACGGAAAAAGTTAGAAGTTGTACTGCAGTTGAACGCGCAAAGCCTCGGCCTTGAAGTTTTCGTAATCTGTTCTAGCAGCCAAGTTGTTCGCTGCACTCGCTGTGGAACGGTTACCTGTCACCAAGTTTGTACGGTTCATACGGTGATAAACAGCAGTTAACTCCAGCTCAGGGGCTAATTGCCACTCAAGACCCAACTCCCAATCGTTCACATGGTTTTCAGGTGAGTTTGTTTCAGCTTTATTGTAGCCATCAAAGTATTGCCATTTGATAAATGGAATCAATGTGCCATTCGTACTGAGGAACTGGAAGTTGTCGATTTTATACATGGCTTGCACATACCCGCCATTCAGGCTTTTCTTTTCAATCACATTCTTAGTGATATCGAGACCTGGCGTGTTACCCCAGTTCCATTCGGCTTGTAAGCCAAAGGGTTGCGGATACATGATAAAACTCACACCAACGCGTTCATCATCAATCCCATTTCTGCCTGAAAGTGGTGTTCCGGTACCTAATGTAGGCGTTGCTGATGCAAGTGAACCATTAGCTAAGCGACGATTGTAAGCACCCGTAGTAGACACATACTCACCTTTATAAGCCTGAATACCAGCTTCATAAATTTGTCCACTTTGTGTTTTCCATGGGTAAGTCAAACGAGAAACTACATGGTAATTATCATTTTGTTCACGAGCATTGGCTCCTTGACCGTTATACAAACCAATACCGAACATGCCATAGTTACCAGAATGTTTAAGACCACTCTTGTTTATTTCCTCAAACAAAGCCTGAATATTTGTAGGTGTGTAGTAGTAGAAAACACCTAAGTCACGCTCATCACGCACGGCACTGTTTAAAGCATCATTCCGATCTAGTGCTAAACGATTTGAGGAGGACTGTAAGTTTTCAAAACCGTAAGGAACTTTAGATTGACCAACACGGAATCGGTGAACTTTTTCTTTGTCAATATTTACGTCACCATAAGCATCGCGAAGTTGGGCAAAGTTATTCGCTCCATTTGCGTTTGAGTTTGAAGTGCCACCAACAGAGCTCGCAAAATCTGGTTGAATGTAGTAACTTAAATGATCGCCATAATCACCAAAAATAATCACGCGAGCACGACGAATCAAGAAGTTTTTGTCAGCATCACCCAACGATTTGTCGTCACCAACTGAACGGTCAGACCACAAGTTAACACCTTCGTCACCACCCAGCATGGTAGTGTTGCGGGTTTGTACGTAACCACGGATATTCACGCGGCTAGTCCAGTTTTTCTTTTCTTTTTTCTTCTGGACTTCCACTTCGTTATCGCGGCCTTTCATGAGCAAGGCGCCTTCTTCTTCAGTCAATACGCCTTTTGACACGAGTGCTTGCACCAGATCAACGGTAGAGTCTGCCATCGCGGTCAGTGATAAACTTGCAAGCAAGCCACCAGCCAACGCCGCAGATAAAATGCGGTGTAATTTTGAATTCATAAATTTTCCCTGATTGAATATTTCTATAAACAACGGGGCGTATTTTGAAGAACAAATATGACACTTTAATGACAAACCTTACATATTTCTTACAGCGGACTAGTATAAAAAAAGCCACCTTTAAAGGTGGCTTTTTCACATCATCGCTGAGTTAACTCTCAGCACGCATGTGTGGGAAGAGAATCACATCACGAATGCTGGGGCTATCAGTCATCAGCATGACCAAACGGTCTATGCCAATCCCGCAACCGCCTGTCGGCGGCATGCCGTATTCCAGTGCACGAATAAAGTCAGCGTCGTAATACATGGCTTCCTGATCACCAGCTTCTTTGGCTTTTACCTGGGCCTGGAAGCGCGCGGCCTGATCTTCAGCGTCGTTTAATTCGCTGAAGCCATTGGCCATTTCACGCCCGGTAATAAAGAGCTCAAAACGCTCGGTAATTTCAGGATGTTTGTCAGAAGCGCGTGCCAAGGGAGACACTTCAACCGGATAATCAATAATGTAGGTGGGTTGCCACAATTGGCTTTCTGCGGTCTCTTCAAACAATGACAGCTGCAATGCGCCCAGTCCTGCATGGTCAAACGCCTTGACGCCAAACTTGAGTAATTCTTTGCGCAAGAACTCGGCGTCATTCAATTGCTCGGCGGTGTAGTGTGGCGCATATTTCTGAATAGCGCCCAAAATGGTTAAGCGCTCAAACGGTTTGCTTAAATCGACCTCTTTACCCGCATAACTCAATACTGCCGTGCCACGTGCAGCAATGGCAGCTGCGCGTATACATTGTTCGGTAAAATCCATCAGCCACTGGTAGTCGGTGTAGGCGGCGTAGAATTCCATCATGGTGAATTCAGGATTGTGACGTACGCTTAAGCCTTCATTACGGAAGTTACGGTTGATTTCAAACACGCGCTCAAAGCCGCCGACAATCAGACGCTTCAAATACAACTCAGGCGCAATCCGCATAAACATCTGCATATCAAGTGCGTTGTGATGCGTAATAAAGGGTTTGGCTGAGGCGCCCCCTGGAATAGGATGCAGCATCGGTGTTTCCACTTCCAGAAACTCGTTTTCATTCATGAACTGGCGAATCGCTGCCACCACTTTGGAACGGGCCTTGAATGTTTCACGGGTTTCTTCCGAGGTGATCAAATCGACATAACGCTGGCGGTATTTGATTTCTTGGTCTTGTAAGCCATGAAATTTCTCCGGCAAGGGACGCAATGACTTGGTCAGCAAGCGCAATTCAGTGACATGCACAGACAACTCGCCTGTACGGGTTTTGAACAATCGACCTTTCGCGCCAAGGATATCGCCCATGTCCCAGTGCTTGAACTGGTCATACAAGGCTTCACCGATTTCATCCCTGGCAATGTAAAGCTGGATACGTGCTGAGCTATCCTGAATCGTAGCAAAACTGGCTTTACCCATCACGCGCTTGAGCATCATGCGGCCGGCAACCACTACAGGGATTTCTTGAGGATCCAGGGTTTCCTTGTCAGTCTCGGCATATGCGGCCTGCAACGCAGCGGCTTTATGCTCTGGCTTGAAATCGTTAGGAAAAACGGCCTTCTCGCTGGCCTGCGCTTGTTCACGCAACAAGCGTAGTTTCTCGCGACGTTCTGCAATCACATGATTTTCATCAACCACGCTCTCAGTTGCGTTATCTGGGTGGGAGTGTTGTGCTGTCATATTGTATCCGGCATTCGCCTGCGTAATCTTAAACGCGCTATTTTAGCATTGTTAGCGCTGATTTTTAGAGGATCGTCTACGTCGTTTCTTGCTGGATGGGCAAATGAATACGGATCATGAATCCGTCCGGGCTTAGATTGGTGGCGTTGACAAAGCCGCCATGGGCTTCAACGATATGCTTGGTCATGGCGAGGCCGATGCCATGCCCTTCGACTTGCGAAGCGCGGCGACCTCGCACAAAAGGCTTGAATATCTGCTCAAGCTCTTGTGGCTCTACGCCCTGCCCCTGATCCTGTACTTCGAGAATAATTTCGCCAGTACGCTGACTATGTTGCAACTCAATCGTCACCTCACCATCCACAGGACCATATTTGAGCGCGTTGCGGATCACGTTATCAATCGCACGTTGCAACAACTCCAGTTGCCCATCCAGAATGACGGGCTCATCTGGCATCAGCAACCGGATTTTGGCGTCATGCTTTTCAAACAGGACATCCCCAACAATGCCCGTTAACAAGGCCTGCAAATCCACCTCTACCTTTTGCAGCTTGTGTATATCCGATTCAAAGCGAAAAATTTCGAGTAATTCAGAGATCATGCGTTCCATGCGCACAGCTTCAAGCTCAACGCGCTGCAAAGAGCTCTGAATTTTTTGTGGATTTTGCATGGCCAGACCAACAGCCATCTGTATTCTTGCCAATGGGGAACGCAGTTCGTGCGAAACATGATGCATCATGTTTGACTGGCTTTTGATCATATTATTCAAGCGCAGCGCCATCAGATCAAAGGCCTGCCCTAGGCCGGAAAACTCATCATAAGAGGCCTTGATCTTGGGGCTGACACGCACGAGCAGATCGCCCTCTGCTGCACTTTTAAGATGAATCAGCAACAGCTTGATTGGATGCGCGATGGCCCAGGCAAGCAAACTGGCAAAGACGAGATTGGCGAGAATGCCGAAAACAAACACCCAAACCGGAAGGTTAAACACCAAAGGCAGGTGTTCATGTGACAGTGTTTTTGCGATCAGCTCATTAGAGGGTTGCGTCGGGGCTTGTGCTTTAACCTGGTCACTCGCGGCATGCAACGCTTCATGGTAGCCGACCAGCTTGCGATTCAGCTCCCACTCTGCAATGTTTCCAACAATAATATCGGTTGAAATGAGCGCCAGAAAAAGTGCTGCAAATAACTTCCAGAACAGGCGCCCCATAGGCCTCGCAATAGCGAATTATTCTCTTACCAGTTGATAGCCAACGCGGTAAATTGTTTGAATCACATTGACCCCGCCGGAAACTTCAGAGATTTTTTGACGGATACTGCTTAAATGAACATCAATGCTACGGTCATACTTGACCAGCGGACGACCTAAGGCCTTGACTGACAGATCCTCTTTGCTAACGATGGTACCTGCATGTTTGGCAAGAATTTCAATCAAACTGAATTCGGTACTGGTGAAAATGATAGGTTTATCCGCCCAGAACACTTTTCTGCGCTCGCTGGAAACCACCAGTTGACCAACCACAATATCATTCCCTTTGGGACTGTCACTGGTATGGCGGCGCAAGATCGCACGCACGCGAGCAACCAACTCGCGTGGTAAACAGGGTTTTTGAACATAGTCATCCGCGCCAGCTTCCAGGCCTTCAATGCGGCCTTCATTGTCGTCCTTGGCGGTCAACATCAACACAGGAATATCGGAATGCTGACGGATGTTGCGTAATGTTTGCAATCCATCCTGGCCAGGCATCATCACATCCAGAATAGCAAGATCAAACTTGCCAGCCAGAACATATTGCTCACCCGTCAGGCCATCATGTGCAGTTGTCACGGTGTAGCCTTCCTGCGTCAGAAATTCCTTTAGCATGTTGGCTAGTTCAACATCATCGTCAATCAACAGCAGCTTGCTCATTTATGTCCTTTTTGAGATTTGCATTAGGCTCAATGTACTTTAGCCACGGAATCTTAACGAACAAACAAATTCAATAACAAGCGTAAGCGAGACATTTTACCCAAGTTTTCAAACTGAATCGAAAATGTTAAATCAATTTAAAGTATACCGCAAATATGTTCGATGCAAAATTTAATCCGCAGTAAAAGCCTCACACAACTGGCTGAGCAACTGACCAAACAGAGGCAATACATCCTCCGGGCCATGCGGACTGTCATCGTCTGTGCTTGCAATCAGGTAGCTGATGGTCACTTTATCCAGATTTTCGCGGTAGGTCAGCCAGTGCTCGGAATCGGTTTCTGCGATCAATTGAAACTTATGAAACCCAGACTCGATAATCTCTGCCAGCATTTCTGGCGCCAGCCCTGCAAACAAGGTTTTGCCTATCGTCACTTGTGCCCGGGCATAATCTGGCTGGTGCCCATCCTGCGTTAATGGCATGAGCAAAAAGGCGTACAACATCAAGCCAAAACACTGATACACCCCCAGCATATCAAAGTCGCTTTGCAACTCATCGGCCGGATGGCGCTCTGCAGAACGTATGGCCTGAAAAGTTAAAAAACTTGCCAGGTAATGCGCGGCCTCTTCAACATCGGCATTCGCATAGGCAGACTTGGCCGCTTCAGCAGACAGCGGCACTGCATTGGCTTGGGCCTGACAGAGCTGATGTAACCACTTCAGCCGCTCTTCATATGTCATTTCCATAACTATTCCTTTATCAATGATTCCTATATATATGTTTGCTACAACAGTTAATCTACTTCCGGCAATGCCTCTAGTGCTTCCTGTAGCGACAACCATTCACTCTCAACCGTATCCAGCTGTTTCTGGTTTTGTGCCTGTGCAATCAACAGTGCTTGCAAAGCCTCCCGTTGCGAGGCTTCATAGATACCGCTCTCAGCCAGTTGGCTGTCTAGTGATTGCTTGGTTTGCTCCAGCTCGGCCAGCTGCTTCTCCAGTGCTGCCAGACTTTTGAGCAGCGGTCTGCGCGCTTGCAACCGCGCCTGTCGATCTGCTTTTTGCTGATGATAGGCATTCTGTTTAGTGGCCGTGCTTGTTGGCTCGGACATGGCAGACGGCGCAGATTGCAGTAAAGACTGCTTGTAATCTTCCAAGTCACCATCAAACACGCTGACCTGGCCTTCAGCAACCAGTACAAACTTTTCGCAGCACGTCGCCAGCAGTGTGCGGTCGTGCGAGACCATGACCATCCCCCCTTCATAGGCCTGCAAGGCCATAGACAGGGCATGGCGCATTTCGATATCCAGATGGTTGGTGGGCTCATCCAGCAAAATCAGGTTGGGACGTTGCCAGATGAGCATCGCCAGCGCCAGCCGTGATTTTTCGCCGCCGGAAAACGGGCCACACGGACTTTTTGCCATCTCGCCCCTAAAATCAAAGCCGCCCAAAAAGTCCAGCAGTTCCTGCTCTCTGGCTTTAGGGTCCAGGCGTTGCAAATGCATGAGTGGCGAATCCTCGGCGATTAGTTGCTCCAGCTGGTGTTGCGCGAAATAGCCGATGCGCAGATCTTTACCCTCCACCCGCTCGCCCGCCAACAAGGTTTCTGATTGCGCCAGCGCCTTAATCAGCGTGGACTTCCCTGCGCCATTTTTACCAAGCAATCCGATGCGCTCACCGGGACGAATCGCCAGATGCGCCAACTTGACCAGTGTTTGCTGACCATAGCCCAAGGCTGCTTGATTGATGACCAGCAAAGGATCTGGCGCGGCGCCCAGATCACGAAAACTGAAACTAAAGGGCGAATCCAAATGTGCAGCACTGATGCGCTCCATGCGCTCAAGCGCCTTGATACGGCTTTGGGCCTGACGCGCCTTGGTGGCCTTGGCACGAAACCGGTCAATATATTGTTGCAAATGGGCGATTTGCTGCTGCTGTTTTTGGTAGCTGGCTTGTTGCAACACCAGTTTTTCAGCGCGTTGGCGTTCAAAATCGCTATAGCCGCCGCGGTACAGGCTCAGTTGCCGCTGCTCGATATGCAGGATATGGTTAACGGTGTTATCCAGAAACTCGCGGTCATGCGAGATCAGCAACAAAGTGCCACGATAAGCGCTCAGCCAGCCTTCCAGCCAAATCACCGCTTCAATATCCAGGTGGTTGGTCGGTTCATCCAGCAACAGCAGGTCAGAACGGCACATCAGCGCACGTGCCAGATTCAGGCGCATCCGCCAGCCGCCCGAAAAATCACTGACCGCTTGACTCAGTTGTGCCTGGGTAAAGCCCAGCCCCGCCAGCAAGGCACTGGCTCTGGCCTCGGCACTATAGCCATCAATATCGGCCAACCGTTGATGCCACTCCGCCACCTGTATGGGATCCTGTGTGCCATTGGCCTCAGCCTGCGCCAGATTTACTTGCAGGGCATGCAACTCTTGATCGCCTTCGAGCGTGTAGGAGAGTGCAGACTGCGCAAGCGCAGGGGTTTCTTGTGCCACATGTGCAATCACCCATTGCTGCGGAATCAGTAATTCACCGGCCTCGGCCACCAGCTCGCCACGCAACAAGGCGAACAGGCTGGATTTGCCTGCGCCGTTCGCCCCGGTTAAACCAACCCGATGGCCGGGATGCAACTGAAAGCTGGCGCCTTCGACCAAGGGCTTGCCTGCCCGCGAAAAAGTCAGCTGCTTAAACTGAATCACTCTTGAATACCTTTAAACGTCATCGAACAGCAAAAGAATCGCATTTTAAACGAATCATGCCCGCTCGGCGGATAAATCCTTGAAGCGCTGCTGAAATAGCGGTGACGCCAGATAAAAGCGCGTAATGTAGTTGTAACGCTGACAGTGACGCAACTGTTTTCGAGTAAAATAGTCACATAAATAAATAATATCTTTTTTGTCCTGCAAAATCCCTCAATATGCCCCTGCAAAAAATCAAACGCTGGCTGCTCTCTTTGTTGATCGGCCTCCTCATCCTGCTGGCAGGCATCGTCGGGGTTATCCAGTTTTACGTGTTCCCCCATATCGACGACTATCGCAGCCGGATCGAACACACCTTGAGCGACGCGCTCAAGCAAAATGTCACCATTGCCAGCATAGCCATCCGCTGGCGTGGCCTGGCACCGCAAGTCACATTGGGCAAGGTGACGCTATACGATAGGCAACAACGCCCGGCACTTGAACTGGCCCAGGTCACCACCCGCCTGTCATGGAGCAGTCTGGCGCTACTCTCACCCTCGCTGGTCAGCCTCAATATTGATGCACCCAATCTGGTAGTGAGAAGAACTGCAGAGGGTCAAGTCTTTTTGGCAGGCATTTCCATGTCCGGGCAGGGGAATCCAGCGTTTGCCAACTGGCTGCTGTCGCAACGACGCATCAAAATATCCAATGCCACGGTGACCTGGCTTGATGAACAACGCCATGCTCCGCCTTTGCTGCTTAAGGATTTGAACATCCAGATATTGACACCGGTCTGGCAACGCCTGTTGCACCGTCACAGCATTCATGTTGATAGCCTGGTTTCAACAGGGACCCAGCAACGTATTCATCTTGAAGCCGTCGCGGTTGGCGATGATGTATCCAAGCCAGAAGCATGGCATGGCGAACTCTCGCTCCGTTTGCCTGAAACCGATTTGGCGGCCTGGAGCCCCTGGATTGACCTGCCTGTCGCGCTGACGGCGGGCAAAGGCAACCTGACCGCGACGCTGGCCTTTGACAAGCTGCAGTTACAGCGCCTAGCGGCACAGGTTGCGCTCAATCATGTTGCAGTCTCGCCCGCCCGGACATCGCAAACCTTTATCGCCAAAACGGTCAGTGGTGAAGTACGCTGGCAACGCGTAGAACAACGGCAAATGCTGACACTCAAGCATTTTTCTGCCGACATTGAGCCCGGCCTCATGCTCAGCGATGCCAATGGTGAGGTGCAATGGGACCAGCACGGTCATGAAGGCACCCTGAGCCTCAAACAACTGGGTCTGACGCATAGCAACCTGCTGGCAAAATGGCTGCCTGCCGACGCTGCCCTCACCCGCTATCTGGAAAACATGGTCCCCACGGGCAATGCCAGCAAAGTCAAGGCTCGCTGGCTATACCACGACAAGCAGTGGCAGGATTACGCCATCACAGCCAGCTTTGATCATATACAAACCAAGGCGTATGAAAAACTCCCTGGCTTGCAAAACTGGGCTGGGCAGCTGTCTGTCAAACCCAATGCAGGCAACCTGGAGCTGGATACAAAAGAGGCCACGCTTGAATTGGCAGGTCTATTGCGCTGGCCGCTACCGATTGATCAGCTACAAGGCGAAATCGAGTGGCGCAATAACGGCCAAAAAATGTTGATCAGCACACACAATCTGCATTTTGCCAACCCGCATCTGGCATTACGCACCAACATGGAATACCAATTGGGTGCCACCGGTGGCGATACCATACAGCTTCAAAGCCAGATTGAACGTGGCGATGCCAAATTTGCGTCGTTCTATTATCCCCTGGTGCTTGATCAGGCCACCCTGCACTGGCTGGATACCTCGATTCTGGGTGGCCAGATCCGACACGGCGAAGTGATTGTCAAAGGCCGGGTCAAAGACTTCCCCTATGTGAATGCAGCGTTTCATTCAGATCCGTCACTGGGTTTATTCAGGGTCACAGCCCAGCTTGACCGTGCCAGCCTGGAATACGGGACCGATTGGCCGCAACTGCAAGACATCGACGCCTTCCTCAAGTTTGAAGGCAAGCGGATGGATATTGCCGTTAAAAATGCCACCACGGTCGGCCAGCACATTACGCAAGCACAAGTAGAGATTCCGAGACTGGATGCGGATGACCCTATTCTGAGTGTCAAGGCCGTCGCAACAGGCAACCTGGAGCAAGGCATTAAATTCATCAACACCAGCCCGGTCAAGCAAGTCACCATGGGCTTTACCGATACGCTCAAAGCCAGCGGCGCGGCAGACCTCAAGCTAGCGTTACAAATTCCGCTCAATAACGTCGATGCCAGCCAGTTTCAGGGCGACTATGCGATCAAAAATGGCCATATCGCCGCCAATACGCAACTAGCCATGCCCGAAATGGGCAATATCAACGGGAATCTCAAATTCAACGAGAAGGGCTTGCAGGCGCAAGGCATACAACTCAGCCTGTTCGACAATCCGGCCACCCTGAGCTTGAGTACCCGCCCGGACAAATCTGTGATGATTCAGGGCAGCGGCCGCATCACGGATGCCGCCCTTAGAAAACTGGATAACAACCTGTTAACGCGTGCCTTGCATGGCACCACCGACTGGAAAAGCAATGTGCTGATTCAGGCACCGAATCTCAGGCTGGATATTCGCTCGCAGCTGATAGGCATGACGATTGATTTACCCGAGCCCGCCAAAAAAACGGCAGACACACCTGCCAACCTGATCATCCGTGTGCGTCAGGAAAACAACCAGCCGGATAAAATTGCGATTGACTACAATGAGTGGCTACACGCCAACCTGTTCCGCCAGGTCAATGGCGAAACAGCAACCATTACCGCAGGGGAAATTGCCATCAACACCCCTGCCCGCTTGCCTACAGGCAATGGCATCAATTTAAGGGCAGACTTTCAAAAGCTCAACATTGATGAATGGCTGCCCTATCTTAATCAGTCAGGCACGCCCCAAAACTCGGCCACTTCTTCACTGGCGCTCAATCAGGTAGAACTGACCGCGGGCACCTTGCATGTGTTTGACCGCAATCTGCATCAGATCAAACTGAATATCACGCCCGAAAGTGAACGCCTCAAGCTGCTGATACAAAGCCAGGAGCTGGCGGGCGAGGCAGACTGGCTGGCTGGCAAACCCAATAAACTGGTGGCCCGTTTAAATTATCTGCGTGTGCCACGCACCCCGGATAACGACACTACGCCAGCCCCCGCCGAGGCGCGCAGATTGGACATGACCTACCCGGAGCTGGATATCACTGCGCAGGACTTCCAGTTTGGCGACAAGCAATTAGGCAGCCTGGACTTGAAAGCTTTTAACAGCGGCGAGAGCTGGGTGATCCAGCGCATGAGCATTACCAATCCGGACAGCCAACTCACCGCAGACGGCACCTGGCGCAACTCGGTGCGCAGCCCGCAAACCCAGCTAAAATTCAACCTGAACTCCAGCAACCTGGGCAAAACCTTGCAGCGCTTTCAGCCCGGAGGGGAAATGGTCAAGGGCGGCACAGGCAACATGAATGGCCAACTAAGCTGGCCAGGCAGCCCGCACGAGTTTGCGGTTGAACGTCTGGATGGCAGCTTCACCATGCAGCTTGAAAAAGGCCAGATCCTGAAAGTGCAACCCGGTGTGGGACGCTTGCTCGGCCTGTTGAGCTTGCAGAGCTTGCCACGACGCTTGACGCTGGATTTCCACGACTTGTTTAGCGAAGGCTTTGCCTTTGACAAAATCACCTCTACCGCCAATATTCGCGACGGGATTTTACGCAGCGACGACCTGTTTATGACCGGCCCCGCTGCTGAGGCCAGAATCAAGGGGGAAACCAACCTCAAGGCCGAAACGCAGCGCCTCAAAGTGCGGGTCGTCCCACATATTTCCGACTCGGTATCGCTCGCAGCGCTGGCTGGCGGTCCAATTGTCGGTGTGGCTGCCTTTGTCGCACAAAAGCTGCTCAAAGATCCACTTAACAAAATCAGTGCCAGTGAGTATATGATTACAGGCACTTGGGATAACCCGCAGGAAGCCGACGCCGATAAAAAAGCCCCGGCCACCCCTGCTGTTCAACCTTTAAAAAATCTGCATTAATGTCAATATCAAGCATTTAAACCGGAAACTTGCCATGGCCGACAATAAAACCAAAAAACTCAAATCCTCAGCCAATGATGACATCGTCAAAGTTGCGGCGATCCAGATGGCGTCCAGCCCCAGTGTTTCGGCCAACCTGGTCGAGTCCAAGCGGCTCATCGAAATGGCGGCCAAGGCTGGCGCCAAGCTGGTGGTACTGCCCGAGTACTTTTGCATTATGGGGCTTAAAGATTTTGACAAGGTCACCATCCGCGAGAAGCCCAATACCGGGCCTATCCAGCAGTTTTTGAGCAAAACCGCCAAAGCCTACAAAATCTGGATTGTCGCTGGCACAGTGCCGCTGGAAAGCAATTACGCCAATAAAGTGCGTAACAGCTGCCTGGTGTATAACGACAAAGGCGAACAAGTCGCCCGTTATGACAAGATTCACCTGTTTGGCATGGATATGGGCACCGAGCATTACCATGAAGAAAACACCATTGAACCTGGCGATACCGTGGTCACCGTAGACACCCCGTTTGGCCGCATTGGCCTCTCGATTTGCTACGATTTGCGCTTCCCCGAACTGTTCCGCGCCATGGGTGATGTGGATATGATCGTGGTGCCCTCAGCCTTTACCGAAACCACAGGCAAAGCCCATTGGGAAACCCTGGTGCGCGCCCGTGCGGTTGAAAACCTGTGCTATGTGGTTGCTTCTGCGCAGGGGGGTTACCATCTCTCTGGCCGCGAAACCCATGGTAACAGCATGATTGTCGATCCGTGGGGCGTCGTGCTTGACCGCTTGCCGCGTGGCTCCGGGATTGTCATCGCCAATGTTAACCGCAACTATATTAAAAACCTGCGCGAAAGCTTGCCTGCGCTCAAACACAAAACCATTAAAGCCATTTAATGAAAACCCTGAGTACGCAAGCGGCACTCCTTGGTGAAAAATCACTCAAATCAAAACAACCCGCTCACCAGACGCTGAAAGTAAAGTAGACACACTATGCAAACACACCTGACCACAGCCAACGACTTACTGCTGCGCCCTGCTGGACTGGATCAAGAAGCGCTGACCAATGTGCTCTCCGGCATGATGACGCACAATATCGACTACGCCGACCTGTATTTTCAATACAGCCGCAGCGAATCCTGGGGCCTGGAAGAAGGTCAGGTCAAATCCGGCAGTTTCAATATCGACCAGGGTGTTGGCGTGCGCGCCGTCAGCGGCGAAAAAACGGCTTTTGCCTATTCGGATGACATCCACCTCGACGCCCTGCAACAAGCCGCCAGTGCCACCCGCGCTATCGCCAGCCTGGGGCAAGAAAAAACCGGCCACAGCATCGTCACCCGCAGCCACCTGCCACTCTATCTGCCGCAAGACCCGATTGCCAGCCTCAGTGCAGATGCCAAGGTCAAGCTGCTCGAAAAACTCGAACGTTACGCCAAGGCCCAAGACCCACGCGTGACGCAAGTGATGGCCTCCATGGCCGCCGAATACGAAGTCGTCATTGTCGCCCGTAGTGACGGCGTCATGGCAGGCGATGTGCGACCGCTGGTGCGCGTCTCCCTCCAAGTCATCGCCGAACACAATGGCCGTCGTGAACAAGGCTCCAGCGGTGGCGGTGGCCGCTTTGATTACAGCTACTTCACCGATGAAGTGCTACAAGACTACGCACAAAAAGCCGTGCATCAAGCCCTGGTTAATCTGGATGCGCGCCCTGCCCCCGCAGGCAGCATGACTGTCGTGCTCGGCAGCGGCTGGCCCGGCATTTTGCTGCACGAAGCCATCGGCCACGGCCTCGAAGGTGACTTTAACCGCAAAGGCAGCAGCGCTTTTAGCAATATGATCGGCCAGCAAGTCGCTGCTAAAGGCATCACCATTGTCGATGACGGCACCATCGCCGACCGCCGCGGCTCCCTGACTATGGATGACGAAGGCAACGCCCCGGAAAAAACCGTATTGATTGAAGACGGCATCCTGCGCGGCTACATCCAGGATACGCTCAACGCCCGCCTGATGGGCATGAGCCTCACCGGCAACGCACGCCGCGAAAGCTACGCGCACATCCCCATGCCACGCATGACCAACACCTATATGCTCAACGGCGACAAAGACCCGCAAGAGATTATCAAGTCAGTCAAAAAAGGCCTCTACGCAGCCAACTTTGGTGGCGGCCAGGTCGATATCACCAGTGGTAAATTCGTTTTCAGCGCCGCTGAAGCCTACATGATTGAAGATGGCCAAATCACCTACCCGGTGAAAGGTGCAACACTGATAGGTAACGGCCCTGACGTACTGAAACGTGTGAGCATGATAGGCAATGATATGGCGCTGGATAGCGGCGTAGGGACTTGTGGCAAGGAAGGTCAGAGCGTGCCTGTAGGGGTTGGGCAGCCTACGTTGAGGATTGACGGGTTGACGGTGGGTGGGACATCGGCATAACCTTTGACAGATGTATCAATTTCTCCCGCACTTTGAGTTAATTCAAATTACCAAGGATGCATCAATAAGAAATTTTACTTTTGTGAGTGGATCTGTCGGGCTTCACTTTTTTGAACTAACTTCCTGGTAAATCTGACTTAACGTCATCTCATTTTGGCGCAGAAGCAACTCTGCGCACTGATGACATCTTTCCAAAAAAGTTGGCAGAGCGAGCTTCGTAACCAAGTACACTCCATGCCTCGACCTGCCTGCCATATGATGCTTCCAAAGGATGTTACCCACCTCTATCTCTACCATATCCAATTCATTGCTTTTAGAGTTATGGGATACTGCATAAAGTGGCACATCGATTACAACAATTGGAAAGAATAACTCGAAATCAGGCAGTACAATTTCAAGTTGATTAGCTCGACTGGCGTAATACAAGGCAGCTTTCGTAGCACTCATGATTGCTTTAAAAGGCGTATCCTGAGCCTCAGAAAAAGCTTGGGTAACGCCGAAGCCAAGCCAAGGCTCTGAATCAAGATTTGGATAGATATACAGCTCGCCCTCCCCCGTAAAAATTAGCCTTCGAATGTATCGCTGAATGCACTCTTGACCAAAATAAGACTCCTCTAACTTATATGAGCTTATAAACTCATCTTGCTCTGAACCATCATTTACATTTGGAATAGCAAATAGTAACCAAGGTTTGTCCTTACTGCTCTTGCATTCAACCAAAAGGCGATAGCTCAAAAATACTGAGCCTTCGCCTTGACTGAAATTACTTTTGTATAAAATTAAATCAATTTCCCGTGACAAACCAGTTTCTGGGTCTACATAACATTCAGATTGCGAGACTTCAAATCCGGCATCTCTGGCTATTGAGGCGACCTCCATCTCAAGAGGGTAGCCATGTTTGTTTAACCAATTCTTCACACGTACTTTCAACTCATCAGTCATATAAAAAGTACCCTATCAAATGGTATTGCGATCTAGTTTTGTAGAATAGGAAAGAAGTTGCGCGCCCTGCCGGCTAATTTGCTTTGTTCAAGTTCCCCTAGGGAAGCCAATATCTCTGCGTCTGCTGAGACTAAAGCTTTGTCAGGTTCCTAAACCCCAACCACGCGATATACGCATAACAAATCACCGGCAACACAAAGGCATGATGTATTCCCAAGCGGTCTGCCAGCAACCCGGTCAAAAGTGGGATCACTGCGCCGCCCACAATTGCTGTTGCGAGCAAGCCTGAGCCTTTTTTCTCCTGCCCGGCTTTCAGGCTTTTGATGCCCAATGTAAAAATGGTGGGGAACATGATGGAGTTACACAAGCCAACCAGCACCATGGTCGCAATTGCAAGATTGCCCGTGCTTTGCATGGAGACCAGGATAAACATGACCGAGAGCAATGCGTGGGTGATAAGCACTTTGGCGGGGGCGAATGCCTTAAGGGTGAAGATTCCGATAAAGCGGCCGACCATGGCACCACCCCAGTACAAAGCCACCAATGGTGCGGCCTGGGTTTCTGCAACATGGCTGATGTCCATTACATAATTGACCAGAAAACTGCCTATCGAGACTTCAGCGCCAACGTAGGCAAAAATACCGATTACGCCCAGTAACAGGCCTTTTTCTTGCAATACTTCAGACCAGCTACTCTCGTCTGCTTCTGCGCTTTCGATCCCTGACAGGTTGATGCGTGATAGCACGACTGCGATCACGATCAATACGCTAGCGATCAGGAAATAAGGATAGACCACGCCTTCGGCATAGCTGGAGTTGGTCAAGCCAGAGAGGATGAAATAGGCGCCAAAAAACGGGGCGACAAAGGTGCCGAGAGAGTTAAAGGCTTGAGCCATGGTCAGTCTGGAAGACGCGGTTTCTTTGGGCCCGATGATGGACACGCAAGGGTTTGCGGCCACTTGCAGTAGCACGATGCCAGACGCGAGCACGAACAAGGCCGCCAAAAACAAGCCATAGGTGTGCAAGAGCACCGCCGGATAAAACAGCAGGCAGCCTAGGGCGGCCAAGGCAAAGCCGATCACCATGCCTTTTTGGTAGCCGACTTGCTCAATCAGTTTGCTAAAAGGGATAGAAGTCAGGCCATAAGCCGCAAAAAAACAGAACTGGATCAAGGCCGCCTGGGCATAGCTCAAGGCAAAAATGGCTTTCAGATAGGGCACCAGAATATCGTTCAGGCAGGTGATAAAGCCCATCATGAAGAACAGGATGGTCAGTGAAGTGAGTGCTTTTTTATACATATTTATTTTTAAAAATGATGAATTGCTGTCACTACACCATATCTGCAGCGACTTTGGAAGGGCCACCCTGCATTTGCAAAGCGAGTGAACTTGACCGTGAAAAATGCTTCAAACAGCAAAAATAGCTGACACATATCAAATTCCCTGCATATTCAGGAAGTTAGCCGCTTGACGATGACGGGTTACCGTTTGTAATATGAGTATGACAAGGCCACAAGCTTTATTTTCATTCATCTCTAGACCAAGGAGTTATGTATGGCAACCAGCAAGACCACTGATGTATCCGCAAAAAAAACCAGCGCCAAAAAAGCGGCCCCTAAAACTGACACCCCAAAAACCAAATCTGCCAGCCCCCGTAAAAAATCAGTAAAACCTTCTATTATCACCAGCGAAGAGCGTTACAAGATGATTGAAGTTGCGGCCTACTATATCGCAGAGAAAAATGGCTTTGGCGATAGCCACATGGATTACTGGCTACAGGCTGAAAAAGAAATTGATCACAAGCTGAATGCCTGAATCTCAACGGCCTGGGTTTGCAGGCCGCTTACCGTAATGATTTAGCGGTGCCGACGTGAACTGGATATCGGCACCGCTATGTTGTGCATATTGTAAAAATCCCAAGACTTCAGGGTGACTCAACTTGAGTCCATAAGCCACATAGGGGTACTCTGAGAGTGGCACCTGTTTCTGGAAGAACGGCCAGTTAGCGCTGGGATTGTAAAAGCGTTCAACCAGGCTGGTAATCGCCAATAACTCGTATTGTCCTTGTGCGTTCAACACCAGCCATGGCCCGCCAGAATCGCCCACCGTAGGCATGGGAATGGTATGGTCGTACTGGTCGAGGTCGTTTAATCGGTTTACCGCCAGCAGCGCCTTTTCGGCATGCACCAGTTCTTGCGTATAGGCAAACTGGGTCTGTGCTTGCAGGTGCAACATCTCGTCCATGTCGCGATAGGGCTTGGGCAATATCTGATAAAAATCCGACAGGTCATGCACAGGCTTGCGTTCGCCGCAGCGTGGATGCCGCGTATCCGCTTCGCCATAGCCGCGCCCATAGCCGCAAATCATAATCACATCTGGCACATGGTCGTCGATGCGAATGCGCAGCGGTTGGATCAGGCTTTGTACTTTGGCATCAAATACCAGCACAGCGACATCCTGAGTCAAATCTTCAGCTACACGGTCAAAGGGCCGGTAGAAGGCTTGTTTTAAGCGCACGTCCTCCAGTCCCAGCAGTTCAGGTTGCGCAATGCCTACCACGGGCAAATCTTTGGGGCCGGTCAGCCGCACCTCTTTCATGCAATGCGCAGCGGTAATCAGCGTCAATGGTTTGAGGCCCACAATGGCGGCACTGCAAATCGAGTCGTAATACTCCCACTTTTCAACAGACTGTAAAAAGTGTGCATGCTGTATGCTGAGCTTGACCGTGGAAATCGTCATGCCCGGAAACGTGAGCCCGTGAATAATGGCTTGCGTGGGATAGCCCATGGTCAATCCCAGACACACCACGAGCACAGGCGCAATCCGCCTGAGCAAGCCTTGCTTGATGTACCACATCAGGATTAAACCGCTTAGTGCAAGCTTCTGGCAGCGTTATTTTTTAACTCTATGGGGCCAAAACAGCTTTCAAGCGAAGGATCATCGTCATCACAAGAAATAAAACTGCTGCCATCAGGTTTAAACAGCACAAAACTGGTTTGCTCGGTATTGATTTCAGAATGTTGTTTGGTGCAATCCAGGGCCTTGTTACTTAAGGTCACGCGATGATTCAACTTGAAAAAACCATGTTCATCCGGTTGCGGGGTGACGTCATAACGCGCTTCAAGTTGCTCGTCGCCGCTGGTAAAAACCGCTGTGCCGTCTTCTTTAAACCAGTAGGTTTCGAGGCAACCACTCTCGGGCAATCTGGATTCCCAATAACCGATCAGGGGATGCTTGAGTGATCTGGGGTCTGCTTTCCCCTCTCCTTCTGCATGGACAGACAAACTGCTGAACAGCGTCGCCCCCAACACCACGGACAACAGGAAGAAGCTTGTTTTTTTGACTCGCTGATCACGCATTGCACACCCCCAAGATTGAAATGATGTAAAGCTGTCAGCGATTGTCATGGAAAAATTTTAAGCGCAGATAGTGAATGATTCACTTGAACGGTTGCATTATTTCCTAGAATGACGCACTACCAGGCATCATCGCACTGTCATCTCCAGTGGCAGGCAATAAAAAACCCCGGAAAATCCGGGGTTGGTCATCGCAAGCAGAGGAATTATTTCATCACGCGGTTGCGGTATTCACCTGTGCGGGTATCGATCTCGATTTTGTCGCCCTGGTTCACAAACAAAGGCACTGGAATTTCAAAACCGGAAGCGATTTTTGCTGGTTTCATGACTTTACCTGAAGTATCGCCTTTGACTGCAGGCTCGGTATAAGTGATCTCACGCACCACAGTGGTTGGCAGTTCGATAGAAATCGCTTTGCCTTCGTAGAAACGCACTTCACAGGGCATGCCGTCTTCGAGGTATGGCAGCGCGTCTTCCATAAACTCAGCGTCCACATCGTATTGGTTGTATTCAGCATCCATAAATACGTAGGTAGGATCAGCAAAGTAAGAGTAAGTCACTTCTTTCTTTTCGAGCACGATCACATCAAACTTGTCCTGTGCGTTGTAGACGTTTTCGCTAGGCGCTTCAGTCAACAAGTTTTTCATTTTCATTTTCACCACAGCCGCGTTACGGCCGGATTTGTTGTATTCAGTCTTTACAACCACCATCGGGTCGTTGCCAATCATCACTACGTTGCCAACGCGGAGTTCTTGAGCGATTTTCATAATAAGCCTTAATTTGTATGCGGGATTTTAAAACGCCGGATTATACCCGATATGCGTGACATTTCTCAAGAAAACAAGGGATTAAGTGACCACGCTTGCAAATTTCTGTGTTGCGCGTGACCCGTGCGCAAGCCGTATCTCATCGACTGCCTTGCTTGCTGCATTGTTAGCGCATCGCGCCTGATGCTGATCGTTCACTTAACGCCGGATTTTCTCAATAAAACGCACCAAGTTGGTGGCGAGATCTGGCTGCTGTGATTGTTGCGCTTTAAACGCTTGCGCATGGCTGGCAAGCGCGGGCAATGCAGTGACCAGCGATTGCCACAAGTCAGGACGCCAGTGCCCGCGTGCCCAGGCCAGCATGGTTTCACGCACGGTTTCGGCAACCGAGGCTTCGGCTAGTGCCAGATAGTGATCGAGAAAGGCATTGAGTTTAACCAGATGCGTTTCTTGGCTTTGCTGATACGGCAACCAGATCATGGGTTTGCCTGCCCACAATGCCCGTATCCAGCTATCCTCCCCGCGGACAAAATTCACATCGCACAGGTAAAGCAGGCGGTCGTAATCCGCTTGCGATAAAAACGGAATAACGAGAAACGTACACTGCTCGCGCTGGATCTGCTCACCCACCCGCAACGGGCTGCTGCCTAGCACATCGGCCAGCATAGGCGCGACTGTTTCTGGCACCAGCACAAACACCGGCTGGAGAGACTGCGCAAGCGACGCCACCAATGCGGCCAGCGGGGCATGCGCGTAGCAAAACAAGGAGAGCGTCAGTGTGTAAGGGGATGCGGCTATCGGCGAAGCAAATTCAAAGCTTGACCACTGCGCCGTCGCCTGCCATGCGTGCAAGCTGGCCTCACGTAGCAGGCCACCGGTCTGCGGCGTAAACCCGGGGTAAAAGAAATAACGGATCAAACCATTGGCTTGTGGTGAGGGTTGTGCATGAAACCCCTCTACCCAGGGTTCTGCAGATAAGTGATCGACATTGACCCAAGTGGCAGCGCCTTGCAACATGTCTTGCTGATAAGTCTCTGGCAAACCACAGCCAAAGGTTTCAATGACGACATCGGCCGCTGGTGAAAAATCTGCGTCTGCATTCCAGTGCCGTATCTCAATACGGGCATGCCCAGCACCCGCAAAACGTTCGGCCAACGCAAGATCATCTACCCACAGGCGCAGTGCAATATCGTACTCATCGGCCAATTGCCTGGCCAAGCGCCAGCACACGCCAATATCGCCAAAGTTATCCACCACTTTGCAAAAAATATCCCAGCGGACGCCAGACACAGCTTGGGAAAGTGACGCAACAGGGTGTATATGAGTCGCACACATAGGAGGAATAAAACGGGGGAATGCCCTTGAAACTCAGGAAGCGCTAGTCTACCCGATCTTGCCAGTGGTCGGCAGCCTGGCGCGTTTATGCCGCTGAGGCGGTGGTCATTTCAGCGGTTTCCAGCCAGGTCAATTGCAACAGCTTGGCATCGGTCGACGCGCGATGGGGCTCCAAAGCCATTTGCTCACGCAGGCGCTGCTTGGTCTCATGCCAGACGGCTTTCTGGTCAAGCGTGAGCGTCAGGCTCAAATCCTCAAGCTTGAAGTTGGGGCTCAAGCCAGCGGCCTCATACAAGCCGTGTAACCAGACAAAGTCTTGATACCAGCCATCGGTATATACCGTTTTGCCATTGAGCATATGATTCAAATGCAAGGCAATCTCGCGTGCCGTCGCGCCATAAGTTTCCAGAGACTGACGGGATTGATGGTGTAGCTTTTCCGCTTCATCATCCCAGTGCAGCCAGTCCGCATGCGGCTGTACTTGCGCACTCCAGGTCTGCCCGCTTTTATCCACATAGCCAATTTCGACCGGATAACTGCCAGCGCCAAAGCCAGAGGCTTCAATGTCGATGATGATAGGTGGATTCATGGCAACTCTCTGCATTGTTTTTCTAATTAAGTCATCGTCAAAAAGACGGACTTCTTTAATGAAACAGAATTATACGCAGGAATATGACGTGCAAATGAATTAAAAGCATTTGTTTTCAACCGCTTATTGACATTCAGCCGCATAAACGCGGCTGAATGTCCTCCCCCTGATTCATCCAACACCAGGGGATGCAACTCAAGCGATCAATAAGGGGGCAATAAAAGCGAAGAAGCTGCCGACCAAAAAGATGACCACAGAAAACCCGTAAATCCACAGGCTTTGCCGCCGGGTTTGCTGGCATAGCTTGGCTAACTGTGGATCCACCGGGCAAGGCAAATTGCGCGCACGCCACTGCATGATGCCGGCCAGCAGCAACATGCTGCCGGCCAGGCCAAACACCAGCGGCTTATGCTCGCTGATCCAGATCAGTTGCGGAAAATGGCTGATCAGGCTGGTCAGGGTTGCCACCGAGCCGATCGCCACCAGCGTGGCTGGCAAGGCACAGCAAATCAGCGTCGAGCCACTGGTGAATAGCGACAACAGATTCAACCGCTTGCTCGCCTGCAAATGATTGATTTCAGCGGCCATCATTTGCTACCTGCCTGGTGATCCGCCTTGACCACTTCTGCCTGAATCGCTTCAACAGTCTGGTTCACCCGGGCCAGCTTGGCCACCGTATAGCCAGCATCTTCAATCACTTTGCTAAAGGCCGCGTCGGAGACCTCCTGGCCATCTTTGAGTTGCAAGGCAACCACCCGGCTTTTCAGGTCAACAAATGCGGCCTGTTTCTGTGGCAAGGCATTGAGTTTTTTCTCGATGCCTTTGGCACAAAACGCGCAGACCATGCCGTTGACTTCGGCCTTGATCGTGGTCACGGCAAAAGCCGCAGGGGTCATTGCAGACAGCATTAATGTAATCAGTAATTTTTTCATGATTCAGATTCCTTTTATTCAATATTCAATCAGGGTTAAAACACAAACATGGCATTCAGGCGCGGCGCAAAGCCCTCGCCTTGCCAGGGGTTGGTCACCCCAAACTCAAGAAAGTAGTTTTTGTTGATGAGCCTTAGTGCAGGCGTCACCTGCACGGACGGATCGTTGTTGCGCATGGTTTTAACCTCCATCACAAACCATGGCTGGGTCTCGTTAAAGCCGGTTTCATAAAATGAAAACCCAGCTTGCACGGCGGCGGTGTCATAGTTCATGTGAGGGGCGCGGATCATGCGCGCCTTGGCGAGAAAATACAGCCGGGTAGACTCCACATCAAATTGCAGGCTGGGCGTATAGGCAAAGCCATCATAGTGACCGCTTGCCTCGCCGACGCTGCCGTTAAACCAGACATTGGCCTGGGCAGACGGCAGGTTCCAGCGTTTGATGATGCCGGTGTAATTGATCCCGGAAATAGTGGTGGCTTGCTCGCCTTTCCCCGACATGCGCATTTGCTCGACGCCAATGGCATGCCCAAAGGTGGGCGAGTAATTCAACATCCATTCCTGGTTGTAGCGACCGATCTCGGTCATGAGCATGGCGCTGTCCTCAAACCCCATCAGCGCCGCCGCGTGGGCGGTCAAACTAATCTGGCTGAGCAAGAAGGCGCCATAGGCAACATAACGTTGCTTAAACATATAGCCTCCATATTCAAAATGCAAAAACGCATTGTGCAAAAACGCTAGGTACGGACGGATTTGTCCTGGGCGTTAAGCGAATATGGGTGGCTTGATCGCGGGAGGGTAAGTTTGTGAGTGCACAGGATCTGCCTCAAACAAGGGGGCAGCATGAGACTGTGCGAAGAAGACAACAGCTGGAAAAGCTTGCAGATCGGCCACACCGGTGCTGACCATGCAAAAACCGCAGACACTGCACTGATGACCGGGCGCGACTTCACTATCCCCTTCAGGCATGGCATGTTCATGCGCGTCTGCCATATGGTGGCAAGGCATGGCCTCGGCCTGCGATTGCACTTGAGCAGAGCGGTCATGCGAAGACACAGCATGTGCGGCCAGATTGAAGGCCTGGTCAGCCAAGGTCATCTGCAATGACATGACGTTGGCAGCCATGACAAAGCATGGCAACCAGCAAATCAGGAACAAGCAGAGACGTTTACGCATGTCTTTAGGATAAGGCCTGGCGATGATTAGTTCAAGTCTTTGTCGATACTTTTACATGACGCTGCCAGCAGCGGGAGCGGCGCGATGCTTCCATCAGGCATAACGGATATCAATAATTTCATACTCGGTGTCGGCCCCTGGCGTCACCACATGTACGGTATCGCCCAGATTTTTGCCCAGCAGCGCTCTCGCCATCGGCGATACCCACGAAATATAGCCTTGTGAAGGATCCAGCTCATCCTGGCCGACGATGCGTATGGTTTTTTCGCTGTCATCACCAAGGTTAAACAAGGTCACCCAGGCGCCAAAAAACACTTTTTCAGTATTGGTTTGCGTATGGCTGTAAACAATCTCGGCGGCTTCCATGCGTTTGGTTAAAAAGCGGATACGCGAATCAATCTGCCGCAAGCGTCGTTTGCCGTAGATGTAATCCCCATTTTCGCTGCGGTCACCGTTGCCTGCCGCCCAGCTCACCACGCGGACCACCTCTGGCCGGTCGACTTTAATCAGGTATTGAAACTCTTTCTCCAGGGCGGCATAGCCCTCGGGCGTAATATAGTTTTTTTGTTCAGCCATTCAATTCCAAATCCATTTTTTGTGCCCCGCACGCTGACTTCAGAGGCAATCCCATGCTCGCCGAGCATATCATACAACATCATGAGTCTAGTACCCGCCAAGCAGCCATTCGCCTGTTGCATCCTCCCTTTGTGAAACATTTGTGAAAGTTTGATGAAAACGCTTTAGTTCAGGCCTTGTTTTACGTAAATAGGTTGAGCGTTGCAATCTGCACGCCCACGCCAGCCTGATGACTGGCCGTTGTTCAAGTTTGTCCCTGAGGAATTGCATGAAAAAGTCTCTCGCCCATCTCAATGTCGGCACCCGTTTGTTTTTAAGTTATGGATTGCTGATTTTATTTACCACCTTTATTTTTGTGATTGCCTGGCGCGGGTTTAATCATATCCACCAGACCTGGCAACAGTTTGAAACCGTACAGCTGACCAAACGAACCCAGATCGAAAACGCCAGCAAAGGCCTGGGAGATGCGGTACATCACTTTAAAAATTACATCCTCAGAGGCGGCCGCGAAGCCCGCAAATTTGAGCAAGGCCTCACCGATATTGAACAAGCCATGCAAGCCTATGCCGCGACCGGCGCGCTCAATGCCCAGGAAAAAGAGATTTTAGGCAATATCACCCTTGCCCTGACCACTTATCGTGACGCCATGAAACGCTGCGAAGCGCTCAAAAACGAAGGCATGGGCGTGACTGAGATTGATGCGACAGTCAAAGGCGCGGACAAGCCATTAAATCATTCCCTCAGGCTGCTGATGGATATGAATACTGCAGGCGTGTCGGATGCTTCTGCGCAATTTGCATCCACCATTGCCAGCGCGAACAAGCAGATCGAAATCGCATTACTGGTGGCGATAGTCATGGCCATGCTCATCGCCTGGAAAATGACCCACTCCATCACCAGACCGCTCGATCAGGCACTGAGCATGTCGCAGCATATCGCCAATGGTCAGTTTATTGTGCAGGCAGCGGCACAAGGGAGCGACGAAACTGCCCGGCTGTTAAACGAAATGCAGCGCATGCAAGCCAATATTCAGAACATCGTGCAATCCCTGAATGAAATGTCCAGCCAGCACCGGGCCGGCATGATTGATTACCGCATAGACAGCAGCCAATTTGCGGGCGCCTATCAGCAACTGACTTCAGGCATTAACCAGATGGTCGAGGAGCATATTGAGGCGCAGAGCCAGTCTTTGCAGGTGGTCACAGCCTTTGGCGAAGGGGATTTCAACCAGCCACTGGCGGCTTTCCCTGGTCAACGCAGCTATATCAATCAGAGCATTGAGCAGGTACGCCAAAACTTCAAACGCCTGATGGAAGATGTGCATACGCTGTCAGCCGCCGCGGAACAGGGCCAACTCTCCAAACGCGTGGATGAATCACGTCATCAGGGTGAATTCAGGCAGATTGTGGCCGGCTTTAACCAGACGCTGGATGCCGTGGTCACGCCCTTGCAGACCACGGCGCATTATCTGGATCAAATGGCGGCAGGCAATATTCCGACCCAGATTGACACCCAGTTTGCCGGTGACTTTAACCTGATGCAAACCAGCCTGCAGCACTGCGCACAGGCGATTCACCAGCTGATCAGCGATGTTCATCACCTGGCCTCGGACGCACAACAGGGCAAACTGGATACACGGGTAGACGTTGAAGCACACGCCGGGGATTTCCGTCAGATTATCCAGGGCATCAACCAGACCCTGGACGCGGTGGTCTCGCCACTGCATGTGGCGGCAGACTGCGTGAAACGCATTGCGGCGGGAGATCTGCCCGCCCCTATCCATAACCAGTACCATGGGGACTTCAAGGTGCTGATCAACAACCTGAACACCTGCATCCTGTCCGTGAAGCGACTGGTAGCCGATACGCGCCAGATTGCCGATGAAGCCCAGCAAGGCCAACTGTATAGCCTGGTGGATGTGACGGCGCATGCTGGCGATTTCAGGCTGGCCTTGCAAGGCTCACAAGAGATTCTGCAACGCATGGTGGCGCCGATAGAAACCGTCAAGCAAGCGGCTGAAACCATACAGGTGGCTGCCGCAGAAATTGAAAAAGGTAATAACGACCTGTCACGCCGTACCGAGACGCAAGCCAATGCCCTGCAAGAAACATCAGCCAGTCTGGAAACCCTGACCAGCCATATCAAGCAAACGGCCGACCATGCACGTCAGGCCCGCCAGCAGGCCAGTCAGGCCAACCAGATGGCCTTGCAAGGCGGCGATGCCTTTAAAGCACTGTCGACCACCATGCAAGGCATCAATGAGACCTCGGACCAGATCGCCCAAATCACCAGCGTGATTGACAGCATTGCCTTCCAGACCAACATCCTGGCGCTGAATGCCGCGGTAGAAGCTGCGCGTGCCGGTGAAGCTGGCCGTGGCTTTGCCGTGGTGGCAGGCGAAGTGCGCAACCTGGCCACCCGCTCGGCCGCTTCAGCCAAAGAGATCAAGGAATTGATTGCCGCCTCGGTCAGCCAAACTAATGTCAGTGCCAAACAAGTGGGGCAAGCCGGCCGCACCATGCAGGACATTGTGCTGGCCGTGCAACAGGTGTCCAGTAGCATAGGCGCTATCTCCGAAGCAGCCGGTCAGCAAAGTGACGGCATGCAGCAGATTTATGCCTCGATGACCGCCATCGACGAGACCACGCAGCAAAATGCCGCCTTGGTAGAAGAAGCTGCCGCGGCCGCAGAAAGCATGCTGGAACAGGTGCACACCCTGGTGGCCTCCGTCAATCAGTTCAAACTGGAGGCAACACCAGAAGAAACACTCGCCCTGCCACAACAGGCGTGGCGCTTAAGTGCCTGAAGCTTGCCTAGCCCCAGGCATAAAAAAATGCGCCCGGCCTGGGCGCATTTTTTGTGCTTCACGGTTAATTGTAATCGTCATTCACCTTTAACACGTTATAAACGTAGTAGCTGGTCTCACCAAAGCAGCTTGACGGTACGCCCTTGTGCTCTTCATATTGCAACCGGACGCGCTCACCAGACAAGGCATTGATTTTGGGAATCACGGCCGGATCGCGCACGGTAAAGTAAAACTTCTCGGCCTGGGTGCCGGGCACGGTGACCAGCACCAACTCGCCCTCCCAGGTTTTGCACAACCAGCCTTTATTCGAGAGTTTTTGCACATAGCCGACCCGGTCCCCCGATGAATATACCCAACTCAAGCTGGCCCAGGTATAGAGTGCAAACAAGGCCACCGGCAACAATAACCATAACAGCCACTTTAATACACGCATGTTTAAAATCCTGCTCTTCCGTAAATGATGAATTGTATGGCTGAATCATAAGGGATAAATCACTTGTACAGCCATATTTATTGTCATGGCTAACAGTTTGCCTTGTGGCCGCCTGGCCCTAGACTTAAGCCGGGGCTTTAAGGGCTATTGCCCGCACTTCAAACGGGTGCTGATCCAACAGCTGGCCGTGCTTGTCCCGCAGGCTTAAGACATGTTTGCCTGGGGGCGGCAAAGGAATCGTCAGTTGTGGCAAACGGCATTGGTTGATCAAGTGCTGATCCAGATACAGACAGCCCTGCCCGCTCCAGGCGGCTTGCACCAGCAAGGCTTGTTTGCGGTCGGGAATATCCGGATCTGGCGCAATCACCGCCCCCGCCGGTGGCGCAATCAGCTGTGCTTGTAGCGGTGCCAGACGAAGGGTGGTTGTAGCTGGCAGTGGCGCATTGCCTAGCACCCACTCTTGCCGGGGGGCCTCGATGGCTGGCACATAATGCACGGTTTGCGCCGCGACACCGGCTGGCGGCACAGGCGGCGTAGACGCGCTGTCCCGGTGCAGATATTCCATGATGTCACGCCACACCGGCGCTGCGCCTGTCACGCCTGACACATCCCACATTGGCTCGCCGGAAAAGTTACCGACCCAAACCCCTACCGTATAGCGCTGGCTGTAGCCTATCGCCCAGTTGTCACGCATGCCTTTGCTGGTGCCGGTTTTCACCGCCGCCCATCCCCGCGTCGATAATGGGCTGGACAAGCCAAAAGTCATACTGCGCGCCACCGGGTCAGACAAAATATCACCGATGATAAAGCTGGTTTGCGGAGTCAACACCTGGCGTGATGGGGACAAAGGCTTGGTGCCTGTGTGAAAGCTGACTGGCTGCCACTGACCACCATTGGCCAGTGCCCGGTAAGCATTGGTGAGCTGGAGCAAGCTGGTTTCGGCACCGCCCAGGGCGAGGCCAAAACCATAAAAATCGGCATCCTGTTTCAAACCCTGCAAGCCCAGCTGTTGCAGGGTGTGTAAAAAACGGTCCACACCCACCAGCGTTAAGGCACGCACGGCAGGTACATTTAACGATGAGGCGAGCGCCGTGCGCACACTGACCGCGCCATGAAAATGGCGGTCATAGTCTTGTGGAATATACAAGCCGCTGGGCGTGGTCAGTGCCAGCGGTGAGTCATCCAGCACCGAGGCGGCTTGCAGCCACCCCTGATCTATCGCCAGTGCATACAAAAAAGGCTTGAGCGTAGACCCTGGCTGCCGCAACGCGGCCACGCCATCCACCGCTGCAGCCCCGGATAAATCGCCGCTGGAGCCAACATAGGCCAGTACCTCGCCACTGGTATTGTCAAGCACCAGCACCGCGCCGTCGGTCACATGCTGGCTGGCCAGTTGAGCCAGATGGGTTTGTAATGTTTGCCGGGCAAAACGTTGCACACTGGCATCCAAGCTGCTGCGGTCACGCTGTCCGGCCTGTGTGAGTAACCGCCTGGCCACATGGGGCGCATCATCCTGCCCGGCCATCGAGAAAGGCCGTTTCGGTAACAAGGCGGCGCGTATCCACAAGCGCTCGCAGTCTTGGCGTGCATCCTGCGTGTGCGTATGCGTCAGCACATCGCAAGCGCGCCTGGCCAGACGCGAAGCACCGGCGGCTGGCGCCCGCACCAGCGCTGCCAGCAAGGCCGCATCCAGACGATCCAGTGCCGCCGGGCCTTTGGCCAGCAAGCCACGCGCGGCCGCATCGATGCCCACCAGTTCGCCACGAAACGTCACCCGATTTAAATACGCCTCCAGAATCTGGTTTTTCTGCCAATCATGATCAATGGCCAGTGCCAGACGAATTTGTGCCAGCTTGAAGCGCCATGGCGAGGTGTGTGAAAAGCCAGGCTGGGTGTCTTGCAGCCATAACTTGGCTAACTGCATGGTCAATGTACTGCCGCCGCGTCGATGCGGGCGATGCAGGTTATCCCAGATGGCAGACAACAGAGCCCACGGATCCACCCCCGCATGCTGATAAAAGCGCTTGTCCTCGGCCACCAGCATGGCCTGCTGCAAGCGTGGGGAAATCTGTGCCAGCGGCACCCAGTCCAGCCTGCGGTAATCATGATTCAGGCGCAAGCGTTGCAGCGGTGCGCCATGTCGATCCAGCAGCCAGGCCTCTGAACTCTGGCTGTGTTGCTTAAACTGGCCGAAGTCTGGCACCTTCACTGTCGCCACCCACAGGATCAGCAAGCAGATTCCGGCCAGCAGGACCAGCACTGCGCAAAGCCACGGACGACTGCGCAGGCTGAACCACAATGGCAGGAGGAAACGTCGCATCAATCTCACTGTACCTGCATGGCAGGCACCGGCAACTCGGCAAACACTTCTGGCGCATACATAGCCTCCACCCGGCTGCCAGGCAGGCTGAACTGGCCGGGCTGATTGAGTCTGACCGTATATTCGACCGTGAATTTACCCTTGGGCACGTAGGCATAATAAGCCCTGAAACCATCCAGTGCGCGCTCTTCATAGGCCGGGCGTTGCCAGCCCAGGCGTTGCTCGTTTTGCGTCAGTTGCTGGCTGTCTCCGCCCAGGCCACTGCCGAGGATGGTCGCGCCACTGGGCACCGGGTCATTGATGACCACCCAGGTCATGTCGGCTTGCGCCTCAACCGTGAGGCGGACGCGGTAGACATCGCCCCGTTGCCAGCGGCCAGCCGTTTTTTGCGACACTGGCGTGACCTCACGTTGCAAGCGATAACCAGCGAACAGAGGCGCTTGCACAGGCAACGCGGCTTTAGATGTGACAAATGCCCAGGGCTTACCTTCACCCTGCTGCTGGATTTGCAATGGAGCTGCCGCCTGCGGCCAGGCATACTGCGTCAGCAATCCCCCCGCTTCGGCCCATGGCGCGAGCTGGTTGGCGGCAATGATACCTTTAGCAGGCTTGGCACTGGCGGCGCGTGACCAAGGCAAATGCTGGCTTTGCCCCGCCAGGCTGAGCTCGACCTGGCCAGTCACCGCCGCCTGTTCATGGGCTTTTTGGAAATGCCGCAATGCCAGCACGCCCCAGGCATTCGCCAAGGTAGTCCGCCAGTGGCCAGCCTGTTGGCGGGACAATAAGCCACGTGCGAGACGCCCTGCATCCTCAGCAGGCAATTGCGGGTCTGCCGCCAGCAGGTCCAACGTACGCGCCGCATTGACGTCGGGCGACACCATCAACCACCACAGGTCATCCTGTTTCTCGGTCGAAAACGTGAACTGGGTGTCTGAAACCATCCAGCGCGATTGCAGCACCTGCATGGCCTGGGCGCGCTTTTGCTCAGCCTCTGGCAGCGTTGGCATGCGTTTAAGAATCGATAACCAGTCAATCACGCCTGAGGTCGGCCACAGTTCGGGGCGAATCTCTAATGCCTCCAGCATTTCTGGTCTGGCATGGTCATAGCGCGCCAGGGCGTCAATGGCGGCCAGCTTGCGCAACACGACATCCGCGGTTTGAATGCTGCCATAGCGGTGAATGCGGCCAGCGACAAAATCTTCCAGGCCTTTGAGCATGCGCTCACGCGCGTTCTCAGGGATGTCATAGCCTGCAGCATCGGCAATTTGCAATAAATAACTGGTCAGACTGTCATCGCCTTGCAGCCAATCCATGGGGAAATAACGCGCCAGACCATCGCCATCGAGGTGCTGCCCCAGACTGAGCATCACGCTATTCCAGCGGGCCTGATCCTCCAACGTCACCGCCACCGAGGCGCGCTGCTCCAGGCAGATATACGGATAGCGCTGCATCCATTCACGCACGCCAGACAGGCTACCGACCAGCGAGCGGTTAAGCCGCACGTCTATGCCGCCACGGCCAGGCACCGCCTGCGCCGGGGCTTGTACCGTCATCCGCCAGGGTTGACCCGTTTGCAACTGCTGTATGGTCTGCTGGTAGACACGAACCGGATAAGCGGCACCGACCTGCTGGTGGATGTTTAAGCGGTCTTTGATTTGCAAACGATTGGGGGATGGCGCGGTAGACTCGCCGACCACCGCCGCATCTATTTGCCAATCCAGGCCGGTCACGTTGTAAGGCACGCGGACCGCAAACGCCAGCGTCGCCGCCTGACCAGCGGCCAGCTTGACGCGCTGCGGTTTGGGTGCTCCCTCAACGCCTAACGGAGTAGCAGTCACTTGGATGGTGAGGGGCTGCTGGCTGGCATTGCGCACGGTCACCATGGCCTGCAGCTGATCGCCTTCCCGCACAAACGGCGGCAATCCAGAAAACAGCATCAGGTCTTGCGTGGTGCGGATCAGCGCACTGCCCGAGCCAAAGCGGGACGCACCGGCATGGGCAATCGCAGCAATGCGGAAACTGGTCAAGGCATCATTGAGCGGGATGCTGACACTGGCCTGGCCGTGTTTATCCAGCTTGATCACCGGCTTCCACAGCAGCAAGGTATCAAACAGCTCGCGCGCGTTAGCGCCTTGTCCGCCGCCGCCGCCGGGGGCGACGGCTTTTTTACCAAAGTGGCGTTTACCGATTACCTGCGATTGTGCCGTTGACGTATAGACCTCAATCGGCCGCCGCTGCATCATGGCCTCCAGCAACTGCCAGGAATCAGGCTTGGCTAGTTGCAGCAAGCCTTCATCCACTGCAGCCAGTGCCACTTCAGCATTCGAGAGCGGCTTACCTGCCGTGTCTGTCACCGTCAGCTTAACCTTGGCCTGCTCGCGCACCCGGTAAACCGGGTGTTCAGGCTCCACCTTGACCTTGAGGGCATAGCCTTGCCAGCCCACCTTGATTTGCGTCATGCCGAGCTTGAAGGCAGGCTTGCTTAAATCCACCAGCGCCGTTGGCCGCGTATCCACTTCAACCGGCAAATGATCGACCAGGCCGAAAAACTGGCCCACCTGATAGACCATGCGTTTAAGCCAGGCAAAGCGTCCGGGCGCTTGCGGATCAACCCGGCCACGCACCACCATCACCGACACATAGGCATTGGGCCCATATTCGGCCGCGATCGGCACCTTGACGATGGGCGACTTCATGCTGATCTTGCTGACAAACGAAGCCAGTACGCCTTCACGCTCCACCGTCACCAGGGCTGTCGCTTCGCGGAAAGGCATGCGTACTTCAAACTGTGCCGTCTCGCCTGGCGCATACTCGCGCTTATCAGCCAGAATATCAATGCGGTCGCTGGCGCCTGCGCTATACCAGCCGTCTTCGTCAGCCACATACACTTCCTGGCTGGCGATGGCAGGCTGTTTTTTGCTGTCTTTGGTGGTTGCCACCAGAATCAATTCGCCACTGGCTGGAGCTGCCCCCTTGCAACTCAGCAAGCCCTGGCCATCGGTTTGCCCATCGCAAACCGCGCCCACATGTTTGACTTCAGCGGTTTGTTCATACGCATAAAACCCGCCCAGCAACCGTTTACGGTAGGCATAGGTATGCCGCTGGTAGGCCTCAACAGCGACCGTCTGCCGCACCAGCGGTTTGCCTGTGCTATCCAGCGCCAGCACCTTAAACGCTAGGCTCTCCTGCGTCGCAAAATAACTGTCCATTTTAATGCCCAGATTCACAGCCGAGGGCAGCAGCAGCGCTTGCGTGGCTGCCGTCAGTATCTGGCCGTTGGGGTCGGCATATTCCATCTCCACCTGCAAGGCATGGGCGGTACGTACACTGGGCAAACGGTCAAACGTGACACGCGCACCGCCACTGCCATCCAGCGTCACTGCCTGCGTGCGGGGCGGGTAGCGCTTGTCACTGTCAGCAGATGCTGGATCCGAGGATTGCCCATCACTCCAGCCTTCTTCCGGGTCATAAGAAAAAGGTTGTATGGCGTGCAGCCCTTCCTGTGGCCGCTCACCGCCAAAACGAAACGCCTCATCCTGCGCAAACTGCATGGTATAAGGCTCTAGCCGACTGCGAAACTTGACCGGCAAGCCAGCCGCAGGCCCGCCCGCCAGATAGTTGAGTTGCACATCCACCTGTAATTGACGCTGGTTGACCACCGGTGCGGCGGGCGGTTTGAGGCTGGCATGCATCAAGGGCACGCGGTATTGCTCAACCCGGAAATGCCCCATCGTTACCTCCATGCCCTCCACGGTCATGGTCACCACATAGTTGCCCAGCTTGGCTTCTTTGGGAATCGCCCAGCTAGACGTACCGGCCGCATTGGCCCAGCGCACCGCGCGCGTCTCGCTTTCGCCGCTGCCCTGATGCGTCAAGGTGATCTCATCCGGCAACCGCTCGGGCAGCCGCAGACCTTTACCGGTATGCAAGCGCACAAAGTGCTTCATGGAGACGGTTTCACCGGCGCGGAACAAGGGGCGGTCAAATACCGTATGCGCCAGTACCGGGCCCGCTGTCTCGCCGCCGCCCAGGTTAAATTGCCAGGGGCTGAGGCCATCGTCCCACTGTGAAAACATAAACGACAAATCATCGTCTTTGCGTGCCGTGACCAGATGACCATAACAACTTTTGCGGTAGCTGTCTTCAAGGGCCTGTGCAATGTTCGCGCGGCCCAGGCGGTCGGTTTTGCCTTGCCAGAGCAAGACACCATCGCAGGTGGATACCCTGACTTCGGCGCCAGAGACCGGTTTGGCATTATCCAGCCGCGTCACCCACACCAGCGATGACTCATGGCCTTTTTTGTAATGCACGGCCAGGTTGGTGACCAGCGCGCTGGAGGAAACATAATAAGGTTTTTGCTCGCCATGCAACGCCGCCCCCAGGCGGTCACTGGCAAACTCGACCACATAGAATCCAGGCTTTTGCAGCGGAATACCTAGCACCTCAAACGTTTTTTGCCCTTGCCTGCGCGGCAGGCGGATCTCACTGGAAGCTACGTCCTGGTTGCCTATTAGCAGGGGGATTTCACCCTCGCGCGGGTAACGGTCATGCGTTTTCAAAAAGGCGTCAGACTCCCCACTGCCATAAGGATGCTGGGTGACTTTAAAATACCAGGCCGCCAGTTCGGCATCATTCTCGGGTTGCAAGCGGCCCACACGGCCAGATTGCTCGGCATTGGCGCCGGGGGTGATGCGCGCGCCTTGCAAGGTGACCTCGACATTACGCACCGTCACCGGCAAGGCAGGTTGCGCATACCGCTCCAAAATGCCAAATTTTGCGGGGAACTTGATCAGGGGCGGATCAACATCCATTGTCATCGCCAACGGGAAAGCGCGCGCATTGACCGGCACGCGCCCGGCATCATCTTTAAAATCACCAGGCAATTGCAACACCACCCGGCTATTGGCGGTAAACGGTCCTTTGAACTGCACGGCCTCCAAGGTCTCGCGTTGTGCATAGTCTGCAATCACCGGCTTTTGCGTGCTGCCATCCGGCAGCTTGAGGCGAATCGCTTCAGCCTGGCGACGACTGACGGGCGCATTAAATTGCACCTGGATCGGCAACACCGGAATACAGCCAGCCTTGGCATTGGTGCGTGTACAGCTTGCATTCACCTTAAACGCATCGCGCACTTTAAACCGCAGCACTTGCGGCTTGTTGGCAACCACACCACTGACGGAGGTGATGCCTGCGTCCCAATGCAAACTCACCTCACTGCCCGCTGGCAACGGGCGGCTGCACTGTGCCACCACAATATTCGCCTGCTGCATACGGCGGTCTTTGACTGAGAGCAGACCCTGCTGCGCATTTTTAAACAACACCAAAAACAACTGGCTGGCGCGGTCTTTTTGCTCGCGCAGGATCTGCTCGCGTGCCTGGCCCGTGATCAACTTGAGCGGAAACAGCTCACCTATACCTTGTATGCTGCAAGCCGCATGCTGCTTGACGCTGCCTTCATTGACAGGCGCATCAAGCCCCAGCAAAAACACCTGTGACTCATCGATATATTCAATGCCCTCTTCTGGCAGCGAGGTGACGATGGCCGGCCCCCCGGTTGAAAAACTGAAGGATTGCGACGAAACCGGTGTGCCCGCGACGCTTTGCAAACCTTTTTTAACAGAGAAGCGGCATTGCAAACCGGCCGGTAAATCGGTCTCAAAGTCATACACCCACTGCCTGTCATCCAGCCAATGCCCCTGGCCTTTGGCATCGCATTGAATGTCAAACGGTGCAGGCAGACGCGGATCACCAAAAGCCACCATGGGCAGCGAAAACCGGGCGCTGACTTGTCTAACCGCCTTCACCTCGCCTTGCGGTGCAAAGGTCACGCGCGCTTCGGTGTCAGCCTCGGCCGCCCATACATGTCCGCCCAGCAACCCTAGCCACAGCACACAACAGGCAGCCAGCCAACTTGCAGTCATCCAGCCGGTGGCAAGGCGCTCAGAAAACCGCGCCGGTTGTGCGCGCACAGCGTGTGTCAAAAAACGGGCCAGCATAGCGTGATCCTTAATATGGCAAAAACGCGGACGAAAGGGCAGCTCTCATCATTCAAATTGCCAAGCCAGACTAAGCTCGATTAAAAAATGGCGCGATTAAAAAATTCAGTCGCCGCATATCGTTGATATGGGAGGAAAAACTTTTTATGCGCAACGCAATATCGCGGCAAGTTGATTGATTAGAGGTGCCCGAAAAGGACATTATCTTATAAAATGACCTGTTGGTTAATGACACTTTGCTGAACATGCCTAGCGCTTCTCTCCCTCCTTCACCCACGCCAGCGGCGACCATCCTCTGCGCCTCTGCGCGTCTGGCGCAAGGCATCCGGCAATGGTTATCGTCCAGCTACCAGCAGCAAGGGCTGTTGCAATGGCAGGCACCGCAGGTGTTTCCGCTGCAAGACTGGCTGCAACAACGTACGGAAGAGGCCATTTTATGTGGCCGCATTGCCGTGGCGGATGCCCCGGCGGGCATGCTGTCCTCCACACAAGAGGCGCTGCTGTGGGAGCAAGCGATTCAGCATTGTCTGCGCCAGCATGACCACCTTGATTTATTGAACACCAACGGCCTCGCCAGTGCAGCGATGGAGGCGAACCGCTACCTGATTGAGTGGAATATCAGCCTGGATATGGATGCAGCCAGTGAGGAAACCCGCCAGTTCATGCAGTGGCGCCAGCAATTTCAGATGCTGTGCAAGCAAAGTGGCTATCTTGAGGGCGTGCGTTACCAAGCCTGGCAATTGGCGCAACTGCAACAGGGCTTGCTACCGTTGCCCGAGCGCATTGCCCTGGCCGGGTTTGACCGCATCAATCCGCATTTGCAACGTCTGATCGACCGTTTGCAAGCCGCAGGTGTGACCGTAGAGCCCTTTGAACATCGCATCACCGCGCAGCAGGTGCAGCGCATGGCCTTTGCTGAGAGCCTGGACGAAATGCGCGCTGCCGTGCATTGGGCCAAGCAGACACTCAGCACCCACAAACAGGCCAGGCTGGCCATCGTGGTGCCAGACCTGGAAGCTGTGCGCGACACACTGGCCAATCTGCTGGATGACACCTTTCATCCTGAGGCCTTGCATCCTGCGCATGCCGAAATCCCCCGCTGTTATGAGTTTTCGCTGGGCACGCCGTTAACGCGCTGGCCGCTGGTGAATACCGCCTTAACCCTGTTGCGGCTGGCTTTTCAACACACGCCGCTGGCACAAACCGAGCTGTCAGCGCTGCTGGCGGATGTGTATTGGTCACAAGCCCTATTTGAAGCCGATGCGCGCGCCGCGCTGGACGCCGAAATGCGCCGCCAGTTGCCCTTGCAAGTCAAGGCCACGACCTTTGCGCGGTTTATTACCCGCAAGCAGCAAGATGAGCATGCGATTCATAGTCCGGCGCTATTACAAGACCTCAACGCCTTGCTGACCACGGCCAGACAGCTACCTGCCAAACAACTGCCTTCGGCCTGGGCCAAGAGCCTGACGGCACTGCTCACCGCCAGCCATTGGCCAGGCGAGCGCAGCCTGTCCAGCCATGAGTACCAGTGCCAGCAATCGTTTTACAAGGTCATGGCGCAACTCGGTGCGCTGGATGCCTGGCTGGGGGCCATCCCGGCCATTACCGCCATCCAGCGACTGACACAATTATGTCAGGCACAGATTTTTCAACCGCAAACCGTGCGTCAGCCCAACCTCACCGTCATGGGTATGCTGGAAGCCAGTGCCCAGCCGCTGGACGGGGTGTGGGTGATGGGCATGAATGACCACGTATGGCCCCCGCTGTCGCGCACCAATGCCCTGATCCCGGCCGAGCTGCAACGGCAGGCAGGCACGCCCAATGCCAGCAGTGAGGTGCAAATTGCCTTTGCCAGCCAAATTCACCAGCGCCTGCTGGGCACGGCGCACCAGGTCATTTTTTCTTATGCGCAAAAAGAAGGCGACCGCCTGTTGCGCATGAGCCCGCTGATTCAAGACATTGCCGAAGTCGCTGCCAGTGCCGGGGTCGCCACGCTGGCGGAAACCCTGGCCACCAGCCAGCCCGAGCACTGGCAATGGCTGGACGACCACCAGGCCCCGCCCGTGCAAGATGGCGAACATGTGAGCGGCGGCACTGGCCTGCTGCGTGCGCAGGCGATTTGCCCGGCATGGGCGTTTTACCAATATCGGCTTAAAGCCCGCAAACTGGAGATGCCGCATAACGGGCTGGATGTCATGCAGCGCGGCGACCTCATCCACCGCGTGATGGCGGCATTTTGGCAACAACCGCGCGAGGACTGGCAAAGCTGTGCTGAAGAGGAATTGAAAAGTCAGCTGGACGCCCTTGCCGCGCAAGTCATGGCTGAATTCAATACCGAGTTTTCGCAGCCGTTTACAGAGGTGTTTTGCCAGCTCGAAGCCGAGCGCCTGAGCAAACTCGCCCTGACTTGGCTACTGCAAGTCGAGCGCGAGCGCATGCAACCGTTTACCGTGTCACTGGTTGAAAAAACCTTTAAGCCGCTGATTGAAGGCATCCAGGTCAAACTGGTGATAGACCGCGTGGATACGCTGGCAGATGGCCGACTGGTGGTGATTGATTACAAAACTGGCAGCATGCCTGACACCAAAAACTGGGCCAGCGATAAAATCACCGAACCACAACTGCCCATTTATGCCGCCTTTATTTTGCAAGACGCCGAGATTGCGGCGGTCTGCTTTGGCAAGCTGCGGCTCACGGATGGTGGCTTTGCCGGCATCGCCGCCGAAGAGGATATTGTGCCTGGCGTCAAAGCGTTTAATCACGAAAAAAACAAATTGTTTGACCCGGCAGACTTTCCCGACTGGCCGTCGATTCTGCAGCACTGGCGGACGCAAATCACGCTGACCGCGCAAGCCCTCAAGGCAGGCGAGGCAGCAGTGCTATTTGAGGCGGAGCAGGATCTGGATTATTGCGATGTGTTGCCTTTGCTTAGATTGCCAGAGCGGCAATTGCAGTTTGAGCACTTGCAATCTGGCCTCTTGCAATCGGCGCACTTGAAATCAAAAGGTGCCGCATGATGCACTCAGAAACACCATCAACGATGACAGCAGAGACCGTTTTGTCAGAGGCGCTGACACTGGATGCCGCCAACCGTGAACGCGCGCTGGCGCTGGAGTCCTTTATTGTCGAGGCCCCGGCAGGCGCGGGCAAAACCGAGTTGCTGACCCAGCGTTTTCTCAAGTTGCTGCAAACCGTGCAGGCCCCCGAAGAAATTATCGCCATCACCTTTACCAACAAGGCCGCTTCGGAGATGCGCGTACGGATTCTGGATAGCCTGTTGCTGGCGGCCAGTGGCGTGGCGCCCGAAGCCGCGCACAAGAAAATCACGTTTGCGCTGGGCCAGCAAGCCTTGCAGCGCTCGGCCGCCCTCAACTGGCAATTGCTGCAAAGTCCGGCCCGCTTGCGGATTTACACCATAGACTCCTTATGTGCCAACCTGGCGCGGCAAATGCCGTTGCTGAGCCGCTTTGGCACGCAACCGGCGGTGACAGAAGACGCCTGGCCTTATTACCGCGAAGCCGCGGGGCTGGCCTTGCAAAGCATGGATGAGCCTGTGCTGGGCGAACCGGTGCGGCGAGTGTTGCGTTATATGGATAATGATCAAACCCGGCTGGAAGCCCTGCTCATGTCCATGCTGGCCAAACGCGAACAATGGCTGCATCACAGCCAGACCGGGCACACACTGTCTGGGCAACTGGCACTGGTGCATTTAATTGAAACCGAGCTGGCGCAGATTCACCAGCATCTGCCCGCCCGTTTGCAACAGGCGCTGATGCCCATTGCGCGCTATGCCGGCAGTCAACTCCCAGACACGCACCCCATCTCTCAGCTACGCGATTGGCAAGTGGCTTTGCAACCGCGCCTGGCTGATTTGCCGAACTGGCGCGCGCTGGCCGAGCTGTTATTGACCGGCACGGGCGGCCTGCGCAAACGGCTGGATAAAAACATGGGTCTGCCCGCCACCGACGAAGCCAAGCCTTACAAGGAGGCCTTGACCGAGATTCTGGAGGGCCTGGCACAAGCACGCCGCGCAGAAACCAGCCTGGCGCGCATCCGCATGCTGCCAGACCCCAATGCCCGTGACGAGGCGCTGATTGCAGACTTAAGCCAGCTATTAAATATTGCCGCGGCCCAGCTCTGGTTGCACTTTCAGGCGCAAAACGAAGTCGACTTTGTCGAGATCGCCCAGCGCGCCTTGCAAGCGCTGGTGGAAGGTGGCGAAGCGAGCGAGCTGGCTATGCGGCTGGACTACCGCATACAGCATCTGCTGGTCGATGAGTTTCAGGATACCAGCCCGATGCAGATCGACCTGCTCAAGGCGCTGACGCGCGGCTGGCAAGCGGGCGATGGCCGTACCCTGTTTACCGTGGGCGATCCCATGCAGTCGATTTACCGCTTTCGCAAAGCCAATGTCGGGCTGTTTTTGAATGCGGCCGAATTCGGCATCGGCGACATCGCGCTGACCCCGCTCAAATTGTGGCGTAATAACCGCTCATGCCCGGCAGTGGTCGAGTGGATCAACCAGACCTTTAAAGGCATGCTGCCGTCTGAGGATGCCCCGCAGCAAGGGGCGATTGCCTATCGTCCCTTTGTCGCCACGCGCCCGTCCCTGCCTGGCGAGGGGGTGTTTGTGCATCCGCTGATCCAGCCGGTCAGCGAACATGAAGAAGAGGAACCGGCAGACCTGCGCCGACTCGAAGCCGAACAGATTATCCGCATTATCCAGCAGACACGCGCCGAACAGCCAGATGCCACCATTGCCGTGCTGGTGCGTGCACGCAAGCACTTGCATGCGCTGGTCACCGAGATGCGGCGCAACCATGCCGAGTTGAGCTTTCAGGCGGTGGAGATTGAAGAGCTGGCAAACCGCCAGATTGTCCAAGACCTGCTGACGCTGACCTACGCCCTGCACCAGCGGGCTGACCGTGTGCATTGGCTGGCCTTGCTGCGCGCACCCTGGTGCGGGCTGACGCTGGCCGACCTGCATGCCTTGATCGGCCAGGACGGGCAACGCAGCGTCATGAGTCTGCTCGAAGACGAACAAGTGATGGCACGCCTGAGTGCAGATGGCCAGACCCGCGCCCGCCATGTGCGTGAGGTCATGCAAACGGCCTTGCAATGGCGGTCCCGCACCGCCACCAGCCGCTGGGTGCACAACACCTGGTTGCGGCTGGGCGGCGCACACTGCTTATGGAACGAAAACGATGTGCAAGACGTGCAGGCGTTTTTTGCCCGCATTGCCGCGCTCGAGCAACACGGCCAGTTCAGCCCGCAAAGCTTGGCCGAAGATGTGAAAAAACTGTATGCAGCTCCCGATGCCAAAGCCGATGACCGCTTGCAATTCATGACCATCCACAAATCCAAGGGTCTGGAGTTTGACACGGTCATTCTGCCGGGCCTGGATGGCAGCAACCCGCCCGATGACGCCAAGCTGGTGATTTGGGAAGAAGTCACGACGGCCGATGGTGACGTCGCACTGGTCGCGGCACCCTTTGTACCCACAGCCCTCAAGCGGCAGCACTCCGGTGTCACGCCCTACGATTACCTGAATGACCTCGACAAAACCCGTGCGGCCTATGAAGACGCCCGCGTGCTGTATGTGGCTGCAACCAGGGCCGAGCGCCAGTTGCATCTGCTTGGCATTGCCAAACCGGATAAAAATGGTGACCCACAACCCCGTAAAAATACGTTTTTACAGCTGCTGTGGCCAGCCGTGAGTACGCATTTCAATCGCGAACAAGATATCGTGGTCCGTTACCCGCAACAAAGCCAACAGGCCGATATCCGGCAGTTTGTGCCCAAGCTGATTCGCTTGCCGCAAGCCACCAGTCCCGCCCTCTTGCAACCCAGCACCGATCTCGCGCGCGCTTATGATGCCACGCCCCCCGCAGACAGCACCGTCAGCAGCCTGGAGGCCGATATCGGCACCCTCGCCCACCTTTACCTGCAACTGATCGCCGAACAAGGCCTGGCCGCCTGGCAAGCCCACGCCAGCACGGGTTGCCAGTCATTGCTGGCAGCCATGCAACGCTGGTTTGCGCAACAAGGTTATGCTGAAGCGGAGGCCGTGCCAGCCAGCCAGCAAGTGGCGACGCTACTCACCACCACGCTGCAATCAGCGGATGGCCGCTGGGTGCTCGCTGAACATCCGCAAGCAGCCTCTGAGCTAGCGATTGAGCAACTTGCCGCCAATAAAAAAGTCATAGACCGTACTTTTGTTGCTGAGGGTGTACGCTGGATTGTCGATTACAAATCGGCCCCAGTCACAGCAAGTGACGATTTACCCAGCCTGGCAGCCACGTTCAAGCCGCAATTAGCCGCCTATGCTCAGTTGTTTGCGACCGAAGGCTTACCGGTGAAAACGGCTATTTTATTTTTAAGCGCAGGCAAACTCGTGCCTGTGGAGATTCTTTGAAGGACAGATGATGATAGATACACAAACGATTCTCGATGCATTTCAATTCCGCCATGCCTGTAAAGAATTTGATGCCAGCAAACAGATTCCTGCAGAAGAATTTGAATTGATCCTGGAAGCCGCCCGTCTCTCACCCAGCTCATTCGGCTTTGAGCCCTGGCATTTTATTGTGGTGCAAGATAAAACCCTGCGCGAAAGCCTGAAGCAGCATGCCTGGGGCGCGCCGCTCAAACTGGATACCGCTAGCCATTTTGTCTTGTGTCTGGCCATGAAATCTCCCTTTCTGGACGCAGACAGCCCCTACCTGCCGCAATTCATGCGTGAAGTGCAGCACCACCCGGACGACATTGCCAACATGCGACTGGGCTTTTACAAACAGTTTCAACAATCCGACTTTGGCCTCACCGACGAGCGCAAACTGTTCGACTGGGCCAGCAAGCAATGCTACATCGCGCTGGCCAACATGATGACCGTCGCTGCCATGCGTGGCATAGACAGCTGCCCGATTGAAGGCTTTAAACAACAAGAAACCGAGACCTTGCTGGCAGAGCAGTTTGGCGTAAACCTGCAAGAATATGGACTGGCCTATATGGTCGCCTTTGGTTACCGCAAACATGCACCCAAAGCGAAAACACGCCGTGCCATGGCGCAGGTAGTCACCTGGAAGTGAGCTTACTTGGAGCGTTCGGATACCCCTGCTGAACACTACGCAGTGACACCTTGATTGTTCACGCACGGCGACGCTTCAAGCATTGGCCTCAAAGGGCTATTTAAATGACTTGCCACCCTTTGCTACAGTCTGATTTCAAAATAAATCAAAGGGGTGATGGATGAAATCAGTATTTAAAAATATGTTCGCTTGCAATGTGCTCATGTTGGCAAGTGTTGCGGCCAATGCAACTACAGATCACTGGGCGTTATCGCATGGGATTGCCTTCAAGCATGACGTTGCTACATACTCGTTTGCGTTGGATGCTTCGACAAAGGTATCTTCCAATAGCCCCATAGGCAGAATGGCTGCCAAGGATGATGACCAGGCTGACAGTTCAGATGCGGAAACCATGCTTGCATAAACCTGCACAAGTGCCGCAAACGCTTGGTAGGCACTAGCTGATATCTAATGTGGTTGACCGATCTAGCGCAAATAAAAAAGGCCAATGAATGGCCTTTTTTATTTTTTGGCATCAGATTCTGATGAACCGCAGCCAGTTTTAGACACTCACTCAAGCTAACTGATTACGCAGCCTCGTTTTTGAAGTGTCTGCGCACGTACCAGGCAACAAAGATCAATCCCAGCGCGGCAATCACATAGTGTGACTCGTGGAAGTACACTTTCAAATCCTCCCAATGCTCACCGGCTTTCATGCCCACATACCCCAGCACCCAGCACCAGATCAGTGAGCCGACAAAGGTGTAAGCCACAAACCGCGTCATGTTCATGCGCGCCACCCCGGCAGGGAACGCAATAAACGTGCGCACAGCAGGCAACAGGCGAGCAATAAAAATAATGATTTCGCCGTGATTGGCAAACCAGCGGTCCGCCATGTCGAGGTCTTTTTTGCTGATCAGCACATATTTACCGAACTTCTCCACCAGCGGACGACCGCCGTACATGCCCAGGTAATAAGCAGGGATCGAGCCGACGACGCAACCGACAGCGCCTGCCAGCGCAATACCCCACAGCGTTAAATCGCCTTTGCTGACCAGGAATCCGGCAAACGGCATGATGATTTCAGAAGGCAAAGGAATACAGGCGGATTCAATCGCCATCAGCAACACAATGCCGCCATAGCCCATGCTGGCAATCACGGCAATAATCCAGCCCGCCACGGCAGCCACTAATTTTTCTAACATTACATAAATTCCTTCAAAAGGGTTTTCACTAATTCTACACGGTGATTGAGGTTACCAAGCTGCACCGTGACACGTAATTTATCCGGCCCGTTCATGCGGCAGCGCTTGTCGCGTTGCAGCAGATTGATCAGCTTGAGCGGATCGAGATCGGCTTTGACATTAAACTGCAACTGAATGGCTGCGTCAGAGGCATCGATTTTAATAATGCCCAAGGCTTTGGCGGCGATGCGCAAACGGTGGCAGGCAATCAGCGCCTCGCCGGGCTCAGGCAACAGGCCAAAACGGTCGATCAGCTCTTCCTGCATGGCGTCCAGCGCGTCGTCGTCTTCGCAGTTGGCCAGGCGTTTATAAATCACCAGCCGCTCGTGCACGTCAGGACAATAATTGTTGGGCAACAAGGCCGGGGTATGCAGATTGATTTCGGTGGTCACCCCCAGTGGCGCATCAAGATCAGGCTCTTTGCCGGCCTTGAGCTGTTTAACGGCATGATTCAGCATATCGGAATACAAGTTAAAGCCGATTTCCTGCATTTCACCACTCTGGCTATCGCCCAGCAACTCACCGGCGCCGCGGATTTCAAGGTCATGCATGGCGAGGTGAAAGCCTGCCCCCAGGTCTTCCAGCAGCTGAATCGCGTCTAACCGTTTTTGCGCCTGCGGCGTGATATTACGGTGCGGATCGGTCAGCAGATAGGTGTAAGCCTGATGGTGGCTACGCCCCACGCGGCCACGTAACTGGTGCAATTGCGCCAGGCCAAACATATCGGCCTTGTTGATGATCATGGTGTTGGCGGTGGGCACGTCGATACCTGTTTCGACAATGGTAGTACACAGCAACAGGTTGGCGCGTTGCTGGTAAAAGTCGCGCATGACGTGTTCCAGCTCGCGCTCGCGTAACTGGCCATGACCGATGACGATACGGGCTTCGGGCACGATTTTCTCCAGCTTTTCCTTCATGACATAGATGGTATCCACCTCGTTATGCAGAAAATACACCTGGCCGCCACGCTTGAACTCACGCATGACCGCCTCGCGGATAATGCCGTCCGAATACGGGGTATGGAAGGTTTTAATCGCCAGCCGTTTTTGTGGCGGGGTCGAAATCACTGAGAACTCGCGCAGGCCTTCCATGGCCATGCTCAAGGTACGCGGAATCGGCGTGGCGGTCAGGGTCAGCACATCCACCTCGGCACGTAGCGCTTTCATCTGTTCTTTTTGTCGCACGCCAAAACGGTGCTCTTCATCCAGAATCGCTAAACCCAGATTCTTGAATTTGACGTCTTTCTGAATCAGCCGGTGCGTGCCAATAATGATGTCTATGCTGCCATCGGCCAGTCCCTTGATGGCTTCGGCCTGCTCTTTGGCGGTGCGGAACCGGGAAATTTCGGCAACCTTGATTGGCCACTCGGCAAAGCGGTCGACAAAGTTCTGGTAATGCTGCTCGGCCAGCAAGGTGGTCGGCACCAGCACCGCCACCTGGCGGCCACCCATCACTGCGACAAAAGCGGCACGCAGCGCGACCTCTGTTTTGCCAAAGCCAACATCACCGCACACCAGGCGGTCCATGGGGCGGCCAGATTGCATGTCTTTGATGACGGCTTCGATAGCATCCAGCTGGTCTGGCGTCTCTTCAAACGGAAAGCCTTCACAAAAAGCCTCGTAATCATGCAGGCCCAAGGTAAAGGCATGGCCTTTGCGCGCAGCGCGTTGCGCATATAGGTTAAGCAACTCGGCTGCGGTATCGCGAATCTGTTTGAGGGCTTTTTTCTTGGCTTTTTCCCACTGGCCGCTACCTAGTCTGTGCAATGGTGCACTCTCGGGCGGCCCACCGGAATACCGTGAAATCAGAAACAGTTGCGATACCGGCACATACAATTTGTCTTCGCCAAAATACTCAATCAGCAACAGCTCAGTCTCGCCCTCGCCAAAATCGATATTGACAAGGCCCTTGTAACGCCCCACCCCGTGCTGCTCATGCACCACCGGGTCATCCAGCCGCAGTTCGGACAAGTCTTTGAGCATGCCTTCGGCATTGCGCGCTTTCTCCTGATTGCGGCGGCGCTGCTGGCGCACGGTGCTGGCATACAGCTCGGCCTCGGTGACCACCGCCAACGCGCCCTCGCGCGCATCCTTATCCACCATGCCCTGATGCAAGGGCGCCACGCCGAGCATGACCGGGAAGTTGGATTGTGCAAAGCCGGCCCAGTCTTCAGCCAGTGAAAAACTCAGGCCATGATCGCTGAACAGTTGCGCAATGGTCTCGCGCCGGCCCAGGCTTTCTGCGGCAATCAGCACCCGCCCGTCAAATTGCTGGATAAAGGCTTTCAGTTTGTGCAAGGGCTGCTCGGCACGTCGATCTACATCGACAGGCGGTAAAACGGTTTGTTGGGCAATTTGCTGAGTGACCAGCGCGAAGTCATGCGTGCGTTTAAAAAATTCATCGGCTTTTTGCAGCAATGTTTCCGGGCGCAAGATGGGTTTTTCCGCATCATGTGCCATCAGGCGGTAACGCGTACTGGCATCGGCCCAGAATGTTTGTGCGGCCTTGTCCAGGTCCCCATGCAGGCAAAGGACCGTTTGCACGGGCAAATAATCAAATAGTGTGGCTGTCTGCTCAAAAAACAGCGGCAAATACCATTCGACCCCGCCGCTGGGCGTGCCTTTACTCACATCTTTATAGATTTTGGCGCGTTGCGGGTCGCCCTCAAAGTACTCGCGAAACTGGCTGCGGAAACGCGTGATCGCCGCTTCATCCATAGGGAACTCGCGCGCAGGCAGCATGCGAATTTCGGGCACCGGATAGACGCTACGCTGGGTGTCGATATCAAACGTGCGTATGGTTTCGATTTCGTCATCGAACAGGTCTATGCGGTAGGGTAAGGCGCTGCCCATGGGGAACAAATCCACCAGTCCGCCGCGTACGCTGAACTCGCCAGGCGCCATCACCTGGCTCACGTGGTGGTAACCCGCCTGCGCACACTGATTGCGCAAGGCCTCCACATCCAGCCGTTGGCCTTTTTTGAGCATAAACGAGTGCGCTGCCAGGTAAGCCACCGGCGGCAGGCGCAATAATGCGGTCGCCATGGGCACAATCACCACATTGCTCTGGTTCTGGCTCAGTTGATACAAGGTTGCCAGGCGCTCAGAGATTAAATCAGGATGCGGGGAAAACACGTCATACGGCAGCGTTTCCCAGTCTGGCAGCAAGTGCACGGCAATCTCTTTGCCAAAAAACGGGATTTCGTCCATCAGCCGTTGCGCTTCAAACGCACTCGCCGTTAAAACGACCAGAGGCGTATTTGTTGCTTTTAAACCACAAGCCAGCTCGGCTAATGCCTGGCTATCCAGGCCCTGACTTTGAAAAGAAAAGCGCTGCGGATGCCCGATCACGGGGAGTGAAACTGCCATAAAAAATTAGACTCTTATTGCTTAGGTTAGATGAGTATTTGTTGGCGAATCTGCCGAGTTTGCTATTATAACTGCAAGCGTCGATCGGCTGTCATGGAATGACACCTAAGACGCCCGAGCGAATAAAATGTATGACCCCAGCACGGAGATGAGAAAGATGAATGACAAACAAGCCGTCGCGCTGGAAGCTGCCAGCTACGTCAAAGACGAGATGATCGTAGGCCTGGGCACAGGATCTACCGCCAATTACTTTATTGAAGCGCTGGCGCAACGCCAGCAGCAAGGCCTGCGGGTGACCACGGTTGCCAGCTCCACCATCAGCATGATCAAGGCGCAAAGCGTTGGCTTGACCGTGCTGGGCCTGCAACAGCTCAGCCAGATAGACCTTTATGTGGACGGCGCGGATGAAATCACGCCCGACAACACGCTGCTCAAAGGCCGCGGCTATGATCTGGTCATGGAAAAACTGCTGGCCAAGGCGGCCAAACAGTTTATTGTGGTGGCCGACAAAAGCAAGCTGGTGCCTCATATTGGCCAGAACTACCCTATCCCGATTGAAGTGATGCCTTTTGCCTGGCAAGCGGCCAAGCGCAGCATTGAAGCCATCGGCGGCACCGGAGAGTTACGACCCAATGTGGCGAAAGACGGCTTGTGCATGACCAGCCACGGCAGTCTGGTGCTGGATATGCGGTTTGAGGCTGGCCTGGACGCGCATAGCCTCAACGCAGCACTGAACAACATCCCCGGCGTGGTTGAGCATGGTATTTTTGCCAAACTGGCCACAACCATCCTGATTGCAGATCAGGGTCAGATCGCAACACGGGTTTAACTGGCGGCATTTCACTGCCGCTTTGCTGGCTCATGCGTTTTCTCTCTGCCCATTTGGTTCGCGCCGCATGGTTAACGGCCCTGCTCTGCCTGGGGCTTAGTGCGTGTAGCGATAATAGTGATACCAAACCAGCCACACGTGCCAAACCCAAGCCGGATCCATACACCATTCGCTTTGTTACGATCAATAGCCCCAGCACCTACTTTATCGACAGCCAGAACAATTACGCCGGACTGGAATATGACCTGGCCAAACGCTTTGTCGATTTTTTGGGGCCGCCGTATAAACTCGAATTCGTGGTGGTAGACAGCTTTTCCAAAGTGTTCCCAACCCTGCTCAAAGGCGACGCCGACATTGCCGCCGCCGACATCAGTATCACCCCTGCGCGTAAACGCCAAGTGCTGTTTGGACCGGCGTTTAACCAGGTGCAGTCCATGGTGGTGTTTAACCGCGATAAAAACAGTGAGCCGACTCATGCCAATGCGCTTTTGAATAAACGCATTGTGCTGCCCAAAAGCACCAGTTTTGTTGAACGCATGCGCGAGCTGCAGGCCAAGTATCCGGGCCTGACCTGGAAAGAATCCGACAAAATGAGCTCAGAGCAACTGATTGAAGCGGTGGCACGCAATGAGATCGACTTTACCGTGGCAGACAATCACCTGCTGGCGATCTTGCAATATAACTATCCGCAGCTGGATGCTGGCATGATGCTCGGCCAGGCCGACAAAATCGCCTGGGCGCTAAACAAACTGCATGGCGAACCGCGGCTCAAACAAGTACAGGCTTTTTTCAAGCAGATCGAAAAAAATGGTGTACTGCGCAACCTGGTTGACCGCTATCACGGCCATACCAAACGTTTAAAACCGGTCGATGTGGTTACCTTCCTCACCAAATCGCAGACCTTGCTGCCCAGGTATATCCGCCTGTTTAAAAACGCGCAAGAAATCACCGACATCGACTGGCGACTGCTGGCCGCGCTCAGCTACCAGGAATCTCACTGGGATAATTACAGCACCTCGCCCACCAATGTACGCGGGCTCATGATGCTCACCGAACAAACCTCTAATATGATGAACGTCACCGACCGCCTCGACCCCAAGCAAAGCGTGATGGCTGGCGCCAAGTTTTTTCTGTGGATGAAAGACCGCATTCCCGCACGCATTCCCGAACCTGACCGTACTTTTATGACCCTGGCTGCCTATAACAACGGCGTCGGCCACCTCGAAGATGCCCGCATCATTGCCCAGCGCCTGGGCCTCAATCCCGATAGCTGGGCAGACGTCAAACGCGGCTACCAACTGCTCAACGATCCCACCCACTACGTTAACGCCAAACATGGCTACTGCAGCTGCGGCGCGCCCGTGATCTACACCGAGCTGGTCAGAAGCTATTACCAGATCATGCAAAAATACTTTCCGCCCTATGACCCTGGCGTAGACCCATACAAAATCGCAGACATAAAAATGCCCTGGTTGTTAGCCAGGGCATCATAAAAAATTCAAACCATTAAGTTTTGTTGCATTCAACCACCAAATGGTGTTCTGTTGGCATATAAAAACCATCCCCCGCATCTGGGTGATCGAGCACATGATGTTCCACCAACTTGAAATCACTGGCGCATAGGTCTTTGGCCTTGGTTTTGCACTCCTCTAAACTGCTATTGAATTCACTGCAAGTCAATTTAAAACCTTGTTTACCATTGCCTGCGTCAAACGGGGTAGATTGCACGCTGGCGCAAAAAATGAACAATGATAAAGGGATAAAACGTAGTGATGTTTTCATGATCTCAGCTCCTGTTTAACAAATTTCATAGATTTGTCATACCAATGTCATTTTTCTGTGAATGACATATACGTATGTGCTTAGGAGTTAAGTAAAGTTGCATGAAATTTTTGTGACATGCAGTTTCTGATAATAAGTACAATTTTCTGAGTCATTGATCGCAACAATTGATGCCATGTCACACATACTAGTTAGAAATAAAAATGCCTTGGCTATCAACCAAGGCATTTTAAAAACAGCGATTGAATCTATTAACTAAGCAGGGTCTTTCCGCCCATATAGGGTTGTAATGCTTTAGGAATATTCACCGTGCCATCAGCGTTTTGGTTATTCTCCAGCACAGCCACCAGTGTACGGCCCACGGCCAGACCAGAACCATTCAAGGTATGCAACAACTCAGGCTTGCCATTGGCATTACGGAAACGGGCCTGCAAACGGCGCGCCTGGAAGGCTTCGCAGTTGGAAACAGATGAAATTTCACGGTAGGTATTCTGAGCGGGCAACCAGACTTCGAGGTCGTAGGTTTTAGCCGCGCCAAAGCCCATATCGCCGGTGCAAAGTGAGACAACGCGGTATGGCAGCTCCAGCGCTTGCAAAATCGCCTCGGCGTGGCCGACCATTTCTTCCAGCGCCTGATAGCTGGTGTCAGGGTGCACAATCTGTACCATCTCGACTTTATCGAACTGGTGCTGGCGGATCATGCCTTTGGTATCTTTACCATAAGACCCGGCCTCTGATCGGAAGCATGGGGTATGCGCGGTCAGCTTGATCGGCAGGCTGTCCATGGCGACAATTTCATCCCGCACCGTGTTGGTCAGCGTGACTTCTGAAGTCGGGATCAGGTAGAGCTTGCTGTCATTGTGGGCGGTAGAGAACAAATCCTCTTCAAACTTGGGTAATTGGCCGGTACCGATCAGGGTTTCGCGGTTAACCATATACGGCGTATAGCACTCGGTATAGCCATGTTTCTCGGTCTGGGTGTCCAGCATAAACTGGGCAATCGCGCGGTGCAGTTTGGCTATCTGGCCCTTCATAAAGGTGAAACGCGCGCCTGAAAGTTTAGCTCCTGTATCAAAATCCAGCCCTAATGGCGCACCGACATCAGCGTGGTCTTTGACGGCAAAGTCAAACTGGCGTGGCGTACCCCAGCGACGCACTTCGACGTTTTGGCTTTCTTCCTGCCCGACCGGCACGCTCTCATGCGGCAGGTTAGGCACGTTTTGCATAAGCGCCAGCATGCTCGCTTGCACTTCATTGAGTTGTGCCTCGGCCGCTTTCAACTCATCGCCCAAACCAGCTACCTCAGCCAGAATGGCACTGGCATCTTCGCCTTTGGATTTGGCGATGCCGATTTGCTTGGAGGCTGCATTGCGTTTGGCCTGCAGGTTTTCGGTATTGGTCTGAATGGTTTTACGGTGGGCCTCGAGCGCTTTAAACTCTTCTGCGGGGAATACAAATTTCCGTGCCGCCAGACGGGCAACCACGTTATCCAAATCATTTCTAAGCTGTTGAATGTCTAACATTATTTTTTCGCTTTGCTTTTTAAGTATTGCTGATCAAGGTCTTTAAGTTGATTGAGTTTCTCGCTTATTTTACCTTCCAATCCACGCGGTGTGGGCTGGTAAAATTGTGGCGGATCCATGTCATCAGGGAAGTATTGTTCGCCTGCGGCGTAAGCACCAGGTTCATTGTGCGCATAGCGGTATTCTTTGCCATAGTCGAGCGCTTTCATGAGTTTGGTGGGCGCATTTCTCAAATGCAAGGGCACGTTGCGGGACTTGTCTTGCGCCACAAACGCCTTGGCCAGATTGTAGGCCATATAGCCTGCATTACTTTTAGCTGCTACGGCCAGGTAAATCACGGCTTGCGCCAGCGCCAGCTCGCCTTCTGGGCTGCCCAACCGCTCAAACGTCAAAGCGGCATCATTCGCAATCTGCATGGCGCGTGGATCAGCCAATCCAATATCTTCCCAAGCCATGCGGATAATGCGACGGGCCAGATACAGTGGCTCAGCGCCGCCATCGAGCATGCGCATGAGCCAGTACAAGGCGGCATCCGGGTTTGAGCCGCGCACGGATTTGTGCAGGGCAGAAATCTGGTCATAGAAGGCTTCACCGCCTTTATCAAAGCGGCGCAGCTTGCTGGCCATGGTGGACTGCAAAAAGGATTCGTCTATGCGATCAACCTTGGCTGCCATGGCGCCGTTAAACAGGCCTTCAGCAAAATTAAGCAGGCGTCTGGCGTCACCATCGGCATAGGCGAGCACCTGTTCTTGCACCGTCTCATCTAGGGCAACAGCAGGTGCGACTTTTAAGCGCGCACGCTCAAGCAATTGCGCCAGCTCGTCTTCATTAAGTGCATTGAGTACAAACACCTGCGCCCGGCTCAGCAACGCGCTATTGACTTCAAATGAGGGGTTTTCGGTGGTGGCACCAATAAAGGTGATCAGGCCACTTTCGACATAAGGCAAAAACGCATCCTGCTGCCCTTTGTTAAAGCGGTGAACCTCATCGACAAACAGGATAGTATTGCGCCCGGTTTGTTGCAAGGTGAGTTCTGCACGCTCAACAGCTTCGCGGATATCTTTAATGCCGGATAGCACGGCAGAGAGTGGCACAAATTCGGTATCGGCGGTTTGCGCAATCAGGCGCGCCAGTGTGGTTTTACCCACCCCTGGTGGGCCCCATAAAATCATCGAGGGCAACTTGCCGGATTCAAATGCGCGTCGCAACGGCTTGCCCTCACCGAGCAGGTGGGTTTGCCCGACCACTTCAGACAATGTTTTTGGTCGTAGCTGCTCAGCAAGTGGAATACTGGAGGGAGTTTGCGGTTCAAACAGGGATGACATGATGATTCTGGCGCGGTCTACTGGCTACTCGCCAACGACATCCACCCCTTTGGGCACAGTAAACAGAAACTGGTTGGCGTTGAGGTTGGGGTTCACTTCCACGTTTGAAAACACGATATGCGTGCTTTGACCAAACGCATCCACCAGCCGCATTTCAGCCAGCTTGCCTTGGCTGAAGGAAATAATCACCACCTGAAAACCACTGTCTTTTTGAATTGGCTTGGCCTGTACGCGTTGCAAGCCCTCAAAATCGAGCAAACGCGTGAGACGGAAGCTCTCTTCCACATTAGGACCACCTGCCAGCAAAGCCGCGGGACTGGTGCCTAATACTTTATCTACCGCACGCAGCGTGACTTGCTGCAAGTCGACATCAAACAAAAACACCTGACGGCCATCACTGATGATTTGCTGCTCGTAAGGCTTTTGATAATCCCAGCGGAATTTGTTGGGCCGCTGCAATAGCATGGTGCCGTTGACCTCTTGCAGCTTGCGACCTTTCTGGTCAAATACGGTCTGCTTGAAGTTGGCGCGCATGGCGTGCGTGCTCTGATAGAACTGCTTTAAATCATCGATGCCATCGGCAAATGCTGTTGAAATGAGACATACGCTACATAACGCCAGCAGCACTCGGGTAAATACTTTATTCATGGTCTCCTCCGGCTTTCACTAATACCTCACGGTTGCCATTGCTTTGCATGGCAGAGACCAGTCCGGCACGTTCCATATCTTCGATCAGGCGGGCAGCGCGGTTGTAGCCTATGCGCAATTGACGCTGCACCGATGAGATAGAGGCGCGGCGTGTTTTGAGCACAATCGCCACTGCTTCATCATACAGCGGGTCTTTTTCGCCGCCCGCACTGGCCTCGCCACCACCCAGGCTATCCAGGTCGCCGCCTTCGGTCTCATTGGTGAGAATGCCTTCAATGTAGTTTGGTTCGCCTTGCGCCTTGAGGAAGTTAACCACGTTATGCACTTCGCCATCACTGACGAATGCACCATGAATCCGTTGCGGATAGCCGCTACCGGGCGGCAGATATAGCATATCCCCCTGGCCGAGCAAAGTTTCGGCGCCCATTTGGTCGAGAATGGTACGCGAGTCTATCTTGCTCGAGACCTGGAATGCCACGCGTGTGGGTACGTTGGCTTTAATCAGGCCGGTAATCACATCTACCGAAGGGCGTTGCGTGGCCAACACCAGATGAATACCTGATGCACGGGCTTTTTGCGCCAAGCGTGCAATCAGTTCTTCTACCTTTTTGCCCACCACCATCATCAAGTCAGCCAGCTCATCAATCACAACGACGATCAACGGCATTTCATCGAGTGGCTCCGGCTCGTCCGGTGTCAAACTAAATGGATGCGGGATCGAAGTACCCTGTTTTTTCGCATCGACAATTTTCTGGTTATAGCCAGCCAGGTTACGCACACCCAGCGTAGACATCAGTTTATAGCGACGCTCCATCTCGGCCACACACCAGTTGAGAGCATTGGCGGCCTGGCGCATATCGGTCACCACCGGCGCCAACAAATGCGGAATACCCTCATACACAGACAATTCCAGCATTTTCGGGTCAATCAGGATCATGCGCACGCGGCTGGCTTCCGCTTTGTACAACAAACTCAAAATCAGCGCATTAATCGCCACCGACTTACCAGAACCGGTGGTCCCCGCTACCAGCACATGCGGCATTTTCGCCAGGTCGGCCACAATCGGCTTGCCGGCGATGTCTTTACCCATGGCAATCGCGAGCGGCGAATTTAAATCGGCATAAGCCTGGCTACCCATAATCTCGGTGAGTGAAACGATCTGGCGTTTGGGGTTAGGAATTTCAAGCCCCATATAGCTTTTGCCAGGAATCGTCTCGACCACCCGCACGCTGATCACAGACAAGGCACGCGCCAAATCTTTAGACAGGTTAGTGATCTGGCTGCCTTTGACACCAGGTGCCGGATCCAGCTCATAGCGCGTAATCACCGGACCAGGCTGCGCAGTGACCACCTTAACCTCGATGCCAAAATCCATCAGCTTGCGCTCAATCAGGCGCGAGGTGAAGTCCAGAGTTTCTGCCGATTGCAATTCCACCGACTGGTTAGGCGCATCCAGCAAATGCAACGGTGGCAGGCCTTCCTGCTCTATGGCCTCAAACAACACCGCCTGTTTCTCTTTGGCCACGCGCTCGCTTGGCGCGATGGCAACCTCGGGCACAGTAATCTCCACCGGCTTGCGGTCTTCAATACGCTTGCGTTCCGCCTCGACAAACTCTTCACGCGCCTGCAACACCTGGCGGCCAACTTGACGGTCTTGCCAGTCCTGGTATTTCAATACGCTCCATTGGTAAAACTGAATGACCCACTCACCGAGCCGTTCGCTCATGGTGATCAGCGACCAGCCGGTAAACAGGCTAAAGGCCGTGGCAAATAACACCAGCAACAACATGGTAGATCCGGCAAAACCAAACATATTGCGCAGGAGATGGTCGATGCCGCTACCGATCACCCCACCCTGCTTGAGTGGAAAATCAGCAGGTAAACTCACCAGATGCCCAGACTCCAGGGCTGCAGAGGCAAGCAGCATCAAGGCAAAACCGACGGCATTCAACCACCAATCCTGCTTTTCAGCCGCATTCTGGTGCAACCGCTGATACATGAGCCACACTACAAAAAAAGCCAACACCACAAACCACCAGGAAGAAAATCCAAACAGAGACAGAAAAATATCGGCCATCCAGGCACCTACCGTGCCGCCTGCATTGTGAATGCGGTCACTCTCCCCCACCGCGTGCGTCCAGCCTGGATCTTCATGCGAGTAAGTCAGTAAAATCACCGCCAAAAAAACACCGAGTGCCGCCAGCGCAATCCAGGCAACTTCACGGATAAGCTTGGCGTCGCGCAGCTGTTTTTCCGTCGAGACTTTTTCCAGACGGACATTAGCGGCTTTTTTCTTATTAAAAAACAATATGTTGTCTCTTTCTCTGCAAGAGTGAACTTAAATGATTATAGCAAAATCAAATTGCAGACAGGGGAACGAGGTTCTAAAATACCCTAATCACTCACAAGGAGAGCTCATGGATATCGGAATTAACAATGAAAACCGCCAGGAAATCGCGCAAGGCTTGTCCAAGCTGCTGGCTGACACTTACACGTTATATCTTAAAACGCACTATTTTCATTGGAACGTCACTGGCCCGATGTTCAATACCTTGCATTTGATGTTTGAAACACAATACACCGAGCTCGCATTGGCCGTAGACCTGGTGGCTGAGCGTATCCGTTCACTGGGCGTGTATGCGCCAGGCACTTACGCACAATTTTCCAAGTTGACTTCCATTGAAGAAACCGTGGACGTGCCTAAAGCCAACGACATGATCAGCGAACTGGTGGCTGGTCACGAAGCGGTTTGCCGCACAGCACGTAGCGTGTTCCCGGCAGCCGAGAAAGCCTCTGATGAAGCCACGGCTGACTTGCTGACTCAACGCCTGCAGGTGCATGAAAAGACTGCTTGGATGCTAAGAAGCCTGTTGGAAAAATAATTCCGAGCAGTCTTTCGTTGTAGGCTCACTCGGCTTAGCCGATGTTAAGCAAAGCCGCCTAAGCCACAAAACTGCTTGGATGCTAACAAGCTTGCTGAAAAAATCTTTATATATTGATCACTTGACTGGAAGATGACCATTTAAAAACCCATGGTCATCCCCATCTGAATAAAAATAACCTTCCTGAATGGAATTTTCACCATGGCAACTAAACACGCCCGTTTAATGATTCTTGGCTCCGGCCCTGCCGGGTATACGGCAGCCGTCTATGCAGCTCGCGCCAACCTTAACCCGGTTTTAATCACTGGTCTCGCCCAAGGCGGCCAGCTCATGACCACCACCGAAGTCGATAACTGGCCTGCAGATGCCAACGGCGTCATGGGTCCGGAACTGATGGCGCGCTTTCAGCAACATGCCGAGCGCTTTAACACCGAGATGATTTTTGACCACATTCATACCACCCATCTCACAGAAAAACCGATTCGTTTGGTGGGCGACAGTGGCGAGTACACCTGCGATGCGCTAATTATTGCAACAGGCGCTTCTGCCAAATACCTGGGCCTGCCCAGCGAAGAAGCGTTTGCGGGCAAAGGCGTGTCCGCCTGTGCCACCTGTGACGGTTTCTTCTACCGCAATCAGGAAGTCGCGGTAGTGGGTGGCGGCAACACTGCAGTGGAAGAAACGCTTTATCTGGCAAACATTGCCAGCAAGGTTACCCTGGTTCACCGCCGTGACAAATTCAAGGCCGAAGCCATTTTGGTAGACAAGCTGATGGAGCGTGTGAAAGAAGGCAAAGTGGTGCTGGAAACCTTCCAGACGCTGGACGAAGTGCTCGGTGACAACACGGGCGTGACGGGCATGCGGCTGAAAGACGTCAATTCTGGCACCACCAAGGACATTACCCTCAAAGGCGTGTTTATTGCCATTGGTCACCAGCCGAATACGCAAATCTTTGAAGGGCAGTTAGAGATGGAGGGCGGTTATATCGTCACCCAGGCAGGCCGCCAGGGCAATTTCACGGCCACCAGCATCCCCGGTGTATTTGCTGCGGGCGATGTGCAAGACCATATTTACCGCCAGGCAGTCACCAGTGCCGGGACTGGTTGTATGGCCGCCCTGGATGCTGAGCGCTACCTGACCAGTCTGGAATAAATCCAGCAGCAATCGTGAAGAAGCGCACCCCGGTGCGCTTTTTTATTTTAAAATCGGGTTATGTCACAAGAACACCCGGACAACGATGAAAATGATGTGTCACTGTTTTACGAAGCAGTCAAAGGCGCACGTCCGGTCAAAACCAACCGCGTTTCCCATGCACCAAAAAAACCCAAACCGATTCCGCGCCAACTGATCCGCGATGAAAAACAGGCACTGATCGATTCGCTCAGTGACCACTACATCCCTGCCTACGAACTCGAAAGCGGAGAAGAATTACTGTATTTGCGCGAAGGCCAATCGCCGATGGTGTTAAGCAAACTGCGCCGTGGTCATTGGGTGGTGCAAGCGCATATCGACTTGCATGGCCTGATCAGTGATGAGGCCAGGGTCACCGTCTCCGAATTTATTGCCGGCTGTAAAAAACGTGGGCTGCGTTGTGTGCGCATCGTGCATGGCAAAGGCCTGGGCTCGCGCAATAAAGAGCCTGTGCTTAAACACAAATTACGCAACTGGCTCATGCAAAAAGACGAAGTGATTGCCTATGCCCAGGCTCGGGCCAATGATGGCGGCAGCGGGGCCGTAATCGTCTTGCTCAAAGCATAAACGCGCTGCCATCTCTGGCAACGCGTGATCGGTCTAAATCAAAAAATTACCAATATTGTGGATATGGATGGTGGCGCGGACCATGTCCTCTCATGGCGGCTGGACGGTAGACTGGTGCTGGCATCGGCTGTACCTGTGCGACATTTGGCCTCACCATCACAGCCACTTCCAGCGTTGGGCCGGGATCGCGGTCCATCATGGTAGCGTATTGGCGGCCCTGATATTCATAATTCACCTGATAGCCCGTGGTCACGGTTTGCCACTGGTCCACCATCACACATTGCTGCACGGGGCGGGTGACAACACGTTCATTGCCATAGGGATTCTGGTTGTCCACGCGGTCACCGACAATGGCGCCTACCCCGGCACCAACAGCAGCCGCTGCCACACGGCCACCACCCCGGCCTATGGTGCTGCCCAGCAAACCACCTGCCACGCCACCAATAATGGCGCCGGTGTTAGATCGCGCCGGCGCCTGATAAACACTTTCATTAATGTATTCAGTGCGGCACTCCTGACGTGGTTGATTGACTTGTTGCACTTGGGGTGCCACCGACAGCACCCGCGCCCGGTCTATATACTCGGCATCGGCAAATGCAGCCTGGCTGGCCAGCAACATCCAAGCACTGATTGCGATAGTTTTACGCACGTTGTTTCTCCTCTCAACATTCACACTGCATGTGGCAGTTGAGATTGATAACGTGCAGGCTGTTCAGTGCGATGACGCACAGACAGGACGCCGTGAGCGAAATTTTGTATCAGCGTGGATACAAGCAGGTTATTGATTGCTATTGGCCAGCTTGAGCAACTCGCCGCGTTGCTGGATTTCAATCACGCCGCGTCCCATGGTCAACCAGCCTTTTTGCTCCAGGCGCTTAAGCTGGCGGCTGATGACTTCACGCGCGGTGCCCAATTCGTCAGCGATCTGCTGATGGGTGCGCTGTATGGTGTTATTGCCCATGTCCAACAGCCACTTGGCCAGGCGTGCATCCAGCGTCTGAAAAGCGACTTCATCCAGCAACACAATGAGGTCGCTGATCAGTGCGCCGTAGTTCTGCATGACGTACTGCCTGAACACCGGCGAATCAATCATGAGTTTATGAAAAATGGCTTCCGGGATAATCACATCCTGAATGTCATCTTCAACCACGGTAGAGGCCGGATATTGGCTGTTGCCTAACAGGCAAGTTGTCGTGATCACACAGGTTTCACCGGCACCCACGCGATAAAGCACGATTTCACGCCCGCTGGCTGACATTTTATAAACGCGCGAGCGCCCTTTTAAACGCAGCACATAGCCGCCGCAATGGTCACCTTCGCGATAGCCAATCGCACCAACCGGCGCCTCTACAATGCGCGCATACTGCGAAACCAGTTTTTTTGCAGAGTCTTCCAATGCTTCCAGTTCTGGAAACAGACTGATCCATCCTAATGATTGCATCATCCCAATATCCCCATTCGTTCATTTTTTTGCTTGTCATACCTGCATGACAGCCACTTTTTTATGTACTGCACTTTATCACAGTTTGATTTGCATCCCTGTTTCAGATGGATTTGGCATGTGAACGTGCGATGGCAACTTGGTAGAGGTCGAGGGTCATCGTCATATGATTGACCGCAAGCTTACCCAAAAAATATGCAAATTGGATTAAGTTGATAACGCACCCCGTCAGTCCATCATCCGCAACACACAAAAAGTCATGCCCAGATAAGTGTTAAAGCGTACACAATCTGTGACAACAGGTTTATGATTGAATTTCAACGTACAAAGAAAATAAAAATATAAATGATTATGCAAGGGGTAATATGCAAACTTCAGAAATTGCGGTGGATCTGTTTGATCAGCTAAGGGCCTCGGCCGATCAAGCCAGTCAGTTAATGAAGGCCATGGCCAATACAGACCGTTTGATGCTGTTGTGCCAACTGTCACAAGGCGAAAAATCCGTCAGTGAATTAGAAGCCTGCCTGAATCTCAGGCAGCCCAGCTTGTCACAACAGTTAACCGTGTTGCGCGAAGCGCAGCTGGTGACCACCCGCCGCGAAGGTAAAAACGTGTTTTACCGCATAGGCAGCCCCGCCGCGCTTGCGGTGATCCAAGTGTTACACCACGAGTTTTGCAAATAATCCGGCGGGGACCATGCATCATTGCCGAGGACGTCACGATGAATCTCAAACAAATCGACCAACATTACAGTATCAGCGACCAACTCACGCCTACTGACTTAGATGCGCTGGCTGCGCAAGGCACGACCTTGGTGGTCAACTTCAGGCCTGATGGCGAGGGCGGTGAATCGCAGCCTGTCAGCGAGGCCTTGGCCTCGCAAGCAGCGGCGCTAGGCATAGCCTATGCGTACATCCCGGTAGTCCCCAACCAGATCTCAACCGAGCATGTGGCTCAACTGCAAACCTTGCTGATCAGCCACCCGGGACCCGTCGTCGGCTTTTGCCGTACTGGCAACCGGGCCAATCAAGTCTACCAACTGGCCTTACAGTCGCCCGCTGTGGTTGCCCAAAGCAAACCTGCTTGTTGCGGTGGATCAGCGGAGACCAAAGAGGGTTTACTGGATAAAGTTAAAGGCTGGTTCAAAGAATAAAAATCAATAAGAGAAGACGGTTTCACACCATGCAAAAAAATAACTTTGATATTGTGATTGTCGGTGGTGGCGCGGCGGGTTGCGCTATGGCTGCCAGTCTGAAAAAGCGCGATAACACACTTGCGATTGCCATTATTGAGCCGGCTACGCAGCATTATTACCAGCCTGCCTGGACCTTAGTCGGCACGGGCGAGTTTGACGCAGCGAATACGGTACGCCCCATGGCTGAATGCATCCCGCATGGTGTCACCTGGCTACACGCGGCAGCGACCGGCTTTATGCCTGAAGAAAAACACGTTGTCACTGACCGCCTGGGCAAGATTCAATATCAACAACTGGTGGTTGCCGCAGGCCTTAAACTGCATTGGGAGGGCATTAAAGGTTTGCCAGAAACGCTGGGCAAACATGGTGTGACATCAAACTACCGCTTTGACCTGGCGCCTTACACCTGGCAACTGGTGCAGCAATTACAGTCGGGCAAAGCCCTGTTCACCCAGCCCCCCATGCCAATCAAATGTGCAGGCGCACCGCAAAAAGCGCTCTATCTTTCTTGTGCAGAATGGTTGGCGCAGGGTCGGCTAGGCCAGATCAAGGCCTCGTTTTACAGTGCCGCACCCGCTTTGTTTGGCGTGAAAGAGTATGTGGAGCCGCTGATGCAGTATATCCGTCGCTATCAGGTGGATTTGCATTTGAATAGCACGCTGGTAGAAGTGGACGGCCCCAACAAAACCGCCTGGTTTAATATCAAGGATGCCGACGGCAACGTGCAGCGCATCAGCGAAACGTTTGACATGCTGCATGTGGTGCCGCCACAAACGGCGCCCGACTTCATCAAGCAAAGCCCGTTAGCGAATGCGGATGGCTGGGTGGAAGTCGATCAGCACAGTTTGCAACATGTGCGCTATCCAGATATTTTCGGCGTAGGTGACTGCACCAACACCCCCAATGCCAAAACCGCAGCGGCAGCTCGCAAACAAGTGGTCATTGCCGCAAAAAACCTGTTGGCGGCGCGGGCGGGCCTGGCACTGCCCTCGCGTTATGACGGTTATGGTTCCTGCCCGCTGACGGTTGAAAAAGGCAAAATCATCCTGGCGGAATTTGGCTATGGTGGCAAAATTGTCCCTACCTTCCCTTGGGATTCAACCAAAGCCCGCCGTTCTGCCTGGTGGCTCAAGAAATACCTTTTACCAAAGGTCTATTGGCACCTGATGCTCAAAGGACGCGAATGGCTGGCCAGATGCGGGGCGTGTGGCTAGCACGCACCCCCAAATTAACGTTTAGCTTTGCTGGCGAGAAACTGCTTAAGCCATTGCAAGGTGAGGGCCACACCAAAGCCATTCACCTCACTGGCGACCGCACCCAAACCGTCCTTGTGTGTATAAGACGATAAGTCTATGTGGCACCAATCGACCTCATGCTCGATAAACTTGCCTAAAAACCTTGCAGCAAGCATATGGTCCGCATCACTGTCCATGGTGCACTGCTTGATGTCGGCAATCTCGCTGTCCAACTCGCTGTCGTAATCTTCTGCATATGGAAACGCCACCACTCGCTCGCCACTCTCAGTACCGGCCTCGACCATCTGCTGCGCCAGGCTGGGCTGGTTGGCAATAATGCCGCTCATGCGCGACCCCAGCGCGGTTTGCATGCTGCCGGTGAGTGTGGCGTAATCAAGCATGACATCCGGTTTGCTGCGGCTGGCCAGGGTCAGGGTGTCAGCCAGCACCATACGGCCTTCGGCATCGGTATGCACGATTTCGATGGTCATGCCATTGAGCGCCGTGACCACATCATTTTGCTTGTAAGCGTTGGGGCCAATATGGTTTTGCGCCAGGGCCAGCCAGCAGTCCACATTCACAGCCAACTGTTGTGCGCTAATTGCCTGCAACACGCCAACCGCCACCGCGCTGCCGTTCATGTCCTGATGCATGCCTTGCATATATTTGGCCGATTTCAAATTATGGCCGCCGGTATCAAAGCAAATGCCCTTGCCCACCAGCGCCAGCGTTTTTTTCGCCTGCGGATGGCGATAGCTCAACCTCACAATCGCGGCATCCTGCGGCTCCGAGCCTTGCGCGACGGCCACAAAAGCACCTGCGCCCAACGCCCTTAGCCTATCAATATCAAACGCCTCATATTGCCACCCTTTTTCGCTGGCCATCGATTGCAAGCACTGTTGATACAGCGATGGCGTCAACATATTGGGCGGCGTCATGGTCAAGGCGCGGCACACGGTATTGCCAGCGACCAAGGCGGTGACTTCTTCCGTCCAGTCCAGGGCATCGACACCAAACAGACCGATTTCTCGTAAGGACTGACCCTTGTGCTTTTTCTTGAGTACCGGCAAAGCTTGCGCATTCACCAGCGTGACATACGCCGCCTGCCGGGCCAGCACGGTGGCCTGATTTTTTGCATATACACCAATAGCGATGCGCGCAGGATGCTCCTCCAGCAACGGCTTTACCGCACTGCGTAACAGGCTATTCAACGCAAAACGAGGACTACTGGCCTCGACCTGTACCAGACTCACCAGGCGGCCATCTGGCCATTCAAGCGTGACCGGCTTTTGTGCCAAATCAGCGGCAGTGAGGCCAGCCCGCGCCAGTTTTGCGGCTAATGCTTCGCCAAATGGCAGGGTGGAAAAGTATTTTTCTTCAAATACCAGCAAAATATGCTGCGCAAATGCGGACAACACGGTTGAATTGACTTCAGAATTTTGGGACCACTCGATGCGCATACAGTCAGAAAACACTCTTATATAAAATATTAAATAAACGTAGCAAAAGCCAGTAGACAAGCGTGTCTAGCTGATGCAAAACTTGACCAAAAGCGTCAAAAAAGAGACACTTACAGCTAATTGATAGCTTGCTGAGACTCATCACTTGAGTGCAGCAACGTGATACCATAAAAGTAGTGTCCAATTTCGGAATCCCTTCTTGGTAATCAACACTTTCTCAGCTCTAGGCATTGCTCGAAGCTAGATTATACGCATAGCGACTTAAAACTCGGAGAATCCTCACGCATGGCAACGCATTCGCAAGCACACCTCAATGAAACAGACGCACAAGAAACCCAGGAGTGGTTAGAAGCCCTCAGCGCAGTCATTGAGAATGAAGGGCCAGAACGTGCCCACTTTCTGTTGGAAGCAATGATTGATCAGGCCCGCCGTTCTGGCGGCCATTTGCCTTACAAAGCGACCACCGCTTATGTGAATACCATCCCCACCCACTTGCAGGCTAAACTGCAAGGCGATCCCGAGATGGAGCGCCGTATCCGCGCCCTGATTCGCTGGAATGCGATCATGACCGTGTTGCGTGCCAATGAAAAATCGCCCGGCATTGGCGGTCACATCGCCAGCTTCCAGTCGGCAGCCACTTTATATGATGTGGGCTTTAACCACTTTTTCCGTGCAGCCAACGAGAGCTTTGGCGGCGACTGTGTGTATTTCCAGGGCCACTCCTCGCCAGGTGTGTACGCACGTGCCTTCCTTGAAGGCCGCATCACTGAAGAGCAGATGGATAACTTCCGTCAGGAAACCGGTGGCAATGGCCTGTCCAGCTACCCGCACCCCTGGCTGATGCCTGACTTCTGGCAGTTTCCTACCGTGTCCATGGGTTTAGGCCCATTGGCCGGGATTTACCAGGCACGTTTCCTCAAGTACCTGCATAACCGTGGCATTGCCGATACCTCAGACCGCAAAGTCTGGGTATTCTGTGGCGATGGCGAGATGGATGAGCCAGAATCACAAGGCGCGATCTCGCTGGCGGCGCGTGAAGGTCTGGATAACCTGATTTTTGTCATTAACTGTAACTTGCAGCGCTTGGATGGCCCGGTACGCGGCAACGGCAAGATTATTCAGGAATTGGAATCCAACTTCCGCGGCGCGGGCTGGAACGCGATCAAGGTCATTTGGGGTTCTTACTGGGATCCGCTGCTGGCCATGGATAAAGACGGCCTTCTGCGCAAACGCATGGAAGAGTGCGTGGACGGTGAATACCAGAACTTTAAACAAAAAGGCGGCGCCTATACCCGCGAGCATTTCTTTGGCAAATATCCAGAACTGCGTGAAATGGTGGCTGCGATGTCAGATGCCGACATCTGGCGACTGAACCGTGGTGGTCATGATCCGCACAAAGTATTTGCGGCTTACCAGGCTGCAGTGACTCATAAAGGTCAACCCACCGTTATCCTCGCCAAAACTGTTAAAGGTTATGGCATGGGCGAAGCCGGCGAAGGCCAGAATACCACCCACCAGCAAAAGAGCATGGACATTGCCTCACTGAAGGCGTTCCGTGACCGCTTTGACCTGCCATTGACCGATGAACAGGTAGAAAACCTGTCTTACTACCGTCCGGCGGAAGACAGCCCGGAAATCAAGTACATGATGGAGCGCCGCGCAGCTTTAGGTGGCTTTGTACCTAGCCGCCGCCGTAAAGGTAACGAGCTAACCGTGCCTGAACTGTCCGCGTTTGAAAATATGCTGGGCGCCACCGGTGACCGTGAAATCTCCACCACTATGGCCTTTGTGCGTATCTTATCTACGCTGGTGCGTGACAAACAAGTCGGCAAATATGTGGTGCCTATCGTGCCGGATGAAGCGCGTACGTTTGGCATGGAAGGCATGTTCCGTCAATTAGGCATTTACTCTTCTGTCGGCCAGTTGTATGAGCCACAAGATTCTGACCAAGTGATGTTCTACAAGGAATCACAAAGCGGCCAGATTTTAGAAGAAGGCATTAACGAAGCCGGCTCTTTTGCCAGCTGGCTGGCCGCGGCGACGTCTTACAGCGTCACTGGCACCCAGATGATTCCGTTCTACATCTACTACTCCATGTTTGGCTTCCAGCGTATTGGCGACTTTGCCTGGGCCGCGGGCGACAGCCGTGCCCGTGGTTTCTTGCTGGGCGCGACTGCTGGCCGTACCACCCTCAACGGTGAAGGCTTGCAACATGAAGACGGTCATAGCCACTTGATGTCCGCGACCATTCCTAACTGTATCTCCTACGATCCTACCTTTGCTTACGAGCTGGCTGTGATCATCCAGGAAGGCATGCGCCGCATGGTACAAAATCAGGAAGATGTGTATTACTACATCACCCTGATGAACGAAAACTATAGCCATCCGGCTATGCCGGAAGGCAGTACCGAGGGCATCCTCAAAGGCATGTACAGCTTCAGCAAGTCGAAAGCCAAAGGCCCGAAAGTACAATTGATGGGTTCCGGTGTGATTCTGCGTGAAGTGATTGCTGCCGCCGAGTTGCTGGAACAAGACTGGGGCGTGTCTGCGGATGTTTGGAGTGTGACCAGCTTTACCGAGCTGCGTCGCGACGGTATTGACGCCGAGCGTCACAACCTGCTGCATCCAGAAGCCAAACCTAAACTGAGCTATGTTGAAGCCTCGCTGCAAAAAGCAGAGGGCCCTGTGATTGCCTCTACGGATTACATGCGCAGCTTTGCCGACCAGATTCGTCCATTTGTACCCAACAGATTCGTGACCCTGGGTACAGACGGCTACGGCCGCTCTGACTCCCGTGAAGCCCTGCGCAGCTTCTTTGAAGTTGACCGTTACTATGTGACGCTGGCCGCACTGAAAGCCCTGGCGGACGACGGCAAACTGCCAGCCAGCAAGGCCGCCGAAGCCATTAAAAAATACAATATCGACATTAGTCGTGCCAACCCGGCTACGATCTAAGGTCACGACATAAGGAACATACACAATATGTCTATCAAAGAAGTACTGGTGCCGGATATCGGCAACTTTGACAGCGTCGACGTCATTGAAGTCCTGGTCAGCGTCGGTGACACCGTCGCCAAGGAAGATTCATTAATCACCGTAGAGTCTGACAAAGCCTCTATGGATATCCCCTCTTCGCTGTCTGGCGTGGTCAAGGAAATTCACATCAAAGTGGGCGACAAAACCAAGCAAGGCGCCCTGATTCTGACCCTGGATACCGCTGGCGAAGCGGCACCGGCAGAAAAAGTGGCCCCGCAGCCGACCGCCACACCTGTGGTGGCTACTGTAACGGTGGATGAAGCCAAGGTTGCAATTCCTGAGCCTACCCGCCCGGTGGCTGAAGTTCCCCAAGTCATCCAGCCGCAAGCCACGCCTAACCCGGTGGCTGCCAGCACCGTAGCCAGCAGCGGCAAACTGGCACATGCCAGCCCGTCCGTCCGCAAGTTTGCGCGTGAACTGGGGGTGAGCCTGTCACTGGTGAAAGCCAGCGGCCCTAAAAACCGTATTTTGCAAAGTGATGTACAAGCCTACGTCAAAGGCGAACTGTCTAAACCACGCTCTGAAAGCATGAGTACTAGCGGTGGTTTAAGCACCTTGCCCATGCCGGTCATTGATTTCAGCCAGTTCGGCAATATCGAGACCAAACCACTTTCCCGCATCAAGAAACTGTCTGGTGCCAACTTGCACCGCAACTGGGTCACCGCGCCGCATGTAACACAGTTTGATGAAGCTGACATTACCGACCTCGAAGACTTCCGTAAGTCCATGCTGGCCGAAGCCGAGAAGCGTGGCGTGAAATTGACTTTGCTGGCTTTTCTGATGAAAGCAGTGGTCAACGCCCTGCGTACTTACCCTAACTTTAACGCCTCCTTGTCCCCTGAAGGCGATAGCCTGATCCTCAAGCAGTATTACAACATTGGCTTCGCCTGCGATACACCGGACGGCCTGGTCGTGCCTGTGGTACGTGACGTGAACCAGAAAGACGTGATGGACATTGCACGTGACCTGGCGGACCTGTCTGCCAAGGCCCGTGAGCGCAAGCTGAAAGTTGAGGAAATGCAGGGTGGCTGCTTTACCATCTCTAGCCTCGGTGGCATTGGCGGCACCATGTTTACGCCGATTATCAACTGCCCTGAAGTCGCAATTCTGGGAGTTTCCCGTGCGGCCATGCAGCCGGTGTACAACAAAGACACGGGCGGTTTTGACCCACGCCTGATCATGCCGTTGTCATTGTCATACGATCACCGCGTCATCGACGGCGCGGACGGCGCACGTTTCACCAGCCATCTGCGTGTGATGCTGAGTGATGTAAGACGCTTGTTACTCTGATTTTTAGACGAGTAAATACGCAAAGGGCGCGGAAAGCGCCCTTTGTGTTTTAAGCCATCTGTATCGGGTGCATAAAGTCCCCGGTCACTATCCTCGCCTTATCTGCTACAGGCCATTGGTAGAGATAAATCCATACTGGCTCAAGCAGCTGATCATCTATCGTGATAATCTGTGTTTGAACCCGTTGATATTCCGCGGGTTGTGGATGCCGGGCACTGCATTCTTCATACTCATCCAGCATGGTCAACACACTTTGCGTATCTCGGAGGCGATATACCTCTCCATATACACGATGACAGTGGTCGTTAGAAGCCACAACGCCAGGATAGAAGCTGATCTGATACATCAGCCCCTGAAACCAGCCATAGGCGACAAAATCAGCCTGCTGAGCCAGATACAGCGCCATCGCATTAGTATTGCCCTGACGCAGGGTGCCATAGACAAACAATAAATCATTCATGCTGCGATATTAACTGCGTTTAATGCGCTGATCCATGGTCAGCCTGCATCATGTCTTGCCTAAATTATTTAAATGCGTAATTTGCAGTCAGTAACAACATTTGCGGGTCACCGGTAAAACAAACGGATTGGCTGGAGCAGCCAGCAATGTAGCGTTTATTGGCCAGATTTTTGCCGTTGAGTGCAAAACGCCATGCGTCTCGTGTGTAATAAATGCCCGCATCAAACAAGGTGTAGTCGGGAACATCAAATGTGTTGGTCTCATTGCCCGCTTGTTTACCGATATGACGCACCCCTGCTCCGACGCTTAAGCCAGGCAGAATTGCACTCAGATTGTAATTAAGCCAGGCATTCGCCATATGATTTGCGACCAGAATGGGCCGCTTGCCCAGATTGGTCGAGTTGCTTTTGGTCACTTCCGCATCAATGTAGGTATAGCTGGCGACCAGGTTGAGATCATCAGTCACTTGTCCCGTCGCCTCCCACTCAAAACCGCGGTGGCGCTGTTCGCCTGTTTGCACACTAAAGCTGGCGCCATTAACCGGATCATTGGTGGTCACATTCTGCCGCTTTAACTCATACACAGAGAAGGTTGTGGAAAAGCGCTGATCAGGAGAGGCGTACTTAAGACCGGCTTCTTTTTGCTGTCCGGTTTCTGGCACAAAAGGTGTTCCCGCAAAGGTACTCCCAACCAAAGGCACAAACGATTCACTGTAACTGACATAAGGCGACCAGCCATTTTCAAACGCATATAGCAGGCCCAGCTTGCCAGTGGTTTTGTGTGCATTGCTTTGGCTATTGTTGCCTGTAATCCGGTTCTGATTAATTTCAGAGCGGTCATGACGCAAGCCCAGTTGCAGATTCCAGCCCTCTCCAAATTTAACCAGATCTTGCCAATAAACTCCTTGTTGCAATAACTCGTCACTACCTGTGCTATTCCCGGTCACAGTCACATTGCCCAAACTGACATTACTGTAATTGGGATTGAACAGATTTAAAGCCGAGACGCTTCGAGTCGCATAAAAGCGGTTTAAATAATAACGGATGTGGTCTAACCCAAAAAGCATTTGATGACTAAAAGCTGCAGTCGTGAAGTTGGCAGACAATTGATGATCCAAGGTCCACATTTGGGCAGACAAATCACGAATAGACGCACTACGATTATAGTTGAGCTGATTGGCTGAAAGCGTCCGTGGTTCGGTAAAGGTGCCGTTCAAATTGAGGGTGTTATAGCGTACGTTTTGCCTAAAACTCAAATGCGCATTAAAAGCATGCGAGAACTCATAACCGAGCAAAGTTTGTTCTGTATCGTAATGGTCCAGGCCGGGCACACCGACAAAACGTTTGAAGGAAATATCGCCATTTATGTTAGGCAAGATGGTGCCATCGGCAGGTAATCCGCGTATCGGCACATAACTGCTCTTTTGATAGCTGGTCAATACCGTCAAACTGGTATTGTCACTGATATCCCAAGTCAGTGAAGGGGCCACATACTGGCGCTTTCTATCGACAAAATCGACCTGGTCATCACTGCTGGCAGTCAAGGCCACCAAGCGGTAACGCAGGGTTTTATCCTGATTCAGCGCATCAGAAATGTCTGCCGTGTATTGCTGTTGCTGATAATTGCCAAAAGCCATGCCAAAACGGGCCATAGGGGTGTCGGTTGGACGCTTGCTGACTAAATTGACAAAGCCGCCCGGACCGGTCTGGCCATAAAGCACAGAAGAAGGCCCTTTAAGCACTTCTACCCGCTCCAGACCGAAAGGCTCAGCTTGTATCCAGGAGAGGTCATACGCCATCCGCATCCCATCTCTGAGCACATAATCACTTTGCACAAAGCCACGAATCGAAAAGTCATCCAGCCCGCGCCGGCCTCGTTGCCCGGCATCCACCCCAGCCACAAAACGTAGCGATTCCGCCAGCGTTTGCACCGCTTGATCGCGCATTTGCTCACTGCTGACCACCGAGATGGATTGGCTGGTTTCGTTAATTGGCAGATCAGTTTTTGTTGCGGTACGTGCCTGACTGGCCCGATATTTTTTAATCGGGGCAGTGGTTGACTCTGCGATTTTGTTTGTTTTGACGGCCACTTCTGGCAAGGTTTGATGGTCGGGCTGCAACGCTTCTGCACTTGCCATGGATGTAGACAAGGTGGCTGCGACCAGGGCCGCGGTCTGGAACTTCATGGATCACTCTCTATATTAAATAATAATCATTATCATTCAATATATTAACATAAATCCAACTAACCACAGCGTAAGCGCTACTTAAATACTTTCCAAGCAATGGTTACAACATCGCCAGTGTCAACCACACGCCCATTATCAAAGAGCTCCCCATCAATCCCGCCAATATCAATCTTGACTGACGCATTTTGGTCCAGAGCAATACACCCGTGATAGACAACACAATCAGCCCACCCGCCAACGTATCAGCCATAAGTACCCAACCCACACTTGCGCCCGTCCCTTTGTGCAGGTTGGTCAAAAATCCCCAGGCATTTACCTCTTCCTTGCGTACCAGCGCATATTCATTACCCACCACGTACTCTGCGGTAAGTTTTAGTTGCGGCATACGGAATTCGACTTCCCATTTTTCTGGCTGCGCTAAGGTTTTACCCATAAACCGTGCGGAAGATTTGTTCTTGAATGCAGGCTTGGCCTTCTTTTGAAAAGGCGCATGGTCAATCTCAAATGTCTGTTGCAGGTATCGAACAAAGTCCTGCTTTGTCGCGGTATAAGCAGCGGGGACTGTCAGCTGAATTTCTTTTTGCTCGATTTGAACTGCAGGGATTTTAAGGGTATTGCGGTGATCCAGCAGAATACCGGTGACGCCAAACAGCAACCCCAGTAATGCTCCCCATAAACCTAACCATCCATGCACCTGTCGTAACCAGCGAATGGTTTTTGCACGTCGGACATTGGCTGAGAGTTGGCGTGGATGTTGCACTAAGCGCTTTCTGAGAATGATGTGAAAATCTCAACCAGCGACAATCGTGTCTTTCGATAAAACATTTCGGGTTGCTATTAATTGAGAATAAGACGCAATTATATCTCAATCAACGCATACCGACGATAGTGCTCAATATTTTTTAGAACAATGAGAATTGCTGTTGAAGCTTAGTAGCACGCCCCCAGCTAGGATCTGCAGAGAACAAATCCGTGCGCAAATCAAGCCGTTCACCTGACATGCCCAATTTCTGGCAACTGAGTTTAAAACGATGCGCCAGCAGGTCGGCAAATATGCCCTCACCACGCATGCGCTGACCAAAACCACTTTGATAGGCTTTACCGCCGCGGCTTTGCTTGATTAAGCTCATGACATGGTCGGCCTTGAGTGGAAAATACTGTTGCAACCACGCCTGGAATAAATCACTTAATTCATGCGGCAAGCGCAAAAACACATAGCCCGCCTTGCGCGCGCCTGCCTGATACGCCTGTTCAAGAATCTTTTCCATATCACAGTCTGTTAAGGCCGGAATCACCGGCGCCACCATCACGCCGGTTGGAATGCCCGCCGCACTCAGTTTACGCAGTGTTTCAAAACGACGCTCAGGCGCGGCTGCCCGCGGTTCAAGCCGTCTGGCAATCTGACGATCTAACGTGGTAATACTCAGATAAATACTGGCCAACCCCTTGGCCGCCATAGGCGCAATCAGGTCAATATCACGCTCAACCAGTGAGGACTTGGTGACCAGGCTAAAGGGATGATTGGCGTCGCTCAGCACCTGAATCACCTGGCGCGTCAGTTGATATTCACGCTCTATGGGTTGGTAGCTGTCCGTATTCATACCGATGGCAATCGGCGCACAGCGGTATTTGGGGTGTGCCAATTCCTTTTTCAGGAGCTCGGCAGCCTCCGCCTTCATGAGCAAGCGTGACTCAAAATCGAGGCCGGGAGAAAGCCCCAGATAGGCATGCGTGGGTCTGGCATAGCAATAAATACAGCCATGCTCACAGCCACGGTAATGATTCAGGGTACGATCAAACGGCAGGTCTGGAGATTGAATGTAATTGATGACGCTTTTAGCCGCATCCAGCATGACTTCTGTGCGTAGGGCCGGCGCCTCTTCATCCAGACTGCCCCAGCCGTCATCAATGATTTCGCGGCGATGTGGATCAAAGCGGCTGACCTGATTGCTGCTGGCCGCACGTCCTTTGTATATAAGTGGCTTTTCCACCCGCTCGGGTGGAAAAGCATCAAGATGATCTTGCGCTAATTGGTCTACTTGCGTTCCGATATCCACTGGCATGCCAATGCACTCCAGTACGGCAGGGATTGCAGCGCGAGCATGGAAACCCACAATTGCGCATCCAGGTTGCTAAAACCGCGCGAATACAGCATGGCTGCTGCGCTGAGCAACAGAGAGATCAGAATCGTCAACTCCTCCTTGATTGGCGCGATCAGCTGCCAATTACTAAGTTTGGCTTTGGTTTTATTCGTCACGACAAAGACGCCTGCCTTGTGTGTCAGGCCACTGATGATACCCCGAGCAATGGCATGTGATAAACCCAAGCTGGCCAGTGAAGCGCCAAAGATATCCATCCAGCTGCAATGCATGGTTTTGCGGTACAAGACTGGTCCCAGAATGGCCTTGATCGCCAGGAAACACAGTATGGGAACAATCATGACCACCACTGGCAAACTGAAGTATTTAGGGAATGCCAACATGGCAATCGTCCAGCCGATAGAACCGATGGTGAAGATCAGTTGCAAGGCCTCCCCAAACCAGCCAAACCAGCCAGTCAAAAAGTGGTAGCGCTGACTAAAGTTGAGTGATGATTTACCCAACAACTTTGGCATGTGATGTTTAAGTATTTGCATCGCCCCAAATGCCCAGCGATTACGTTGTGATTTCAAGGCTTTGAAGTTGGCCGGTGTTAAGCCACGCCCAAAGGTTTCATCAATATAACGCAACTCCATGTTTCTCTCGAGCAATCGCAACCCAAGTTCGGTATCCTCACAAATACACCACTCAGACCAGCCGCCCAGCGTTTGCAACGACTCACGGCGGATCAGTGTCATGGTGCCATGCTGGATCAGCGCATTACGCTCATGGCGGTGATGCATGCCAATGCGGAAGAAACCTTCAAACTCCCAGTTACACATGCGGTGGAAGAAATGATTTTCCCATTCACGGTGGGCTTGTGGTGCTTGTACGACCGCCACTTGCGATTCCTGAAAATGAGGGACGAGGTCGGATAACCAGTCTGGTGTCACCACATAGTCAGCATCGACTACCCCCACCACTTGCGCATTCGGGTGGGTTTTATCCAGTGCAAAATTCAGCGCGCCCGCTTTAAAGCCTGGCCAGGAAGGCAAGTGATAAAAATGGAAGTTATCTGGCATATTCGCCATATAAGCCTCAAGCGGCTTCCATTTCGCCTCATCCTTGGTGTTGTTATCCACCACAATCACTTCATAACGCGTGTAGTTCAGATTACGCAGGCTATCAATCGTGGCAATGACCATTTCTGGCGGCTCATTGTAACAGGCCAGGTGGATAGAGACAAATAACTCCTGATCGGCAGGTAATGGCTGGGCGCGTTTAAAGAACCGCCGCCAGTAAGGTTTAAACATGACCTCACTAAACTCGGCGGCGTAGATCATCAACACCATCGAGGTCAGTGCAATACCCAATATCAGCCCGATCAGAACCACAAAATCGCGCAAGGTGTAGTAGTAGTCACCTGGCAGATTCCAGGCAATGGTCAAGGTCGTGATACAGGCCTGAAACAACACCGCCATCGACAATACGCCCCCTATGCCCCAGTGTTTAAAGCGCCAGGCAATAAACATCATCGGGATAAATGCCAACACCGTAGACCAAGTGGCTTTGGCAATCCAGCGCGTATTCGGTGGCACCGCGTCTTGCAGGGAGTATTTCTGGTGGCGATCAGCGTTATACATGCCCCAATAGGCACCCGCCCAGCCTTCCAGCGCAACTTTCCAGGGCTGGTCAAACGCTTCCATCAGGTAAAAATCCAGATCCTCAATGGAGTTACGGGCCAGGAACTCGCGGATAAAACGCGCCTGGTTGACTTCGCTGGCGACAGAAGCACCAATCGCTGGACCACGACTGGGCCAGCCTACCTCGGTGATCACGATTTTTTTACGGGGATAAGCTTCCATGAGCTGGTTATAGCGTTCAATGGTGTATTGCACGGCTTTTTCAACCGGCACGCCTTCATGGTAAGGCAGCAGGTGTACCGCAATATAATCCACATGCTTCACCAACTCCGGGTGTTTGAGCCAGACATGCCAAGGCTCGGCGGTAGACACCGGCACATTGCTATGTTCGCGGACAAAATCCAGGTATTCAATCAAGGACGGAACCGGCAAATCGTTACGCAACAGCGATTCGTTGCCAACAATCACACGGTCAATATTGCTGTAGTTTTCCAGCTTTTCGAGCAAGGCAGACACTTCCCGCGTATTTTTCTGCTTGTCTGCATCTATCCAGGCCCCCGCAATCACATTCATATTGCGCTTGGCGGCCAGCGGGATCACCTCGTTCAAATCCAGTGATGAATACATACGAATGTGGCGCGTATGTTTATGCATGAGGTCGAGATCTTGCGCCAGTTCGGCGGTGTTCGGATGCTGCCCTTCGAGCGGGCTTTGGTTGGCCCGGTAGCCGGTGTAGGCAAATCCATTGACTTCCGGCTTGACACTGATCAGTGGCAGCGCCCGGTTGGCCAGCGTCCAGAGGCCAAAATGCAACGCTGAAAAGACTATCGCAAACGCCAGACTTGGCAGCAATTTTTTAAACCATGAAACGATCACTTCTCATACTTCCCGTTATTGATGAGTTATTGTTTTAAACTGAATGATACGCTGAATCAGCAGCGTTGACTGTCAGCGGAATACCTACTTGTAGGCTTCTGAGAGGTAATATCAGCAAGGCAACACCGCAGACAGCAGTCCACCACCAGGCCATGGTATTCCCTGGCTCCATGATCGCCACGGCCACGGCGCAATTGGCAGCCATGACCAGCAGTGCAGCCACCAGCCAGAATCCAGCATTGACGGCCCCTGTTTGACCAGTCTGAGCGCGTAGCATCAATAAAGAAATCGTGATCACGACCAATGGCAGGCAGACCAAGATGATGGGAAAATCCAGATAGCGCCCATTGACTGCAAGCGCGCCGCTGGTCAGCAAGAATCCGACCGCCAGCAGTCGGAGCGCGGCTTGTTCCAGGCAAGCTTTTGCGTTCAACCCCAGCCAGTGCCGGAGCTGCAAGCCAAGCAGTCCCCACCCCAGCACGGCAAGCCCAGCCAGCATGCTCAGCTCTAGAGAATTACGGGCCGCCAAGTGTACATATTCCAGTTGCAGATAGGCATGCAAGCCCAGCAGCATGCCGCTTAATGCGAGTACCGCCAATTGATTCGCTGGGCGATGGCGATAAAATCCATAGGCAACGAATAGCAGCCCCAGGCCGAGCGCGGCCAGATAGGGTTGCAAGCCATCTGCACGCTCAGCCATCGCTCCCTGCAAGCTGAATTTGGGTTTTAGGTCCGTATCAAGTACGCCCCAATACCCCCCGACCGTGCCCTCCAGCTCACGCTTCCAAGGCTGATCCACGGCTTCAATCACGTTATATTGCCATTGACTCTGCTTGGCGGCCTGCAAAAAACCACGCATATATTTGGCTTGATTGATCGCGCTCGGCTTGGCCCAGAAGCGTTGGCGACCTTGCGATGGCCAGCCGGTTTCACCAATCAAAATAGGTTTTTTAAAGACTGTGCCCAAATGTCCCATCACCGAGGCGGTATGGGCAACCGCCTGATCAATGGCAACTGGCTTATCTTCCCAATAGGGCAGAATATGCACGGTGACGAAGTCCACGTCCTGCTCTAAAGTAGGATGCTTGAGCCAAAACTCCCACACATCGGCATAGGTGACTGGCGCCTTGGTATTGGCTTTCACCCATTGCAGGTAGCCATGCATCTTGGGCTCGGACTGCTCGCCGCGCAACAAGACCTCGTTCCCTACCACAATGCCACGCACGGTCTCCGGATACTGGTTCGCTTGCTGCACCGCTAGCTTGAGCTCTGCCTGGTTGAGATCTTCCAGCCAGCCGATCCAGACCCCAAGAATGACTTTCATGCCCAGTTTTTGCGCGGCCTTAGGCACATAATCCATCCCCTGGCCGACCGAATAAGTGCGCACACAGCGCGTGACTTTGGACAAGGCTTGTAAATCCTGCTCAATCTGCAGTGGATCGACATGCATGTCTTTGACCAGCGGACTCATGCCAGGCTTGTAATAAGGAGAATAAGAGATGCATTGCAGGGGCAACGCATCCGCATCCACCTCAAGCAACACTTGTGGTTGCTGCAATCGCCAGACGTAGTAAACGGAGCCTAGTATAAACAAGGTCAGCCAGACGATGGGTGAAATTCTTGATAACAAACGCTGCAATATGGTCACCTTGTCACGAGGTTGCTAAAAATAGCGGCTATTCTCTCATAAATCACCTAGGCTTGCGCCCTGCTTTTACAAGCTGCAAGCGACAAAAACACTAAAAGAGACTTGGTAAATTATGTAATTGCAATTATGATGAAATGTATTCAAAAGTCTCGCAAAAAACTCAGGCTTTTAAACTTTCTCACGCCAAAAATTTATTTCAGAAGTCATATGAACGTTAAATCCTGTTTAATCACCTTTAGTCTGTTCGCAATTTTTTCATCCACTGCGTTTTCAGCCCCTGCCGCGTCACCGGATTACAGTGGTGAATATTTGTGCAAAGGCAACAATATTGCTGTCGGCGATTATGAAGTGACCATTTATCTCAAAAAGAACCGCCGCAACAGCACAGCACAAGTTTCCGTCTACGAGCTGGCAACACACACGGAAAACAAACAAAGCTACACTGGCCAGGCTATTACCCGTGGCAAGCAGTTGGCGATGACCTTTAAACTGTCTGATGCCAAATATGCAGAATTCTCTACCGGCATGGGTCAATTCAGCAAAGTGGGCAAGGCCGGCTGGACCTTTAAAAACGATTATTACGAACCAGATGATACGGGCGGCAATTACGGCCATGAAACCTGCACCATGAAGCCAGCCACAGCGGTTAAACCGGTCACAACCGCCCCCGCCAAACGCTGATGCACGATGTGATTGAAACATCTATCGGGACAATCAAGCAGTGACAAGCCAAAAGTGCGGTTGTTCTTTTGGTGATAAAATAGCAAAACTAACGCATACATAAGGTTTTCATGAGTCAAATGGTTGAAATAGTGGTGCCGGATATCGGCAATTTTGACAGTGTCGATGTGATTGAAGTGCTGGTCGCCGTCGGCGATACCGTGGCCAAAGAAGATTCCCTCATTACCGTGGAGTCTGACAAAGCTTCCATGGACATTCCTTCCTCACATGCAGGCGTGGTCAAGGAGTTAAAAATCAAGGTGGGTGACAAAGTCGCCAAAGGCAGCCTGATCTTGCTGCTGGAAAGTGCTGAATCAACCACGACAGCCGCACAACCTGCTGCTGCACCAGATACACAAACCACCGCTGCAGCGGCGCCCGCTGCCAACGTCACGGCAGCCCCTGCCCCAGCGGTACCGACAGGTAATCATGATGTCACCTGCCAGGTCATGGTATTGGGCTCCGGGCCTGGCGGCTACACTGCCGCCTTCCGTGCAGCCGACCTTGGCCTGAAAGTGGTTCTGGTAGAACGCTATCCAACACTTGGTGGCGTCTGTCTCAATGTAGGCTGTATCCCTTCCAAAGCCTTGTTACACACGGCTAAAGTCATTACTGAAGCGCAAGAAACCGAACACCATGGCTTGCGCTTTGGCAAACCGGATATTGATCTCGACAAACTGCGCAACTGGAAAGCTAACGATGTCGTCGGCAAGCTGACTGGTGGCTTGGCCCAGATGGCTAAGGCGCGCGGTGTCACTGTGGTCAATGGCGTCGGTAAATTCACCAGCCCAAACCAGATTGCCGTCACCGGCGCCGATGGCAAAGTCACCCTGGTCGGTTTTGAGAATGCGATTATTGCCGCAGGTTCACAAGCCACCAAATTTCCGGGGGCGCCTGAAGATGAACGCATCATGGACTCCACTGGCGCACTCGCTCTTGCCGATATCCCAGGCCGTATGCTGGTGATTGGCGGCGGCATTATCGGCCTCGAAATGGGGACGGTCTACGACGCGCTGGGCTCTAAAGTGAGCGTGGTGGAATTTATGGACGGCCTGATTACCGGTTGTGACCGCGACCTGGTGCGTCCGCTGCAAAAACGCATGGAAAAACGTTTTGAAAGCATTATGTTGTCGACCAAAGTCACCAAGATCGAAGCCAAGGCGGATGGGATTTATGTAGACTTTGAAGGTGCAAATGCGCCGCAAGAGACGCAAAAATATGACCGCGTGCTCGTTTCTATTGGTCGCCGCCCGAATGGTAAAAATATTGGTGCCGAAAACGCTGGCGTGGTCGTCGATGACCGTGGCTTCATTAGCGTCGACAAACAAATGCGTACCAATGTCCCACACATTTTTGCGATTGGTGATATCGTTGGCCAACCCATGCTGGCCCATAAAGCCACGCATGAAGCGAAAGTAGCCGCAGAAGTGATTGCCGGTCACAAGGTCGAATTTGTCGCCAGTGTTATCCCTTCCGTCGCCTATACGGACCCAGAAGTGGCCTGGGTGGGCCTCACCGAAACCGAAGCCAAAGCCAAAGGCATTGAGATCGAAAAAGCCAGCTTCCCGTGGGCTGCCAGTGGCCGCGCCTTGTCTATCGCGCGTACCGAAGGCGCAACCAAACTGATTTTCGACAAAGACACTCACCGTGTGATTGGTGCCGGAATCGTTGGCGTCAATGCTGGCGAGTTGCTGGCTGAAGCTGTGCTGGCGATTGAAATGGGCGCCGATGCGCATGACCTGGGTCTGACCATTCATGCTCACCCCACCTTGTCTGAAACAGTATGCTTTGCCGCTGAACTCAAGGAAGGCACCATCACCGATATGCTGCCACCGAAAAAGCGGTAAACATAAATTTATTAACATCTCTTACTAAAAATATACCTGCCCTCTATAATATTAGTTAACTCCTGCTCACGGGAGTTAACTAATAACAACATAAGGGAGTATATGAAATATCATCACGTCGCTTTTGTGATGGCAAGCAGCCTTCTTTTTTCGGGTTGTGCGTCGATTACCAAAGATTCAAATCAACCGATTCGCGTTGAAACATACAACAAACAAGATCAACTCGTTGAAGATGCCAAATGTACGGCAAAAAATGAGCGCGGTGAGTGGTCCACCAAAACACCGGGTAGCCTGGTTGTGCATCGCTCTGGTCAAAACCTCGAAATTAAATGTCAAAAGGATAATGCAGAGTCTGGTTTTGCTGTTCTGGTCTCCAGAGCCAATGGCGGGATGTGGGGTAACATTCTGTTTGGCGGTGGCATAGGCGCGATTGTTGATCACAACAAGGGGACGGCTTACAGCTATCCAGACTGGGTAAAAGTGATTTTAGGCGATAGTCTTGTGTTTGATCGTAAAAACAATGTAGATAATCAAATCATGACAGGCCTGAAAGCCAATGGGGATTTGCTGAAGAAAATTCAAGAAGATAAAGCCAAGGAAGAAGAAGCGGCCAAAAAAGCAGCACAACAGTAGGACTGATTATCAAAAAACCCGCGAATGCGGGTTTTTTGATGTCTATCGTTTTAACGCCTTGTGAATTTTAATTACAAGGTATTTCTTTAAGCACGGCATCTGGAAACTGCGAACGCGCTTTTTGTAAACCGGCAAGTTGTTGTGGCGAGACCTGTTGCAATTTGATGACCGCCTGGCCGCCATTGCGGGTCGCTTTAATCAACAATTTTACCCCCTTGTTTTTGAGGTCTAGCATAAGCTTATCGGCCAGCTTTTCATCACGAAAAACTCCGAACGAGATCGCGTTCCGCCATTTGGGGTCGTCTTGCACAACAAAGAAATCCTCCACACCGAGTTTACGTAATTCATCGGCTTTGATTTGCGCAGCCTCGGCAGAAGGTAGCGGCGGTTTATAAATCCAGTAACGCACATTATCCTGCGGACTGCCGATCAGATTGGTATGAGTCTTGATATTGAGTTGCTGTGCCAGGCTCAAGGCTTCATTCAAGCGCGCGGTGTTGAAGCTGCTCCACTCATAGCATGCGCCAGCCGTCGCGGTATGTTGTTCTGCGGGCTTAGCCGACGGGGCTTTTTCTGCCTGCTTTGCTTCAGCGGGTTTCGCTTCTACCACTTTGGAGCTCACGGGCTTGTTAGGCTCAGGAGATTTTTGCTCAGATGGCTTGGTTTCAGGCCATTTAGTTTCAGCACCCTGGACATCTGGTTTTGACACTGGCTCACTGGCAGGCCCATGGTTATCAGCAGGCTGCACTACCGAATCGGAAGGCTCGTTTACCGCTGCCTCTGGATGGCGTGTGGGGTAAGACAGCAATGACTGCTCGGTGAGGATTTTAATTTGCTGTGGCTGGAGCTCTGGTTTAAGGCTACTGACGGCAGGTGACAGGGCATCGCGCTCAAAATAAGCAAACACCACCACATTCAGCAATACCAATATCCAGAATATTTTTTTCATTCTCTTATACTTTTCATTCGTCTGAACACTCAGCCAGGCAGGCCAATCCCTTTAATACCAGATTATCCACAATAATCGCCTGTGCTGACAATGCATGCGGCAAATATCTGACGATTAAATCTGCATCGCCGCCACTCATGAACAATAAAGGCACATGACCCAGCTGCTGGCACAAGCGCGCATATTGGGCAGCCACCGAAGCAGCCAGCGCCTGCACGCAGCCCACCCACATGGCATGCTGGCTATTTTGCGCAAAGCCCTCCGTGCCAGCGTCAAGGTCGGGATAGGCATAATCGAGTTGCGCCGCCCCTTGTTGCAAACTTTGCCACATCAGTCGCAAGCCAGGCTGGATACTGCCGCCAGCAAACATCGCCTGTACTTGTTTGAGCTCTTGCTTAACTTCTTGCTTGACTAGCAGCGCATCCATCGTCATTGCGGTACCCGCACTGACGACCAATGCTGATTTTCCCTCGCTACGCCATACCGCTAACAGGCTGCACCAGCGGTCGCTACCCAGTTGCGAAGGTTGACTGTAGCTGTTTTGCAAACCCAAGGCTAAAGAGGTGGCGACAATAGCTTGCAAACGTTGATCCCGCTCGGGCAAGGCTTGCAGCCAGCGCTCGCCCGCCACATTGCTTAAATAGATCCGGCTCGCCTTAGCAATTGCGGCGTGCAAGGCTTGCGCCTGTGCGGTGCCCTCAAACCAGTCTTGATTATCCAGGGTATTGATCTGCAGCGCTGTCGGCTGGCTCGATTGCTCAGGACACCAGGCCCATTTGGTGCGGCTATTGCCGGCATCAATCAGCAGTTTCATGACGCACTCCGCACGCTGATTTCGCCTGCGTTAAAGCGCTGAATACCGGCAGCGGTTTCCACCAGCAAACTGCCCTCTTCAGCTACGCCAACCACGCGACCGGGAACCGACTGGCCATTGGCTAACAGCAGATTCACAGCTTGCTGCTCAAAAGCATGATACGCCGTCCACTCGGGCTGAAAATAGACAAAACCATGCTCGGCAAACAGGCTTAAGTGTTGCGCCAACTGGTTCAAGCAGTGGCCGAGCAAGTGGTTAGGGTCTACAGGCGCACCCGACAACTGATTTAGGCCCATCGCCGCCTGGTCAATCTGCTGTTGTAAGTCAGCCTCCAATTCCAAATTGAGGCCTATGCCGATCACCGCTGCACTTGGGCCTTCCATATCCCCCTGCAGCTCAATCAGAATCCCGCCCAGCTTGTGCCAACTGCCCGCTTGCAACACCAGCAAGTCATTCGGCCATTTTAAGCGCACGCTGGTTAAGCCCATCGTGTGCAAGGCCCGCACTAATGCCAAACCGACCACCAGACTCAAGCCAGACAAGCCAGCCGCACCACATTGAAAGCGCCAGAGCAATGAAAAAGTCAGGCTACCACCCAATTGAGAATGCCAGGAACGGCCGCGTCGACCGCGCCCGGCTGTCTGCATATGCGCCGCCACACAGGTCGCATGGGCAATACCGCGCGCACTCTCCTGCATTAAATAGCGGTTAGTGGAATCAACCTGCGCCAGCACTTGCACATGAAACCAGGGCGCATACTCGCCACAGGCCTGGGTAATTTGATCTGCATCGAGCAAGGTCAGCGGCTTGGGCAAGCGATATCCGCGTCCACGGACTGAAAACACCTTGATGCCTAGCTGCTCAGCAGATTGAATCGCGTTATATACCGTGGCGCGCGTGACGCCAAAACGCTGGGCCAAGTCTTCACCAGAGTGAAATTTACCATCCGCCAGCACGGCCAGAATAGGAAATGCCAGCTTGTTCATAACAACCGGTGAGTGGCGATAATCATGCGTATATTCATAGCCCGCAGTGTAGCATACCCGCCCTGTCAGGCCGGGCGATAAAAGCCCGAAACGCCCTGTATTAAGCGTTTTGGGTCAGGTCGCTAACCGTGTAAAATAAGCACACTTTAGCAACTTCAAGAACCGCCATGTCTACACAAAAAGAACCGATCCCCGCCGCCTCCAATTTTATTCGTGCCATTATCGAAAAAGATCTGGCCGAGCACAAATATGCGACTAAAAAATGGGCAGGTAGCCCCGGTGATGCTGCACACCAATCTACCGGGCAGGTCGATTTTGCCAAAATCCGCACACGCTTTCCGCCAGAGCCTAACGGCTACCTGCACATTGGCCATGCTAAATCCATCTTTTTAAACTTTGGCCTGGCGCGTGATTACGGCGGTGTTTGCCATTTGCGCTTTGACGACACCAACCCGGAAAAAGAAAGCCAGGAATATGTAGACAGCATCTCTGACATGGTGCAATGGCTGGGCTTTGGCTGGGACAACGCCACGCCCAATGGCAGCAAAGAAAATAATCTTTATTTTGCCTCGGATTATTTTGATGTGATGTACCAAGCCGCAGAAGCGCTGATTACCAATGGTCACGCCTATGTCGACGAACAAACCGCCGAAGAGGTACGTATCAACCGTGGCACACTGACTGAGCCAGGTAAAGATTCGCCTTACCGCAACCGCAGCGTAGAAGACAACTTGCGTATTTTCCGTGAAATGCGCGATGGCAAGCACCCAGATGGCAGCATGTTGTTGCGCGCAAAAATCGATATGGCCTCGCCCAACATCAATATGCGCGACCCGGCCATTTACCGCATTCGCCGCGCGCACCACCACAACACCGGCGACCAATGGTGCATCTACCCGATGTATACCTTCGCCCACCCAATCGAAGATGCACTGGAGCAAATCACCCACTCCATCTGCACGCTAGAGTTTGAAGATCAACGCCCGTTTTATGACTGGCTAATGGCGCGCCTGGTTGAAGCTGGCTTGCTGGCCAACCCGGTGCCTTACCAATATGAGTTTGCACGCCTCAACCTGACCTATGTCGTGCTCTCCAAGCGCAAGCTGATTCAGTTAGTCGAAGAAAAACATGTGACTGGCTGGGATGACCCACGCCTGCCGACGCTGGCCGGTGCTCGCCGTCGCGGTTACACGCCAGAAGGCTTTAAGCTGTTTACAGACCGTATCGGCGTCTCCAAGGCAGACTCCTGGATTGATTACAGCATCCTCGAAGACTGCATGCGCGAAGTCCTCAACGAATCCGCACCACGCAAAATCGGCGTGCTCGACCCGATCAAACTGGTGATTGATAATTACCCAGAAGGCCAAGACGAAGATTGCTACGCCCCTAACCACCCGCAAAACCCTGAGCTGGGCAAACGCGTGGTCAAACTCTCCAAAGAGCTGTGGATAGAGCGCGAAGACTTTATGGAAGAACCTTCCAAAGGCTACTTCCGCCTGTTCCCAGGCAACATGGTGCGCCTGCGATACGGCTACGTGGTCAAATGCCTCAGCTGTGAAAAAGATGCAGCTGGCAACGTCACCACCGTGCATTGCGAATACCTGCCAGACACTAAATCCGGCACGCCGGGTGCGGATAGCGTCAAGGTCAAAGGCAATATCCACTGGGTCAGCGCTAACCACGCTTACACCGCCGAAATCCGCCTGTACGACCGCCTGTTTAAAGAAGCCCACCCGGGCAGCGGCGACAAAGACTTTTTAGAAGACATTAACCCGGATTCTGTCAAAGTCATCACCGCCCAGCTTGAGCAAAGCGCCCAGGAAGCCAACCCAGGCGACAGCTACCAGTTTGAGCGTCATGGCTATTTTGTCGCGGACAGAAAAGATAGCGTGACTGGCAAGCCAGTGTTTAACAGAACGGTAACGTTGAAGGATACTTGGCAGAAATAATGGATAAGAGCCACGCCAATCATTCATCTTTCCCTCAAAGGCGGGAACTCAGCTTGGATGAGCAAGCGTGGCTAACTATTTCCAAGCAACGTCTGGATGACATCCTTTCCAACAAGGTAAAAACCATCCCAGCCGAAGTCGTTTTTGAAAGAATTGACCAACTTCTAGGCCGATGAAAAAAGTCATCATTATGCAGGTCCAAACAGCGCAGGAAAAACTACCTTTGCCCGTGAATACTTGCCTAATGAGGCCAATTGTCCAATCTTTATCAATGCCGACCTGATTGCGGCCGGGTTGGCACCCTTCTCTCCTGAAACCGCAGCCGTCAAAGCGGCAAGACTCATGCTGAAAGAAATTGAGTTGAATGTAAAAGCTGGCAACAGCTTTGCCATTGAAACCACGCTTTCAGGCAAACCTACGCCAAAGATATTGTTACATGGAAAAAACTTGGCTATCACATCACGCTTGCTTTCCTGAGCCTACCTGATCCAGAAATCGCGATAGCCAGAGTTGCCGCATGTGGACATAATATCCCTGAAGGCACCATCAGGCGTAGATTCAAAGCAGGTTTAGAAAATTTTCATAAGCTTTATAGCTCTCTAGCAAACTCATTGATTTTGTATGACAATTCAGGCAACGAACCTAAATTAACATCACGAGGTTTAAATCTATGACTGAAAAAGAAAATTTGATAGAGAAAGAGTTTAAGGACATAGAGCAAGCTTTACGTCGCGCAGCTCAAACTGCAAAAAGGCTAGCTGAACAAAACGGTACGCCTTATGTAGTAATTACGACATCGTTTAATCAAATAACTTTTTCACATGAATCTACAAAAAATCAGCCATAAATTTTTTGTACTTTAATCTTTGAAACCTCAAAAAGCTAAATAAACTCATGTATCACACCATTAATAATTAATTAAAATTTGGGATGAATTAGTATGGATAGAATAACGAAATCTCTAGTTGTTGATTTCTTTGAATCTTCGCAGATAAAGCAAGTTGATGATTCAAAAGATTTTGAGTTGTTTTGTAATTACACAATAATTTCTAACGAATACAATAAAACTTTCGATGTTGAGTTGGTTACCATCGGTTCGGGGCATGACACGGGTATTGATGGAATAGCTATCGTGGTCAACGGTTATTTAATTGAAGAGATAGAAGAAATAGATGATCTTTTACAAAAAAATGGCTATTTAGAGGTCACCTATATTTTTATACAGACTAAAACATCCTCTAACTTCGAAGCAAAAGAAATTAATACGTTTTACTTTGGTGTGAATGATTTTTTTTCAGAATCACCACAACTCCCTAGAAATGATGATATTAAACACTTCGCCGAACTTTCAGACCATATTCTGGCACATGCGTCTAGCTTTAAAGAAAATCCAAAATGTAAAACCTTTTTTGTTACAACAGGTGTAAGAAACGAAGACGATGAAAATATTAATGCTGTTTTATCACACAATAAACGTCTTCTTGAAAACTACAACCTTTTTGAAGAGGTTCAAGTTCATACAATTGGGGCAAACGAATTAGGCAAGCTATATAGAAAAACAAAAAACCCAATTTCGGCATCTTTTGTTTTTGTTAACAAAGTAACCCTTCCAGAAATTGAAGGAATCAATCAAGCTTATTTAGGATTATTACCGTTTTCTGAATTCAGGAAAATCATTATTGATGAGAATGACAACATTCACAGCGTTTTTGATGACAATGTGCGCGACTTTCAAGGAAGCAACAACCCAGTAAATAAAAGTATTTCTGAAACACTTAAGGATAAAAACTCCAAACTTTTTAGCGTGCTAAACAACGGAGTTGCAATTGTAGCCAATTCAATAAAAACTTCTGGAAACAATTTTACTATTACTGACTATCAAATCGTGAATGGTTGCCAAACAAGTAGTGTTCTTTATGAAAATCGCAACAATCCAACATTAAGTGAAATTAATGTCCCAGTTAAATTAATCGTAACCGATAATGAAGATGTCAAATCTCAAATTACAGTTTCTACAAACAATCAAACAGCAATTAAGAAAGAACAACTCACCGCAATGTCAGATTTCCAAAGGAATCTTGAGCAATACTATGATTCAATAGAAGTGGGTGAAAAATTATTTTATGAAAGGCGTGCTAAACAATATAGTTCAGACAAGAATGTTGTAAAAAGAAAAATTATTACTGTTCCAATCCAAATTAAGTCATTTTTGTCAATTGTTAATCAAAATCCTCATTTAGTTACAAGTTACTTCGGAAGTCTTATAAAAAATATAGGTGAAGATGGCTCTGGAATTTTCGAAAGAAACCATCAATATGGAATGTATTATCTTGCAGGTTTAGCATTCTATAAATTAGACGCGTTATTCAATTCAAGTGAACTAGATAAAAGGTATAAAAAGATTAAATTCTTTTTAATTATGCTCATTCCTAAGATTGCATCAAAAGAAAATTTACCACCTATGACTAGTCAAAGAAAGGTCGAAGCTTATTGCACTCCAATAATTGAAAAACTCAATGACCCAATAACGTGCAAAAAGATATTTGAAACTGCTATTAAGATCGTTGAAAGATCAGGACAAAATATTGATGACAAACAAATACTAAAATCTAGAGCAATGACCGAAAAAATATTGGCGGCATATGCGAATGAAAAAGTTTAATTTCAAACCATGAATCCCGTTGAATTCAATTTAAAATTTGCAACACGTCTCATTAATCATGGTCCTACATCCATAATCACCTCAATCCACGATGGAAAACCAAACATCATGGCTGCCGCCTGGGTCTGCGCTTTAGACTTCAATCCACCTAAAGTAACGGTAGTGATTGATAGCAAAACCTACACGCGTGAACTGATTGAAGCGGAAGGTACTTTTGCCATCAACCTGCCTTGCGTCAAGCAAATTGAGATGGTGAAAAAGGTAGGTAGCATCAGCGGCCGCGATTTGGCAGGCACAGACAAGTTTGCGGAATACGGCATTGAGACCTTTGCCGCACAAGAGATTAGCGCGCCACTGGTGAAGGAGTGCGTGGCGTGGCTGGAGTGCAAGATTATCCCCGAGCCGCATAACCAGAACACTTACGATTTATTTATTGCTGAAGTGGTGGCGGCACATGCCGATACACGGGTGTTTAGTGACGGCCGCTGGCATTTTGAGGGACATGACGAGTTACGCACCATCCACCATATTGCTGGCGGCGCGTTCTATGCTACTGGTCAAGCCTACTAGCCTCTAACTCATGCAAAAAATCAGCCCTGCCCTCTTGGTCAGGGCTTTTTTATTGCCTGCGATCTTGTTAAAAGTTGAAACTTTTTATTTTAAATTGATGTCAATTTATTAGCCTGTAGTTGAAATAGGGGTATTACAGGCCTGATATCCCGCTTATTTCCCTCGCGGAAAACATGGATGCAAGTAGCATCTTTCAATCTAATGGACGTAGAGTCCTGCAGCATTTTTCATCATGATCAATTGCAGTTGCCAGGCCTGAGGTGCAATTGCCTTGCTTTGTGGTGAGCCAGTGGAGGTAGCCATGCGTGTGAATAAAAAAGAACCCTCAGAATCCTTGTACGTGCTGCTAATCAGCGTACATGGTTTGATTCGTGGCCAGCAACTTGAGCTGGGCGCGGATGCCGATACCGGCGGGCAATGCACTTATGTACTGGATTTGGCAAATGCGTTAGCGGAGCATCCGCAAGTCGGCAAGGTCGACCTGATGACGCGGTTGATCGACGACCCGCAGGTGGCGAGCGATTATGCGCAGCCTGAAGAGAAACTTAGCGATAAGGCCCGCATTATCCGCTTTCCATGCGGGCCCAAGCGCTACATCCGCAAAGAGTTGTTATGGCCACATCTGGATCAGATGGTGGACCGTTGCCTACACTATTTACGTCAACAAGGCCGCTTGCCAGATGTGATCCATTCCCACTATGCCGACGCCGGCTATGTGGGCCGCCAGTTGTCTATGCTGCTGGGCATTCCGCTCATTCATACTGGCCATTCACTGGGCAAACCCAAGCAGGCGCGCCTGCTTTCCAGTGGCCGCAAGGCAGACAAGATTGAAAAGCAGTTTAATTTTGAGCGCCGCATTGCCGAGGAGGATGCGCTGATTCAGCATGCTTCGATGATCGTGACCAGCACACGCCAGGAGGTTGAGCTGCAATATGGCATGTATGCGCAAGCCGATCATCAGCGCTTCCGCGTCATCCCGCCCGGTACAGATACATCGCGCTTTTCGCCGCCAGGCCGCCGAGCAATACCAGCAACGCTGGAGCAGAGTATCCATCGCTTTTTGCATGACCCGAAAAAGCCGATGATTTTGTGTATTTGCCGGCCCGAGGTGCGCAAAAACATCAAGGGCTTGCTAGCCGCCTATGGCAGCCACCCGGCGCTGCAAAAGAAGGCTAACCTGGTGCTGGTCGCCGGTAGCCGAGAGCGCATTCGAGACCTGGAAAAATCGCAGGCACAGGTGTTGAATGAATTGCTGCTGGATATTGATGCCTATGACTTATGGGGCAAAGTAGCAATTCCCAAAAGTCATGCGCAAGAAGATATCCCAGAGCTGTACCGCATGGCGGCCAAAAGCCGTGGCGTATTTATCAACGCCGCCTTTACTGAGCCTTTTGGGCTGACCTTGCTCGAAGCCGCGGCTTGCGGCCTGCCGGTGATTGCGCCAGATGATGGCGGCCCGCGCGATATTCTGGCCAATTGTCATCATGGCTTGCTGGTAGACACACTCAATAGCGATGCGATTGCAGACGCACTGCTCTCAGCTCTCACGGATAAAGCACGCTGGCGCAAATGGGCCAAGAGCGGCGTCTTGAACGTCAAACGCCATTACACCTGGGCGGGTCATGTGAACAAATATGTCAGAGAGGTACACCAACTGCTAAGAAAACAACGCAAAAATCTGCGCAAGCAGCAAGTCGCGCTGCATCAAGGCAAGTCACCGATCCCGCTGGCAAAATATGCATTTATAACAGACATAGACAACACCTTGCTTGGCAACCAACAGGGGCAGCTTGACCTGGTGGAATGGCTGGTGGCCAATGTCGGCTATAACATTTTTGGCATCGCCACCGGGCGCCCACTGGAGAGTGCGATTGAGATATTGCGTAAAAACAATATTCCTATCCCGGATGTGCTCATTACCTCCGTCGGCTCGGAAATTCACTATGGGCTCAACCGCACGCCAGATATCGGCTGGGCTAACCATATCCGCCATTTATGGCGACGTGATGACTTGCTAAAAGCGTTAGCGGAGTTGCCTGGGCTACGTCTGCAATCTGCTGAAAATCAGCGTGAATTCAAAATTTCTTATGTGGTGGATGCCAGCAAGATGCCGCCTGTGAAAAAAATCCGCCAGCATCTGCGCAAGCAGGGGCTGCACGCGCAAATCATTTATTCACACGGTGAGTTTCTGGATATCTTGCCGGTTCGCGCTTCCAAAGGCCATGCCATCCGCTATTTGTCTTACAAATGGGATTTGCCACTGGCCAACTTCTTGGTGGCAGGCGACTCTGGCAATGATATTGAGATGCTGATGGGCGACACCATGGCCGTCGTAGTGGGTAACCATAGCGAAGAATTGGCACATTTAAAAGGCATGCCACGGATCTTTTTTGCCGAGGCCACGCATGCGCACGGCATTCTGGAGGGCATGCGCCATTATAAATTCGGCAGTGCAACAGCCTGAAATAATCAGATCAACAAGGACCTCGATACATGTACGAACAAATTTCCCACGCGGTGTTGAACGAGATTCTGTCTTCGTTCAAACAACCGGCTGGCAAAGACTGGCACTATTTTTATACTCGGCTGGGTGCTAACTTTTACGCCATTTATTCGCTGTTTCAGCATCTTTATGGTCAGCGCGAAGACTTTAAGCCACAACTGGGGCGGCTGGTGGAGGTGCTGGCGACACAATATGCACAGCGCGCGCCACATTTGCGCGCAAAAGACCTGGAGCGCGAAAAAAACCATGACTGGTTTATGCAGCAAAAGTGGGTAGGCATGGCGCTCTACAGCCAGGGCTTTGCGGGCAGCCTGGCAAATATGCGTGACAAGCTGCCCTATATGCAAGATCTCGGCATCAATCTCGTGCATATCATGCCGATTTGTGACTGCCCGGCGCATGAGAATGATGGCGGCTATGCGGTGCGCGACTTCAGGAAAGTGGATGCGCGCCATGGCACGATGGAGGATTTGGAACAGTTGATTGCCGCCATGCAGCAGTGCGGAATCCTGCTAACGCTGGATGTGGTGGTCAACCATACCTCAGATGAGCATGCCTGGGCGCAACAAGCCAAACAAGGCAACCAGACCTATCAGGATTATTACTTCATGTATCCTGACCGCACGCTGCCTGATCTGTTTGAAAGCGCCATGCCGGAAGTGTTTCCTGAACAGGCCCCAGGCAGTTTTACCTTTAACGCCGACACCGGCAAATGGGTGATGACGGTCTTTAATCATTACCAGTGGGACCTCAACTACACCAACCCTGCTGTGTTCATTGAGATGGTGGACATCATCCTGTTTTGGGCAAACAAGGGCGTAGATATTCTACGGCTGGATGCCGTAGCGTTTTTGTGGAAAAAAATCGGTAGCAGCTGCCAGAACGAGCGCGAAGCCCACCTGATTTTGCAATTGCTCAAGGATTGTTGCCAGATTGCAGCCCCCGGTGTGATCTTTATTGCCGAAGCGATAGTTTCGCCAACAGAAATTATCAAATACTTTGGTGAAGATGCCATTAACGCCAAGGAATGTGAAATTGCCTATAACGCCACGTTTATGGCACTGCTTTGGGATGCAGTCGCCACCAAACGGACCGTATTACTGACCAAGGGCGTGGAGGACTTGCCGGAAAAACTGGACCGCGCAACCTGGCTCAATTATGTGCGCTGCCATGATGATATTGGTCTGGGCTTTAGTGATAAAGCCATTATCGAAGCCGGATTTGAACCGGTGTCACATCGCCGCTTTTTGGTCGATTATTACACCGGACATTACCCTGAATCGAATGCACGCGGCTTTGCCTTTGGCGTCAACAAAAAAACCGGCGATGCCCGCATATCTGGTGCGCTGGCGTCACTGGCCGGGCTGGAAATGGCCCTGCAAACACAGGACCTACTGGCAATTGAAAATGCGATCAAAACCATCGTCTTGTTGCATAACCTGATTTTGTCGTTTGGCGGAATCCCGCTGATTTACTATGGCGATGCGGTTGGTACGCTTAATAACGACAGTTATCTGCAAGATGAAAACAAAATGCACGACAACCGCTGGGTACACAGACCGACACTGGACTGGGAGGTGATGGCGCGTCGTCACCAGCCAGGCACCGTCGAACAACGGATTTTCAGCCAGATCAAGCAACTGATTGCGATCCGCAAGGAGACTTCAGCCTTTGCCGATTTAAACAACCGCGCGCTGATTACACAAGACAATCCGCACCTGTTCGCCTTCCACCGCTATGTGCCATCGGGCATGCATGCCAACGTGGTGGTAATCGCCAACTTTGCCACACAAGCGCAGCAGGTCAACCTGCAGCCGTTTAAGCAACGCGGCCTGTTTAAAGCCAGGATGATGACGGATTTATGTAGTGGTTCAACGATCTCCACCGAGCAGGAGACTCTAGAAATCCCGACCCTGACCGCTTACTGGCTATCCAGTTAGTGCATTTACTTTATTGATCGAAAGGAGTGTTTGACACCATGTCTTGGTTTACATACTTAGGAATAGAGCAACCTGCGGAAATACTGGCGCTGGTAAAAACCCTGCTGCGTATTTTTTTCATTATTGGCGTGGCTTATTTTCTCAACCGGCTGAGCAAAAGCCTGATTGTGAAACTCAGAGATAAGCTTAACTCCAGGCAAGTAGACAACCTGGAAGAGATCAAACGTCTCAACACGCTCAGCATGGTGCTGCGGTATATCGTCACCACCGTGATTCTGGCGATTACCGTGGTCGAAATCCTGCATGAGCTTGGGATTTCGATTGCGCCGGTACTGGCGGCAGCCGGGGTCGTTGGTTTGGCAGTGGGCTTTGGCGCACAGAGCTTGGTCAAGGATTATTTTAATGGCTTTTTTCTGCTACTCGAAAACCAGATTCGCAAAGATGATGTCGTGGAAATTGCTGACAAAGCTGGCTTGGTGGAAGAAATTACGCTGCGTTATGTGAAGATGCGCGATTACGAAGGCAATGTGCATTATGTGCCCAATGGCCAGATCAGCACGGTAACCAATCGCTCGCGGGATTTTGCTTATGCGGTAATGGATATTGGTGTAGCTTACAAAGAGAATTTGGCACGCGTCATACAAGTCATGCTTCAAGTTGGAGCAGACTTATGTATGGACGACGAATTTAAACCTATTATTTTGGATAATCTGGAGATGGCTGGAGTCGACAATCTTGCAGACTCTGCTGTTGTCATTCGCTGTCGTTTAAAGGTACTTCCTTTACAGCAGTGGACCATCAAACGTGAGTACCTGAAACGGATCAAGAATGCCTTTGATGCAGAAGGTATTGAGATTCCCTTTCCACACCTTACGGTTTATCAAGGCAAACAGGCCGCATGATAAAAAGTGAGAAATCTTCCGCTTTCTTGTGGCTGCCAAAGTGATATTTTGACAACGCAGGTAAAACAACCTCAAGAGAATGCCAGATACACTAGGCCACAAAAATATGTAAGCCGAAGGGCTGAAGGTAGCTGATAAATTCAGATATCACAGACCCATCCAGCAAACTGAGGCATTTGTGAAAATAGAAAATTCGTCTATATGTTGTTTGCTCAATTAGTCAGTTGACGGATCACTTGTGCTAAATGCTCGGCCTGGGCTTGCACCAAACTCTGGTTCAACCCTTCGACCATCACGCGGATTTTGGGCTCAGTGCCAGAAGCGCGTAACAAGACCCTGCCTTCTCCATTAAGCGCAGCCTCAGCTTGTTGCACAGCTGTTTGCACGGCCGCCTGGTTCAAGTCCAGCTTTTGTTTGGTGGTTACATTAATCAACACCTGCGGATATAGCGTCAGGTCAGCACCCAGCTGTTGCAGGGACTTGCCGCTTTCACGCAAGGACTGCAACACCTGCAGGGCCGCAATAATCGCATCACCACTCGAGTGTTTATCCAGCGTGAGGATATGGCCAGAATTCTCCCCGCCCAGTTTCCAGTTTTTTTCCTGCAACAGCTCCAACACATAGCGGTCGCCGACATTGGCACGGCCAAACGGAATCTGATGCTTTTGCAAGGCGTGTTCCAGGGCCAAATTTGTCATGAGGGTACCGGCCACGCCGCCCTTGAGTTTGCCTTTGGCATACAGGCCCATGGCAATAATATAAAGTAACTGGTCACCATCCAGCAGCTTACCTGCACCATCGACCATCATGACACGGTCGCCATCGCCATCAAAGGCAATGCCTAAATCTGCCTGATGTTCCACCACGGCTTTTTGCAGGGCTTGCGGGTGAGTGGAACCCACCTGCTCGTTAATATTGAGGCCATCAGGATGATTGCCTATAGCGATGACGTCTGCCCCCAACTCATGGAACACCGGCGGCGCGACATGGTAGGTGGCGCCATGCGCACAATCGAGCACAATTTTGAGGCCACGCAGATCAAGGTGATTGGGAAACGTGCTTTTACAGAATTCGACATAGCGGCCCGCTGCGTCATCGACACGCTTCGCTTTGCCCAGTTGCGCGGAATCCATGACCTGCATGGGCTGAGCCAGCGCGGCCTCAATCGCATACTCGATCTCGTCCGGTAACTTGGTGCCCTGTGCAGAGAAAAACTTGATCCCGTTATCATAATAAGGGTTGTGTGAAGCAGAAATCACAATGCCGGCCTGCGCACGCAAGGCACGCGTTAGATAAGCCACGGCAGGCGTCGGCATGGGGCCAGTCAGCAGCACATCCACCCCAGCAGCAGACAATCCGGCCTCCAGGGACGCTTCCAGCATATAGCCAGAAATCCGCGTATCTTTGCCTATCAATACTGTGGGGCGTTTACCCGCAGGCAAGTGTTCATGGCTGGCCAATACACGTCCGGCTGCATAGCCCAAGCGCATGACAAACTCTGGCGTAATCACCGACTCTCCGACGCGTCCGCGAATGCCATCTGTACCGAAATATTGCTTACCCATGTGTGTATCCTTTAATCGTTATGCTTATGTATGGTCATGCTGAGCTGGCTATTTAAGTGCAGCAACCACCTTGAGGGCTTCAACCGTCGCCTTGACATCGTGCACGCGTAACAGATGCGCCCCTTGCATGGCACTAATTACGGCAGCAGCTACACTGGCGTGCAATCTGGCGTCGACATCGTTGCCAGTCATTTGTCCCAATACCGATTTACGCGACAGGCCAACCAGCAATGGGCAGCCCAGTTCGCTAAATTCAGGCAAAGCCTTGGCAAGGGCAATATTGTGCGCGCGCGTTTTACCAAAGCCAAAGCCTGGATCCAGCATAATCCGGTCTTGGGCGATGCCTTCCGCCAGACACATATCACGCTGGGTCTGCAAAAACAGTTTCACCTCAGCCACAACATCCTCATAGCGAGGATCCAGCTGCATGGTTTGCGGCATGCCTTGCATATGCATGATGCAAACACCGGCATCGCTCTTGGCAACCACCTCAAGCGCGCCAGGCTCCTGCAAGCCTCTCACATCATTGACGATGCTGGCGCCAGCCGCAAGCGCGGCCTGCATCACGGCAGGCTTATAAGTATCAATGGAGATCGGAACGGGAATATCGCGTGCGACCAGGGCCTCTATCACCGGCACCACACGTTGTAACTCTTCGGTCAGGGAGACAGGTGTCGCATTAGGCCGCGTAGACTCACCACCGATATCGAGCACCGCGGCGCCTTGTTCGATCAATGTCAATGCATGATGCACCGCGGCATCCACCTGCTGGAATTGACCGCCATCGGAAAAGGAGTCCGGCGTGACATTGACGATACCCATGACTTGGGGCTGGTCAAAATTGAGACGAAAACGTCCACAATGAAAGAGCATAGGTCATTGATTTCCAAAAAAACAAAGGCTGGCAAAAGCCAGCCTTGTTATTTTAACTGAAAGCCAGGTTGTCACAAACCTGTGGCCAACCTTAACCTCAATCTTTAGTTAGGCTTTAGGTCTCAGTATCATCGCCTTTTGCCGTTGGTTGCGGTGCCGGGTTTACCATCGTGCCTGAACCACTGCCACCAGAACTAATGGTAGGTCCATTTTTCTGCTTGGGTGGACGCACTGGCAAACCAGCCATAATGTCATTGACCTGATCAGCATCAATGGTTTCGAACTCCATCAAGGCTTTAGTCATCGCCTCCACTTTGTCGCGGTTATCTTCAAGCAATTTGCGCGCAATCGCATATTGCTCATCCAGGATACGGCGAATTTCAGCATCGACTTTTTGCTGCGTGGCTTCTGAGACGGTCCGTGAAGACATACTGCCCATCCAGGAATCCTGCTCGCTACCTGCATAGACCATGGTCCCCAGCGAATCGGACATCCCGAACTTGGTCACCATGTCACGCGCCATTTTTGTCGCACGCTCAAAGTCATTCGAAGCGCCGGTAGACATCTGATGCATGAAAATTTCTTCAGCAATCCGACCACCAAACAGAATCGAGATATCTTCCAGCATTTTGTCCTTGTAATTGCTGATACGGTCATGCTCAGGCAACTGCCAGGTCAAGCCCAGCGCCCAGCCACGCGGCATAATGGTGACCTTGTGCACAGGATCCGCTTTCGGCAGCAACTTGGCGACCACCGCATGCCCAGACTCATGATAGGCCGTATTCAACCGCTCCTCTTCACGCATCACCATAGACTTGCGCTCTGGCCCCATGAAGATTTTGTCTTTGGCATCCTCAAAATCTTGCATATCTACCGTGCGTTTATTACGACGTGCAGCGAACAACGCCGCTTCGTTGACCAGGTTAGCCAGATCAGCACCACTAAAGCCTGGTGTACCACGGGCAAGAATATCCGCTCTCACATCTGGATCAATGGGCACTTTACGCATATGCACATTGAGGATTTGCTCACGACCTTTGATGTCTGGCAAGCCGACCATAACCTGACGGTCAAAACGGCCAGGACGCAATAATGCTTTATCCAGAACATCGGCACGGTTGGTTGCTGCAATCACGATCACACCGGAATTGGCCTCAAAACCATCCATCTCAACCAACATCTGGTTCAACGTTTGCTCGCGCTCATCGTTACCGCCACCAGTACCGGCACCGCGGTGACGACCGACCGCATCAATCTCATCAATAAATACGATACAAGGGGAGTTCTTTTTGGCCGTTTCAAACATGTCACGCACACGCGCAGCACCCACGCCAACAAACATTTCCACAAAGTCAGAACCAGAGATACTGAAGAAAGGGACTTTGGCTTCACCGGCAATCGCACGGGCCAGCAAGGTCTTACCGGTCCCAGGCGGGCCTACCATCAATACGCCACGCGGGATGCGGCCACCCAGTTTCTGAAACTTGCTTGGGTCCTTCAAGAATTCAACCAACTCAGCCACTTCTTCTTTGGCTTCATCGCAACCGGCCACATCAGCAAATGTGGTGCTGTTGTTGGATTCATCCAGTTGACGTGCCTTGCTCTTGCCGAACGAGAATGGGCCACCGCCCTTGCCGCCACCTTGCATCTGGCGCATGAAGAAAATCCAGACACCGATCAAGAGAATCATGGGGAACCAGGAGACAAAAATGCTCATAAGCATGGATTCATGCTCTTCTGGTTTGGCTTCTACAATAACGTTATTTTTAAGCAGGTCTGATACCAACCATGGATCGGAAGGCGAGAATGTCTCATAGTTTTTGCCCTCGTTGGTAGTCACATGCAAGGAGCGACCATCAATCTGCACCTTGGCTACGCGGCCATCCTTGACCTCTTGCATGAACTGAGAGTAAACCACCTGGCCACTGCTTCTGCCCGTGCCGCTAAATTGATTAAATACCGTCATCAGCAACAAGGCAATTGCTACCCAAATCGCGATATTCTTCAGTAGATTATTCAAAGTGGTTCCTTAACTTTAAAAACGAAAGGCAGGGAGAATCCCTAAGAAAATAATGGAGGCAAAGCCTATAATTTCAAGCCTTCAATGGCATTGTATACCCATTTTTTTGCTTGTGCGATCAAACTAAACGCAAAAAAGCATTGCAATTCAAGCTTTTCGCTGCAAGCCCAGCAGATACACTTCACTGCTACGATCACGCGAGGCTTTAGGTTTACGTGTGACGACTTTGGCAAACTGGCCACGCATTTGTTTCACAATTTCCTCAAATCCACTACCGATAAAGACTTTGACCAGAAAGTTGCCGCCCGGTTTCAACCAATGCTGACAAAAATCCAGGGCGAGCTCTGTCAAATACGTTGCCCCTGCCTGGTCAACATCTTTGAGTCCGCTCATATTAGGCGCCATGTCGGCAATCACCAGATCGACCAGCTTGCCATTCAGCGCGGCCTCCAATTGCTGCAGTACCGTTTCTTCGCGAAAATCACCGCAAATAAATTCCACACCGGGAATCGGATGCATCTCCAGAATATCCAGTGCAATCACGCGGCCCTGGCCTTTGATGCGCTGGACCGCGACCTGTGACCAGCTGCCAGGTGTAGACCCCAGATCCACTACGGTCATGCCAGGCTTGATCAATTTATCTTTATCGTCAATTTCGAGCAGCTTATAAGCAGCGCGGGCACGGTAGCCGTCTTTTTGCGCACGCTTGACGAATTCGTCATTGAGATGCTCTTGCATCCAGGCTTTACTGGTTTTGGAGGGTTTCATAGGGGGAATTCCTGCTTCATGCTAAAATGCGGTCTGTTTTCAAGGAATATTTTGCATGCAATTAAACAGCAAACAAATCGCTTATTTACGTGGTCTGGCGCACAATTTAAATCCGGTAGTCATGATAGGCAACAATGGCCTGACAGACGCGGTACTCAAGGAAATCGAGGTCAGCCTCAATGCCCACGAGCTTATCAAAGTGCAAGTGGCGGGCGATGACCGCGATTTGCGTAAATCATTATTCGAAGAGATCGCCGATAAAGCGGGCGCCATCGCCGTGCACCATATCGGCAAACAACTAGTGTTTTATCGCGCCAGCGAAACCGTGAAAGCTTCAGCGAAGATCGTAATCCCCAAGCTGTAATCACGCTCACAAACACGCCTGATACAAAAAACGCGCATTCCTTTGCGCGTTTTTTATTGGCCTCAGTTCGACTTGACCACCAACCAGACGCCTAACAAACACTCAATCATGTAAGCAATACTCGCCACACCATGCCAGGTTTTAAAGCGGCTGGCGAACACACTTTGCATTACATCGTTTGGCAGAGCACTGGCTTTGAGCTGAGCCAATAATGGCTGGATGCCAAATTCGCCAATCAGGACCAGTATCCACATGATGAGGATCACCCAGAACAGGCCTTGCTTGAATGCGGAAAAACCGTCACTCGCCAGCCGCTGGATCAACAACCACAAGCCGCTGACAAGTCCAATGTAGCTGACAATCGTAAACAACTTTCCTGCGACGTTTCCGGCCAGCATATGGTCAGGAATGGTTTTGAACAGCACACTGGCGGTGATGGCGGTCATCCACAAAGCCCCCACCCATAACGTAAGTAAGACCGGGTTTAACCATCCGGTGAGTCCTGATTGCTTGGCCATCGCTGCTACGCTCCTATTTTCTGCTATTCACGCATCCCAGATGATTCAATCGCAAGGACTAAACGTAGAGTACCTCAATGATTTCGTACTCTTTCACGCCGCCTGGAGACTGGATTTCAACGACTTCACCCTCAGACTTGCCAATCAGGCCACGTGCAATTGGCGAACTAACCGAGATTTTGCCATTTTTGATATCGGCTTCGTCCTCACCCACGATCTGGTAGGTTTTAGCATCGCCAGAATCCAGGTCTTCAAATCTCACGGTCGCGCCAAACACCACACGACCCTCTGCATTGAGCATGGTTGGATCAATAATCTGCAGGTTGGACAATTTCGCCTCAAGCTCGGCAATCCGGCCTTCGATAAAGCTCTGGCGCTCTTTGGCTGACTCATACTCTGCATTCTCAGACAAGTCGCCTTGTGCCCGTGCCTCAGCGATTGCCTGGATAATATTGGGTCTATCCACCGCGCGCAAACGTTGTAATTCTTCTTTGAGCAATTCTGCACCTTTCACGGTGACAGGAATCTGATTGACTGCCATGATGAAAATACCTTCAAAAAATGAGTATAAAAAAAATAAACCACACCCGAATGAGCGTGGCTTATTTAAATATCAACTAAGCCTAGTGTATGTTAACCAAGGCGTTTGTGCAAGTCTTGCACCGAGTAGACATCCATATCCTTGCTTTGTGCCATGCCGATACAAGCGGCACGCGCACCCGCCAGAGTCGTGTAATAAGTCACCTTGTTCTGAAGCGCGCTGCGGCGGATCTCATACGAGTCAGTAATCGCCTTTTTGTCTTCTGTGACATTGACAATCAAACTGATCTCATCGTTCTTGATCATGTCGACAATATGCGGACGGCCTTCAGCGACTTTGTTCACCGGTGTCACCTCTAGACCTTGCTCGGCCAGTGCACGCGCTGTACCTTTGGTCGCCACTAGCGTGAAACCGAGTTTAACCAGGTCCTGCGCAATGTCGATCACTTTTTTGTGATCTTCGTTACGTACGCTGATAAAGGCTCTGCCCCCGGTAGGCATCTTCACAGAGGCCCCCAATTGTGACTTCACAAAAGCCTCGGCAAAAGTATTGCCTACACCCATCACTTCACCAGTGGACTTCATTTCAGGCCCCAGGATGGTATCCACGCCCGGAAACTTGATGAAGGGGAACACAGCTTCTTTCACCGAGTAATAAGGCGGAATCACTTCTTTGGTCACGCCTTGAGATTTCAGCGTCTGACCTGCCATGCAACGTGCCGCAATTTTGGCCAGCTGCAAGCCACAGGCTTTAGACACAAACGGTACGGTACGGGATGCGCGCGGGTTAACTTCTAGCACATATACGACATCGCCCTGCCCACTGTTCTGCACGGCAAACTGTACGTTCATCAGGCCCTTCACGCCCAGCGCTTTCGCCATTTGTACGGTTTGTCTGCGCAACTCATCTTGCAGGTCGTCGCTCAGGCTGTAAGGCGGCAGTGAACAGGCAGAGTCACCAGAGTGCACACCAGCTTGTTCCACGTGCTGCATGATGCCGCCGATCAACACATCTTCACCGTCGCTCAAAGCATCCACGTCTACTTCAATCGCATCGTTCAGGAAGCGGTCCAGCAGAACTGGGGACTCATTAGACACCTTAACCGCTTCACGCATGTAGCGCTCCAACTGGCTTTGCTCATGCACGATTTCCATCGCGCGGCCACCCAGAACATAAGAAGGGCGCACCACCAACGGGTAACCGATTTCAGTCGCAAGGCGAATTGCCTCTTCTGGCGCACGCGCTGTGCGGTTCGGCGGCTGCTTCAGGTTCAGGCTATGCAGCATTTGCTGGAAGCGTTCACGGTCTTCTGCACGGTCAATCGCATCAGGCGTGGTCCCAATGATAGGCACGCCAGCTTTTTCGAGGTCACGCGCCAGTTTGAGCGGGGTTTGGCCGCCATACTGCACAATCACACCCACCGGTTTTTCGATGTTGACGATTTCGAGTACGTCTTCCAGTGTCACCGGCTCAAAATAGAGACGGTCAGAGGTGTCGTAATCGGTAGAGACGGTTTCAGGGTTACAGTTGACCATAATGGTTTCGTAACCATCTTCACGCATGGCAAACGCCGCGTGCACACAGCAATAGTCAAACTCGATGCCCTGACCAATGCGGTTAGGACCACCGCCTAACACCATGATTTTTTTCTTGTCCGACGGATTGGACTCGCACTCTTCCTCATAGGTCGAGTACATATAAGCCGTGTTGGTGGCAAACTCAGCCGCACAGGTATCTACGCGCTTATAGACCGGACGCACATTAAGCGCCTGACGGAAAGCACGCACTGCATGCTGGTCTGTGCTCAACAGCTTGGCCAGTCTACGGTCAGAGAAGCCTTTACGCTTGAGGCGGAACAGAGTCTCTTTGGTCAAATCCCCCAGCGACTTGCCTGACAATGACAATTCGAGTTTGATGATTTCTTCAATCTGCACCAGGAACCAGCGGTCGATTTTGGTGATATCAAACACTTCATCCACACTCATGCCCAAACGGAAGGCGTCCGCCACGTACCAGATACGCTCAGGACCGGGCTCACCCATTTCCTTGACAATACGGTCTTTGTCATCGGTGACCGAATCCAGACCATCCACACCGACTTCCAGACCGCGTAACGCTTTCTGGAAAGACTCCTGGAAGCTACGACCCATGGCCATGACTTCACCCACAGATTTCATCTGGGTCGTCAAGCGGCTATCCGCCTGCGGAAATTTCTCAAACGCAAAACGTGGCACTTTAGTGACCACATAGTCAATCGATGGCTCAAATGAAGCCGGGGTCTGACCACCGGTAATTTCATTACGCAACTCATCCAGCGTAAAACCCACCGCCAGTTTGGCCGCGACTTTGGCAATCGGAAAGCCTGTTGCTTTGGATGCCAGCGCAGAGGAGCGTGACACCCGCGGGTTCATCTCAATCACAATCATGCGGCCATCGTTCGGGTTGATGGCAAACTGCACGTTGGAACCACCGGTATCTACCCCGATCTCACGCAATACGGCCAGTGAGGCATTACGCATGATCTGGTATTCTTTGTCGGTCAGGGTTTGTGCTGGCGCAACAGTAATACTGTCACCGGTATGCACGCCCATAGGATCCAGGTTTTCAATCGAACAGATAATGATGCAGTTGTCCGCTTTGTCGCGTACCACTTCCATCTCGTATTCTTTCCAGCCCAGCAGCGACTCTTCGATCAGCAACTCGTTGGTTGGGGAGGCATCCAGGCCACGCTCGCAAATGGCGATAAATTCTTCACGATTGTAGGCGATGCCACCACCACTGCCGCCCATGGTGAACGAAGGGCGAATAATCGCCGGATAACCAATAGTGGCCTGCACTTGCAAGGCTTCTTCGAGGCTGTGTGCAATCGCTGAACGTGCAGAACCCAGGCCAATTTTGGTCATGGCTTCTTTAAACTTCTGACGGTCTTCGGCTTTATCAATCGCCTCTTTAGTCGCGCCGATCAGTTCCACATTGTATTTCTGCAAGACGCCGTGCTTGTCCAGATCGAGGGCACAGTTCAATGCCGTTTGCCCACCCATGGTTGGCAGCAAGGCATCAGGACGCTCTTTTTCAATAATTTTTTCGACGATTTGCCAGGTAATGGGCTCGATGTAAGTCGCATCTGCCATTTCCGGGTCAGTCATGATGGTGGCTGGATTGGAGTTGACCAAAATGACCCGGTAACCCTCTTCCCGCAAGGCTTTACAGGCTTGGGCGCCAGAGTAATCAAACTCACAGGCTTGACCAATGACAATCGGACCTGCACCGATAATCAGAATACTTTTAATGTCGGTTCTTTTTGCCATTAGATGGACTTTCTTTCTTGCATTAACTGGATAAAGCGGTCAAACAACACGCTCATTTCTTGCGGGCCTGGGCTGGCTTCCGGGTGTCCCTGGAAGCTGAAGGCGGGCTTGTCTGTACGCGCGATCCCTTGCAGGCTGCCATCAAACAATGACACATGCGTCACTTTGACATTGGCAGGCAGCGTCGCCGGGTCAGCCGCAAAACCATGGTTCTGGCTGGTGATATACACACGCTTGCTTTCCACATCCTGTACCGGATGGTTGGCACCGTGATGACCAAATTTCATTTTCAGGGTTTTTGCACCACTGGCCAATGCCAGCAACTGGTGGCCCAGACAGATCCCAAAAGTGGGGATGCCTGAATCCACCAAGGTTTTGATCGCTTTTATTGCGTAATCACATGGTTCAGGATCACCAGGGCCGTTAGACAGGAAAATGCCATCGGGCTGATAGGCCAAGGCTTGTTCGGCGGTTGCCTGGGCCGGCAAAACGGTGACTTTACAGCCACGTGAAACCAGCATGCGCAGAATGTTGCGTTTCACACCATAGTCAAATGCCACCACATGAAACTGTTGCTCAGCCGCTTTGCTAAAGCCCGCGCCTAATTGCCATTCCTGCTCGGTAAACTCATAGGCTTGTGTACAGCTCACCACTTTAGCCAAGTCCATCCCGGCAAGTCCGGGGAAGCCCTGTGCATGGGCCAATGCCTGCGCTTCATCCACATGCTCACCCGCCATAATACAGCCGGCTTGCGCACCCTTTTCACGCAAAATACGGGTCAACTTGCGCGTATCGATATCAGCAATCGCCACTACATTGTTGGTCTTGAGATAATCGGAAAGATTTTGTTCACTGCGGAAATTGCTTTCCAATAAGGGCAGGTCACGAATAATCAGACCCGCAGCATAGACTTTGCCAGATTCCACATCTTCGCTATTGGTACCATAGTTACCAATATGCGGATAAGTCAATGTGACAATTTGTTCGGTATAGGAAGGATCGGTAAGAATTTCCTGATAACCGGTGATAGAGGTATTAAACACCACCTCACCGACTGTATGACCGGAAGCGCCAATGCTCATGCCCTTAAAAACAGTTCCATCTGCTAACACTAAAATCGCTGGAATTGTTTTTGACACCTTTAGCTCCTTAAGTTTGAATCGAAACACATCTTTTGAAGGTCGCAACATGCCTGCGAGGGCCCTATGCAGCGGTGAGTAGATGTGCAAAACGGGAAAAGTTTTTTGGACTCTTCCCGTTCAGAATTGCGGCATTATAGCCTAGATTAAAGCCTCACTCAAGGGCGAGGTATTGTCAGAGGATGTTAAAGCATGATGATTGCCCGCGTGAAATCAGCGGCTTAACCATCAATTCTTGTCAAAGCCAAGCACATCTCGCATATCAAACAAACCGGCCTGTTGGGTTGCCAGAAACTTGGCAGCGCGCAACGCGCCCTGAGCAAAGGTCGCCCGGCTGGAGGCCTTGTGCGTTAACTCTACACGCTCACCCACACCCGCCAGGACCACCGTATGATCGCCCACCACATCGCCACCGCGCAGGGTTGCGAAGCCTATGGTGCCCGCTTCACGCTCACCAGTGACACCTTCACGCGCATACACGGCACAATCCTTCAGTGCCTTGTCTATGCCTTTGGCTGCGGCTTCGCCCAAGCGCAGTGCCGTGCCAGACGGCGCATCGACTTTATGGCGATGGTGCATTTCGACGACTTCGATATCGTAGCCTTGGTTTAATACGCGCGCGGCTTGTTCAACCAAGTTAATCAGCAAGGTGACACCCACGCTCATATTGGGCGCAAACACAATCCCGATATTTTTGGCAGCTGCCTCAATACTGACTTTCTCAGCCTCGCTAAACCCTGTGGTGCCAATCACCAGCTTCACCTGCGCCTGCTGACACGCTTGCAAATATTGCATACTGGCTTCAGGACGGGTGAAGTCCACCAGCACATCAGCCCCCTTCAATGCAGATTCAACATCAGAAGTAATTTTGACGCCACTCAACTTGCCAAACTGCTCACCAGCATCTCGACCAATCATGGCACTTTCAGCACGATCCAAGGCCGCATGCAGTTGCAAGCCAGGATCAGAAAAAACGCCTTCAAGCAGGGCATGCCCCATACGGCCAGACACGCCTGCAATCACTACTTTCAACATAACTCGCTCAACTTATTGTTTTATATACTATTTTAGAAAAACGGATTAAAAACCGATTTGCTCCAACACGCCATCCAGATGCTCTGCGCTGCCTTCTGGCGCCGTCACCTGTTGCTTGGTGGCTGGCAGTTCTGCACCATTGCCAGCACTTTCACGCACGATCAACCAGCGCTTGCTAGCGTTATCCAGCTTGAGCTGCAGACGTTTGACCATTTCGTCGCGATAGGCTTTAGAAGCATACTTCTGATTGAAGGTGACCACTGCACTATCCCCTTCCCGCGCCACACTCACATCAGTGATTTCGAGCGTGATTTTACCTTGCTGTGGAGACAGGCGTTTTTTACGTTGCGCCTCCCAGGCTCCGCGGCTAGGCAAGCCTTCTGGCACAAACTCAGGCGAGTAAGCAGCAAAATAAGCATTCACATTTTTGTTTCGCCAAGCCTGCGCCCAGGCATCCACGGCCGCCTCTACACTGACTTCAGGAGTAGCGGCTGGAGGTTGTGTTGCCACTTCAGCCTGATCCATGGCAGGGGCAACCATCGGCGTCTCGGCCAACATCACCTTGGGCGTTGCTGCTACTGCAGCCACGGCTGGAATCGTTGCCGTACGCTCACGCGCAATTAACCAGCGTCTTTGGCTAGGCTCATAACGCATTTCAAGCGTCTTATTCAGCACATCTTTGTAAGTCTTGGCCGAATATTTTTGTTCAAATTGCACCACCGCAGAGACACCATCGCGCTGCACCACAATATTATTCAAGACCAGTGTGATTGGGCCCTGGCTGGGAGAAAGACGCTGCTTGCGTTGTGCCTCCCATGCCGCTTTGCTGGGCAAGTTTTCTGGCACAAAGTCAGGCGCGTAGGCGGCCAGATAGGTTTTAATATTCTTACTGCGCCAGGCCTGCGCCCAATTGGCGACTGCCTGATTAATCTCGGCATCACCGACAGCGGCAGAAGGCTCAGCAGCATTTTCTGCCACGGTCGCCACATTATGCTCGGCTGGCTTGGCAAGCGCAGCTTCTGGTGGTAATACAGGCGTGACAGGTGCAGCCGCCAGACTTTCAGACTGAGGAGATGCAGCGGGTTCAGCAACAACAGGCGCCACTGCAAGCGCGGCGGCAGGGCTGCTTGGCGTCACAGACTCTTTAGCTGTAGGCACTTGCGCAACCGCTTCTTTGACAGCTGGTTTTGAAACTGACGGTGGAGGTGGAGGCGGCAGCTCCGGTTCGGGTTCAGGTTCTGGCAACTGCTCCGCAATAAATGTAGGTGCTGGCTGGCTGGCTGCTTCTGCTTTTGGGGCAACGCCTTTTTCAGTCACTTGATGCGCTTGTGCATCCGTCGCAGGCTGATTGGCTTCAGCCATATTGCCCTTGATCATTTCCTGTTCGGTAGGGATGACAGGCGCGACATATTCCCCCTCAGGAATATAAGGGATAACCTCGTCATCTTCAGTCATGTTGACTGTAGTCGGTGGTGAAGCTGGCTTAGCCACCGGCGCAACAGACAAGGGCTTGGTCTGCGGTTTAGGTGCGATTGATTTTTTGCTGTTTTTTGACTTAGGGGCAGCCTCAGCAACAGCAACGGTAGCGGCCGTCGCGGCGACCGCGGCCGATGGACTTACGCCAGGTGCATTTGCAGCAGAGGCAGGACTCGTGGTGGAAGCCGCGCTTGCTGCAGTATTCGATTCAGCCGCAGGTACTGCCACAGCAGGCGGCGCAGCATCCTGTTCAAAGACAGGTGGCGGCTCAACGGTGTCTGCAATTTGTGCCGCCATGGTTTTTTCATTCATGGCCTGTGTACTGGCCGCCAAAGCTGGAGTACTCGCCTCTGCCGGATTCGCTTTCACCATTTCTTGCGGAGTAGGGGCTGCCTTATATTCCCCCTCAGGGATATGCGGCACAATTTCCTCATCGGCCATCTGCTGCGGAGTGACGGCTGCTTGAACCTGCGTAGGAGACTCGGCAGTGACCACTTTATTGGCTGAGTCCGCTTTGGCTGGCTTAGCTTCCTTCGCTTGAGCATCACCCTCCCAGAATTTCAGCTTGTCCGCCCAGGACTCCTCTTTCGTTGCTTCAGCTTTTTTAACCGGAGCTTCTACAATGGTTTTGATGTCCGGGTTCTCTGCCGAAGGAATCACATCGCCACGCACAGCCACCAGGCTGTCCTTATCAAAATCCAGAATGACGCGACGTTTTTCAACAATTTGGCCTTGCTGGCGTAACTCGTAAAAATAGTCCCAGCGATTATCACTGAAACTATCTACGATGAGCGGTGTCCCCATAATGTAGCGGACTTGCGAACGGTTCATACCCGGCCGCAGTTGCATTAACATTTTTGAAGTCACCACATTGCCCTGCTGGATGTCCATCTTGAATGGTTTCATTGATGGAAGCTTGGCGCCGCACCCACTCTCCAGAGATGCGACAACCAACACAAATAAGATAGAATTACGCATTGGATTCACTTTATAATCGGTATATTCATTACATACATTAATATACCACGTAGTTTCGCGAATCAAGTACGCCATACTACTTAACCCTCGGACAAAAATTATGCATGATCCTAAAGACCTCAAAAATGCAGGCCTCAAAGCAACACTGCCCCGTTTAAAAATTCTGGAGCTATTTGAAAACAGCGAGCAGCGCCACCTGTCCGCGGAGGATATCTACAAGATCATGATCACCAACGGCGAAGACGTGGGCTTGGCAACGGTCTACCGCGTCTTAACGCAATTTGAGCAGGCAGGCTTGCTGGTACGGCATCACTTTGAGAGTGGCAAAGCCGTGTTTGAAATGAATGAAGGCACTCACCATGATCATATTGTCTGCATCAAATGTGGCCGGGTAGAAGAGTTTTATGATGAAGAGATCGAAAAGAGACAGAAAGCTGCCGCCGAAAAATATGGCTTTAGCATGCAAGATCACTCTTTAACTATTTATGGGACATGTACAAAAACCTCTTGTAACGAATCCTGATATTCAACTATCAACTATTCAGGTCTTAACACCGACCTGGATACGCTTGATTGTCAGCCTCGCTCAGAGGCATGTTAAGTCCACAGATTCACATGCATAGTGCTGCTGGTTTTCCACCTATCGCCAGCGCCGGCGCCCGCATCCTGATTCTGGGTTCTCTGCCTGGAGTGACCTCCCTGCGGCAACATCAATATTATGCGCACCCGCAAAACGCGTTCTGGCACATCATGGAAACATTATTTGGGATTCCAAAACAAACGGCTTATGCGCAACGCTGTGAACAGTTGCAATCACTCAAGTTGGCGGTATGGGATGTGTGTCACTCGGCCAGCCGACCTGGCAGCCTGGATAGTGCGATTGTCGCGAAGTCTGTGATTGCAAATGATATTCCAGGCTTACTCAAACACATTCCAACCATAGAATGTATTGCCTTTAATGGTCAAGCAGCGGCAAAGCTCTTTAAAAAGCATGTTGTTTTAGAGACCACGATCCCGCAGATCACCCTGCCTTCAACAAGCCCGGCCCACGCCAGCCTGAGTGTTGCGCAAAAGCTTGCACAATGGCAAACGCTACAAGTCAGGCTGTCACACCCAGCATTTCTTTCGCATGCTGGCGAGTCGCCTCTGTAATCTGCAAACCGCCCAGCATACGCGCGATTTCTTCAATCCGTTCATGCACATTGAGCGCATGAATCCGGCTCAAGGTCACGCCTTGCTGTTCAGACTTGCTGACTTGCAAATGTTGTTGCGCCTGCGAGGCCACTTGCGCCAAGTGGGTGATGACCAGCACCTGCCTGTGTCGACCGAGTTCACGCAACAAACGGCCCACCACTTCAGCCACTCCGCCACCAATGCCCACATCCACTTCATCAAAAATCATGCAGGGTACGGTGCCTAATGACGCGGTGGTCACTTGCAAGGCCAGGCTGATCCGCGACAACTCGCCGCCTGACGCGACTTTATTGAGCGGCCGCGGCTCGACCCCGGCATGACCGGCCACCATAAACTCCACTTGTTCCAGGCCATAGGCAGCCGGTTCGCCCGGCGTCAGACTCACCGAAAAACGCCCCCCTTTGAGTGACAGTGCCTGCATTTGTCCGGTGATGGTCTCGGATAAGGCTTGCGCCGCCTGGTGTCTGACAGCAGACAGTGCGGCGGCTTGTTGCTGATAAGTCTGCCACGCTGCCTGCACCTGTTTTGCCAAGGCTCCGTCATCGGCAAACGTTTCCAGCTCAGCCATCCGGCTTTGCTGTTGTTGCAACAGTGCTGGCAACTCATCCGGCTTGACCCGATACTTGCGGGCCGCCGTGTGGATCGTCTGAATACGTGACTCCACCTCAGCCAAACGCTCAGGATCAAGTTCACTTTTTTGCAAATGCCGATTGAGTGCACGACTCGCTTCTTCGAGCTGAATCACCGCCGAATCGACCGTTTCTGCAATTGGTTGCAATCCGGCATCGATGACTTGCAATTCAGCGAGCTTGCTTTGCACTTGCGACAACAAATCCAGCGCATTGACCTCCTCGCCTTCACTCATCATCTGCAAGCTCGCCTCCATGCCAGTCAGCAGACTGGCACCATGACTGAGCCTGACATGCTCTTGCTGCAAGGCGAGCCATTCTTCTGCTATAAAGCCGAGTTGTGATAACTCGCGGGTACTGTCACGCAACAGGGCCAATTCCTCTGCATACTCACTGGCATTTTTCTCATATGCCAACTGTTGCTGATGCAGCTGAAACCAGGTTTTATAACTTTTAGCCACGTCTTTAGCCAGAGGCACTGCCTGCGCATAGGCATCCAGAATTTCTCGCTGGGTGGCCATTTTTAACAGGGAGTGATGTGCATTCTGGCTGTAGATATCAATCAGCGTCTCCCCGATTTCACGCAACTGCCCGACGGTTGCAGAAACACCGTTAATAAAGGCACGGCTGCGGCCGTCGGCATAAATCACGCGCCGCAGAATCAGGCTATCATCAACGGCCATTTCTTGTGCACGCAACCAGTCTGCAGCCGCCTGGTTACCCGAAATATCAAACGTGGTGGCAATCTCGGCTTTGTCACAGCCCTTGCGCGTCACATCGCCTTCGTTCCTGGCGCCCAGACTCAGCGACAGCGCATCAATCAAAATCGATTTGCCTGCACCGGTCTCGCCGGTGAGTGCCGTGTAGCCTGCCGAGAACTCCAGTTCCAGCGCATCAACAATGACAAAATCTCGGATAGATAGGGCTTGTAACATAGATGGTTAAACGGGCGCGTTAGCCCCAGTTGAGTTTGTTGCGTAACATATCAAAATAGCAGTAGTCTTGAGGGTGCACGAGCCGAATCGACTGCTCAGCGCGCGCAATACGCACATGGTCCCCGGCGGCCAAAGGGAATTGGCCTTGGCCATCATAACTCATCTGAGCGTCCGCCGCGCTGACCACAATCACGTCAATCACACTGTCCGCAGGCACGGTGATCGGCCGATAACTGAGGGTGTGCGGACTGATAGGCACGATCGAAATCGCCTCCAGATCGGGATGCATAATCGGCCCGCCGGCAGATAAGCCATATGCGGTTGTCCCGGTCGGCGTGGTCAAAATCAGGCCATCCGAACGCTGTCTTGACACAAACTGACCATCCACATGTACCTCAAGCTCAATCAGGCGAAAAGCGCTTTTAATCACCACATCGTTTAAGGCAACCACAGGCAAAATCTGGCTGCCCGCTCTGGTCACCACTGAATGCAGTAACATGCGTGACTCAAGCTGAAAATGACCCTGTAAAATCTCGTCAATCTCATCCAGCATCTGGTCCGTTTGCAAGTCAGTCAAAAAGCCGAGTCGCCCGCGATTAATGCCAATCAAGGGCACGCCGGTTTCACGCAAAGCACGGCCGACGCTCAGCATGGTTCCATCGCCGCCCATGACAATTACCAAATCGGCTTTGCTGCCTATCTGCTCCAGCGAGGCCTGCTCAAAACCTTCTTGTTCCACATAGGCTGCGGTATTGGCTTCCACACAGACATGCAGCCCCTTGGCTAACAAGTGATGTGCCAAGCGGGTCAAATCACTTTGCATTTGCTGCAAGGCAGCAGTGTCCATATACTTGCCGACAATGGCAACTGAGCGGAATGTAGATTGCATGCCGCATTAAAGCATAGAAGCCCTGAACTGAAAAGCTAAAGGGGCTGTTATCCCAGGCGCAAATGATGCAAAATCTAACTCATTCTAATGAGATCGTCTAAAGTGGATAAACGCGCGCAAATTTTGCTTAAAACCTTGGTAGAGCATTACATCAGTGAAGGGCAACCCATAGGCTCCCGCACTCTGCTCCAGCATTCCGGCCTGGATGTCAGCCCTGCGACAATTCGTAACGTCATGAGTGACCTCGAACAATTGGGGTTTATTGCCAGTCCACATACCTCTGCGGGCAGAGTACCCACCAAAAAAGGCTACCGCCTGTTTGTGGACTCGCTGATGACGGTACAGCCGCTTGATCAACGCGCCCTCGCCCAGCTTAAAACTGGGCTATCCTCGCCCGACCCGCAAGCACTCATTAACAATGCGGCGGATATGCTCTCGCAACTGACCCAGTTTGCAGGCTTGGTCATGACGCCCAAGCGTAGCCGCAACGTGCTTAAACACCTTGAGTTTTTACATATAAATGACAAAAAAATACTCGTGATTCTGGTGACCGATGACGGCCAGGTACAAAATCGGATTGTCCTGACCGACCGCGCCTTTAGCGCCAGTGAGCTCACCACCGCCAGCAATTATGTCAACAGCCACTGTCAGGGACTCACCCTGGAAGAAGTACAGATCAAGCTCAAGCAGGAGCTGCAACAAATGCAGGCAGACATCAATCACCTCATGTCTGCTGCGCTGGATGCTGCCAGCCAACCAGAGCCTTCAGAAAAAGAGGCTGTGGTGATTGCGGGCGAACGCAAACTGCTAGAAGTGAATGAGCTCTCAACCAACGTCGGCAGCTTGCGCAAACTGTTTGAGATTTTTGAACGCCGCACGGCGCTGATGCAATTGCTTGATCAAAGTCAACGCGCCGATGGTGTACAAATCTTTATCGGTGGCGAAAGTGGCTATCTGGCACTGGATGAATGCAGCTTGGTCACTGCACCCTATGAAGTCGATGGTCAGGTCGTGGGGACGCTGGGCGTGATCGGCCCGACCCGAATGGCCTATGAGCGGATTATCCCGATTGTCGATATCACGGCCAAGCTATTATCTAGCGCACTCTCAAACTAAATATTGCCAGACCATATCAGGCTAATAATTCCGACACCGAGATCAGCCACGGTCGGATAAACCTTCTACTGCTGTTTTTTCACAATCCTGATCTACATGCTTGTCTATGTTGCGCAAAGCGCTCGACACAAGCTCGTTTTTTATTACTCAGGAGTTTGTTATGAAAAAATCCGCTTTATCAGTTGCACTATGTCTAAGTACTTTAATCATTAATCCCACGTATGCTGCAACCTACGATGCGACTCGAGCTGGTGGCGGTTATGTTTTCAGCAATATTTTTAGCGGCAATACAAGTTTCAATGACTACATTTCGTTTAGCACTGATGGCTTACAACAAGTCCTCACCAGTATTTCTGGTACAGGAACCACCTTTCAGTTCAAGGAATTTAACTTACTGGATGAAAACAAAAACCTGGTCATGAATGGTACGGTATTCAATTCCGGCCGCAATCTTTCTTTTGGATTTACAAATAGCATTCAACAAGGTAGCTACTATCTGCAAGTCGTTGGAGAAAGTACAGGTACAAATGCCAGCTACGCAGGGACCATTACCTTAGCGAACGCAGTCCCAGAACCTGAGTCCGCAGCGCTGATATTGGCGGGATTAGGCCTCTTAGAATTGAAACGCAGAAGACAAGCTTAAACATGATTCAGCCCTCCCTTGTTAGAGCAACGTTATGCTCTGGCAAGGGCTATTTTGTCTACGCAACAATTTGATTTTCTTTTATAAGAAATATTCACCCGTCAGATTCCTCTGACACACTAATCAGCTTGGATTGACTGCCTACGCTCTGCTCACTTACTTAAAATACCTACATGTTTAATCCCTTTGGAGAGGAAATCATGAAAAAACCATCCCCTGTCTCACTTCAGAAATCCCTGGTTTGGACTGCCCTGCTGGTCCTGACTCTGAGCACTTCTGCCTGTGGCTCTATGAGCACGCGTGGTAAAAACACTGCCATTGGCGCGGGTGTAGGCGCAGTCGCGGGCGCAGTCTTAACTGGTGGCAGCTCCATCGGAACGGTCGGTGGTGCGGCGGTTGGTGGCGTGATTGGTAACCAGATTCATAAGAAATAACCTGGATCTAAACAAAGATTATGGTCGCAAATCAGCCGCATGATTTGCGACCAGATTAACTATCGCAACAACAAACATCGGCACTTTTCAAAAGTAGGTAAGTCATAAGGGCACTTTTCACTTAAAATGCGTTCATGACTTACTACCAGCCAGAACCTGCTTACACCCACGGCAGTCAACCAAAAGTGGGTATACTGTTAGCTAACCTGGGCACGCCTGACGCCCCCACGGCGAAAGCCTTGCGGCCTTACCTGCAGCAGTTTTTGATGGACAGGCGTGTGGTCGAAATCCCGCGCTTTATCTGGTGCTGGATTCTGCATTGCATCATCCTGGTGATTCGCCCGAAAAAATCGGCAGAAAAATATGCCAGCGTGTGGACAGACCAAGGTTCACCGCTCATGGTTTATGCCCAGCAACAGAAAACCTTATTGCAACAGAGTCTGGCTAAACACATTAACAGCCCGTTTGCCGTCGAACTCGGCATGACCTATGGCAACCCCAGCATGAAAAGCGCCATTGACTCGCTCAAAGCCCAAGGCTGCGACCGCATTTTAGTATTCCCGCTCTACCCCCAATACGCCGCCAGCAGCACTGCGGCGGCGCTGGATGCCGTGTGGCGCGTACTACTTAAAATGCGCAATGTGCCTGCCATCCGTACCATCAAGCACTACCACGATCATCCGCTGTACATTCAAGCCTTGGCCAGCCATATCAAAGCCTACTGGCAACAACACGGCCAGCCAGAAAAACTCGTGATGAGCTTTCATGGCGTGCCCAAATTCCACCTGATAAAAGGCGACCCCTACCATTGCGAGTGCCACAAAACCGGACGCTTGCTGGCAGAGGCCTTAGGCTTAAGCAAAGACCAATATCAAATCGCCTTCCAGTCCCGTTTCGGTCGTCAGGAATGGTTGCAACCTTACCTCGCCAACACGCTAGACGCCTTGGGTAAACAACAAATCAAACGCATAGATGTCGTTTGTCCCGGCTTTAGCAGCGACTGCCTGGAAACCCTGGAAGAAATTGCTATGGAAGGTAAACACTTGTTCCAGTCAGTGGGCGGTGGGGATTATCACTATATCCCTGCACTCAATAGCGAAGCCGTCTGGATTGAAGCGATGCGCGATATTGCGCTGGAGCATTTGCAGGGTTGGGTGAGTAATGAGTTTGACTCAGCAAAAGCAGCAGCTGAAGCACAAGCGAGTAAACAAAACGCTTTGGCAATGGGCGCTGAAAAATAACGCTGCGGCTCGAACATCACATTTTTTAAACATTTAAAAGCCCTCATGACTGACATGTCATTTTCCAGCATCTAACTTGGCTGCACGTCAAAAGGATGAAAACACTGGCCAAAGCTTCGCTATCTAGATAGCCAGTGTTGGTGGAGAGAGCGCCGTGATGTTGAGTCAAAAAATTAGTATCAGCATTTATCTGCCTGAGAACCGTGCACAAAGATAGCAAATCTATCTCCTGCATTTTGCACCAAGCATAAAAACTCATTTCAGCGTTCATTCGCATTGGTCTTGCTTGCAGCGCTCGCCTATTCCACTGCCAGCCCTCCCCAATTACGCGTTATAATCGCGTTTTAACGTTTTTATCGTTCCCCTATGATCATTATCACCGGTGGTGCAGGCATGATTGGTTCTATCATGGCCTGGCATTTAAACAACAAACTGGGTCGGCAAGACTTGGTGATTGTTGACCGTATCACGCATGAAAACCAGTGGCAAAACCTGGTACACAGACACTATGCCGAATACCTGGATAAAGACCAGCTGTTTGAGTTTCTCGAAGAGAATGATGAGATCACGGCAGTGATTCATATGGGGGCGATCAGCGCAACCACCGAGCGTGACTTTAACAAGCTGGTGGCGGATAACATGCATTATTCGCAAGACTTGTGGTCCTGGTGTGCCGAGTATGAGGTGCCGTTTTTCTACGCCAGCTCTGCGGCCACGTATGGCGGTGGTGAACAAGGCTATGACGATACCAGCATTGAGAACTTGCGGCCATTAAACGGCTATGGCTACTCCAAGCACTTTTTTGACCAGTGGGTGTTGCAGCAAGTCGCACAAAAGCAACCTACCCCGCCCGCCTGGGCTGGATTCAAGTTTTTTAACGTCTACGGGCCGAATGAATATCACAAAGAGCGCATGGCCAGCGTGGCGTATCACACGTTTAACCAGTTTAGCGAGACCGGGACCATGCGCCTGTTTAAAGGCACCAAAGAAGGCATAGAGGACGGCATGCAGTTGCGTGACTTTGTCTATGTCAAAGACGTGGCGGATGTGATGGGCTTTTTCCTGGAATCAGCCCTCAAAAACAAACCGGTTGCTAGCGCGATTTACAACATAGGCACCGGTCAGGCACGCAGCTTTAAAGACCTGGCGACCAACGTGATGACCAGTATGCGCCGAGAGCCCAACATCACTTATATTGATATGCCGCAAGACCTGCAGGGCAAATATCAGTACTTTACCCAAGCAGAGATGAAGAAGCTGCGCGATGCGGGATATAAAAAGCCGTTTACCTCGCTGGAGGAAGGCGTCAAAGACTATGTGCAAAACTATTTGATGCAAGACGACCCTTACGCATAAGTCATCAAACAATTGAGCGATAGATTGTGAGCGATATGAACCATATTGAATACCTCAAAGGTGAACACGCCGCCCATATGGCGATGTTTCAGGCGCTGGAGCCCTTATTTCCACTCATCAGCGATGTCGGCAACTTGCTGCGTGACTGTATTGCGCGCGGGGGCAAAATTCTGCTGTGCGGTAATGGCGGCAGTGCGGCAGATAGCCAGCATATTGCAGCAGAGATTGTCGGCCGCTTTAAAAAAGAGCGCAAAGGTCTGCCCTCAATTGCACTGACAACAGACACCTCCATCCTGACCTCAGTAGGCAACGATTATGGCTATGACTATATTTTTGCCCGTCAGGTAGAAGCCCTCTGTCGCCCCGAGGATGTGCTGATCGGCCTCACCACCAGTGGCAATAGCGCCAATGTGGTCCGTGCCATTGAAACCGCCAATGAAATCGGCGCCACCACCATAGGCATGACTGGCGGCACAGGCGGCAAGTTAAATGCCCTGTGCAAGCACAATATTGTGGTGCCATCCAGCGTGACTGCACGCATCCAGGAAGCGCACATCTTTATCGGCCACAGCTTGTGCGAGATTCTGGAGTCTTAAGTCTGATGAATCCTGCATTCAGTAAAGTTGTGCAGCAGTTTGGTGATCAGGGTGCCCATGCCCTGGTGATTGGGGACGTGATGCTGGACCGCTACCTGCTCGGCGAGGTCAACCGCATTTCACCTGAAGCACCGGTCCCGGTTGTGCTGATCAAATCCGAACAACAGCGCGTGGGCGGTGCCGCCAATGTGGCAGCCAACCTGGCATTATTGGGTATCTCAACCAAGATGATTGGCTTGATGGGCAATGATAGTGAAGGCCAGACCTTACTCAAAGCCATGCAGTCACATGGGATTACGACCGAAGCCATGCTCACCAGCCAGCATCGTCCAACCATTGCCAAAACCCGTATTCTGGGCGGACATCAGCAAATGCTCCGTCTGGATCAGGAAGATACTCAGAATTTGAATGAAAGCGAGCAAGCTGAAATCCTCGCCAATATTGACACTGCACTGGCAGCGCAACCTGCCCTGGTGATTTTGTCAGACTACGCCAAAGGCTTGCTCACCGAAACCCTCTGCCAGCAGGTGATCCAGCGTTGCCGTACGCGGCAGATACCGGTGTTGGTAGATCCTAAAGGCCGTGATTACAGCAAATACCGTGGCGCAACTGCACTCACGCCGAATAAAAAAGAAACCGCCGAAGCCTGCGACAGCAGCCAGCAAGATCCGGCGCTAATCGCCAAAGCAACGGCGCTCAAGCAACGCTTGCAACTGGATTTTCTAGCCGTCACCAGAGGCGAAGAAGGCATTACGCTGATTGATGACAGCACCCACCATCTTAACGCCACCGCCAAGCAGGTATTTGATGTCTCAGGCGCAGGGGATACCGTGATTGCCACCCTGGCTGCCGGGCTGATGCACGGGCTGTCGGCACTGGATAGCTTATCATTGGCCAATATTGCCGCTGGCGTGGTGGTTGGCAAAGTCGGCACCGTGCCAATTACCAAGGCCGAATTACTTGATGCGCTGATGACGGCACAAGGCAATGAACAGGCGCACAAAATCTGCGCACTGGAAGAGCTCAAGCAAAAGGTCAGCCGCTGGAAACAGCAAGGCCAAAAAATCGTTTTTACCAATGGCTGCTTTGATTTATTGCATGCAGGCCATGTCACTTACCTTGAAGCGGCCAAAAAGCGGGGCGACAAACTGGTGCTGGGACTCAACACCGACCGTTCAGTATCTGCGCTCAAAGGCCCGACCCGACCCGTGGTGAATGAAAATGATCGTGCGCGCGTGCTGGCCGCCCTGGAGTCTGTGGACGCGGTCATTTTGTTTGATGAAGACACGCCTTTGAACCTGATCATGGCAGTTCAACCTGATGTCATTGCCAAAGGCAGCGACTACACCGCAGCCCAAGTGGTCGGCGGCAAAGAGGTGCTCTCTTGGGGCGGTGAAATTGCATTGATTGACTTGGTGGAAGGCCGAAGTACCACCAACCTGATTAAAAAAATGCATGCATGAGTAGTGCTGACAAGATTCTGGTCATCGGCCCGTCGTGGGTAGGCGACATGGTTCTCGCGCAAAGCTTGTTCAAGCAACTCAAGTCGGACCGTCCCGCTTGCCAGATTGATGTCGCTGCACCTTTGTGGACACTGCCATTGCTGGCGCGCATGCCTGAAATCACCCAAGCCATCGCCCTGCCCTTCAAACACGGGCAATTATCTTTAGGCGCGCGCTGGCGCTTTGGCCGTGGCCTGAGGGTTCAGGGTTACACACAAGCCATCTTACTCACAAACAGTCTGAAATCAGCCATTTTGCCCTGGGCTGCCGGCATTCCATTACGGACCGGTTTTAAAGGAGAGATGCGTTACGGCTTGGTCAATGACATGCGCCCGCTGGATAAAACCCGTCTCAAAAAAACCGTCGAGCGCTTTGTGACGCTGGGTTTAAGCCCGCAAACTGTGCTCCCTAGCGCCTTGCCACAACCTGCATTGGTCGCGGATGCAGCCAATGCAGACCGATTACTGCATGCTTTCAAGCTCAATGCCTCCAAACCGATGCTGGGTCTCTGCCCAGGGGCCGAATATGGCGAAGCGAAACGCTGGCCAGCCGAGTATTACGCGCAAGTCGCCAATCATGCGCTAGATGCAGGCTGGCAAGTGATGCTGTTTGGTTCCGATAAAGATGCCCTGGTGACGGCCTCCATCCAACACCTCACGCAGCAGCGATGCCTGGACCTGGCGGGCAAAACCAGCCTGGGGGATGCGATTGACCTGATGTCGTTGTGCCAACGCGTGGTCAGTAACGACTCAGGGCTGATGCATGTGGCTGCCGCACTGGATAAGCCATTGGTAGCGATTTATGGCTCTTCTGACCCGAAACATACGCCACCGATGCACCCGGATGCAGTGATCCAATATCTGGGGCTGGCATGTAGCCCGTGTTTCAAGCGTGTATGTCCGCTCGGTCATTTGAATTGTTTGCGACAATTGTCCACTGAACAAGTCTTACCCACACTCGCACTCACGCGCGTGGAGTTTGCGTCATGAAACGCTTTTCTTACCTGCAAAAAATCACGCAAGCCCAGTGGTTAACCCTGTATTTGCTGGCCGCCTTTCTGATCGTCAGCAAAATTATGTATAACCAGCACGGCTGGGTAAACAACGACTCACTGTTGTATTTTGAGCAGGCCAGACTTCTGGCTGCCGGGCAATGGCATCAGGCGTATCGCCTGTTCTCGTGGCCGTTCTACCCAAGCCTGCTCGCACTGATACACCGCAGTACGGGTCTGGAGATACACAGCGCGGCCATCGGCTTGAATATAGTGTGCTTTGTGCTGTTTGTCGCAGGCTTTCAACAATTGCTGCTAGAAGCGGGCGCCAAGTTGCGCACGCTGCACTGGGGGCATGGCCTGCTGTTCTCCACGCAATATATGGTCGGCAGTGTATTAGGCATGTTGCTGCGCGACGAGGGCTTTTGGGCGGCCTACACCTGGGGCCTGGTATATTGGCTACGCAGCCTTAAAACGCAACGCTGGCAGGACCTGCTGGCGTTTCAGGCCGCCATGGTCATCGCCACCTTATTCCGGATTGAAGCGGCGGTTTATTTGCTCGCCCTGCCCTTCTGCGCGCTTGCCTATACCGGCTTAAGCGCCTCAGGGCGAATCAAGCTTTGGCTGCGCGCCAATAGCCTCAGCCTGCTCACAGCATTGATGTTAGGAATCGCCTTATTCGCTGGCGTATTGCGACTGGATCAATTAGGCAGATTGCAAGAAATCGTCACTCAGGTCACGCGCCTGTTTGGGGAACGCATCGATTTTATTCAACAAAAAGCCGCCATTATCAACCAGCAGGTATTAGGTGAAGATCTGGATGAATACGGCCTGTTCAGCCTCTGGGTAACCTTGATCCTGATTGCCATCAGCAAAACATTAAAAACGGCCGGCCTGCCAGCATTAATTGCCATCTGCTGGCCCAAACAGAGCTGGTGGTCGCGCTTACCGGCACCCGCCCGGCATCTGGCGCTGGCAACACTCAGCGTCAGCTTTGTCGTCAGCCTGGTGATCTTGTTGAATGTGTTTGTCCTCTCCAGCCGCTATGTCATTGCCAGTGGCATCGTGTTTATTTTCCTCGCCGCGTTTGCCATGACTGAATGGCAAAGCCGCTGGCCTAAGCTCAGTAGCCGAGGGGTTGCGTGCTTGCTGGTTGCCATGCTCGCCTACTCCTTATGGGATAGAAATCCGACTGATCTTGATCGGCAGGCGGTGGACTACATCCAGACCATAAATCCACAACAGCAACCGGTGTTTTATGACACCGAAAATGCGAGGTTTTATGCCCACCAACCATATCAGGATAGAGTACTGGGTCATACACTGTTTCCCGAGCTGGTGAAGCAGCAGGCGATCTCGAAGTATGACTACTATATGATCACTATCAGCAAGGATGCGGTGGACGTGGCTTATGAACAGCTCGCTGTGCAAACCTTGCAAAAAGCCAATTTCAAACTGGTCAAAACCTTTTACGGTTGGCGCGGTAAATCTAAAGTCATGATTTTTAGCAAACAGGCCGTGACACCCTGATGCAATACGTTAAAATTCATAAAAATAATTCACTATTCGTTCAGGCCTCCTCATGATTCATTCGCTGACCCAAAAATTTCCCATTCTTAACCTCTGGCAACCACCGTTCAAACATTTGCTGCGCTTGAGCATTCTTTGGGTGATTCTGGTCGCGTGTACCGCTAACGTCTGCAACAGCTTTTTCATTAAATGGGGTTTCCGCGACGACTCCCGCTATGCGTCGCTAATAGGGGTGATTGATGGCACGGCTTACCAGCCCTATGTTTACCGCTCAACGGTCCCGCGTCTGGCTGACCTGGCGGTGCAGCAGATTCCGGAAAAGAAACAGGAAAAGCTGTTTGAACGCATCATCTCGTCCGACAAACTGAAAAACCATTTCTTTCACGATGTACCTGCCGAGGAATGGACGCCTCGCGTGGCGCTGGACTACCACCTGATGTATGGCGTGACTTTGCTCAGTTTTCTGCTGACGCTGATTTACCTGCGCAAGATTTTTCTGCACTTTTCTGACAACTACTCGGCCTCTATCCTCGCCGTGGTGCTGTTTAGCCTGATCTACCCGCTGACTTTCAAGCGTGGCGGCTATTTTTATGATTTCTTTGAACTGCTTGGTATCACAGTCAGCACCTATTACTTTCTGACTGACCGCAAGTTTCTGGCGTCCATCTTGCTCATGCTCACGGCATTTAACAAAGAAACCGCCTTCGTTGCCGCATTCGGATTTTTCTTTTTACATGCCAAAGACTACCCCATGCAAAAGCGCGTGGCTTACTTTGCGCTGCAATTCATTGCCTGCTTCCTGATCCGGCAATGGATCATCGCACCCTATACCGGGAACACGGATTCTGCGCTGCATTTTCACTTGCTTGATAACGCAAAATTCTGGCTCAATCCGGTCAACTATTTCAAATTGAGTGATTTTTATACACTGGGATTGTTCTCGCCCACACTGCAGCACGTCTTGCTGTTTCCATGGCTGGCCTACTGGATACGCGCTGGCTGGCAACAAATGGATGACATGCTCAAACGGTATACATTGGGGATTTTTATTCCTAACCTGCTGCTGTTCCTGAACTTCACCACCAAGGATGAGTTCAGAAACTTCTCGCTGAGCATGATCGCCTTGTACATCATCCTGATTCATGGGTTTTCAAACTTCAGGCAGTGGCTGGACCAGAAGTGATTACGCACGCATGAGATTCGTAGATAAATTGCGCATGGGTTACCGGCGCTGGCAATTGGGTGACGCCTTCAAGCATCAATACAACTGCCACCCGGACTTTGACCTGCAGCGCGGGGAGCACAGCTGCACCGTCCTCTGGAAAAAGCAGCCAATAGCCACCATCCCTTTTGCGCATACGCTGAGCCAACAACAACGGGGACCATGCTGGATCGTCGCTTCCGGCCCTTCGCTGGCCGAGATTGATCTGCAGCAAATCGCCGCGTATCCGACCATCAGCCTCAATTGCGCAATTAAGAAATTTAGCGCGGCCAAGCTCCATCCGACCGACTGCGTGATTGTGGATCACCGCGTATTTGAGCGCCAGTGGGATTGTGTCGTCGAATCTGTCCGTTCGGGCGCGCGCTGTTTCTTCAACTTTGAAGGGCTGAGTATTATTGCTGAGCGGGCGCCGGAACTGCTGAAGCAAGGCAATCTCTACCTGATTGAGTCGGTGAGTCGCAAATATGGGGTGGCCAGAGGCAGTGCCGAGCAATACTTGCAGGCTTTTACGCAGTCGCCTGAGATTCTGCTGGCCCCGGATTTATTGCCCTACTGCCGCTCGATAGGCTTTAGCCACAATTTACAACAAGGCGTGTTTGCCGGGAAAACGGTGGCCACCTGGGCAGTTCAACTGGCGTTTGCCCTGGGCTATGAGGCGATTTATATTCTGGGCATGGATTTGGGCGGCACCGGTAAAGCCCATTTTTATGCCGACCAGCACAATCCTTCACCAGATTTTCTGCGCTATTACGAACCGCATATTCGCGGCTGCTTTGAGCTGGCGCGTCTGGCCAGTGAAAAAACAGGGGTTAAGCTATATAATCTGTCGCTACAGAGCGCCTTGCCTGCCGAGATTATTCCAAAAATGTCGTTTGCCGAGGCTTTGCAACAAATTACCGAGACGGCATCCGTCAAGAAATGATTTAAGTTATGAAAATTATTATCCCGCTGCAAACCTGCTCCACGCGTATTCCGCATAAAAATATTCGCCCTTTTTATCAGGACGATTCGCTGTTCGACATCAAGGCCAAGCAAATTCTGACCTTTGAAGCGCCAGAAAATGTCTATGTGTCATCAGAAAGTGTGGAACTGGTCAAACCGTTGTGTGACAAGTATGGCTTTCACTTTATGCAGCGCGATGCCTCCCTGACCGGCAACAAAATTTATCAGCCTGACCTGGTCAAAGCGCTAACCGACCCGCTGCCTGGTGACGATGACATTATGTGGATTCAGGTCACCTCGCCCTTATTTAATCAGTTCAAGGAAGCTTTGGCGGTCTGGAAAGATGTCCGCAACGATTATGATTCGCTGGTTGCTGTCAAGCCGTTCAAAGGGCATTTGCTGGATGACAAGGGCAATCCGGTCAACTATGGGTTTGGTTACTGGCACAAGGTCTCGCAAGACTTGCCCAAGTTATATTCGGTGTTGTGGAGCCTGTTTATTCTCAAACGCGAGACGGTCAACCGCTTTCACTACCATATTGGCGTCAATCCCTACTTGTTTGAAACCAACCATATGGTGGTCGATATTGATTACCATGAGGACTTCGAGCTGGCAGGCATGATTTACACCAAGCTACACGGTACGATTTAATTCACCCCGCCAAATCACTCACGCCGCGCTTACATGGCCACGCCAGCGCGGCGTTTGCGCTGGTACTTGGCGTAAAGCTTGTCGGCACGCTGCGCAATGGCACGGTAAAATGCCGACTCCCCACGCAATAACTGACGGTCGTCACCAACATAATGCCGAAGAAATGTGAGCAGATCTCCGCGGGTCAATTGAACATCCATGGCTGAAAAATACAGCGCAGCCAGATCTTTCATTTGCATACGTTGCGAAGGCTGTGCGCGGATTTCTGCTCTATGCAAATCCAGCACATGCAATCGTGGCGGCATCAGCGCGAGCTCAGCCGCTTTAAAGCAGAAATGGCAGATATAAAAGTCACGATGGTAGAGCGGATACGCATGCATCTGACGTGCAATCTCCGCCACCCGGCGGATCAGCGCCCGCTTGAACCGCAGTGTGGGCGGTGTGATTTGCCACTGTAGCGCCAAATCCTCCAGCGTGACAATCTCGCCCAAATCCTCGGTAATCACAAATGAGCGCTGAGTGGCGGGCAGCCAGCCCTGGATGCCATGCCCCACATAAGGCGTGGTGGGAATATGCAAGCGCTGCAAGGCGGCGATGGCCGCCACCTCATTCTGCGCATTCACCACCGGGCGTTTAAAGCTGAGCCAGTTTTTGAACAGCTCGCCCCACCCCACACCAAAATGCCGTTTAATAAAAAAATGCTGGCCGGCCAGCGCAATCCGCAAGGTCTCGCGTTCGGCAACCTTGCGGAAACTTTTGCCTGGCAACTGCATAAAAAAATCAAACACATCCGGTCGTTGCCGAATCTCTGCAGGCAGCGGATTTTCTGCTTTAAATTGCACCGTGGTACTCATGACGCCTTGTCTTTGTGCAAGGCCAAAAAGCGGCTGCAATTCTGGATCGCCTGCAATAACAATGGTTGATATTTGGCCATGAGGCTGTCTTGCGCGCTGGCAGATAACGATTCATCGTGCGGCCCGGTCGGCACAAAATGATCCACGCCATGATGCAAATATGGAATACGGTACTTCATATCCGTTGTTTGCACGCTAATAGAGTGCCAGTCACTGACCACAACAAATGGGCGTGACTGCGTGGTCAGCAACGACAGGCCCAGCGAATAGCTGCTACTATCTTCAGGCGCACCCAGGGCCTGTAATAACGTTGGTGAAATATCCAGATGGCTGGTCATGCGCTCAATCTCGGCATGCGAGTGCTGCGGCATCCACACCACCATAGGCGTATGTGTCTGCTCCTCAACAAAACTCGAGTTATGTCCCCAGAAGCCCTTTTCCAGAAACTCTTCTCCATGATCGCCAGTGATGATGACAATGGTATTGTCTAATGCGCCCTGCGCACGCAGTTCATCAAGCACCCGCCCCATTTGTTGATCGACCCAATGGGCAGCATTGGTATAGCGGTTTTTGAACTCGCCGATCTTGGGCTTGAGCGACTCGCGGCTCATGCCCCAGTAATTCACATCCTTTAAATATGGGGAGGCAATCACGGCTTGCTCTGGGAAGTCATAACGCGCATGCGTAGACTCAAAGAAGAAAAAGCTCATGAATGGCCGCTGCTTGTCCCGTGTACGCAAAAAGGCGATTTGCTCAGAGGCATTTTGTTGGTCGCGCTGCCAGGGGGTTAACTTCTCCTCCGCCTCGTGCAGCTGTGCAAGCGGCACGCTGGCGAATAAGGTTTTATTAAACTCGGGATAAGAAAACAGTGCGCTGGTACGCAGGTCGAGTTGGTAATTCAAGGCCTGCACGCGCTGCATGAGCAAGGGCGGCTGTTGTGCATGTAAAAAGCTGGACCAGTAAGAGCCATATAGCCCATAAAACATGCCGAACAGGCCTTCACGCGTACCGTTGCCACTGGAATAGTGGTTTTTAAAATACAAGCCTTGCTGCGCAAATTGCCAGACATGAGGCATGATCTCAGGCGTTAAACGATCCCAGCGCAGAGACTCTGCCACTAGAATGACAATATTGGGCGGCTGTTGGACGGCGCTAAACGTCACCGGCGATAAAGGATACTGAATTCTGGAAGTATCCACATTGAGATGGTTACTGCTATGGCGCACCGTTTGCACGCCCATTTTTTCTGCCCAACTGCGGAAGGTAATCCGTTTATAGAAGGGATAGACTGTCGCCGAATCAAGAATCGCCCCGTTATTTTTGACATCACTGATGCCATATAAGACAGCTTGCGCGACAAAGGCCAGCAGCACAACCAGATACAAAGGCCGTGTCAGCAATAGCGCGGGCTTGAATGACTGCATGCGCGTACTCAACCACCAGGCGAACAGCTGAATCAGGATGACAATCGCGACCGATACGCCGATCGCCACATAGGTCTCGTCGCTGGTCCCCAGCGAGGCCAGGCCGCCTTTGGTGGTAACCAGATTCCAGATAAAGCCGTTGAAATGAAAGTTATACAGGTCATAAATCATTAAATCCGATCTGACCAGTAAAATGCCTATCACGGAAAACGTGAGCGCCAATAGTGCGGTGTAGCGGTTGATGGTGCGTGCCAGCAGCGACTGCAGCCAGGCCGGGATCAGGGTCACGACGGCATAGGCAAAACTGTAAAACAGCCAGGCACAGACATGAAACCAGAAGGCTGCGCCCGTGGTGGCTTGCCCACCAATGCTGAAGAATCCCCAGCAGGTGACTAGCATGTGCAGTGTAGTCAGGCCTAAAAACAGTTTGAGTGGTGAAATTTTCTTCATGGCGGCATTCATCTTTAAGCAGTCAGGCGACGGTTAGGGCGCACAGAAAGCCGTTACAGGCGACAATTCAAGCTGATGACAAACGGTCACCCCATGCGTCTGGCAGTAGGCTTGCCAGTCCGGCATATCGGTCCAGTCTGCGACAAAAATGAAATCCAGCCCGGCGCCAGTCGAAGCCTGATGATCAAAGCGGCTATCGCCAATAAACAAGGCCGGGAACTGGATGGTCCCATCGGCAATCATGCTGGCCAGGTGCTCATTCTTTTTAGTCGGTCCACCATAAATGCCCAGTTCAAACAGCGTATCCAGGCCACGGCGCGGGAAAATTTGCCGCAATTCTGTTTGATCTCCGCCAGACAGCAGCATCCACTTGGCGTTTGCGGTTTCTTTTTTCAAATCCATCAGTGCAGGCGCAACCTCACACTGCATCAGGGTTTCATCCAGAATCTCGGTAAACGTATCCATAAAGGCCTGAAAACGCTCAGGCGTTAAAGGCTGTTTGATAATCTCGGTGATGTAATAACGGATTTTGTCATTGCGCGGGATGCTGCCCAACTGGATATGATAGTCCACAAAGGCCTGCGCCTGCGCCTCCGTCCCCCCCATACGCTTGGCGGTGTTGTAATAGGCATCCACCTTGGTCTGGTTGCTATTGAGGACAACGCCATCGCAATCGAGCACAATGGTTTTATACAGGGAGAGGTCTGGTCTTTGGGACATAACGGAGTGGGCTTGGCAAATAAAAAAGGCTTGTATCACTACAAGCCTTCATTATAGACGATTTGTCTAACGCTATACTTATTTGGCCGCCACGATCGCAGAAGCCTCTTTCGCCAGCTTGGTGATCTGTGCCCAGTCCTTATTGGCCACGGCATCGGCAGGTGTCAACCAGGTGCCGCCGCACACAACCACGTTAGGCAACGCCAGGAATTGTGGGGCGCTTTCAACGCTGACACCGCCCGTTGGGCAGAATTTCACGTCTGCAAATGGGCCGGCAAAGCCTTTGAGCAGGTTAATGCCACCCACCGCCACCGCTGGGAACAATTTCAGGAAGTAGTAATCATCGGCATTCGCCATCATGATTTCTGAGCCGGTAGACACGCCTGGCAACAGTGGCAAACCGATTTCACGGGCATATTTGCCTAACTCGCTGGTGTAGCCTGGGCTGACCGCAAACTGGCAACCTACATCCTTGGAGTTTTTCGCATCTTTCAGGTTACGTACGGTCCCGGAACCCAAGATCGCGTCAGGCACATGCTTGGCAATTTCTTCCATGGCTTGCAGTGCAACCGGGGAACGCAATGTGACTTCCAGCACCTTAATGCCGCCTTCCAGCAACGCTTCGGCCATCGGCACCGCATCTTCCACTTTGTTAATGACAATCACCGGAATCACCGGGCCATGATTTGCTAACTCTAATGTGCTCATGTTTTGAATATTGACCTAATAAATAAAAAAATTGTTTTTTTAATCGTTTGCTTTATGTAAATGAAGATTGCTAAGCAAGACTAGGCGCAGGCGCGTAGACAGTACGAATAGTACGGCAAGCAAACTGCAACGACGTATTGCGACGCAATGTGCATTTACAACCAGGTAACGGCGCCTTCTTCTGCAGACAGCACATTCCTGCGCATGCCACCAAACAACTCACGGCCCAAGCCATGGGCGTTGTAATGCCGTTTGGCATCGCTCAGCTCTTCAGCCTCGCGCTCAGCCCAGGTGTCTTCATCAACCAGCACATTCAACTGACCGACGGTACCATTGAGGCGGATGATGTCACCATTGCGGATTTTGGCAATCGGACCACCCGCGCTGGCTTCGGGACTCAAGTGAATTGCAGCAGGAATCTTGCCTGAAGCACCACTCATGCGGCCGTCCGTTACAATCGCCACCCGGAAGCCCTTGTTTTGCAACACAGCAAGTGGTGGTGTCAATTTATGCAACTCTGGCATGCCGTTGGCTTTAGGGCCCTGGAAGCGCACGACAGCAATGAAGTCACGCTCCAGCTCACCGCGGTCAAACGCGGCCAGCAATTCTTCTTGCGCATCAAACACAATGGCTGGCGCCTCGATGATGTGACGGTCTTCAGGGACGGCAGAAATCTTGATGACGCTGCGGCCAAGGTTACCCTTGAGCAGACGCAGGCCACCGGACTCGTTAAACGGATGAGAAGCTGTGCGCACGATGGTTTCATCACCACTTTCGGCCGGGTAGTCTTTCCACACCAGCTTGTCCGCTTCTTTTTCCGGCTTTTTACCGTAATCGCGCATGCCGCCACCACTCACGGTGTAGACATCCGGATACATATAACCGCCTTCGATCAGTTCGCGGATCACAAAACCTGGCCCACCAGCTGCTTGGAATTCGTTGACGTCGGCCTTACCGTTTGGATAAACACTGGCCAGCAGTGGCGTACCTTTAGCCAGATAATGGAAATCTGTCCAGTCAATGATAATGCCCGCAGCACGCGCAACCGCTACCCAGTGAATCAAATGGTTGGTGGAACCGCCAGTAGCCAGCAAAGCCACCATCGCGTTCACGATCACATGCTCATCTACCAGACGGCCAATCGGCACGAATTTATCTTTTTTAGCGTTTTGCACTACCAAACGCACCGCTTCACGCGTCAAGTCTTCACGCATGCCATCATGCGGGTGGATAAAAGCCGCCCCTGGCACGTGCAAGCCCATGGCTTCCAGCAACATCTGGTTACTGTTGGCCGTACCGTAGAAGGTACAGGTGCCGGCACCGTGGTAGGCCGCAGATTCGCTGGCCAGCAGCTCATCACGGTCACACAGGCCTTGTGCATATTTTTCACGCACTTTGGATTTCGAGGTGTTATCAATCCCGGTGCTCATCGGGCCCGCTGGCACAAATACACAGGGCAAATGCCCAAAATGCAAGGCACCGATCAACAGGCCGGGCACGATCTTGTCACAGACGCCCAACAGCAATGCCGCATCAAACACGTCATGAGACAAGGCAATGGCCGTACTCATGGCAATGGTATCGCGGCTGAACAGGCTCAGCTCCATGCCAGGCTCGCCCTGGGTAATCCCATCACACATGGCAGGCACACCACCGGCCACCTGCACGGTTGCGCCATGCTTGCGTGCTTCATCACGAATAATATCCGGATAGTTCACATACGGCTGATGGGCGGACAACATTTCGTTGTAAGCAGTGACGATACCGACGTGTGTCGGCTTCTCGGCGTAAATCTTGAATTTGTCGTTTTGTGGCATGGCCGCAAACGCGTGTGCCACGTTGGCACAGCCCAAGCGGTCCGGGCCTTTTTCACGGTTCAGGTAATCATCAATGCGCTGCAAATACGCCTTGCGGGTCGGACGGCTACGCTCGATGATGCGTTCTGTTACTTCAATGTGAGATTGTTTCATTGACTATCGCTCAACTGTGTTTTAACTACCTGATGAACTATCCTGGTGAACTGCTCTGAACTTGCTATTGCGTCACAGTATAGGGTGAAGATATATGAATCCAAACAGGCTCCCTACCCCCGATTATCTCCAAACTGCTGCACTACGTCAAATTGAATTACCCGAATCCAACATTTTTTCAGAGGATTCAATGACTTAAAACAATATACCTCTTTTTCGCGTAGTGCATTGACACTCATGGAATCTAGCCAGACATCAAGCAGATTTGGTCACCAGAATATCTTCCAGCATCAGATATTCCAGATCACAGCCATAAAACATATTGAGGGCATCAGTCGGGCTGCAAATCATCGGCTCGCCGCGTCTGTTGAGCGAGGTATTGAGCACTACGCCATTGCCGCGCAACTGCTCCAAATGCTCAATCAATGCGTAATAACGTGGATTGGTTTCCTTGGTGACGATCTGCGCACGCGCCGTCCCGTCTTCATGTACCACTTCTGGAATACGTGCTTTCCAGGCCGGGTTTACATCAAAGGTGAAAGTCATGTAAGGCGCAGGATGGTCGGTTTGCAAAATATCTTCTGCCACGCGGTCCAGCATGCTGGGGCAGAATGGCCGCCAGCGTTCACGGTATTTGATCTGCGCATTGATACGGTCAGCCACCCCAGGGAAACTGGGGTCGCCAAGGATACTACGGCAACCCAGCGCACGCGGGCCAAACTCCATGCGCCCCTGGAACCAGGCGAGTGGATTCCCAGCGGCCAGTAATTCTGCCGCTTTACGTGGGCCATCTTCTACACGGGTAAAAACAGGCTTGGACGGATGCGCTTCACAGGCGGCAATACATTCTTCATTGGTGTAAGAAGGCCCGAGGTAAGCGTGTTCCATTTTATGGATGTTTTCGCCCGCCAGGTGTGCAGCGTAAGTGGCCGCGCCCAGACTGGTACCGTTATCGCCAGAAGCAGGCTGTACAAATAATTCTTTCACGTGTGGCAAGGCGATAATGCGCTGATTCAGCTTGACGTTGAGCGCAACGCCGCCTGCCATCACAATCTTGCCGGTTTCGCGCAGAATATCGCCCAGATAATATTCAATCATCTGCAAAGCCAGGTCTTCCAGCAGCTTCTGTACACTGGCAGCGTAATGAATATACGGGTCGTCAATCTCGTCGCCCTCACGCTTGGGGCCTAGCCATTCAATCAGTTTGGGCGTGAAGTAGTAGCCTTTGCCATTTTCTTTGTAACGGCGCAAACCGACCACGTTGACGTATTCGGTGTTGATGATGAGCTCACCGTTTTCAAACTTGGCCAGGCGGCTCAAATCATATTTGTTCGGGTCACCATACGGCGCCATGCCCATGACCTTAAATTCACCATCCAGCATCTCAAACCCAAGAAACTCGGTGATCGCGCCATACAGCCCACCCAGTGAATCCGGGTCATAGAATTCCTTGATTTTGTGAATCTTGCCATGTTCGCCATAGCCAAAAAACGTGGTGGCATATTCCCCTTTGCCGTCAATGCCAACAATGGCGGTTTTTTCCTTGAAGCCACTCAGATGGTAAGCACTGGAAGCATGCGCCAGATGGTGTTCTACCGGCACATATTTGGCTTTGCTCAGCCCGAGTTCTTCCATCAATTTGAGGGATTTGTCGCGGTTGCGACGGAAACGGCGGTTACCATTAAAAATGGCATCCAGGGCACGGTCTGGCGCGTACCAGTAGCGCTTGGCGTAATGCCAGCGCGCAGCCGACGTCAGCGGAATTTCACCATAAGGGAAAGCCACGATATCGACTTGTTCAGGGGAAATGCCCGCCTGTTTCAGGCAAAACTTGGCCGCTTCGTAAGGCCAGTGATTTTTGGCGTGCTTGTCGCGGATAAAGCGCTCTTCTTCTGCCGCAGCGACAATTTTGCCATCTACCAGAATGGCAGCCGAAGCATCATGCCCCAAGGCACCGGATAAACCTAACACAATCATGCAGAAACTCGCGTAACGATCAAATCAATCGAATGGATTAAATGGAAATGCCCGCCAGGGTGAGTGGCGTATGGTCTGGATAAACCGTTTTAAATCTATCCACCAGCGCATTATACAGTGAACTATCCGGTTTCCAATTTTGCAGCAGCCGCCGCAGGTCGCGTGCATGTGCGCGCAAGGCCATTTGCGCACAGTGATGCTGGCGCATGCTGTCGAGATCAATCACCACGATCTGGCCTTGATCGGTGACCTGCAAATTGCTGCCTTTGAGGTCGCCATGCGATATTTTGAGCAGATACCACTGATAACAAAGCATGACCAATTGCTCCACCACCTGCGCCTCAAGCGCAGGATCGCGAGACTGCTGAAAAAATGTCAGCACATCGGGCCAAGGGCTAAATGCAGAGACAAAATACGCGCGGCCACGCAGCCCGCAGTAACGGCGTTCGTACATCAACATGGGTTGCGGGGTCAGCATGCCGTAGTATTGCAGGCGGTGTGCATTTTGCCACGAGGCGGCCGCCCGGCTGGGCCGCCAGGCCCGGCTCAAGGCATGCCAAGCATTTTTAATGTTATAGCGCTTGATCACGACAGGCTGATCTTGCAACTGGGTATGTCCTACGGTGCAGGTGTTGCCCGCCTTCAGGGTCTGCCCCACATGCATGGCCACTTCCAGCGCAGGCAAGTCCGTGGGATGCAATCCGCCAGCGGTACTGACCGCCTGCACACTTTGAGCCGTCTGTTGCCAGGTCACATCGCTACAGGTTCGGAAAATTTTACGCGTGACATAGTGTTCCACCTCACGCGTCTTCATCTGTTGCCCCCAGGCCAATACTTGTGCAGCGGTGAGGCTGCGCGGCCAGCCGCGTGCATGCAAATAGACATCCAGTAGCCGTTGCGCCCACTGCATCTGATCCAGTACCTGCAACTTCGAAATCAACTCAGCGAGTTGCAGGTGCGCCTGTTTGCGGCTCAGTGTTCGCTGACGGATCCCATCACCATCAATGGCCCAGACCACGCCTTCTGCCAATAAAAAATTCTTTAAATGCAAATCGGTTTGGCACAATCCTGCGACATGCTGTGCTGCCAAGGCCTCAACCAGCAGCGCCAGCAAAGCATATCTGCCCTCTGCAGGGCCTGCGGAATAAGCTTCTGCGGCATTGACCGCATTGGGAACAGCGGCATAAATCAATACTGCTAGCGGCTGGGTGCCGTCATGCAGCGTGCCTTGCCATAACAAGGCTGGCGTACGGATGCCCGCAGCCAGCATGCGGCGCGCGCCGTCCGCATCCCGCCTGGCGTAACGTGCCGCTTCTTTGCCCGCAAACAGCTTGGCATAGATCGCCTGGCCATCCCATGCCCCCCGCAACACCCAGCGCCGCTCCTTGAGCACGCGGACCAGCGTGTCCAATTGCAAGGGCGGCTGGGCGTCCATCGCGAATTCAAGGCGGATGGGGCCCGGCGAAGTGAACTGGCGCAGGGTCATGCTTGCGCAGGTCGTCCTAACAGCAAGAGCGCCTGCTGCAATACTTCTTGCGGGCGTATGTCCGCCATGCTGTCTTTTTTAATCAAATGTCGGTTGGCGCGTTGCGGATAAGGCCCGGTCAACAAGTGATTGGTCGGGCCAAACAGTCCCAGCATCGGCACTTGGGCGGCAGCCGCGACGTGAAATACACCACAATCATGTGAGATAAATAAATTGGAGCGCTCCATCAGTTGGCGCAAGTCTGCCACCGTGGTTTTGCCTGCAAGGTTAATACTGTTAGGCACCGCCTTGACGAATTTCTTTGCCAGAAAGGCTTCATTGCTGGTGCCGGTAATCACCAGTCGTACGCCCGGGATGGCTTGTACCAGCAATTGTCCCAATTGAATATAGGCATCAATCGACCACAGTTTTTTATCATCGGCACGCCTGGCGTAAAAAAACTTCCAGCCATGCAATAGCGTGGTGCCACAGCCCAAGTGAATATTGATCACGGTGTCTGCAGGCTGCACGTCAAAGCGTGACAACAAGCTCACCTGACCAGGCGCGCTGTAAATCGCATAGCAACGGTCTTCATCGGTGATTTCAATCTGGCGCTGTAACTGCTGGCTCAACCATTGCTGGCAAAAGGCTAGCAGCTGTTCGGCATAATGCACATCGGTTTTATCGATGGTCGCCAATTGCAGGCGCGGATCATTAAAAGGCAGCTTTTTGAGCGCATTTTTATTAAACGCCAGTACCGCGTCATAGTCTTGCGCGAGCTTATTGACGCGGCGGAGACTACTGGTCACCCACAGCTTGTTGATGGCCGGGTTGTGTTCAAACACCTGTGCGCTCAGGGCATTCAGCGCGACTACATCAATGCGTGCCTGTGGCAGATGCTTGCGCAAAAACCGTATAGCCGGCGTACAGAAGATATTGTTGCCCGTGCTACTCGATGTCAGTATTAACAGTGAATTAACCATGTTTCATTATCTCTTGTTTAAACGCTTCAATCCCCAGCGCAGCCACCACCAGCCGCAGCGTTGGTAACACTGGCCATGCTCGCTTGCATAGGCTTGATACAGCTGATACAACAGGCTGTCCGGCCAATCCTGCAAACGGCTCATGAATTGCCGCAAATCCCGCAAGCGTTGCCAGGCTGGCAGCCACATATGCTTAGCTTTTTCGAGATCAATAAATGCAATCTCATAAGCGCCAGACGTTTTGTGCTCAGGCAGCGCGCGGACAAACAGGTGCTTGGGGTATAGCGCCCGATGCTGTATGCCCGCAGCGTGCAATGTTTTTAACGCCTGTGCGACAGCGATCAGCAAAGGCGGATTGGCAGTCATATTGGCCGCCGTACAATACGGAGTGAGCTCCTCATAGCCTTGCAGTGCCTGCGTAGCCAGGATGGCCTGACGGCCCGCTGGCACATCGCGCACGCCCGCGTAAACCACCTCGGGCACCCTCACCCCCTGCGCCCGTAAATACTTGAGCATGTCATATTCAACCATAAAGGTCGGCAAGCCACGCCAGGGATAGCGCCAGCTAAAGCGGGTATGGTTCTGCTGGCGTTTCACATAGAGTTCAACCAGTTGATGATCAGCACATGGCAATTGCCAGCGCCCGACCCCACTCCAACCGCCTCTTTCCAGATTGGGTGGCTCCAGCCAGGCAATCGCCAGTTGCCACCAGGCATCAAAGTGGTCCATGCGCTGCGCAATCAGGGCATCGCGGACACGGCCCTCTTCGGTTTGAATCTCACTTATTTTCAAAATTAATCAGCGAATAGACGGGTTAGCAAACGACGATTTGTTAATATGGCAGGATTAGGGGGTGGATTTTAACAGAATGCACCCTGAGTGCGATTTTCCACGAGGCAGATTTTTTGATGTTGGTGTTTTTTTGCAAATGGCTTTCAAAGTTACCCTTAAGCTGCGTCCACCGTCTGGGCGCGGTGATTGGTCGATTAAGCTGGCATCTTGATCAAAAAAGTACCGGCATCGCTATCGAGAATATTCACCAAAGTGGTCTATGCAAAGACAAGGCAGCTGTTCAGCAACTGGCCAAAGATAGCCGGATAGAAGCAGGTAAATCCCTGATGGAATCCCTGTTTATCTGGGGCGCCCCACAATCCGGCTTGCTGCCACTGGTAAAAGCGACGACTGGCTGGCACTTGGTTGAAGCAGCACAACGTGCGGGCAAAGGCCTGATTTTTCTCACACCACATCTGGGTTGCTTTGAGATCACCTCTATTTATTATGGTAGCCAGCACCCGATCACCGTGCTCTACCGCCCCCCAAAACTGACCTGGCTGGAAGGCCTGCTACAAGAAGGCAGGCAAAAAGGCCAGGTTGCGCTGGCGCCCGCCAACGCCGCCGGGGTCAAAAAACTGCTGCAAGCGCTCAAACGTGGGGAAGCCATTGGCATTTTACCTGACCAGATTCCGCGAAATGGTGAAGGCGAATGGGCCGATTTTTTTGGCAAACCGGCTTATACCATGGGGCTAGCCAGCAAACTGGCCGTGAAATCAGGCGCAACGGTCATTATGGCGTTTGGTGAACGCCTGCCCGCTGGCGAAGGCTTTCATATCCATCTGTCCAAGGTCGAAGACATACAGACGCCCGCACTGCTGAACCAGGCGATTGAGCGGCAGGTATCCCAATGCCCGGTGCAATACCTGTGGCAATACAACCGTTACAAACAAAGGCGTTATGCCATGCAAAAACTGCAGCCTAAACAGAGCGGAATGGAGGACGAGCACTAACTCGCCCATGCGAAGATGGCGCTAGACTAGGCCCTGAATCCAGCGGCTATACACCTTGTCGGCGACAGCGTGCAAGACGTCGCAATCCTCGCTCACTTTTGCCAGCATGGTCTCTGCAGACTGGACCGCTGGGCTGGCGGCCGAGGTGGCAATATCGTTTTTCCATTGCTCCGTCCACATTTTGACCATGTCGGGTGTCATTTCAATATGGCATTGCAAACCGATATGTTTGCCCATGACATAAGCCTGGTTGACGCAATACGGGCTGGATAACACATGCGTTGCCCCTTGCGGCACCGAAAACGTTTCGCCATGCCAGTGAAAGCTGTTAAACACTTGCAAGTCACCAAACCAGTCTCGTGCGGCAGGATCGTCTGCCACCTGCACTTGTCCCCAGCCTATTTCTTTGACCGGGTTTTTACTCACCACACCGCCCAACGCCTTGCTGATTAACTGCCCTCCCAGGCAGTGCCCAAGCAAAGGGACATCTTTTTCTACTGCCTGGCGAATCAATTGGAGTAAAGGCGGAATCCAGGGCAGGTCATCGTTGACACTCATGGGGCCGCCCATCAACACAATGCCACTATATGCCTCGACTGAGTTAGGCACTGGCTCGCCTTTATCAATGCGCACCTCGCACCAAGGAATGGCATGCTGCGCTAAAAAAGTGCCCAAATAACCAGCACCCTCGCAGCAAGCGTGCCTGAATACCACCACCTGTTTCATGACATTACCTTCTTATAACTGACTTCCTGATATTGCCCAAGCAAGATTCCGTCCAATGTGTAAGGCCCAATGGCATAACGGATCAGGCGCAAGGTCGGAAACCCCACGTGGGCGGTCATCCGCCGCACCTGGCGGTTCTTGCCTTCACTGATTTTAATCTCCAGCCAGGTGGTCGGGATCTGTTTGCGCGCCCGAATAGGCGGGTCACGCTGCCATAAATGGTCAGGTTCATCGATGATTCTGACCTGCGCCGGCTGCGTGACAAAATCGCCCAAATCGACGCCGCGCAGCAATGGCATCAAATCTGCTTGTGTAGGAGCGCCTTCCACTTGCGCCCAATAGGTTTTGACCTGTTTGTGCTTGGGATGGCTCAAACGATGTTGTAATGCGCCGTCATCGGTTAGAATAAGCAATCCCTCAGAATCGGTATCTAACCGCCCGGCGGCATAAACGTTGGGAATCGAAATATAGTCCTTGAGCGTCGGGTGTTTTTCATGCGCAGTAAACTGGCATACGACGTTAAAGGGTTTGTTAAACAGTAATAACATGGAAAGTGCTATGTCTAAAATCAAGGTGCCCGCCACTGGCAGCAAAATCACCGTCAATGCTGATAATACCCTAAATGTTCCTGACCAACCTATTATCCCGTTTATCGAGGGTGATGGCATCGGCGTTGACATCACGCCCCCCATGATCAAAGTTGTGGATACTGCGGTTGAAAAAGCCTATGGCGGCAAACGCAAGATTTCATGGATGGAAGTCTATGCCGGTGAAAAATCCACCACGCTGTATGACAAAGACACCTGGTTGTCTGACGAAACCATGGCAGCCCTCAAAGACTATGTGATTTCAATCAAAGGGCCGCTGACGACTCCGGTTGGCGGCGGCATCCGTTCACTCAATGTGACCTTGCGCCAGGAGCTAGACTTGTACGTGTGTCTGCGCCCTATCCAGTATTTCACAGGCGTGCCCAGCCCGGTCAAGCACCCTGAAAAAACCGACATGGTGATTTTCCGTGAAAACACTGAAGACATTTATGCTGGCATCGAATGGGCAGCTGGCACGGAGGAAGTGAAAAAAGTCATCAATTTCTTGAGCGACATGGGCGTACGCAAGAAAATCCGTTTCCCGGAGGCGTCTTCCATCGGCATCAAGCCAGTCTCTATCGACGGCAGCAAACGCCTGATCCGCAAAGCCATTCAATACGCGATTGATAACAACCGCAAATCAGTCACCATCACCCACAAGGGCAACATCATGAAGTTCACCGAAGGTGGCTTCCGTGACTGGGGCTACCAGCTGGCCAAAGAAGAGTTTGGCGCAGAACTGATTGATGGTGGCCCATGGTGCAAACTGCCGAACGGCATCGTCATCAAGGACTGTATCGCCGACGCCTTCCTGCAAGAGATTCTGTTGCATCCTGAAGATTACGATGTTGTCGCTGCACTGAACCTGAACGGTGACTACATGAGTGATGCGCTGGCAGCACAAGTCGGCGGCATTGGCATTGCCCCAGGCGCGAACTTGAGCGACACCGTTGCCATGTTTGAAGCTACACATGGTACCGCGCCTAAAATCGCCGGTAAAAACCTGGCCAACCCCAGCTCCCTGATCTTGTCAGCCGAAATGATGCTACGCCACATGGGCTGGGTGGAAGCTGCGGACCTGGTGTTGCACGGTGTGGCCAAGGCCATCGCCAGCAAACGCGTGACCGGCGACTTCAGCAGCCAGATGGAAGGCGCGACGCAAGTGGGCACCGCTGAGTTTGGTGACGAGATTATCAAACAGATGGCGTAAGCAGACACGCAAGGCCCAGCATAAAAAAAACGGCTCGCTATGGCGAGCCGTTTTGTATTTTTTACCCCTAAAACAAAAATTATGCTTTTTGTATATTGGAGGCCTGCTTCCCTTTTGGACCTTCAGTCACATCAAAGGATACGCGCTGACCTTCTTTCAAGCTTTTGTAACCAGATTCAACGATTGCGGAGAAGTGCGCGAACAAATCGTCACCACCATCATCCGGAGTAATGAATCCAAAGCCCTTAGAGTCGTTAAACCACTTTACGGTACCTGTTGCCATTTTACTTCCTTACTTTTTTACTTAACAGGGAGGCGCCCCCAAAAGTTTGTCTCAAGTACTCCAGTCGCAATAAACAAGCTTTGCTTTACTTAAAGACGGCCACAAAAAACCTGAACCCAAACGCCTTAAGGATTTATAAGTGAGCATAATTTAAAAGTCAAGACTATTTTTGTATCTTTTGAGTTAAGTCAAGAAAACTCCCTAAAATTTGCACAAAAGCTGCATCAGAACGCGTCTTTTCTGCGATTTGAATCCCGCCTGGACCCCATATACTGAGGTAGAAAGTATTGTTATATCAGTCGATTAAACGGCGTATTTAAGGATTTTGGAAACAGACACAGAACGCTATGGCCACACTGGAAAGCACAAAAAAACTGGGCGGCATGGCCCGCATGCTGGTGCAATCTTCGCTGATGAGTGAAGAAGAAGCGGCCACCCTGCAAGAAAAATGTCAGAGCCAAAAAGCCAGCTTCCTCGCCGCGACGCTGGCACAAAAGAAAATCTCGCCCAAAGAAATCGCGCTCTCTGCCTCACAAGCGTTTGGTTTTCCTTTTTTTGACCTGGATGCGCTTGAACAGAATCTGCTGCCTGACAAAGGCATTGATATCAAACTGATGCAGTCGCATCGTGTGCTGCTGCTGCAACAAAAGGGCAATGTAGCCTATATTGCCCTGTCTGACCCGACCAACCTGCATGCGCTGGACACCATCCAGTTTCAAATGGGTGCAACCTTGTTCCCGATTGTGGTGGAAGATGACAAATTGGGCAAATGGATAGATAAAATTGTCGAATCCAAAGACACCAGCATGTCTGCACTCAATGCCAGCGGGGATGATTTTGATCTTGGCCTGGAGGAAAGCAGCGAAGAGCCAGAAGCGGATATCATGCAGGAAGTCGATGATGCCCCTGTGGTCAAGTTCCTGCAAAAAATCTTGATGGACGCCATTAATATGGGCGCGTCTGACTTGCACTTTGAGCCTTATGAAAAATTTTACCGTATCCGCTTTCGCGTCGATGGCGTGTTAAGGGATATGTCGCAGCCCCCGCTGGCCATCAAGGAAAAGCTGGCTTCACGCATCAAGGTGATTTCTAATCTGGACATCTCGGAAAAAAGAATTCCGCAAGATGGCCGCATGAAGCTGATCCTGTCGAAAACACGCGCAATTGATTTCCGTGTCAGCACCTTGCCACTGATCCATGGCGAAAAAATTGTCATGCGGATTCTGGATCCCTCCAGTGCCACGCTGGGCATTGAAGCGCTCGGCTACGAGGCACCACAACAGGAGGCGCTACTCAAGGCCATTCACCGCCCATACGGTCTGGTACTGGTCACCGGGCCCACCGGTTCGGGTAAAACCGTCTCGCTGTATACCTGTCTGAATTTACTCAATGATCCCGGCGTCAATATCTCAACCGCAGAAGATCCGGCCGAAATTCCGCTGGCGGGCATTAATCAGGTTAACGTCAATGACAAACAGGGGTTGACCTTCGCTGCAGCCCTTAAATCCTTTTTGCGTCAGGACCCGGACATCATCATGATTGGTGAGATCCGCGACCTGGAAACTGCAGATATGGCCATCAAGGCCGCATCGACCGGGCATATGGTGCTGTCCACCCTGCATACCAACGATGCGCCTACTACCCTCTCCCGTTTGTTAAATATGGGAGTCGCCCCCTTCAATATTGCCTCTGCCGTGACGTTAATTACTGCACAGCGCCTTGCAAGACGGTTGTGCAAGCATTGCAAAGTGCCGCTGAATGTCCCCAAGGAAGCACTATTGAAAGTGGGCTTTACTGAAGCTGATCTGGATGGCAGCTGGCAGTTATACGGTGCCAAACCAGGGGGCTGCGAACATTGTAACAATGGCTACAAGGGACGGGTGGGGATTTATCAGGTGATGCCGATCACCGAGGAAATCGCGCGCATCATCATGTCTCATGGCAACGCCATGGACATTGCCGCGCAGGCCAAACGCGAAGGTGTGAAAGATCTGCGCGAGTCTGGCTTGCTCAAGGTTAAACAGGGACTCACCTCGATTGAGGAAGTCGAAGCAGTCACCAACGAGTAACACGGGTAGGCATTCACTTTTTAAGAAGACATTATGGCGACTGGCAACATCAAACAATCTGTATATTTGTGGGAAGGTAAAGACCGCAAAGGCAAGGTGATCAAGGGCGAGATGCGCGCCAACGGCGAGGCCGTCGTCAATGCGACCTTACGCCGCCAGGGCATCAGTGTCAGCAAAGTGAAAAAGCAGAGCTCGCTGGCGACCAAAGGCAAGGTGTCAGAAAAAGATGTCACGCTGTTCACCCGCCAGTTGGCGACCATGATGAAAGCCGGCGTGCCTTTGCTGCAGGCGTTTGACATTGTCGGCAAGGGCCACCACAACCCTGCGGTCTCCAAACTGTTGGGCGACATCAAGGCCGATGTTGAAACAGGCAGCAGCCTGAGCGCGGCCTTCCGAAAATACCCGCTGCATTTTGACCAGTTATTTTGCAATCTGGTGGGCGCTGGCGAGCAGGCCGGGATTCTGGATGCCTTATTGGAACGCCTGGCAACCTACAAGGAAAAAATCCTCGCCATCAAAAGCAAGATCAAATCAGCGCTGGTATACCCGACTTCGATTATCGTGGTGGCGTTTGTCATTACCGCCGTCATCATGATTTTTGTGGTGCCCTCGTTCAAAGAGCTGTTCAGCAGCTTTGGCGCAGACTTGCCTGGCCCGACAGTGGTGGTGATTAACCTGTCAGACTTTTTTGTAAAATGGTGGTGGGCCATTTTTGGTAGTCTGGGTGGCGGCCTGTGGTTCTTTTTCTATACCTGGAAACGCTCGGCAAAACTACAGGCGACCATGGATCGGCTAATGCTACGCCTGCCGATTTTTGGTGAGCTCATCCGCAAAGCCACCATTGCCCGCTTTGCGCGTACGCTCTCAACCATGTTCGCCGCCGGCGTGCCGCTGGTAGAAGCGCTGGACTCTGTGGCAGGGGCTTCGGGCAATCAAGTGTATTTTGATGCTACCAAAAAGATTCAAAGCGAGGTTAGTACCGGGACCAGTCTCACCGTGGCCATGCAAAACACCAATGTCTTCCCGAATATGGTGATCCAGATGACCGCGATTGGTGAAGAGTCTGGCTCATTGGACAGCATGCTGACCAAAGTGGCCGATTTTTATGAGGGCGAAGTCGATGATGCGGTCGCGGCAATTTCCAGCCTGATGGAGCCGGTGATCATGGTGGTACTCGGCGTGCTGATTGGCGGGCTGGTGGTGGCCATGTACATGCCCATCTTCAAAATGGGTAAAGTGGTTAGCGGTGGTGGCTAGAACAACACACTTGCCTTGGCAATAAAAACAGCAGGATAAAAAAACAAGGGGCTACAAGTCCCTTGTTTTTTAACGCGAATAAATATGCACCGTGCTTACATGGCTTTTTTGCTAGCAGCCTGCAAGGACTTTTCAATCTCATCATAAGGCTGCGCACCCAGCATGCGTTTACCGTTTTCAAAGAACATGGTCGGCGTGCTGTTGACCCCGACTTTATGCGCCAGTTCGCCGACTTTTTCCAGCGGCACATCGCACTTGGCAGTAGTGGTCGGCAGCTTGTTGTTCATGATCCAGTCTTGCCAGGCTTTTACACGGTTGCTGGCACACCAGATGCTACGCGATTTGTTGGCCGCATCCGGGTGCAGCTGTTCAATCGGATACAAAAAGGTGTAAATGGTGACATCGTTAATGTTGGTGAGCTCTTTTTGCTCAAGACGCTTGCAGAATGGGCAATCCACATCCGAGAACACCACCAGCTTGCGGCTGCCATTGCCTTTGACCACCTTGATGGCCTGATCCAGAGGCAGCGTATTGAAATCAATTTTAGTGAGCTCGTCCATACGCTCACCGGTCAGGTCTTTTTTGGTTTTCGGATCTACCAGGCGGCCTTCAGCTATCAAAAAACTGAATTTATCATCGGTATAGATGATCTGGCCACCCATGTACACTTCGTACAATCCGGCGTAAGGGGTTTTGGTCACGCTATCCACCTTGAATTTTGGATAGGCACTCTCTATCTGTTTCTTCAGACTGGCTTCATCTGCCACGCTGCCCATAGACCACAGCAGACAGAGGGCCCCCAAGGCCTTGATGACAGCCGTTGCGTTGTATTTTTTCATACCAACTCTTTCTCGAACGTGCACCGGGCGCTACGCTTGCGTCGCGGTGCGAATTAAAAAACGTTTCAGCATAGCACTGTTTTCAACGCCGCGTAAGCCAAGCAAGGCGGCATGCGTCCACAGTGCCTGTGGACGCGCAAACAGAAAATCCAGTCCTCGCGTCAGGGCATGCATGCTTCGGATATCGCGTTGACGGCCACGCATGACATGCCGCAGCACGTTAACATCCCCCAAGGGCTTAATGCCCGGCAAGCGTGCGACTTCCGCACATAAGGCTTGCACATCTTCGAAGCCCAAATTGACCCCCTGCCCGGCCATAGGATGCACCTGGTGTGCGGCATCACCGAGCAACAGGATATTGGGCAACGCCATGGTTTCAGCTGTATTCTGCCTGAGGGGAAACGCCACCACAGCACCATTAGGCGTCAGTGGGCCCAAGACCTGACCACAGCGGTGTTCAACTGCGACTGCCAGCTCACCGGCAGACAGCGCCTGCATGCGGGCGGCCTCGGCGTGGGGTAAGGCCCAGACCAATGACACCTGCTGCTCAGGCATCGGCAGCAAGGCCAGCGTTTCATGGGCACCAAACCACTGCCTTGCCACGTGTTGATGCGCTTGTGTGGCAACATAATTGGTGACCAGCGCCGTCTGCGCAAAGTCCACTTGCTCCACGCCGACGCCACACTGCGAGCGCACCCATGAACTCGCGCCGTCTGCGCCTATCAATAATTGTGCTTCTATCGTTTGCTGCGGCAATGCTACACGGATTTGATGACCAAATTGTTGCAAGGATTGCGCCGGTGCGTCGGTGATGACCGTTACGTCGGCGTCTGCCAACACAGTCCAGCACGCCTGCATCAAGGCCTGACTCTCAACAATGCAGCCCATTTGGGCCAGATGCGCTTCCTTGGCTGTCAGGCTCAGGCTGGGCAGGACATGATGCTGCGTCGGTGACCATAAATGCATGGCGTTGACCGGGTTCACGCGCTGCGCAGGCACATGCTGCCAGACGCCAATCTCAGCTAACCAGTCCATGGTTTGATTGGTCAGCGCATAGATCCGGCTGTCCCAGTCTAACTGATCGTCGGCCCAGCCTGCTGGCAGCTCAAACGGTGGCTTGGCATCCGTCAGGACCACCTGCTTGCCCAGACGGGACAAGGCGATGGCAGCGGTCAGCCCCACCAACCCAGCACCGACAATCACTACGTCTGTCTGCATCAAGTGCTTTTCAGCGTCCATAACTCATTTTTTCCACCAGAAAACGCCGGGCCATCGGTAACATGCTGAGCATCCCCAGCCCCGCACCACGCAACACGCCCACCCCGATCAAATCATTTGAAAATACATTGACCAGAAAATCGGTAAACTGCAAGCCACGCCCGGTATCACGCTGTCTGGACGCCTGGTAGGCGAGCAAGCGGTGGTCAGCGCCCCACTCATGCGATGTCGTAGACGCCACATTCTCGGCCAGCGCCACCGCATCACGGATGCCGACATTAAAGCCCTGACCGGCGACCGGATGCATGGTTTGCGCCGCATTGCCGATGACCACGCAATGCGCCGCAAACGTCTGTTCCAGTTTGCTTAATTTAAGCGGGAACCTGAAGCGTTTTCCGGCATGCAGAAAGCGGCCGACGCGGTCACCAAAGGCGGCATGCAGGGCGTGCAAAAAGGCGGCATCATCAAGCGCAGCAATCTCGTCGATATACGCCTGCTCGCCCGTCCACACCAGTGAAAACTGGTCGCCATTGGGTAGCAGCGCCATCGGGCCACGTGGCGTAAAGCGCTCGTAGGCAATCTGCCGGTGTGGCAGTTCAGTTTGCACCAGGCCTACCAGTGCATCATGCCCATAATGCTTGGTGTCGCGCTGCAAGCCCGGAATAGCCTCCAGACTCCGGCCGCCATCGGCCACCACCGCTAACGGCGTAGACAGTGAGTACCGTTGCCCATCGGCTGCCGTATATACAATATCGGCGGCACTGGCATGCACCTGTAAGTCCGTCACCGGAGCTTCGTAATACAGCTTAATGCCAGTGGTCAATTGCGCCAGGCGCGCATCCAGCGCCCGCATCAACACGCCATAAGACACCACATAGCCCAGCGCCGGTAGCTGATGCTCTTGTGCTTTGAGCACGGTGCGGCCCAAACCTTTTTGCTGTGACACATGAATGGTTTCAATGGCAGTGACCGCATCGGCCAACATGGACCATACTTGCAATTGCTCCAACACCTGGCGCGTGCCAAAAGACAAGGCCAGGGCACGGCCATCGCCATACATGGCGCCTGGCGCCTGCGCTTCAAGCACGGTGACCGGCACACCAGCCTGCTGCAAAGACAAGGCCAGCACCAACCCGACCGGGCCACCGCCAATCACGACAGGATGTTCAATCAATTGCATGCTGCATCCATTTGTATGACAAAAATACACTCAAAAAATACATTTTTTAAAAGAGTCTTTTAGACCTAGCCGAAATCCGTTGCAAAAGATCAGCGTTGCGCCATCAGCGCTTCGATATCCGCGACGGTTTTGACCGCAGCGGCCGTCAACACTTCATGTCCGTGCTCGGTGACCAGCACATCATCTTCGATACGGATACCGATATTCCAGAAATGCGGCGGCACATTGTCTGCAGGACGCACATAGCACCCTGGCTCTACGGTCAACACATGACCAGGCTGTAACATAACCCATGCACCGTCGGCTGTTTTGTACTCGCCGGCATCGTGCACATCCAGGCCCAGCCAGTGCCCGGTGCGGTGCATGTAAAACTGGCGGTAGCTACCAGTTTCGAGCACCGCGTCGCGGCTGCCCTGACACAAGCCATAGTGAATGAAGCCATCCACCAACACTTCGAGCGCAGCTTCATGCGGCGCATTCCAGTGCTGCTGCGTATTCACTTTACCCAAGGCGGCTGCCTGGGCTGCCAGCACTAATTCATACAAGTCCTTTTGTGGGCCACTGAAGCGGCCATTGACCGGGAAGGTACGCGTGATGTCCGAGGCGTAACCATCCAGTTCACAGCCAGCATCAATCAACAGCAAATCCCCGTCTTTGAGCTGGGCATTGTTAAAGTTGTAATGCAGGGTGCAGGCATTGGCGCCACCAGCCACAATGCTGGTATAAGCAGGCGCTTGCGCACCATGGCGATAAAACGTGTGTAAAAACTCCGCTTCGACCTCATACTCCCATTGCCCGGGACGGGTGTGCTGCATGGCACGGTTATGCGCGGTGGCCGCAATCTGTGCTGAACGGCGCATGACGTCCATCTCCTCGGACGATTTAAGCAGACGCATGGCATCCAGCGCTTGACGCACATCAAGCAATTGGGCGGGTGCTTGCATGCCAGAGCGGGTTTGTGCTTTGACCGCATTCAACCAAGCAGTGACCTTGCTGTCCCAGGCGTTGTCTGCGCCCAAACTGAAATGCAAAGCCGGCTGATTCGCCATCAGTTTGGGTAGTTCGGTGTCCAGCTGCGTGATCGAATAAGCCTCATCAAAGCCAAACACTGTTTTGGCAGCTTCAGGGCCATAGCGGAAACCATCCCAGATTTCGCGATCCAGGTCTTTGTCACGGCAAAACAAAATACTTTTGGGCTGGGGTCCGGCCATCAGCACCAACACCGCTTCCGGCTCTTTAAAGCCAGTCAGGTAATAAAAATAGCTGTCAAAGCGGTAGGGATAGTGACTGTCGCGGTTGCGTGTCACTTCGGGCGCGGTAGGAATGATCGCAATACCGGCCTGCATGTGGTTGATCAACTGCTGGCGGCGGCGAGAAAACTCTTGCATGGAAACACTCAAAGCTAATCCTGGATGATTGGGCATTGTAGCGTATTTGGTCGGCGATTGCTGGATTGGTTCCCCCTGCCTGCCAGGCACCCGCAATCAAAATCCCATCATCTCATACAGTGGTGATCGCCTGACCGATTGCTCAGCTTGTTCTATGGTGCCATCTTGTTGCCATTGTTGCAGTTGACGTGCCAGGATGGGTCGCACCTGGGCGGCATGCATGCCAGGCTTGATGGCGGGTAAATACAGCATTTTGAGCAACAAGGCATCCAGCCCCGTCAGCAAGGCCTCGGGCGTTTTATCGTTAAAAACCGAAGGAAACACGCGCTCGGAATCATTGGGCAAGCCCATGGCCTGGGTGATTTCTTCGACGATGCACGAGACCAGTGACCGGTGCGCTTGCGCATAATCTACCGGAATCACCACCCAAGCCCGCTTGAGCGCCTGCCCGGCATCAGCGGTAGACCCAAACATACAGACCGCGTCGTCTGGCGGCTGCATGTTTGGATTGCCACTCACCGTTCTCAAATCCTGCTGCCATTGTGCCGCCTCGCTAAAAATCACGATCATATTGGCGTCAGCCGCACTGCTGGCAAAATCCACAGCATGCCCGGTAATTTGCGCCAGATGCTGAAGGTGGTAGCGCGTCAGTGTTGTATGCTTTTCCTGTTCGTCGGCATGGTGAACCAGCCATACCTTGACCGGCTTTAACCACTTGCGAACCCCAAACTCCCCTGGCCGGTATTCGTTGTGTAATGCGACTTCAGCAAAGGCAAGCTGCAGGTACGCCGGCGACTGCCAAGCCTCTTCGGCTTTGCTGGCCTGCACAGACAATAGCGCAATCAGCAAAACAATCCCTTTAAATATCGTCATGCCTGTGCGTTTCGCGTAAGGGGTTGAGTAATGGCGACAAACCATTGTGGTCGATCTCCTGCATCAATTGCAGCAACCGCCCCAACTCACCGCGTGGAAAGCCTTCTCGGGCAAACCAGTTTAAATAGTGGCCGGGCAAATCGGCAATCAAGCGTCCCTGATACTTGCCATAAGGCATTTTGACGCTGACCAGTTGTAATAAATCTTCGTTTTTCATGGGGCTACTTAATGCGGGATCAACTTGGAATCATCGTGGCTATTCTACTAAAAAAACTGTCGGCCCTCGCAGGCAAAGGGCCTGGCCTCAAGAATTCCGTGCAGCTGCCGATATGTTATCCAGTATGCCCAAATCACAAATAAAGATTACCTAGTGTTGAACTGAACATCGCGGAAAACCATGATGCAATACGAAGTCACCAAAGAAAAAAGTGCAGAGCACCTGCGGCAAGCCATCCACCATATGTCGATGCAGGATGCCGCCTTTCATCCAGTCAGCTATGCAGTCTGGTATGAATACTCGTCCGGCGAACATGCGCGCCTGATTGATGAGGTCAACGCACTGATTGAAAAAGAAAAAAAACTCAATGAAAAAAGCACGGCCCATGTCTTTAACAAGCATATTGCCGGCATTGATACCGATCATGCGAAAAAACTGGTAGAACGTTTCAGCCAAGTCGTCACCGAAATGCGCAGCTCGACCGAAAAAACCGGGCTGCAAACAAGCGAATACAGTAAAACCCTGGATGCCTGGTCTAACGAGATCCAGCAACAGGAGCCGCAACTGGCTTTGCAACTGGACTCATTGCTGTCAGAAACGCTGATGATGACCAATAGCCTCAACCATTTGCAAGGCAAATTGAGCTCAAGCCTGGAAGAGGTGGACGCGCTCAAAAACGAAATGATCAAGGCCAGACAAGAAGCCTTGCAAGACGGGCTGACTGGCCTCATGAACCGCAAGGGCTTTGACGTGGCGCTGCACGATTGCCTGCAACAGCACATCGTCGATACCAGCCTGATTATTGCGGATATTGATTACTTCAAAAAGGTGAATGACAGCTATGGCCACTTGTTTGGCGACAAGGTGATCCAGGCAGTTGCCAGCATTTTTAAAACCGTTGCCGGCAACAGCTACACGGCGGCGCGCTATGGCGGTGAAGAGTTTGTGTTGCTGCTACCGAATACGCAGCTGGAAACCGCGCGTGAAATCGCCGAGCAAATCCGGCATAAAGTTGCAGCGATCAATATCAAAAACACCATCACGCAGCATATGATTTCCAACATCACCATCTCATTGGGCGTGGCCGCCTACCAGCCTGGCGAACAGCCAGAGGACCTGTTCAGCCGTGCCGATCAGGCCCTGTATACGGCAAAAGCCAATGGCCGCAACCGGGTCACCCTGTCCAGCGAAGCCCTTGTTGCTGCCTGAGCCGTGCCGCTGAGGACCTCAGCGGCCAATTACAACAAATCCCGTTTTTGCTGGGGAATATCCTCATAAGGATAGCGGGCATGGCCAAAACGCATCACCAAGACCGAAACGGCCAGAATCAGAATCGCGGCAGACACTGCCAGCATATGCGTCTCTGTCATTTCTTTCATATCCAGCAACAAATACCGCGCCAGGGCCACCATGGCAATATAAATCGGGTAGCGCATCGGCAATTTGCCAGAGCCAAAATAACTGTTGATCATGGAAAAGACTTCCAGATACAGGAACAGCTGCAACAAATCGCCCAGGCCGACCATGCCGGCGTTCCACATACGCGACAGTTCATGCGCCAGTGAAAAGAAGGTGGCCAGTGTCACTAGCCCCAACCCTAAACGTTCTATCCACATCAAGGCCTGATGCGCCAGCTTGTCTGTTTTATGCTCGTACGGTGGTTTCATGATGCTCCCTTTTTGCTGCTTGTTATGATCTGCTTAACCATTCATCCAGTTGTTTTAATCGTTCTGGCGTCCCAATGTCATGCCAGACCCCCGCATGGTGCTGCCCGCTGACTTGTTGCTGCCGCATTGCGGCTTTTAATAACGGCGCCAGTTTGGCTGGCTGCCCGCGCGTCACCGTTACAAACAAGTCTGGATGATAAACCCCCACACCTGAGAACGTCAGCTTATGGCTGGCGTCTTCTTGCAGCAGGCCATTGACCAGGCCAAAATCTCCGGACGGATGTTGTGGCGGATTATCCACCATGACCAGATGCGCCAGTTTACCGGCGGGGAGCGCCAGGCGTGCATAGTCAATATCGGTATAGACATCGCCATTCACCACCAGAAATGGTTGCGTCCCTAATAGCGGCAAGGCATAGGCAATCCCCCCCGCAGTTTCCAGCGCCGTACTTTCTGCACTGTAACTGATATTCACCTGCCAGCGGTCACCATCGCCCAGCGCGGCTTCAATCTGCGCCCCCAGATGCGCATGATTAATGACAATCTCAGTGATTCCTGCTTGCGCCAAGCGCTCAATATGCCAGACGATCAAGGACTTGCCGCCCACTGCCAGCAAGGGTTTGGGCGTGTGGTCGGTCAGCGGCCGCATGCGCTCACCGCGACCAGCGGCCAGAATCATGGCGCGCATCTTCATGCCGCCTCTAGCGTCTTCAGCAACTTAAGGAAAGGGCGCAACTCTACATAGCGCTCGCAAGCGGCTTGCAGATATTGCATCACCAGCGGCATATCCTTAAGATAGCCCGACTTGCCATCCCGGTGATACAGCCGCGCAAAAATCCCCAGCACCTTGATATGCCGCTGAACGCCCATCCATTCAAAATCACGATAAAACTCGCCAAAATCAGTATTCACGGGCAACCCGGCCTGTTTGGCAGACTGCCAATAACGGACTACCCAATCCATCATGATTTCTTCATCCCAGTGGATATAGGCATCCTTGAACAGCGAAACCAGGTCATAAGTAATCGCCCCGATCACGGCATCCTGAAAATCAAGTACGCCGGGATTATGCTCGGCGGTAACCATCAAGTTGCGCGCGTGATAGTCTCTATGCACGGTCACTTGTGGCTGCTGCAAAATATTGTCGACCAGCAAGGCAAATGTCTTGTCCATCACCGCTTGCTGCTCCGGGGTCAGCGTTTTGCCCAAATGCTTGCCCACATACCATTCGGGGAACAACTGTAACTCACGCATGAGCAACGCACTGTCATAAGGCGGCAAGGCGGCGGGCTGGGTCGCCAGTTGCATCTTGATCAAGGCCTGGCATGCATCACCATACAAGGCTTTGGCATTGCCGGCATTGAGCTGCGACAAATAGGTGTCATTGCCCAGATCACTGAGCAGCAAAAACCCTTGTTCCAGATCTTGCGCGAGAATCTTTGGCACATTCAGCCCCGCGGCCAGCAACTGCTCGGCCACGCGGACAAAAGGACGGCAATCCTCTTGGGGCGGTGGCGCATCCATGGCAATCAGGGTTTCTGCGGCCAGATGTACGCGGAAATAGCGACGGAAACTGGCATCGGCGGAAGCCGTGCTGAGCGTAAAGGGTTGCTGAAGTACGTCTGTCAGCCATTGCTGAAGGTGCTGTGTTCTATCCACAAAATATCCCGAATCTTGAATAGGCCTGTCTGGTGGCCGCTGCGATGAAAATGCGGCAGCCATTTTAAGGGAAAAATGACTTTTTAAGCGTTTTCATGAATAATATAGCGCAATTGAAACAAGGCATCGGGCTAACATCCCAAAATTCGCCGTAATAATTACGCTGCCAACGGCAGGCCTGACCGAAACGATCACTCTTTGAATAACTTGCACGTTCACTCATCTACTTTTCAGGAGCGCGGGATCCGCCTGATTCTGGCATTGCTGGCCATAGGCACACTCTCGCCTGAGCACTTGCGCGCCGAGGAAGAGACTGCCCCTGAAAAAATTCAGCTGGCAGAGGCGGTCACCTTGCCAGGTGCGATTGAGATTGAAGGCGACACCCTGCAACTGCGCATGGACCGTCAAATGCGTGCGACGGGCAACGCTGTGATGCGCAAAGACGGGCAACAGGTCACGGGCGATGATATTCGCTACGATATCCAGAACGATGAATTGCAAGTCGAAGGCAATGCGGTGATTACCGCCGGTCAAACCAAAATCACCGGCCCGATGTTGCGCATGCGCCTGAGCGAAAACATCGGTGAAATGCGTGATGTATCCATTGAATTCAAGAGTAGCCCACCACCGCCCAACGATGAGGACGGTAGTCCCTTGCTGAATGATCAGGCAATTTTGCTCAGTGACCCCAAAAGATATCTGGAAGACAATCAGTCTTACAGCACCCAGGCCAGTACCAAAAGCAATGCATTTGACAACATTCGCGCCACCGCCAAACAGGTGCTGTTTGAAGGCCAGAACATCAAGCGCCTGAAAGGCGCCAGCTACACCTCTTGTGCAGCGGATGTGGATGACTGGTATATCAAAACGAATAGCCTGGAATTGAACGATTACTCCAGAACCGGCGTGGCAACCAATGCCTATGTGGAATTTAAAGGGGTGCCTATCCTCTACACACCCTGGATGAGCTTTTCGTATAACAACCAACGTAAAAGCGGCTTTCTGGCACCCTTGTGGGGCACGACCTCACGGAGTGGTTTTCAGCTTTTAACGCCTTACTATATCAATATCAGCCCGGATATGGATGCCACGGTATCCACCAACTACTTCAGCAAGCGCGGCCTACAACTGCAAGGAGAGTTCCGCTATCTGGGCGAAACCTATTCCGGCATCAACAACCTGGAGTATCTGGATAAAGACAACATGACGGGGCAAACCCGTTACTACGCCAAGCTCACGCATTTACAAAGCTTTGGCAGTAACTGGTCTGGCGGCTACAGCTTTGAAAAGGTTTCTGATGATACTTACTTTTCAGACCTGGCGACCCGGATTCAGGTCACTTCTCGCGTGAACTTGCAACAAGCCGTGTTTGCCAATTACAACAGTGAGCACGTCACCTTTAACGGCATCCTTCAGCGCTACCAAAACCTGGATAACGTGTCCTTTGTTTATCAGCGATTACCTCAGCTTACGTTAACCTACAACGATGATTTCAAAGGTTTCCATGTTCAGACAGGGGCGCAATACGTTAACTTTCAAACCATGGATGGCATGGTAGACAAGCCTAGCGGCAGTCGCATGAGTGTCTACCCTTCGATTTCATACCCGATGAAAAACTCTTACGCTTATGTGACGCCAAAAATTGGTGTGCAAAGTACGCAATACAGTTTGAGCAACAATATACCAGTAGGATATTCTCAGGAATACAATCAGTTGAATCGTACGCTGCCTATCATGAGCGTGGATTCTGGTCTGTATTTTGACCGTCAGACCAGCTTGTTTGATACCACGTATACGCATACGCTGGAACCACGGGCATACTATGTGTATATCCCTTATAAAGACCAGAGCAAGCTTCCGATTTTTGACACCTCGCTCAACACCTTGAACCAGAACTCGATTTTTTATGAAAATCAGTTCAGTGGCGATGACCGTGTCAATAATGCCAACCAGATGACACTGGCCCTCACCAGCCGTCTGATTGACAGTGAAACCGGCATTGAGCGCCTGAGTGGCACGCTGGCGCAGCGCTATTATTTTGAAGACCAGAAAGTCACACTACCCAATACCACCACCAGTATCAGTAAATCCTCGGACATTCTGGCTGGCTTCACGGCAAGGCTCTCCAGTCGCTTGAATCTGGATACTTTCTGGCAATACGATACAGAAAGAAGCAATATGCAGCGCAACAATTACTTGCTGCGCTATAACCCTGAACCAGGCAAATCGTTTACCTTCGGCTACCGTTACACGGCTAACACGCTGGAGCAAATTGATACTTCAGCGCAATGGCCACTAGGCTCCGGTTGGTACGGCATCAGCCGATTGAACTACTCTATCCGTGACGCCAATGCAGTACAGTTTTTGGGCGGACTTGAGTATGATGCGGGCTGCTGGCAGGCACGTGCTGTCATGCAACGTGTGCAAACAGCGACGGCCAATGCGAACTACGGCATGTTTTTTCAACTCGAACTCGGTGGGCTGACCTCTATTGGTGCCAACCCGCTGAATGTGATCAAGCGCAATATCCCAACTTATATGCGCACTTATGATATCCCGGCAATTTACAGAGACCAGAACGCGCAATGATGAAACATATACTGAATTTAATCCTCACGTTGAGTACCGCTTTGCTCATCACAGGACAGTCTGCAGCCTTATTCGCGGCAGAAAAAAAACCGATTGAAAAAATGGACCGCATTATTGCCGTGGTCGATCAATCCGTAATTACCGAGCGTGAAATGCTGAACCGTATGGAATATGTGAAAGCACAAATGCTCAAAAAAGGCGCTGACCTGCCGCTCGATGAAGCGTTGCAGAAACAGATTTTGGAGCGGCTGATTGTCGATAGCCTGCAATTGCAACTCGCAGCGCAAACTGGCATCAAGGTGGATGATGCGCAGTTGGACAAAACCATAGACCGGATTGCCGAACAAAACAACCTCACCTTGCCTGCGTTTAAAAAAGCGCTCGAAGAAGATGGCACCAACTTTTACAAATTCCGTGAAGATATCCGAAATGACATCATCATCGCCCGTCTGCGCGAGCGCGATGTTGATAACAAAGTAAATATTTCTGAAGCGGAAATTGATAACTACCTGACGACACAGGAAAAAGAAGGCGAACTGGATGAATTTAACATCTCGCAGATTTTGATTCGCCTGCCCGAAGACAGCGGCCCAGACGACATTCAAAAAGCCAAAGCACGTACCGAACAAATCATGAAAGCGCTGGCGGACGGCATGAGTTTTGAAAAAGCCTCGGCCAACTTTTCGGATGCACCGAATGCGCTGGACGGCGGCGGCCTGGGCTGGCGCAGTGGTCAGCAGATGCCTGCCCAGTTTCTTGAACTGGTTAAAACCATGCAGCCCGGCGGTATCTCTCGCCCAATCCGCAGTGCAAGCGGGGTGCATATCCTAAAGCTCAATGAAAGACGTGCGGGCGCCAGTACGCTGATTGTTGACCAGACCCATGTCCGCCATATTCTGCTCAAACCGAACGAGGTGTTGTCGGACAAGGAAGCCAGACAGAAAATAGAAGGCATTAAAGACCGTATAGACCACGGTACACCATTCCAGGACATGGCACGCCAGTATTCGGACGATGGCAGCGCCTCCAACGGTGGCGATTTAGGTTGGATCAGCCCGGGTGACACCGTGCCGGTATTTGAAAAAACCATGGCAGAATTGGCCATCAACGAAGTCAGCGCCCCTGTCCGTAGCCAGTTTGGCTGGCATTTGATCCAGGTGCTGGAGCGCCGTAAACAGGACATGTCCAAAGAATCCAAACGCTTGAAAGCGCGTCAGGAAATCCGTGCACGCAAGGCTGAAGAAGCTTACAACGACTGGGTTCATGAGTTGCGCGACAAGGCGTTTGTCGAAATGCGCCTGGAAGACAAGTTTTAAGTGCAGCGCACTGAAACCGGCGCATCTGCACCATCCATGAACGCCTTGCCCAAAATTGCCATTACTTCTGGCGAGCCTGCAGGCATCGGCCTGGATGTTTGCGTCAAGCTGGCGCATACCGCCCTACCAGCAGAGATTATGGTACTGGCTGATCCGCAAGCTTTACAGGCACGCGCTGCGCAACTGGGCATGCCACTCACCATACACACGGACATCCGGCCACGTCATTCCCACGCAGGCGATGGCACGCTGACCGTGCTGCCCATCCCAACGGCCGCCCCCGTCGTAGCAGGCAAACTGGATCCCCGGAATGGCCGCACTGTACTAGAGATGCTGGACCGCGCGCTGGCAGGTTGCCAGGCCGGGGAATTGGATGCCATGGTGACCGCCCCCGTGCATAAAGGCATCATTAACGAAGCCGGGATTGCGTTTACTGGCCACACCGAATATCTGGCAGAAAAAACAGGCACTGCACAAGTAGTGATGATGCTGGTGGGGGGTGGCATGCGCGTGGCTCTGGCGACCACCCATTTGCCACTGACCCAAGTGAGCGCCGCCATTACGCAAGCCTCGCTCACCACCACGCTGCGTATTTTGCACCATGATCTGGTACACACCTTCGGCATCCCGCAACCACGCATCTATGTCGCCGGACTGAACCCGCATGCAGGGGAAGATGGCTATCTGGGCATGGAAGAAATCGACACGATTAACCCGGTGCTGACACAGTTGCGCGCAGAGGGCATGCTGCTGCTGGGCGCCCTGCCCGCAGATACCATGTTTTCGCAGAAAAACCTGGCCCATGCTGATGCGTTTCTGGCCATGTACCATGATCAGGGCCTGACCGTGCTCAAACATGCCAGCTTTGGCCAAGGCGTCAATGTGACGCTGGGCTTACCCATTATCCGCACCTCGGTCGATCACGGCACGGCGCTGGATATTGCGGGCAGCGGTCAAGCCGATATCGGCAGCATGCTAAGTGCCATCCAGCTCGCCATTGCACTTTCGCATACACGCAAGACTCATCACAAATGAAACATATCGCCAAGAAAAAGTTTGGTCAGAACTTCCTGATCGACCAGAGCATTATCCAGAGCCTGATCAACGCCATTCATCCGCAAGCAGAGGATCTGATGGTGGAAATCGGCCCGGGGCTGGGCGCCATGACACAGCCGTTGCTCAAACAGCTGAACCACTTGCACGTCGTCGAAATCGACCGTGACATCATTCAATGGATGCAAGGCTTTTATCCGGCGCAAAAAATGACCATCCATAATTCGGATGTGCTCAAGTTTGACTTCGGCACCCTGGGTGAACGCATCCGCGTCGTCGGCAACCTGCCCTATAACATCTCCAGCCCCATCCTGTTTAAGCTGCTCGAAAACACGGCACAAATCATAGACATGCATTTTATGCTGCAAAAAGAGGTGGTCGAGCGTATGGTCGCCGCCCCCTCCAACGCTGAATATGGCCGCCTGTCGGTCATGCTGCAATACCGTTTGCAGATGGAATATCTGGTCACCGTGCCGCCCGAAGCCTTTGATCCGGCACCGAAAGTCGAGTCTGCTTTTGTCCGTTGCGTGCCCTACGCCAGCCTGCCTTTCGCGGCGACGGATGAAGCCCTGTTTGCCAAAGTGGTCACCGCCGCGTTTGGCCAGCGCCGCAAAACATTGCGCAACACACTTAAAGGACTGCTGGATGATGCGGGCTTCAGCGCGTTGAATATCGATTCGCAGTTACGCGCCGAAAATCTCAGCGTGGCCGAGTTTGTGGCGATCAGCAATTATCTGGCAAGCCAAAATCAATCATAAAACCGTTCATATCAACAAGTTAATAACAAAATAGTCACTTAGCAGAGGCTAGTCAATTTGCGATTGTGTGCAGCCTTAAGCTGATTTTAAATCTGCTTTAAAACAGAGCCTGATATAATTCTGTTTTTTTATTCTTACCCATTTTTGGAGCATGTTATGCGTTTGATTCTGCTGGGCGCCCCTGGTGCCGGTAAAGGGACACAAGCCACCTTTATCAAAGAAAAATTCAATATTCCGCAAATTTCCACCGGCGATATGTTGCGCGCAGCAGTCAAGGTAGGCACCCAACTAGGTCTGGAAGCCAAAAAATTCATGGATGCCGGCGGCCTGGTACCAGACGAAGTCATTATCGGCCTGGTCAAAGAACGCATTAAAGATGCCGACTGCGCCAATGGCTTCCTGTTTGACGGCTTTCCGCGCACCATTCCGCAAGCCGAAGCCATGAAACAGGCCGGCGTAGGCATTGACTACGTGGTTGAGATTGATGTGCCGGACGCCGCCATCGTTGAGCGCATGAGTGGCCGCCGCAGCCACCCGGCTTCAGGTCGTACCTACCATGTCAAATTCAACCCGCCAAAAGTGGAAGGCAAAGATGATGTCACCGGCGAAGACCTGGTACAACGTGATGATGACAAGGAAGAAGTGGTATTGAAGCGTCTGGAGGTTTACCACAACCAGACCGAACAGCTGATCGGCTACTACTCAGACTGGGCCAATTCTGGCCAGGGCGGCGCGCCAAAATACGTTAAGGTCAATGGCCTGGGTGAATTGAATACCATTAAAGAAGAAATCTTTGTAGCATTGAAATAATTTCTTCAAATCAAAAAGCCCGCAAGTTGCGGGCTTTTTTTATGGACGTTACGATTAGAAATCGTAACGTATGCCACCAAACACCTGGCGCTGGCGTCCTGCCACCATACCATCGACACGGCTAGCAAGATATTCGCGATCACCCAGATTATAAGCGCTGACAAAATAAGTCATGCGACTCCCAACCGGTCTGTAATTCACAGTCGCGTTAATGAGCGCGTAAGATGGAATATCACCTGTCACCCCTCGCAATACATTCGCACTATTACGGCCGGCTCTGAACGACACATCCTCTTCCTGACGGCTCACATAATCCACCCCGATACGTGCATCAAGACCAACCGGATGCTCGTAACCAAAGCTTAAAGAAGCAAGATGCCGAGGGGCATATGGCAAGCGATCACCGTCTACAATATTAGCTGCTGCATTGGTTTTTTTAAATTTAGCAGTGAACAAGTTAGTGTAAGAGCCTGCGATGTAGAAGTTGTGCGAAGTGTTGTAAATCTGCCCAAAATTAATTCGACCACCAAACTCGATACCATTCTGTTCAGACTGACCACCATTAATGAATGTGCCCTGTACAGGCCCAGCGACGACAATATCATCAAAGACCGTGTGGAATAAGGTACTCTCAAATGTAACGCCTTTAAAGAAACTCGATCTTAAACCTAACTCCCAATTAATACTCTCCTCTGGCTTGGTTTTACTCACAACGGCTGTATTCGCACCATTTTCAGCAAAAAGGTCACGGTCAGGACGTGGTGGTGCAAAACCTTTGTGCACACCCGCAAATAAAGTTGTTTTCTCAAAGCCATTCCAGGTCAAACCCAATCCTGGCAATAACTTAGTTTGATTATTCGTTAACTTGGACTCAGGGTTATTTTGGAGGTTACCATCTGCACGCATCACATCCGTTTTAATCCGGATATCCTCTAGTCTCAAACCGGGCGTAAATGTCCAGTCTCCAACATAGAAGGTATTCTGTGCGTAATAGGACTTTGCTTCTACTTCAATTTTAATATCTTCTCGTGGCAAGGTCGTTTGGGCAAAACCCAGATGTTGGAAACGGGCGTCATCACCACGATATTGTTTACGATCGATGTCTTCCTTATGATATCTGAAGCCCAATACTGCATTACTTTCGATCCCGAATAGGCTGTGTTGAATATCCAGACGTGGCTCAATCCCCCAATATTCAAACTCACGTGGCCGCCAACGCCCGCCGCATTGATCAGCTAACGCCAGATTAGGGTTACCATTACCGCCAATGCCTGCTGGACATCTTTCCAGTTGGGATCGACCCGCATTTTCACCTGGGTTGTTGATTTGCCTGAATGATGCCCGTTCAGATTTTGCATAATACGCTTGCGTACTCAATTTCACCTGCTCATTGACCTGAAACAGGTGCTGCAATTGAAAGGTAGTCCGCTCATGCTGAAACACATCATTCTTGCCAGTAGGTGCCTGATACTTATCTTCGTTATACTCCACAAGGCCCAAACCGGTTTCTGATACATGCGAGTCCTCGCGGAAATAACTGGCTTTAGCAATCAACGTATGTCGGTCCGACAAGTTTAACTGTCCTTTCGCCGTATACTCCTGAATCTCAAAGTCATGATGCTTGCGGATGCCATCGCCTTTTTTATGTAGGGCATCTATCATCAGTCCTCCACGCTCATCACCAGCGCCTATCGTGCCGTAAAGACTGCTAAAGTCATGGTTACCCAACGTCGCCTGTACACTTCCATGCACTTGTCCATCCGTTGGCACAGGCCGAGTCACGAAGTTGATCATGCCGCCCACGGTCTGTGGTCCATAAAGAATCTGGCCGGACCCCTTTACAACTTCAATACGCTGTACACGCTCAAGCGGTGTGGTGTAATGCGCTGCCGGATCTCCATAAGGCGTCAGAAAGATAGGCATCCCATCTTCCATTAACAAGATACGTGAAGTCCGGCGAGGGTTTAATCCCCGAATCCCGATATTCACGCCCAAACCAAATGTATTCTCCCCAACGACATTCACACCAGGCACATTGTTCAACGCTTCCTGAATTGAGAATGGGCGGCGCTCCATCAGTGCTTTTTCATCAATTAAATCGTATGACCCCGGCACGGAGTCCAGGCGGTCGGGCAAAATGCCACGGACTTCGAGTTTATCCAGCGCCACCGACTTGCTCGCTTGAGACTGGTCTTCTGCCAGCCCCTGTAGCGCATAGGCATGTAATGAAAATGCCGTCGCAACGACAATCAGTTTTTTTCTTGGTTTTTGCATGTGTGTAACCCCAAAAATGACAACAGAGTGTGTCAAGGCTGCAAACAACATGCCAACATATCGCGATAATTATTAACTATATTATTGTTATAAAAATAATCTATTTTATGACTATATATTAATGATAAATCAATTTAATCACTGGTCCAAAAAAACCAATCCGATTTAGAATTGGTTAATATCAACCACCACTTACGTGGATATGCAGGCGTTAAAAATTCCGCTTCAGGAAAATCATCCCCACCATCCAGCAGAACCTTAGTCAGGTATAATCTTGTTTTTTATTTCAAACCCATTTCAGCATGCAACAGCAGTATCCATTTAAAGAAGTCGAGCAACAGGCCCAACAGCACTGGGACAGCAAGCTGAGTTTCCAGGCCAAGGCAGACAGTCACAAGCCCAAATACTATTGCTTGTCGATGTTCCCCTACCCAAGTGGCAAGTTGCATATGGGGCATGTGCGTAACTACACCATCGGCGACGTATTAAGCCGCTATCACCATATGAAAGGCTTTAACGTGTTGCAACCCATGGGTTGGGATGCGTTTGGCTTGCCTGCCGAGAACGCGGCGATTCAGAATAGCCTGCCACCAGCGCAATGGACATATGACAACATTGCCTACATGCGCAAGCAGTTGAAGTCACTGGGCTTTGCCATCGACTGGAGCCGCGAGCTGGCCACCTGCCAGCCTGACTATTACAAATGGAACCAGTGGCTGTTTTTGCGCATGCTGGAAAAAGGCATCGCCTACAAAAAAACCCAGGTGGTGAACTGGGACCCGGTCGACCAGACCGTGCTCGCCAATGAGCAGGTGATTGATGGCCGCGGCTGGCGCACGGGGGCGATCGTAGAAAAACGCGAAATCCCTGGCTACTACCTCAACATCACCGGCTACGCACAGCAATTGCTGGATGATCTGGACAAACTGCCAGGCTGGCCTGAGCGTGTCAAAACCATGCAGGCCAACTGGATAGGCAAGAGCGTGGGCGTGCGTTTTGCGTTTACGCACGACATCAAAAACAATGACGGCCAATTGATTGATGACGGCAAACTGTGGGTATTCACCACCCGTGCCGACACCATCATGGGCGTGACCTTCTGTGCCGTGGCAGCCGAGCATCCGCTGGCGACACAAGCCGCACAACAAAACCCGGCGCTGCAAGCATTTATCGACAAATGCAAGCAAGGCTCCGTCATGGAAGCCGACATGGCCACCATGGAAAAAGAAGGCATGGACACCGGCCTGACCGTCACCCACCCGATGACCGGCGAGCAAGTGCCGGTGTGGATAGGCAACTATGTCCTCATGACCTATGGCGAAGGCGCCGTCATGGCCGTGCCTGCGCACGACGAACGTGATTTCGGCTTTGCCAAAAAATACAACCTGCCGATCAAACAAGTGATCAGCGTGCTCGGTCAGGAATTTGACCTGGCAGCCTGGCAAGAGTGGTATGGCGATAAAACCAAAAGCGTGTGCATCCACTCTGGCAAATATAACGATCTGGGCTACGCAGAAGCAGTTGAGGCTGTGGCAGCTGATCTGGCAGAAAAAAATCTGGGCGGCAAGCAGACCAACTGGCGCCTGCGCGACTGGGGCGTTTCCCGTCAGCGCTACTGGGGTTGCCCGATTCCGATCATTCATTGCGACAGCTGTGGCGATGTGCCTGTGCCCGACGACCAGCTGCCGGTGAAATTACCGGAAGATTGTGTCCCGGATGGTTCAGGCAATCCGCTCAACAAGCGCGAAGACTTTTTAAACTGCACCTGCCCCAAATGTGGCCAGCCCGCCAAGCGCGAAACTGACACCATGGACACCTTTGTCGATTCCAGCTGGTACTACGCACGCTATGCCTCAGGCTTTAGCAATGAAGCCATGGTGGATGCACAGACCAATCACTGGATGCCGGTAGACCAGTATATTGGCGGCATTGAACACGCAATTCTGCACTTGCTCTACTCCCGCTTCTGGAGCAAGGTCATGCGCGACCTCGGCCTGGTCAATTATGATGAGCCATTTGCCAACCTGCTGACACAAGGCATGGTGCTGAATCATATCTTCTCGCGCCGCACGGCTAAAGGCGGTATTGAATATTTTGCGCCGGAAGAAGTCGAGCTGGTACACGATAACAACGGCAAGGTGACTGGTGCCAAGCTGCTCAAAGATGGCTCGGCTATTGACTACCAGGGCATAGGCACCATGTCCAAGTCCAAGCGTAATGGCGTCGACCCGCAATCGCTGATTGAACAATATGGCGCGGATACTGCCCGCTTCTTTATGATGTTTGCGGCGCCGCCAGAACAAACGCTGGAGTGGTCAGACAGTGGCGTGGAAGGCTCACACCGTTTCTTGAAACGGGTATGGAATTTTGGCCATGTCTTGTCCCAACAAACACCGGCTGACCTGCCAAACAAACTGACCGGCGAGCTGGCCAACCACAGACGTGAAGTGCACAGCGTGCTCAAACAGGCCAATGTCGATCTGGGCAAGCTACAGTTCAACACGGTGGCCTCTGCCTGCATGAAAATCCTCAACACGCTGGAGAAAGTGCAAAAAGAGGCAGAAAAAGACTGGATCGCCGTGGCGTTTGAAGGCTACAGCATCCTGTTGCGTCTGCTATCGCCGATTGCACCGCACATCACGCAAGTGATGTGGCAATCGCTCAAACTTGGCGAAGACATTCTGTCTGCCAAATGGCCAGAACCAGCCAACTCAGCCCTGGTACAGGACGAGGTGGAATACGTGGTGCAGGTCAATGGCAAGCTGCGTGGCAGCATCAGCATCCCCAAGAGCATGGCCAAAGAGCAGATTGAAGCGACTGCCGTTAATCAGGACTTCGTCCAAAAATTCCTGAATGAAGGCAGCGTGAAAAAAATCATCGTTGTGCCCAACAAACTGATTAATATTGTGGTGGCTTAGCCCTTTCTTTCGAGGAGCGCATTGTGCAGCAGACAACCCCTACCCGCTGGATTCACGCGATCACTCTGTGGTGCAGCATCGCCGTGCTGACCGCGCTCTTGTCTGCTTGCGGGTTTCACCTGCGCCAACCGTCACCGATTGCCTTTAAAACCATTTTTATCAAGGGCTCTACGCAAATCAATATTGCGCTCAAAAAGGCCTTGGTAGAACAGGGTGTCAAGGTTGTGACCGACGCCGAAGAGGCTGAGCTGCAACTGGAATTGCTGAATGAAGAAAACGAACAACGTATTCTGTCTCTGAGCGGGACCGGGGTGGTGCGAGAATACGAGCTGTACTACCGCGTGCAATACCGTACCAAAGTCACCGGTGAGCCCACTTGGGCACTGCCGTTGATCATGGAAGGCCGTCGTGACTATACCTATAACGACGCCAACTTGCTGGCCAAGCAGGCCGAGCAAAAAATGCTCAGTGACAGCATGCAGTTAGACGTGCTCAACGGCATCATGCGACGACTGTCTGCCCTTAAAAAAGCCGAATAGCCATGCGCATTCAGGCGGCGCAACTTACGCAATATTTGCCTCCCAAACAGCATTTGTTCGTGCTGGCGGGCGATGAGCCCCTCTCCATCACCGAGGCCATAGACCAGATCCGCGCCGCCGCACGCCAACATGGCGCGCAAGAGCGTGCCAGTTTTACAGTGGAGCGCTACTTCAACTGGGGACAAGTCAGCCAGTTTCTGCAGAGCTTTTCGCTGTTTGCCGAGCAACGTATTCTTGAAATCAACCTCCCCACCGGCAAGCCCGGCGTGGAAGGCGCCAAAGCCTTGCAGCAACTAGCAGAACAGCCTGCGGCTGATACCACCATCATCCTCACCCTGCCCGCCCCAGACCGTGACATGACCAGCAGCGCCTGGTATGAAGCCCTGTCGCAACATGGGGTGCTGCTGGTACTGAATCAGGTGCCACTGGCACAACTACCGGAGTGGATTGCGCAACGACTGGCCATGCAACAGCAAACTGCTGATGAAGCCTCACGCCGCTTTATTGCCGAGCAGGTCGAAGGCAATCTGCTGGCTGCCCATCAGGAAATACAAAAACTGGGCTTGCTCTACCCACCCGGCCCGCTCAGTGAAGACGCCATCCGCCAATGCGTGCTTAATGTGGCCCGCTTTGATGTCTCGCAATTGGGGGAAGCCATGTTGCAAGGCGATCCGCAACGCGTGATGCGCATGCTGGAAGGCCTGCGTGAAGAAGGCGAAACCGCGGTGGCGGTCATGAACCCGCTGATTTGGCTGTTCCGCCCATTGTTGCAAGTCAGGCTGGCCATGCAACAAGGCATCGCCATGCAAGCAGCGCTGAGTCAGGCCAGGCTATTTGGTGACCGCCAGCAATTAGTCAGGCGCGCGCTGGAATTTTTACCGCAAAAACATATCGAAGCTGCTTTGCAAAAACTGTCTGACATAGACCGCATGGCAAAAGGCGTGGGCGATGGCGATGCCTGGCTGGAGCTGTCAAGGCTATGTACAGGTATTGCGCGCATGGCAGCCAACAAGACGGCCAGAACCGCCGCAGGCAGGTCTCGTTAAGGTTTTCAGTTAGAATAGCGATTATGGACATTCAACACTATATGAAACAACTGGGGGAGCAGGCACGCGCCGCCTCCCGCTTGATGGCAAAAGCTGACACCAACACCAAGAACCAGGCGCTGCGCAATATTGCCGCCCTGATCCGTCAGCACGAAAAAGCCCTGCTCGCCGCCAACCAGCAAGACCTGCAAGCCGCCCAAGCCAATGGCATGGAAGCCGCCATGCTGGACCGCCTGACATTAAGCGAGAAATCGGTGGCAACCATGGCAGAAGGCCTGGAACAAATTGCCAGCCTGCCAGACCCAATTGGCGAAATGAGCAATTTCAAATACCGTCCTTCCGGCATCCAGATCGGCCAGATGCGCGTACCGCTGGGCGTGATCGGCATTATTTACGAGGCCCGTCCTAATGTGACGGTCGATGCGGCGGGTTTGTGTATCAAATCCGGCAACGCCTGCATTCTGCGCGGCGGCTCCGAGGCCATCCATTGCAACCAGGCGCTGGCCAAACTCGTGCATCAGGGCTTGCAACAAGCAGGCTTGCCACAAGCGGCCGTGCTCGTGGTCGAGACCACTGACCGCGCTGCCGTCGGTGAACTCATCACCATGAAGCAATATGTGGATGTGATCGTGCCACGCGGCGGCAAAGGCCTGATCGAGCGCATCAGCAACGATGCCCGCATCCCTGTGATCAAACACCTGGATGGTAACTGCCATGTCTATGTCGATGACGAAGCTGACCTGGCCAAAGCCGTGCGTATCCTCGAAAACGCCAAAACCCAGCGTCTGGGCACCTGCAACACGGCAGAGTCACTGCTAGTCGCTCGCAGCATCGCCAGCACCGCCCTGCCTCAACTGGCCGAGATGCTGCTAGGCAAAGGTGTGGAAATTCGTGGTTGCGACGAAACGCGTGCCATCGTGCCACAGGCAAAGGCAGCGACTGAAGAAGACTATTACACCGAATATCTGGCCGCGATAATTTCTTGCAAAGTAGTCAGTGGTGTGGATGAAGCGATTGCGCATATCAACCAGTATTCCAGCCAGCACACCGAGGCGATTGTGACCGAAAACTACACCAAGGCACGCCAGTTTTTGCGTGAAGTGGACTCCAGCAGTGTGATGGTCAATGCCTCTACCCGCTTTGCCGATGGCTTTGAATATGGCTTTGGTGCAGAAATCGGTATTTCTACCGACAAACTGCATGCGCGTGGCCCGGTCGGTCTGGAAGGCTTAACCTCCCTCAAATATGTCGTTTTGGGTGACGGCCACGTCCGCGCTTAATCACGCTGGCAGCCGTTTGGCTTGTGCAATGCTAGATGCGCAACGCCATAATCTACCCAAAGAGTCATGAAGATGGAATGCATAGGCATATTCGGCGGCACCTTTAACCCCATTCACAACGGGCATCTGGCGCTCGCACAGACCGTGCTGGACACGCTGCACTGTACGCAAATCCGCTTTGTGCCAGCTGCCTTGCCCCCGCACAAGACTGCCCCAGCGGTTACGGCGCAACACCGTGCTGCCATGGTCAAGCTTGCCATTCAGGCGCATCCGCAATACGTGCTCGACAGCTGTGAACTGGATCGCCAGGGCCCCTCTTACACCATAGAGACGTTACACCTGCTCCGCCAGCGTTTCCCCGAGCAATCCCTCTGTCTGCTCATGGGCCAGGATAGCTACCAGCAATTGCCGACCTGGCACCGCTGGCAGGAACTGCTGGAGTATTGCCATCTGTTGGTTGTGCACCGTGCAGACTTGGAAACCGAACTAGTTTTGCATGCAGAACACACACAAAGATTCCTCGCTGGCGAAGCGTTTAGCAGCCAATGCTCTTCAGCCACGCATGGCTTCATCGGTTATTTGCCCGAGAGCCCACCAGCGATTTCCTCGACCGGCATCCGTACAGCACTGGCGCATCCAGGCCAGAATTTGACAGACCAGTTGCCTGCGTCTGTGCTCCAGTATATCCAGCAGCACCATCTATATCAGTCGGCTTAAGCCCCTTACGGACCCCATCGGGTGGCATGCTGTCGCATTTTGCCCTAAACGCAGGCTGCATCATGGCTATTTTTAGCCCAGACACGGCAGTATGCTCAACAGCAGACATAAAGTCGCTATACTGCGATTAAAACAACTCTAAATTACTTATCAAGAGGATACGTCTGCGATGAAATTGTTAACCTGGTCTCTTACTGCTTTGCTCGTTGCTTCCCCGTCCGCATTTGCCAATATTGATATCCAATTTGACTTTAGTTACGATACCAGCGGCTTCTTTAACAGCACCAACATTCAAACCCTCAATGCGGCTGCCTCGGTGTTTGAAACCCGTATTACCGACTCACTAAGCGCCATTAATTCAGGCGGCCTCAACAACTTCCAGGGTCTGATTCTTGACCCCTCGGATATTAACCAGACGCAAACGCTCTCCAATCTGAGTGTGGCGGCAAATGTGATCAAAATATATGTGGGTAGCGATAACCTTGGTGGCTTCACCATTGGTGCAGGCGGGTCCGGCGGCTATTCATGTAGTGGACTAGGCAGTTTTTGCGCCAATGCCGTAGACCGTGGCCAGACTAACACCACGGGTAACAGTGCCACCGACTTTGCCACCTGGGGTGGCATGATCAGCTTCAACAGTTCAACCTCATGGTATTTTGGCCAGGATCAGGCAGGGTTGACCAATACACAATTTGATTTTTACACGGTGGCCGTACACGAAATTGCCCATGTGCTTGGCTTTGGCCTGGCCCCATCGTTTGAAGCACAGGTGAACGGCAGCAATTTTAACAGTAGCGAAACCGGGACCGTCGCCCTCAGCAATGACCTGGCGCACTGGGCACCCGGCACCATGAGCACGGTTGGCGGAACACTACAAGAGACGGTGATGGACCCAGACATTACCCCGGGCACACGCAAATATTTTACCGATCTGGATTATGCAGGCATGGCGGCCATCGGTTGGTCGGTCGTAACACCGGTGCCTGAATCCAGCATCAGCCTGAATCTGTTGGCGGGCGGCCTGTTGCTTGGCCTGCTATACAGACGCAACCTTGGCAGCAGACGTCAAACGGTAATCAACGCATACGCTTAGCAAGGCTAGTTAAGCCATGCGTTTGCGCGCCAAAAACTGATCCAGTTGCCGCGCGAACGCGTGACGGTCAGACGCCTGCATGGCATTGGGGCCCTGCGTTTCCACCCCGCTGGCGCGCAGTGATTCCATAAAGTCGCGCATAGCCAGCCGCTCGCGGATATTCTCTGCCGAATAAAACTCCCCGCGTGGATTCAACGCATGCGCTTGCTTTTCAATCACCTGCGCGGCAAGCGGGATATCTGCCGTAATCACCAAATCGCCCGCTTCCAGCATCGCCACGATCTCGTTATCTGCCACATCAAAGCCCTTGGCGACTTGCAAGGCGCGCAAATGGGCTGAGGGCGGCACATAGAGCACTTTGTTGGCGACAAAGGTAGTCATGACCTGACTACGCTCCGCCGCCCGAAACAAGATGTCCTTGATCACGCCCGGGCAGGCATCGGCATCCACCCAAATCCGCATTAACCGGCTTTCGGCACCGGTCTGGCGCTAAATAACGCGCCGCCTTGTGGTTTGTGGCCCCCAGGCTGACGCGCAGATTTTTGCTGGGCTGCAGAATGACCAGATGCATTCACCGGTTTTTTCTGGCCAGCGTGTTGTCCAGCGTTGCGCGGGTTGCTTGGGGCAGCGTTGGGTTGGCCTGGTTTAGGCTGATGTTGCCTGGGTTGGCCTGGTTTCTGACTACGCGATGCGTCACGTGGCGCCTGGCCCGATTTAGGCGCAGGCCGTTGACCGCGCGGCTGAGTCCGTGATGGCCGATCCGGCTCTTCACTGTTTTTTTCGGGGGCGACAAAGCCCTCTACTGGCAGCTTGGGGATCTCACGCTTAATCAGCTTCTCAATGTCTTTCAACAATTTGAGTTCCTCCCTATCCACCAGTGACACCGCCGCCCCAGTGGCACCAGCACGGCCAGTCCGGCCGATGCGGTGCACATAGTCTTCGGGCACGTTAGGCAGCTCAAAATTCACCACTTGCGGCAGCTGGTCAATATCCAGGCCACGTGCAGCAATATCGGTCGCCACCAGCGCGGTGATTCCCCCCGCTTTAAACTCGGCCAGCGCCGCCGTGCGGGCATTCTGGCTCTTGTTGCCATGAATCGCCATCGCCGGGATGCCGTCTTTTACCAGCTTCTCCGCCAGCCGGTTCGCGCCATGTTTGGTACGCGTAAACACCAGCACTTGCTCCCACTGATGTTGCTTGATCAAAAAGCTCACCATCTCACGCTTGTGCGACTGCGGCACCATATGCACGCTTTGCTCAATCAGCGCGTTTGAGGTGTTCCGCCGCGCCACTTCAACCAGGTCTGGGTTATTCAGCAGATTATCTGCCAGCTGTTTGATTTCATCGGAAAACGTCGCCGAGAACAGCAGGTTTTGCCGCTGCTTGGGCAGCAAGGCCAGCACTTTTTTAATGTCGTGAATAAAGCCCATATCCAGCATGCGGTCGGCTTCATCCAGCACCAGAATTTCAATGCCAGACAACTCCAGCGCCTTCTGGTTGGTGAGGTCGAGCAAGCGGCCCGGCGTCGCCACCATGATATCGAGTGGTTTTTTCAAGCGGCTGATTTGCGGGTTAATGCCCACCCCGCCAAACACCACCATGCTTTTCAGCGGCAGATATTTACCGTAAGTGGTCACTGACTCGCCGATCTGCGCCGCCAGCTCGCGCGTTGGCGACAGAATCAGGCAACGCGGCTTGCCTGCGGCAGTTTGTTTTAACGGGGTTTCAGACAAGCGATGCAAAATCGGCAAGGTAAAGCCAGCGGTTTTGCCTGTCCCGGTTTGCGCTCCGGCCAGTAAATCGCCACCGCGCAATACATAAGGAATCGCCTGCGCCTGAATCGGCGTCGGTGAGGTATAGCCGGCATCGGCAATCGCGCGCAACACAGGCGCGCACAAATTCAAATCAGCAAACGTCGTGTTTGCAGGGGTATTTTCTTGTGACAAGGTTATTCAACTTTAATAGTGTGCATCGCCCATCACAAAAGACAGGCATGCAACAAATTATTGGGCGTTGGTCTGTTGCCGCAGCAACACCAATCTGGACGAACGAGGATTATATCGATGATTTATGACAAGGCCGCTGTGAGGATTGGTAGTTCACAGGGTAGCTACATTATACCCGCTATTTACGCAAACACTGTATTTAAAAATGTCTGCATCCAATCAAGCCACGGATGACGGACTTTTTTGCGTGGTGATCGTCTGAAACGTCCACGCCACAAAGCGGCTTTGCTTCTGGCCTTGCGCCATCTCCACCATTTTTACCCTCACTGCCCGCGCTTTTTTGAGTTCACGCATCACCAGCGGTAGGTTGCTGGCTTTGGAGACCAGCGTGGTAAACCATACACACTGTTGGGAAAAATGCCTGCTCTCGTGAATCATGGTGGTTAAAAACGCTACCTCACCGCCCTCATACACCAGCTCATTGGCTTGCCCACCAAAATTCAGCGCCTGCGGTGGCCGCTTGCCCAGCCCGCGCCATTTACGCTGAGTGCCCGCCTGTGCCTCAGCCGCCGAGGCATGAAAAGGCGGGTTACACATGGTCAGCGTCCAATGCTCGCTCGGCAAGATCACACCTTTAAAAATCGCCGCCGCATTTGGCTGCTGACGCACACTGATCTTTGGCTGCAAGCCATTGGCCTCAATCAGCTGCTGCGCATTGCGCAAGGCCTTGGCGTCAATATCCACGCCCACGCACTCCCAACCATAAGTCTGGGCCGCAATCAGCGGATAGACCAGATTGGCGCCCGTGCCAATATCGAGCAAACGCACAGATTGCGTATGACCAGACTCTGTCAACAAATCCGCCAGGTAATGCACATAATCGGCCCGGCCAGGAATAGGCGGACATAAGTAATGCTTGGGAATATCCCACACCGCCACGCCATAATACTGCTTGAGCAAGGCCTGGTTTAAGGTTTTCACTGCCTGCGGATGAGCAAAGTCTATCGAGTCATCGCCATAGGCATTCGGGCGCACATAGGGCGCCAGGGCCGGATGCGCCTGCACCAGCAGCGCAAAGTCATAGCCCTCGCGGTGCAGATTGCGTGGATGCCATGCAGATGAAGAACTGACGGGCTTCATGCCTAAGTATTCGCCAATTGCACTTGGGTAGCGCGCCTAAGCGGCCGCAGCCTTGGCGCGTGCGGCATGCAACTTCCGGTAACTGTCCAGCAGTCTATGGTGTCTGTCCAACCCATCCAGCTGCAGATTGGTCGGTGTCAGGCCATAAAAGCGCACGCTGCCATCGACAGAGCCTAGCACCGCGTCCATACGCGCATCACCAAACATGCGGCGGAAGTTTAGCTCGTAATCGGCCAGGTGCAGCTCCTCGTCTAGCTCCACCCCAAGCACTGCATTCAGGGCCTGGTAAAACAAACCGCGTTCCAGGGTGTTGTCGTTGTACTGCAAAAACGCCCCCACCAGATCCTGAGCCTCCTCAAACTGCTGCAAAGCAAGGTTGATGAGTAGCTTAAGCTCCAGCACCGTGAGCTGGCCCCATACCGTGTTCTCGTCAAACTGGATGCCGATCAAAGTCGCAATATCGCTGTAGTCATCCAGCTCGTTATTCTCCAGCCGCTCCAGCAAGGCCTGCAGGCTGTCATCGTCCAGCTGATGCAGGTTCAGGATATCTTCGCGGAACAACAACGCTTTATTGGTGTTATCCCACACCAGATCTTCCACCGGATACACCTCAGAATAATCAGGCACCAAGATGCGGCATGCCGTCGCGCCCAGCTGGTCATACACCGCCACATAGGCCTCTTTGCCCATCTCGGCCAAAATGCCGAATAAGGTCGCGGCTTCTTCAGCGTTGGCATTGTCGCCATTACCTGAAAAGTCCCATTCGACAAACTCGTAGTCCGATTTGACACTAAAAAAGCGCCACGACACCACACCGCTAGAGTCAATAAAATGCTCAACAAAGTTATTCGGCTCAGTCACCGCCTCGCTGACAAAGGTCGGCTGCGGCAAGTCGTTGAGGCCTTCAAAACTGCGGCCTTGCAGCAACTCGGTCAGGCTGCGCTCTAGCGCGACTTCCAGCTTCGGGTGTGCCCCAAATGAGGCGAACACACCGCCGGTGCGCGGGTTCATCAGCGTCACGCACATCACCGGATATTGTCCGCCTAACGACGCATCTTTCACCAGCACCGGAAAACCCTGCGCCTCCAGCCCCTCAATGCCCGCCACAATGCCGGGATACTTGGCCAGCACCGCTGGCGGCACATCCGGCAACGCCATTTCACTTTCAATAATCTCGCGCTTCACCGCCCGCTCAAAAATCTCAGATAAACATTGCACCTGCGCCTCGGCCAGCGTATTGCCTGCGCTCATGCCATTGCTGGCGTACAGGTTTTCAATCAGGTTAGACGGAAAATGCACCACCTCGCCATCTGACTGCCGCACAAACGGCAGCGCACAAATGCCGCGTTCACGATTGCCAGAGTTGGTATCAATCAAATGTGAGCCACGCAACTCGCCATCGGGGTTGTAAATGGCCCGCGTGTAGTCATCCAGAATCTCTTTCGGCAACGCATCTTTGCGCCCCGGCTTAAACCAGCGTTCGTTCGGGTAATGCACAAACGGCGCATTGGCAATGTCTTCGCCCCAGTAAGACCCGGCATAAAAATGGTTGTTACTCAGCCGCTCAATATACTCACCCAGCGCCGAGGCCAGCGCACTTTCCTTGGTCGCGCCTTTGCCGTTGGTAAAGCACATGGGCGAATGCGCATCGCGGATATGCAGCGACCACACGTTAGGCACAATATTGCGCCACGAAGCGATCTCGATCTTGATACCCAGGCTCGCCAGCAAACCGGTCATATTGGCAATGGTTTGCTCCAGCGGCAAATCCTTGCCGGTGATATACGTCTGCGTCTCCGCCGCCGGGTTCACCGTCAGCAAGGCCTGCGCATCGGCATCCAGGCTGGCCACTTCTTCAATCACAAACTCAGGCCCGGTCTGCACTACTTTTTTCACCGTGCAGCGGTCAATCGAGCGCAAAATACCAATGCGGTCTTTTTCAGAGATATCCGCAGGCAACTCAATCTGTATCTTGAAAATCTGCTTGTAACGGTCTTCCGGGTCGACAATATTGTTGTGCGACAGGCGGATGTTTTCGGTTGGAATATTACGGGTGCTGCAATACAGCTTCACAAAATACGCCGCACACAGCGCAGACGAAGCCAAAAAGTAATCAAACGGCCCCGGCGCCGAGCCATCGCCCTTGTAGCGGATAGGCTGGTCGGCAATCACCGTGAAGTCATCAAACTTGGCTTCAAGGCGGAGCTTATCGAGAAAATTGACTTTAACTTCCATGGGGGATTCCGAAAATGACGTTTGAGCGAAAACCGCTATTATCCCTCACAACATTCAGGCGACCTAATTTAGCAGCAACGCTGATTGCTTACTTGGCTACAAACTCAAGTCGAATAGAGAGTGAAACTTTGCTAGCCCCGCCGTTGAAACACTGAGTCCAGATGCTTGAAGCAAGTGTGCAGACCCGTAAAACGGTCAGCACTCGCGTCTCGTAAAATGAAGTCAAAAACAATTAAGTTTGTGTGATATTCTTCAAAGAATAAAACGACATTCTTCAGGGGTTACCACCATGGCTGCTGATGACAGAAAATTCATCATGCTGACTGATTATTTGCATGAGCCTGTCATACATTATGACCGTGATTGCCAGCGCACTTATCTCAATCCAGCCGCAATCAAACTGATTGGCGAACCGGCTAAAGATCTTGAAGGCAAAACTCCCAGCTCGCTCAGACCCTCCTCCGTCGCCTTACAACACTACCAAGAAAAAATCCGCGGCGTCATAGAAACCGGCACAGATACCGAGTTTGATTTTTTTCTAGACCGGCTACCGGATGGCCCGAATGTCCATACCAAGGTGCTCAGAATTCATGCCGTCCCCGAGTTGGATGGTGATAACAACGTGGTGGGTGCCCTTGCGATTGCGCATGACATCACGGCACTCAAGTTAAGTGAAAAACGTTTACGCGCACTCATTGAAAACCATCCTGACCATATTACCCGCTTTGACCAGCATGCCAGATACAGCTACGTCAGCCCTTCTTTCACAGCATTGTTTGGCATCGAGGAATCCATGCTGCTGGGTAAGACCCTGCTTGAATCTGACCAGATTGCCACGCCAGCAGAACGCAAAAAAATTCACCACGCGATTTTGCAAACCCTAGAGCAAGAAACCGCTTGCACCATTGAGAGCCACTGGCCGCATGACCGCGTCATTGAGCTCCGTCTTGTGCAGGAAAAAGATGCCATCGGCGAGGTCTCGGGGGTGCTTTGCATCTTGCGTGATATCACCCAGCAAAAGCAGTCCGAAAAAGCAATGCTGACACTCAATCGTTCACTGCGTTTGTTGAGTAGCTGTAATCAGACACTCATTCATGCAGAAAACGAACAACACCTGCTCAACGATATTTGCCAGTTGGTGATTGACTCTGGGGGCTATCCACTGGCCTGGGTGGGTTATCCCAACTATGGCACCTACCAACCGCTGCGTATTGCCGCAATGGCCGGTCAAAAGCTGACGAAGACGATTGCGCTTGAGCAGCAAACCCCGGAAATCAGCCTGGCCGTGAAAGCCTTTCAAAGCGAGCGTGTAGAGATTATCCAGGACTATCCCAATGCAGCCCGCTTGAATAATTTGGGCGACCTCGCCAGCCAGGAAGGCCTGCTTTCATGCATCGCCTTGCCACTCAAAGTGGCAAAACAGACCATAGGCGTGATCACGATCTACGCCTCCCGCACCTATGCGTTTTCTGATGAAGAGGTCACCCTGCTCGATGAACTCGCCAATGACCTGGCGTTTGGCATTCAGTCCCTGCGTATCCGTGCCGAACATCGGGACGCAGAAACAAAACTGGAATACCTAGCCCACCATGACCCACTGACCGGCCTCCCTAACCGCCTGTTACTGCGCAAGCGTTTTGAACAGTTTATCCATCAAGCCAACAAGCGCGAATACGGCCTCGCCATGCTGTTTCTTGATATGGATAACTTCAAAGAGATTAACGACAGCTTTGGTCATGCCATAGGCGATGCGCTGCTAAAAGAGGTGGTCAGGCGCCTCGAACGTATGCTGTCAGAGGCTTGCATGCTCAGCCGCGAGGGCGGTGACGAGTTTGTGCTGCTGATCAACAACGCCCACGCGTCCGATATCGTGACTCAAACCGCACAGCAAATTCTTAACGCCATGCAAGAGCCGTTTGAGGTCAGCGGCAACACACTGCATGCGTCTTTCAGCATTGGCATCAGCCTTTATCCGCACGATGGCAAAGACTTTGAAACCCTACGCAAAAACGCCGATGCCGCCTTGTATCTGGCAAAAGATTGTGGCCGCAATACCTACCGCTTTTTTGTCACGCAGATGAATGCCGACGCGCAAAAGCGCATGCGAATTCAAACAGACCTGCACACAGCACTTAAAAATAATGAGTTTTTACTGCACTACCAGCCACAAATACGCCTATCTGATGGTCGCATCAGTGGGATTGAAGCCTTAATCCGCTGGCAAAACGCCGATGGACAGATGCTCCCACCAAGCGAGTTCATTCCTATCGCAGAACAAAGCGGGCTGATTATCCAGATGGGTCAGTGGGTGCTGCGGGAAGCCTGCCGGCAACTGGCCGCATGGCACCAGCAAGGGCAAACCCAGCTGGTGGTGGCGGTCAACTTATCCTCACACCAGTTCCGGCATGGCAATATTGTAGAAACCATCAGCGCTGCACTGCATGATTTCGGCCTGCCCCCGCAATGCCTGGAGCTCGAACTGACAGAATCCATCCTGATCCAGGACACAGAATCCGTCATCAGCACCCTGCACACGCTAAAACACATAGGTGTCAAACTAGCCATTGATGACTTTGGCACCGGCTACTCCAGCCTGTCTTATCTTAAACGCCTGTCCGTCGACAAACTCAAGATTGATAAATCCTTCATCCGTGACCTTCACAAAGACCAAGACAGTGCAGAAATTGTCCGTGCGATCATCCAACTTGGGCACATTTTGCAACTCACGGTGATTGCAGAAGGGGTAGAAACTGAGCAGCAACTGGCTTTTCTCACCGACAGTCATTGCGACGAAATACAAGGCTATCTGTTTAGCCGCCCGGTCGCCGCAGAACACATACCAGAGATACTTGCTCGAATAGGCATTACGGGCTAATTCAGAGTCTTACAGCTCAGCCAGTTGACCAAGCTAAGGGTGCATTTGGGGATAAACTTAACGAGCAATAGTGGAATAGGCTGAAATTTATTCGCGATAATAAAAGCTGAAAACAGAGGATAAAATTAAAATGATCAATGCGATAACGATTCAGAATGTTGCTTCATACACCTCTCCAGTTACTCTTGACGATCTGCGAAAAATAAACTTCATATTTGGGCCTAATGGGAGCGGTAAAACTACCATTGGGCGAGCAATTGAGCAAGTAGATGGGCACATTGACTGTGAAGTACACTGGGCAGGACAAACACCGATGGAAGTTATGGTTTACAACCGTGATTTTGTCGAGAGAAACTTTAACCTTTCCAGTCCAGTTCGTGGAGTATTTACGCTAGGTGAAAATCAAGTTCAGGCTGAAGCACAAATTGCAACTTTAAGACCTGAGGTTGAGCGACAGTCAGCAAGAATCACTGCATTATCGAATCAGCTTGATGGTAGCCCTGAGCAATCAGGAATAAGACAAGAACTAGCGAGCCTAGAAATCTCATTTCGTGAAAAAGCTTTTAAACAAAAGCAAAAACACGATGATTATTTTCAGATTGCTTTCACGGGCGCTAGAAATAGCGCAGAAAAATTTAAAGAAAGAGTACTGCAAGAAACTCTAAGTAATAACGCTGATTTGCTTGATCTCACCGTCTTAAAAGAAAAAGCCTCCACTATATTTTCGTCAGCTTTGGTATTTGCAAATCCACTGCCTTTAATTTCATACACTAATTTGGTTTCATATGAATCAAATAAAATTTTGCAGAAACCAATTATAGGTAGCCAAGATGTAAATATAGCTGCACTAATAAATCAATTAGGAAATGCAGATTGGGTTAAACAAGGATTGCATTTTCACGAACAAGCAAATGGTACATGCCCATTTTGTCAGCAGAAAACTTCCCCTGAATTTACTGACGAATTGAATCAATTCTTCAATCAGGTTTATCAAGATGATCTTCAAGAGGTTGAACAATTAAAATCCAATTACGAATCAGCAACAAACACACTTAAGGCGATTATTGCCAGTGTCAAGCGAATAGACTCTCAATTTCTTAATAATGAATTGTTTGCTGCTGAAGCAAGTTTGCTTGAGGATTTGCTTGATCGAAATTTTGGCCTTATTTTGAACAAAATTCAGGAACCAAGTAGAAGATTGACACTTGAATCGGTAACCGATCTAGCAGAGAAGCTTTCTCATCATATTACTCAAGCAAATATAAAAATCACTAACTTCAATCTAATCATCACAAATCTAGGGCAAGAAAGATTAAAACTAACAGCCCAAATATGGAAATTTGTACTTGAGGAATTGAAAGCTGACATTTCAGATTATCAGACGACGAAAGCGCGCTTAGAAGGAACGATTAGAGGTATGGAGCAAAGCTTAAGTGAAGCGCAAAATAGAAAAAGAATGGTTGAGGAGGAAATCAAAACTCTAGAGAGACAATCGACCTCTATTCAGCCTACAAAAGATGCTATTAACTCTTTATTGAAAGTATTTGGTTTTACTTCCTTCACGATTGAAATTGCAAATGAACAAGGCCAATATAAGATTTCTAGAGCGGATGGAGGAGATGCACGTAAATCCCTTAGTGAAGGTGAAAAAACATTTATTACCTTTTTATACTTTTACTCACTGATCAAGGGCTCTCAGACTGCTGAAGGCACAACTACTAATCGAGTCGTAGTTTTTGACGACCCAATTTCAAGTCTTGATAGTGATGTTTTATACATTGTTAGTAGCTTGATAAAAGGTGTATTTGAGGAGGTGAAATCTCCAGCTAGCAATATCAAGCAAGTATTTGTGCTTACCCACAATGTTTATTTCCATAAAGAAATTAGTTTTAACTCTCGTCGCTCAGGTAACGTACCATTTACTGAGGAATCATTTTGGATGGTTAAAAAATTGTCAACAGGCACTATAGTTGAAAGATGTCCTGAAAATCCAATTAAATCTGCCTACGAATTGCTATGGAGCGAAGTCAAATCTGTACACCCTTCAAGCCTTACATTACAAAATACCTTACGCAGAATTCTTGAGAACTATTTCACTATGTGGGGTGGGAAAGGTAAAGACGAAATTTGTGAAATGTTTGAAGGACGCGAAAAATTAATATGTCAGTCCTTATTCTCATGGGTTAACGATGGGTCACATTCCGTTCATGATGACCTCTACATTAACTATGGCACTCAAACTAATGATAGTTATTTACAAGTCTTTCAGAGGATATTTGTAAATGCTGGACAAGAAGGTCACTACAACATGATGATGGGTATTGAAACTACTATTCCAGATACTGTTTTTGCAGCATAAATAGTTGATTGATAAACAAATTGAATTAGCTCCACTTTTCAAAAGTTAAAGAAATTCGAGACAAATATTTTGTTTAATTGTTTACTTATGGTTTGCTAAAGCCTTTATACACTGTAGAAAAACTACAATGAAAAGGCCTAAGCATGCCACAGAAATTAACAAATAATCTTAATACGAAAAGATTACTTACCATCATGATTATTGCAAATTAATTTTTTGCATAAATCGGCTCCACACCCAACTTTTTAATTCTTTTCCTAAATGGCTTAAACGCGCCAGACTTGAGCGACACAATAAACAAATGGATGGGAAACTCTTTGCTGACCAAGCGCTCGATGACTTTATTCGAGGGGTCGGTGAGCGAAAAAGTGGGCATTTCAAAGGCGAGCACATAGTCGCCCTTGGTGTTGTCGGCATCTAATACCCGCTTGAGTAAATAGACCCTTTTAATATCTTTGGCGTCGCTGGCGATGACGGCCCGGATTTGTTGCACGGTGGCGTCATCAAGATCATGTTTTGCCAGCGTTGCGGCGGGGGTTAAGGTCGAGAGCTCCTGGTGAATGGCTTGCAACTTGTTGGCGCGGGCTTGGTAGCGTTGCAGGTATTCATCGGCACGGGCCGGGTTCTTGGCGGCGTAGTAGTGATAGGCTTGCTCGCAGGCGGCGAGGATGGCGGATTCGTCTTGCGCCATCACGTACTCTAAATCTTCAATGCCGGTTTCATCATCGTCGAGGAGTTTATACACCCCTACTCTATAGCGGCCTTGCAAATGCTCAGGGTATTGCTGCACAAAGGCTTCAATGGCCGCGCGTTGCGGTTCGTCTGGCGTCAGGTCTTCTTTAATGGCGATGACTTGCCATTGCTCGTCTGCAGTCAGTGTTTCTTTGGCGAGCAGCTCATTCAAGGTAGCGGTTTGTGCCTGAATATCCTGATGGCGTGCGGTCCAGTTTTGCTCGATGCTGGACTGCCATTCTTGATCGAGCTTGTGGGTGAAGTGTGGCAGCTCGGGCCCTAGCCAGGCATCGGCGGCGGAGGTGCTATTGTCTGCGCGTGGCAGGGTTTTCAGGGTCTCAAGCTCAACGCCTATGGCTTTCAGGCGATCTTTGATGGCGGGATGCGTATCGAGATGGTTGGTCTCGTAGGTGTAGGCGATGTCTATGTAACGATGCAGGGTGTCTGGTTCTAGCGTTTGGTTGACGATAGATTGCCAAACGGCGCTTTTATCTTGCATGGGTTTGGGCTCAGTGGCAACGCGTTGCTGGATGTGCGCATGCAGGCATTCTTTTTCGAGCTGGTAGAGCACGTGCACGCGTAACAAGGCGCTGGCGGTGTTTTCTACCCCGGCGATTTTGACCGAGACATGGTCGGCCTGATATTCGTTTTTGCGCGCCAACACAAAGCTGTAGGCGTTGAAATAAGGCGCATACCAGCCAAACATTTTGGCCACATAGCGCGAGCCCCAGTCACGCCAGCCACTGGCCATGTCGTGCAGGCGCGCCCAGGTGGAGCGTAAGCGGTAAATAAAGCCGGACCAACGGCTATGGTCGCCAGAAAGGTGCCCATACTCATGCGCGATTACCGCCATCGCCTCGCCTTCGGTGAGGCCTTGCAACAGCGGCAGGCCCAGCATCAGGTAATTGGTTTCCCAGCCAAACAGGCCAAAGCGCGGATATTGAATAATCGCCGCATTGATATCGTGGGTGAGCAGCACATGGCTGATTTTTGGGCCGGCGAGCGCGGTTTCGAGTGACTTGATTTTTTGCCACAGCGCAGGCGCTTGGTCGGACGTGAGCTCGGTGCCCACTGGCTTATCAAAGCGGCTGAACAAGACTTTGAAGGAAGCTTTAAGCATCAAGAAAGCGGGCAAGATCATTAAAATCAGCAATTTGCCCAGCTTGAGCAAGATGAGTAGCACTGCACCACCAGCAACAAAGGTCAGCGCGACCAAGCCTATGAGTAAGGCCAGCGGGATCAAGGCCATCAAGATGGCAAATCCCAGAATCAAAAAGCCTAGCAGGCTCACGAGAATGACGCGGACAAAATAGGTACTGTAATTTTGCTCGGCCAGCCTTTCGGACCGCGTAATCAGGTTCTCTAAAGATGTTTCACGCATGCGCTACCTACCCCTTTACACCAAAGCCAAAACCATTCCAGTCATGGTCGAATCAAGATGAGGAAATCGTTGCACGCCTAGTTTTGTTGTATGCGTTTAATCACGGGGATCAAACAGTCTGGCGCGCTATTTTTTTAATGATTGTAAATGATGAGCTATTTTTTAAAAGGATTTTTTAATGCAGGCCATAACAGCATCAGCCTTGCACTCAGCAGATGGATATCAAGCTGCTGAGCGCAGCCTAACAATATGCCGCTAGACCATGATTAAGGCGACCGGGTAGCCGCCGAGCTGGCGATCTGCCGTCATTAACGTCACCCCTTCGACCTGCGTCTGCGCAAGCAACATGCGATCAAAAGGGTCTTTATGCACCTCTGGCAAGGTGGCGACGCTCATGGCATGGCTGCTATTGATCGCGATCTCCTCAAAACCGTTCTCCAGCAAGTTACGCCGCAATACGGCCAAGTCCACTTTAAAGTCCGCCCGGCCCAGGGTGTTTTTGATGGCGATTTCCCACAGACTGGCGCTGCTGAAGTAGAGTTGATTGCCTGTATCTTCAATGAGGGCTTTTGCTTTGCTTGGCAGTTGGTCTGCCCCCGCCGCTGCCCAAAGCAAAATATGGGTATCGAGTAACAGCTTCATCTTACTCTAGGCCAAACAGGGTTGACATTTCGGCTTTGCCCATCTCGTCAAAATCGGCAGGCACCTGAATTTGACCTTGCATAAAGCCAATACGCTTGATTGCGGGCGGCTCAGTCGCCTCTAGTCGGGTGACTTTTACCAGCGGCTTACCCGCTTTGGCAATAATGAAAGACTCCCCATTGACAGCCTGATCCACCAGTTTAGAAAGTTGTGTTTTTGCCTCGTGAATATTGATAATTTGCATGATGTCCAACTTAAACTAAGTTTAGTTAGTTTAGTTTAAACAGCTCGTGGATATGAGTAAAGCCTTTTTTGAGATGTCAGTCGCTGCTTCTGCTCTGCTTTACCTAGCCTCTCCTGCAAATGATGAGAGATTTATTGCTTAAAGACGCCCCAAAAAACTTAAGTTAGCTTCTAAATTTTAGGTGTTTTATGCAAATACCCCCTTAAAGTATTGAATTGAATCACTTATCTACCGCTTAGCGGTGTATACATCAGTAAAAAACTCTGATATGGTGTTTATAACTAAAAGAATTACGATGTTTTACAACGCATTGTTCCCGGGGTGGGTAAATTCGATTATGGCTAAAAGATCTGGAAAATATTTGTACTCCATACGTAGCGCCAATGGGGTGTTGGTAGAGAATCTGCAGGTGTACGGTAAATCCCGTGCCGAAGCGGATGAGAAAATTCGCCAGATGTATTGGCGCTGCGAAATTTTGAGTTGCAAGCTGGTCGCGGACCTAGATACACGTGCGCCCAACCTCAAAATGCAATGGGTGCGACCGGCACCGCGTGCCGCGGGCTAGTGCATGAGCTGATTTCCCATCAGAAGCTATTTCAGGCAAACCATAAAAAAGGCGCGATAAAGATTCGCGCCTTTTTTATTATTGATGCCATTTAAAACGGTAAGCCCTGAAACTTAAAACAAGGACAAGTTGCTGGCAGTAGAAACCGGCCTGGGGATGCGTCTTCTGGCCAGCTTTTTGACGCGGCTATCCAGCGTGGGCAAGTCATCATCAAACAGTGAGCCTTGGGCTGGGAACAGCTCTTCTTGTGCCTGGAACACTTGCAGCTCTGGCCGCAGCTCACAATCGAGGCGGATATCCGATTTGGGGACACAGCAACAGGGCAGGATTTCGTCACTGGCAATAAATGCGAGCGGCTGTTCCAGGTATTCGACCTCACCATCAAGCAGACGCACGCGGCAGGCACCACAATAGCCCCCGCGGCATTGGTACTCGACCTCGTGCCCGGTGCGCTCCAGCCCTTCCAGCAAAGTTTCATGCGGGATCAGGCTAAAGCGGGTATGTTGGCTGCGGACACTAATCATAAATCATAAAAATCAAAGTGAGCGAGTGGGGTAAACTGCAAGGCGCCCAGAGGGCAAACCCGCGTCACACCGCCATTTGCCCGCTTTTAAAGCTCAAAGTCGTTGAGATCGTCAGCCGAGACTTCTGAATCAATCTGCCCGATCAAATAAGAACTTAATTCTACCTCTTGAGGGGCCACTTGTACGGTGTCTGATGACAGCCAGGTGTTGATCCATGGAATCGGGTTGTTTTTGGCATTGGGGAACGCGGGTGGCAGACCCACCGACGCCATGCGAGTGTTGGTGATGTATTCCACGTACTGGCAAAGAATGTCTTTATTGAGGCCGATCATTGAGCCATCTTTAAACAGGTACTCGGCCCACAGTTTTTCCTGCTCGGCGGCGGATTTAAACATCTCGAAGCACTCGGTATGCAGTTCTGCGGCAATCTCGGCAAACTCGGCGTCATCCTGGCCAGAACGCATGATGTTGAGCATATGCTGTGTGCCGGTGAGGTGCAAGGCCTCATCACGCGCAATCAGGCGGATGATTTTGGCGTTGCCTTCCATCACCTTGCGCTCGGCAAAGGCAAACGAGCAAGCAAAGCTGACGTAAAAACGGATCGCTTCGAGGATATTCACGTTCATCAGGCAACGGTACAGCAGCTTTTTGAGCGCGCGCTTGTTGACCACTTTGGTCTCGCCATTGATGACATGATTGCCCTCGCCCAGCTGCGAGTACAGCATGGTTTGCTGAATCAGCTCATCGTAATAATGCGCAATATCCGAAGCGCGTGCCGTGATGTTTTCATTGCGCACGATGTCATCGAACATCACCGACGGATCATTGACGATATTGCGGATGATGTGGGTGTAGGAACGCGAGTGTATGGTCTCGGAAAACGCCCAGGTTTCAATCCAGGTTTCCAGCTCAGGCAGAGACACCAGTGGCAGCAAAGCGACGTTGGGGCTACGGCCCTGAATCGAATCCAGCAAGGTCTGATACTTGAGGTTGCTGATAAAAATATGCTTTTCGTGCTCGGGCAGATTCTGGTAGTCGGAACGGTCTTGCGACACGTCAACCTCTTCCGGGCGCCAGAAGAAGGAGAGTTGCTTCTCGATCAGCTTCTCGAATACCGGATATTTCTGCTGGTCGTAGCGCGCCACATTGACGGGCTGCCCAAAGAACATGGGTTCTTTGAGTTGATCGTTATCTGTTTTGGTGAAGATGCTGTAGGCCATCTGTGTTCCTAATGTTTAAGTTTAATGCTCAAACTGTTTTTAAATTGTACTTATTACCCCACTGCAATAAGCGTTGAATCAGTGAGCGAGCGGGATAAAGTGCAAGGCGTACGGAGCACAGAAACCGGAATGTACACGAGAGTACATGAGGATTTCGCGCACCGCACAACGCAGCAATTTGCCCGCGCAGCCACTGAGTCAATGCTTATTTAAATTTTGCAGGCTCCGCTGGCACACCCATCGTCCTCGGCTTCCGTACCGCCCTCGCTCGCACCATCGCGGGTGTTGTGGTAGTACAGCGTTTTAACGCCAAGTTTGTAGGCTTGCAGCAGGTCTTTCAGCAGTTGCTTCATCGGCACGCGGCCGCCTTCAAAACGGGTTGGGTCGTAGTTGGTATTGGCTGAAATCGATTGATCGACAAACTTCTGCATCACGCCCACCAGCTTGAGGTAGCCGTCATTGCTGGGGATGCGCCACAACAACTGGTACTGGTTACGCAGGCGGTCAATCTCAGGCACCACCTGGCGCAAGATGCCGTCTTTGGATTGCTTGACCGAGACCAGGCCACGCGGTGGCTCAATGCCGTTGGTGGCATTGGCAATCTGGCTGGAAGTCTCGGAAGGCATCAGCGCCGTCAGCGTGGAATTGCGCAAGCCATCTTTCTGGATTTCCTTGCGCAGGCTTTCCCAATCCAGACGCAGCGGCTCGTTGCACACGGCATCCAGGTCTTTTTTGTAGGTATCAATCGGCAAAATGCCTTTGGCATAAGTGGTCTCGTTAAACGCACCACACGCGCCAAACTCGCGAGACAGTTGTACGGACGCTTTTAGCAGATAGTACTGAATCGCCTCAAAGGTACGGTGGGTCAGGCCCAGCGCAGCATCGTCAGTATAGCTGGTGCCGTTTTTGGCCAGGTAATAGGCATAATTGATCACGCCCACGCCCAATGAACGGCGCTTATTGGTGGCGTTGAGCGCGGCTTTGACTGGGTAATCCTGGTATTCGAGCAAGGCATCTAATGCACGAACCACGAGGTCGGCCAGACCTTCGAGCTCGTCCAGCGATTCCAGCGCGCCCAGGTTAAATGCTGACAGGGTACACAGCGCAATTTCGCCTTCGGTGTCGTTGATGTCATTGAGTGGCTTGGTCGGCAGTGCGATTTCCATACACAGGTTGGACTGGCGCACCGGTGCAACGGCCGGATCAAACGGGCTATGTGTGTTGCAATGGTCCACGTTCTGGATGTAGATACGGCCGGTACCGGCGCGCTCTTGCATCATGAGCGAGAACAAGTCTACTGCAGGCAAGCTGCGCTTGCGGATGCTGTCATCGGCTTCGTACTGGGTGTAGAGGCGCTCAAAGGTATCCTGATCGGCAAAGAACGCGTCATACAGACCGGGCACATCATGCGGCGAGAACAAGGTGATCTGTTCACCTTTGATCAGGCGCTGGTACATGAGGCGGTTGATCTGCACGCCGTAGTCGAGGTGGCGCACGCGGTTTTCTTCCACGCCGCGGTTGTTTTTGAGGACCAGCAGGGATTCAACCTCAAGGTGCCACAATGGGTAGAACAACGTCGCCGCCCCGCCGCGCACGCCGCCCTGTGAGCAGGATTTGACCGCAGACTGGAACAACTTGTAGAACGGCAGGCAGCCGGTGTGCTGTGCTTCACCACCACGGATTTCACTGCCCAGCGCACGGATACGGCCCGCGTTGACGCCGATACCGGCGCGCTGCGACACATACTTCACAATCGCGCTGGAGGTGGCGTTGATACTGTCCAGGCTGTCGTCACACTCAATCAGCACGCAAGAGCTGAACTGGCGTGTCGGCGTCCGCACGCCAGACATAATTGGCGTCGGCAGTGAGATCTTGAAGGTAGACACCGCATCATAAAAACGCTTGATGTAATCGAGGCGTGCCTGGCCCTTGTAGTTGGCAAACAGGCTCATCGCCACCAGAATGTAAAGGAACTGCGGGCTCTCGTAGATCTTTTTGGTGACGCGGTTTTGTACCAGATATTTGCCCTCAAGCTGCTTGACAGCGGCGTAAGAGAAATTCATATCGCGCCAGTGGTCCAGATAGCCATTCAGCGTATCAAACTCTTCGCGGCTGTAATCCTTGAGCAGGTGCGGATCGTATTTGCCCAGCGCGGTCAGGTTGGTCACATGGTCAAACAAATGCGGTGGCTCAAACTGGCCATAAGCAATTTTGCGCAGGTGAAAAATATTCAGGCGTGCAGCCAGGTACTGGTAATCCGGGGTTTCTTCCGAAATCAGGTCGGCAGCAGATTTGATGATGGTTTCATGGATATCGTCGGTGCGGATACCATCATAAAACTGGATATGGGAGCGCAATTCAACTTGTGACACCGAGACATTATTGAGGCCTTGTGCGGCCCAATCAATGACGCGATGTATTTTGTCGAGGTTAATAGGTTCCTTGCGGCCATCGCGTTTCGTGGCCTGCATGGATTCGTATTGTGACATTATGGGCTCCCAATTCCGGCAGCGAAGGTGACCCGACAAGTGGCATAGACAACATTTTTCAGGCCGAGCAACCCCAATATCAAGCCCGATTCTGAAAAATCGTATCTGCCGAGGACACCCCGCCTCAAACGTTAACAAGAAAAAAATCACGGTAGGTCTCCTGGCTCTCAGGTCACCATTATTTGCTTGTGCCTTCCCGAATTTACTCAGTGGCGTCGATTGCAGCAAACAACTCGCTGATCACAGTTGCGGGGGCAGCCCTGGTTTAGTGATTCCTGCGCAGTTTCACGCACCAGGTTCCCTATTAAACACAGAAGAGGACACTCTTCAGCGTACCGTATGGATGCGACTATAAAACAATATCTATGGCTTTTCAATTGAAGAAAACACAATATATTGATTTATTTTGATTGACAACGGGCAACTGGTTGTTTTTATTGGGGAATATTTTTTAACGATTTGCCGCGCACAAAATGTGCTTGCACGCCTGGTGTTTTTAACGCAAATACATGCAGCAGATTTTTGAAAATGACGATGTTATAGGCTTTTGCGTGCAGGCCCTTCCCAGAAGGCCAGCCTGCACTCTCACAAGGATTTTTTTCACTTGATCATGGCGTAATACATGGTTTTCAACCGACTAAAAAGTGGCAGCCACACTGAACAGCACGCTACGCCCTGGCTGATAAAGTGGCGTGACGGTCCCAAAGCCTTGATAGGTAGCACGGTCCGCGTAGGCATCATCAAACAAATTACGCACATCCACGCGCCACTTGGTTTTAACTGTCCACTGAGGTTGATATTCGGCATAGAGATTAAACACTTCATACGACGGGAACGATAACGTACCTGCGCTGACTTTATTGTACTTTTGCGCAAACTCTGCATCGCCGCCGACGGTCACGTTGACAGACGGAAAATGATGTCCCACGGTCACATATAAAATCTCGCCAACCGGTGTTGCCAAGTAATTACCTGTATCGCTGTCGGTAGGCGCACCGTCAATCGTCACATCAATATCTGCCAGTCTTGCACGGGCAAAACTCTGCTCCCACTGGTAAGCCAGACCAAGCTCATATCCACGTGTGCGTACATCTCTGGCCAATACGCCGCTGTTGACAGCAAACCGGGCCGCACGCGCATTGTCTATCTGCGTTTCAAATACCTTGGCATCGGCAGTAAAGCCATAAAAACGGCTTTGCAAACCAAAGAAATAGTTATCTGCTTTGGTGGCTTTTGGACCACGGCCGTAGTTCCATGCCGTGTTCATGATAAAGTTTTCTGCCATCTGGCTACCGCTAAACACCTCAGAATAACCCGCTTTCACTGTTAACAGCTCAGGCACCACAGCCAACTCACCCGAAATGTTGGAACTGAGTCCGGAATGTGACCAACTGCTGCCTTGAGTACCCGTGAGTTCATGGTGGTCGTTACGAACACCTGCGGAAACGTGCAAAGGTTGCCAGGGATTGATTCTCGCCTGGACATAAACACCTCGGTTGTTTGCTTTCTCTTCAGCCTGGAAAGTGCGATCCTTGTAATCAGCTTTATCACGATAGAAATCGACACCTGCCGTAATGCTACCAGTATCAATTGGAAAACGGTTTTCAAACTTACCGTTAAAGCTGCTGGTTTCTCCTGTACCCGGATAAATCACAGTCCCTCCGGCAGTAAAAATAGGCACAGTGATTTCAGTCTTGCTATAGGCTAGCAGTGCCGTTGGATTCCACCAGTGGTCAGGGTTCACTTGCGTATACCGCAGAACAGTATTGTCGCGGGTCATCTCATAGTCACGCACACGTGGCTCCCATGCCGGGCGGCCTGAAATAAACCCGATATTGCCACGGAAAGGACGTGCAGCATCGTCACGCACCCGCTCATGACTTAATTGTAATCTGTGACCATCTGCTGCTTCAGCGCCTAATTTAAAGAAACCGCTGACCAGGTCGGTGCCCGTGCCATCGACTTTGTCACCATTGCCCGCTTCAAATCTGTTGCCGTTGGCAACGGTTAAATAGGCTAATCCATCCAGTTGTTCAGAAGCAGCATATCCGGCCAGGGTCTGGCTGAAAACATCGCCATTGGTATTAAAGCTGGAGCGGATATAAGCGCCCTTGCCGGGCGAAGTGAGAAAATCACGCGCGTTTTTGGTTTCGTAGGCAATGGCACCAGCAATGGCACCAGCGCCTGCATCCGCGGGTGCCACGCCCGCATTGACGCTCACTGCCTTCATAAATAATGGATCGATCAATGTCGTCCCGTTATGATGAAAGACCTTATTGTTTTGACGACTACCGTCGATGGTGACCGCGAGATTGTTTTCCTCAATCCCGTTCACATAGACCTTTTGCGACATTGGCGTAGAACCGCCCACCTTCACTGAAGGCTGCCCGTTAAAAATACCGCGTACGTCACTCGGGTTGTTGCGCGCAAGTGCTGCTTCGTCAATCAGTATGGTGACAGGCTCCTTAACAGGCATAGACTGATCAACCCTGGCAGATACCGCCACTTCAGGCAGTGTTTCGGCCTGTTGAGAGAGTGGCTGGGGAGTTTGTTCTTTGCTTGCCAGTACCACCGTAAAATGTGTGTCTCCTGTTTGCTTCAAGGCCAGGCCACTATTAAGCAACAAGGTGTGCAAGGCCTGCTGTGCGCTGTAGCGGCCTTTCAGGGCTGCGGCTTTTTTATCGCCAATCAAAGCGGCATTTGCGCTGAGGCTAATGCCGGTTTGTGCCGCGACTTGCGTCAACGCCGTTGAAAGCGGCCCGGCAGCAATATCAAACATTTGCGTGGTTTCTACAGCTTGTGCCCAAGCAACGGACGCAAATGGATTTAGCAGCGTGACAGGCAACAACATTGCACTACGAACTGCAAGCGTGAGCAAGTGTGGACGAAACATAATAACGGATGGCATAACATCAGGCTCCAAGGTTGAATATTGAATGGTTTCAACTGGTATGCCGGATGAACTTCAAAAAAGGGAACTCTGCCAGGGAAATTGTTTATCGTGCGGTGATCGCCAGACCAACAGCCGCATCCTGATGGATGCGCACTGGCAATACGTTTTCAATCGCAGCCAGGATCAAGGGGATGTCCTGCGTGGGATGATTGAGAGGATACACACCGACCAGATGCAAATTCGCCACCGCTGGCTGCACGCGGATAGGGACGTTGCTATACCGATTCAACTCGGCAATAAAATTGGCTAACGGCAGATTGTCCGCGACGATTTGCCCGCGTGACCAGGCTTCACGCGCGAGGTCTGCCCGCCCATCGGCGACTACCCCAGTTGCCGTGAACCTCGCCTGCTGCCCTGCCAGGATATCCACACTGGCAGCATCATGCGGGCGAATGCGTACGGCGCCTTCAAATACGGCCACATGCCCGCCCTGCAAATCACCACGTACCGTAAAGCGCGTGCCGAGTGCGGTCAACCGGGCATGCAGGGTATCGACCACCAATGGCCTGGACGGGCGCTGCAGATCACGCGCGGTGGTGACAAGAATTTCGCCTTGATGCAAAACGATGCGGCGCACATGCGGGTCATAGTGCACATCGACAGCGGTGGCCGTATTCAATGCCAGCAAGGTGCCTTCTGGCAGGCGCCAGGTTTTGCGCTCGCCGATCTGCGTGCGATAACCGGCATGCGCAATTGCATAGGCATTGAGCCAACCACGCCACGGCAAGGCCTGGCGCATAAGCAAGCCACTGGCAAGCACCGTCACGCCCAAACCCAAACGGCGCAAGGTACGGCGACGCTCGACAGACTGCACCTGCTTTAAGGTCGCTCGTGCCGTGGCGGCAGGCACGGTGGTCGCCAGCTGTTTAAAGGGTTGACTGATAGCTTCAACGCGCTGCCAAACCCGTGCATGCGCAGGATCGGCCGCCAACCAGGCTTGCCACTGTGCAAGCTCTTGTGCATGCAGGGACTGATCCTGCAAACGCGCGAACCACTCTGCCGCCTGATTTAAAATACGCTGCTCATCCGCCTGGTTGTGATGCATGGTTATGGCCCCTCATCCATCATCAGGCAAGCCAACATGGCTTGTGCCATGTATTTTTTCACCATGCGCTCGCCTACCCCCAGCCGCTCACCGATGTCTCGATAGCCGAGGCCATCCAGCTGTGATAACAGGAAAGCTTCGCGTACTTTGGGCTTTAGGCAGTCCAGCAACTGGTCAATGCGGACCAGCGCCTCAAGAATCAGGGCACGCTCTTCGGGTGAGGCAACAAAAGTCTCAGGCGCCACAGCCAGCGTCTCCTGCCAGGCACGTTCCACCGCTTGCCGGCGCCAGTGATCAATCAGCAAATGCTTGGCAATCTGCGTGAGGTAGGCGCGGGGTTGTTCGAGGGCATGCACATTGCGCTTGCCATGCATCATGCGCAAGAACGTATCCTGCGCCAGATCGGCAGCTTGCTCACTACAACCGAGCTTGCCGCGCGACCATGCGCGCAACCATTGGTGATGATCGATATACAAGGCGCCTACTGTTTGTTGCAGCGTATATTCGTTTGCCAGCATAACAAATGGATCATATGCAATAAATGATAATAATTCTCATTATATCATCTATCCGCGCGGGTGGCATGTTTGAGCCGCAGTATGGTTACGCCAGAAACTACGGCGCTGAATCAATGCCGTTGCAGTGTATTGGCAGGCTGTGGCGCGCGTAAGGTGACACGCGATTTACCTGCGCGCTTTCTACTCCAGATCAGCACACCCGTGACTGTCACCAGCACCAGTGACAAGCCAGTGCAACAGACAAAGATGCGGTAGGGCATGCCAAACACTTGCCCCATATGCAAGGCTCCCAGCCAGTTGCTAAAGGTGTTCCCGGACTGGTCTTGCGTCGGCAGCCAGTGGCCTTTGATTTCACCAGTATAGGCATCTATCGCAATGGCCGTATTGCCCCGGTCTTGCCGCAAATCGGCCGAGCTATGCACAAAATACTGGTACACGCCGCGCTCGCGGTCCAGACGCAAACGGTCTTCATAATCAATCTGCAGCTGATGATTTTTTGCAAAGCCTTGCATGGCTTGCTGCGCCAACTGGTGAGCCTGCGGCCAGGGCATGGGCAGGCTGGTCAGCGGTTGCGGCAATTTGGGGATGCTGCGCCAGGACAAATCAAACGGCATCAGCTTGGTCATGATGGGCAGATAGACCTGCTCGCGCAGGTTGAACATGACGCTGGACCAGGCAAAGACCAGCAACACGCTGCACAGCCAGAGCCCGACTGCACGGTGCAGGTCAAAGTTGATACGCGTGGTCGAAGCTTGCAATTTGACCAGCCAGGCCGGTTTCCAGCGTTGCCAGTAACTGCTTTTGGATTGTGGCTGCCGCCGGGGCAAGGTGAGGAAAAACGCCACAAAGGTATCCAGCGTCCACAGCACGGCAACGATGCCCATGATGAGGCGGCCGCTGACACCGGGCAAAGCCAGCGAATAATGCAACTTATACAAAAACGGTAATAGCGTCTCGCGCTGGAAAGGACCCGCCGTGGATAAGCGTGACCCCAGCACCTTACCTGATTGCGGGTTGATAAACAGTTGATCTGCCGGGATGCTGGCCTGCGGATCCACAGGCGTGAGGCGGAAGATCACGGCTTCTGCGTGGTGATCTTCCAGCGCGCTTTGTGGCAATTTGAATTGCAATTCATCGACCCGGGTATTGGCGGGCGCCTGCTGTTGCGCCTGCGCTTGCAGCTGGTACACGTCCAGCATGGGTTGGCCTGGTTGCGATAACGCTTGATACAGGTGTGGATTGAGCCATGCATCGAGCTCATCCTGAAAAGCGATGATGGCGCCGGTAAAGCCGGCAATGACCAAAAAAGCGGCCATCGCCAGGCCTACCCAGCGATGCCAAACCACAAGTGCGTGTCTCGTTACCATTGAAAATTTAAATTGGCCATCACATTACGACGGTAGCCCCATTTGCAACCGTCGCCACTGTATGCACAATTGGCCACATACTCCTTATCAAACAAATTACTGGCATTGAGTGCAAACTGCCAGCCTTTCCAGCTTGTGCCCAGCTGGGACAAATCATAACGGACCGCCAAGTCTACCAGCGTATAAGACGGCAGCTTGAAGGTGTTAGCATCGTTACCGAAACGGCTACCGGTGTAACGCACGCCCCCGCCGACCACCAGGCCGGGCAGCCATTGCCCAGGCAAGCGGTAGTCGGTCCATAATGCGGCAGTATGGTGAGGCACATGGTTAGGATCTTTGCCCTGGAACGGCACCCCCTGCAAGCTATTATTACTGCGCGTGATTTCAGGCAGCATATAAGTATAACTACCTATCAGCGACCAGGCGTCCCACTGGGTCTTGGCTTCAAGCTCCAGCCCGCGGGTACGCACTTCCCCATTTTGCAGATTAAACGTAGGATGTTGCAGGTCAGTCGTGGTCACGTTCTGGCGGCGCAAATCAAAGACGGCGGTACTTAACAGTGTCTGGCTGTCTTTAGGCTGGTAGCGGATGCCAAGCTCATATTGCTTGCCAGTTTCAGGGGCAAAGGCCTTGCCATCAAACATGGTGCCGATCACCGGTAAAAATGATTCCGTGTAACTGGCATACGGCGCAAGGCCATTCTCTGCCAGGTAAACCAGGCCGCTGCGCCAGGTTTCTGCCTGATCGCGTTGCGACGAGGAGGCAGCAGGACTCAGCACATTGTCTGTTTGCATGCGGGTGTGGTCCTGACGAACCCCCAGTGTTGCCACCCACTGGCGGTCAATTTTTACTTGGTCCTGCAAGTAAATCCCGGTCTGGCGTTGCTGTTGCTTCAAATTGGCTGACAACACCAGGTTCACCGGCGTCGCTCCATACACCGGCGTATACAGATCCAGCGGACTCGCCGTCCCTGATGTACGCAGCACATGGTTATCCAGGCGCTGGCTGTCTATCCCCGCCAGCACCGTATGCTCAAACATGCCGTGCGTCCAGTGGCCTTGCAGATGCGTATCAACCACCACATTGTCGACATTTTCATCGGTGCCCATCGCGGCCCGGTTGATGCTGCGCTGGTCTGCGCGCAAGCTCACCAAATAGGTTGAAATGGCATCGGTGCGCAGTTGCTGGTAGCGCAGGTTCTGACGCAGGGTCAAGTGCTCATTAAACGCATGTTCAAACTGGTAGCCCACCGAATATCGTTCCTGCACGTATTTATCCAGGCCTGGCTCACCCACATACCGGCTGGTGGAAATTTTGCCAAAGGGGCTGCTCACAAGCGTGCCGACCCGCGGCAATGCCTGGTAGCCCTGGCCACGGTCATTTTTCTGGTAGTCGGTCAGCAAGGTCAGCTGGGTCGCGTCCGAAGGTCGCCAGGTCAATGAAGGCGCCAGATAGACGCGGTCGTCAGTGACACGGTCGATCTGCGTATCGCTTTTTTGCACCAAACCCACCAGGCGGTAAGACCACACGCCCTCATCATCTAGCCATTGGCTGACATCGCCACGCACCTGTTGCCGGTCATACTGTCCCAAGGTCAACCCCAGCTCATGCAGCGGTTTATCCGTAGGCCGTTTGCTGACCAGGTTAACCAGCCCACCCGGCGCGCCCTGGCCATACACAATTGAGGAAGGGCCGCGCAATAAATCAATGCGCTCAAGGCCATAAGCCTCAACCACCGTACCGCCCTGATTATTAAATGCGTAATTACGCAAGCCATCGCGGAACTGGTCCCGGCCCAGGCTAAAGCCACGGATGCCGATATTGTCAGCGCGCGGGTCTGGCCCGTTTGCTTCGGACTGCACACCAGCGGTATAGCGCAAGGCATCGCCTACCGACTGCACGCCCTGTGCGTTCATCTGGTCACGCGTCACCACCGACAACGATTGCGGCGTTTCGATCAGGGCAGTATCTGTTTTGGTCGCCGTCACGCTACGCTTGGCAACATAGCCTTTGACTGGCCCATTGGCGGGTTCTTGTACAGTTTGCCCAGACACGCTGACCTCCGGCAGGTCTTGTGGCTCACTATGCGTATGTGGCGTCACAGGCGCGGCTTTAGTCAGCGTATAGCCAGAGGCGGTGGTCTTTAACACCAGTCCGCTGCCTGCCAGCAGTTTTTCCAGCGCCTGCCGCACGCTCAAATCACCTTTGAGCGCAGGTGCCTGCTTGTGCTCGGTGAGTTCCGTTGAAAAAATAATGCTTTCCCCGGTCTGGTGGGCCAGGGCCTTCAACGCCTTGTCTAGCGGTTGTGCGGGCATATCAAGCTCGACGGCATGCACAGACAGGCTGGAGAGCAAAGCGGCGAACAAGGCAGAGTTGCGAGTAAATGACATCTTCTTCCCATTGAATAAATAATGAATGACATGGGTATGTCGTGCCAGCCTTCGCCAATGTTGATGTCCTTTAGAAATTTTTTTAAGGATGATCCTGACTCAGCGTGATCGAACCGGCGAATCCGGCTTAACCGCACCAATTAACGCTGCCGGATCACCACGTCAGCCTCTGCCTGTTTTTCCACACGCACGGGCAAAATCTCGGGCAACACGGCCAGCAAGGATGCGATACCATTGATATCGTATTCGCCGGACAGGCGGTATTGCCCCACCCGGGCATCCGCCAATGTGATCTGACCAGCGTGATAGCGCTGCAATTCGGCCACCACGTCACGCAGTGGCAGCCCATCAAAAATCAATCGCCCGTGCTGCCAGGCGGTAGCCGCCTCGGCACTGGTGCACCGGTTTCCAGAAATGGCTGCGCCGCGGGTGGTCACCGAGAGATTTTTAGTCAGCCGACGCTGTGCCTGCGCAGTGATCACGTCTACACTGCCCTCCAGCACCGTGACCATGGCCCCCTCCGCGGTATTGCGGACGTTAAACACGGTACCGATATCGCGAATCTTCACCTGGTTGGCATCCACGGTAAACGGTTGCCAGGCGTGTTTCACCTTAAACAGTGCTTCTCCTTGTACCAGCGTTAATTGCCGCGAACGCAGATGTTGCTCGGCCACCAGAACGGTGTTGGTATTGAGACTGACAGCAGAGCCATCCGGTAACTGGAAGTGGGCAGACTGACCAATTGCCGTCTGCAGGTGCTGGCTGGACAATACCGGGTCATAGCAGATCACGGCCGCCAACAGGCCGCAAGCGGTGGTTGCCACCGCCTGTTTTATTCGACGCCGTTGCCGTGTTTGCTCCATGGCTTCCTGCAGCAAGGCCTCCCTGGAGGGAAAGTGTGCGCGCAAGGCGTCAGCGTATGGCGCCAGCGGATCTTGATGGTCAGCAGGCTGGTTGGGCGCACTCAATGTGTGGTCAGATGCTTTCATAGCCCCGCCCACTGTCGCTGGATGCTGCCCATGGCCTTGTTAAAATGTTGCGTCACCATATTGCGTGAAATACCCAGTGCATCGGCAATCTCCTGCTGCGGCATGTCGTGCAGGCGATGCAGCAAAAACACTTGCCGTTGCCGAGCTGGCAGCGCTTCTATAATGCGCTTCAAAGCCTCAAGACGTTGTACAAAATGCATGACGCGTTCGCCATCGATCTGGTGCGCGTGCTCTGCTGTCTGCTGCAAGTGATTGAGGTGGGATTGTTGCGTCTGATACTGCCGGTAGCGGTCAATCGCGCGGTGACGCGACAGCTTGCGCAAAAACGCCATCGGCGTTTGCACCGCCAGTTGCGGCGGCCGCTCCATGATCTCCAGGCAGACATCATGCACCACATCCCTGGCGAAATGCTGGTCGCCAAAACGGCGTCTGACATAGCTCACCAATTCGTCGTAGTGATAGACCAAGGCAACCACGAGTTTGGAATGTTCAGGATGAAGATGCACTGCGTGAAAGACAATCAATAAAAACCATATCTTAGCGGCAGGCAAGAAAAAATACAAATGAAAATCATTATCAATAAAAAATAATTGTTTACCGCCTCCTCGCGTGATAAAAAAGGGCCCGGTATGCGGGCCCTGTAAGTGAATGTGTAAGTGATTTTAGTACGCTGGCTTAAAGTGCGGCCTGTGCACGCAACTGCTGGGCCGCAGACACCATATTGCGCAAGGCCGGGATCACTTCTGCCCATTGGCGGGTTTTCAAGCCACAATCCGGGTTCACCCATAAACGTTCGGCCGGGATGCGCGCCGCCGCTTTTTGCATCAAGGCGACCATACGGTCAGGTTCTGGAATATTCGGCGAGTGAATATCGTAAACACCGGGCCCAATTTCATTCGGGTAGTTAAAGTCATCAAACGCATCCAGCAACTCCATGTCCGAGCGCGAGGTTTCTATGGTGATGACGTCGGCATCCATGTCGGCAATCTCGGCAATAATGTCATTGAATTCGGAGTAACACATATGGGTATGGATCTGCGTTTCATCTGCCACCCCATTTGCCGTGATACGGAACGATGCCACCGCCCATTGCAGATACTTTTTCCAGTCTGATTTACGCAGGGGCAAGCCCTCACGCAAGGCCGCCTCGTCAATCTGGATGATGCGGATACCGGCTTTTTCCAGGTCTAGCACTTCCTGGCGTATGGCCAGCGCTAACTGGTAGCAAGACACTTCACGTGGCTGGTCATCGCGCACAAACGACCAGTTCAACATGGTCACCGGGCCGGTCAGCATGCCTTTCATCGGTTTGCTGGTCAGTGATTGCGCGTATTCAATCCATTGCACTGTCATGGCTTGCGGGCGGCTGATATCACCGAACAGGATAGGCGGCTTGACGCAACGTGAGCCGTAGGACTGCACCCAGCCAAACTGGCTGAAGGCATAGCCCTCCAGTTGCTCGCCAAAATACTCCACCATGTCGTTGCGCTCCGCCTCGCCATGCACCAGCACATCCAGCCCCAGCGCTTCTTGCTCACGCACACTACGCGCAATTTCGGCTTTCATGACGGCCTGATAACCTGCCTGATCCAACTCACCTGCCTTGAACTGGCGACGCGCCTGGCGGATTTCTGCCGTCTGCGGGAACGAACCGATGGTCGTGGTGGGGAATTTGGGCAGATTGAACAAGGCGGCCTGTTTGGCAGCGCGCTGCGTATAAACGTTCTGGCGCTGCCCCAGTTGCGGCGTCAATGTTTGCAGCATGACCTTCACGGCCGGATTGTGCACACGCCTGGACAACCGACGTGCCTCTATCGCCACCTGATTGACGGCCAAAGCCACTTTCACCGCCTCGCGGCCATGATTTAAGGCCGTGGCCAGCACCTGCAGCTCTTCGAGCTTTTGCTTGGCAAATGCCAGCCATGACTTGATTTCGCTATCCAGTTTAAGCTCGCTGTCAAGGTCCACCGGCACATGCAACAGCGAACAAGAAGGCGCCAGCCACAAACGGTCCCCCAGACGCTCGGCAATCGGCGCCAGCCAGTCCAGTGTCGCATTCAAGTCGGTTTTCCAGATATTGCGGCCATTGATCACGCCCAATGACAGCACCTTGTGTGCAGGCAACATCGCCAGCAACGGCACAATTTCATGGCGTGCATTGATGGCATCTATATGCAAGCCAGCCACCGGCAAGTTGGCTGCCAGGTATTGGTTATCCGCCAGCGGGCCAAAATAGGTCGCCAGCAGCAGCTTGACGCGGCTACTCTTGAGTTGGTGATAGGCCAGGTTAAACGCATGCTGCCATTCCGGTGTCAGCTCGGTCACCAGCACAGGTTCGTCCACCTGCACCCACGCCACGCCCTGCTGCGCCAGCGTTTCCAGCAATTCGGCATACACATTGAGCAATTGCGGCAACAGCGCCAGCCGGTCTGAATCATCCTTGGCCTTGCCAATCGCCAGATAAGTCACCGGCCCAATGATCACCGGCTTGGCTTGCACGCCCAGTGCCCTCGCTTCGGCCAATTGCGCAAGCAGGCGCGACGCATCCAGCTTGAAATGGGTGTTGGCCGTAAACTCGGGCACGATATAGTGATAATTGGTATCAAACCATTTGGTCATCTCGCCTGCCGCCACACCACCACAACATTGCGCATGCGCTTCCGCAGACTCAGCCGAGCGTCCACGCGCCACACGGAAATAGTTATCCAGTGGGTCACCATGAAAATCCTGGACCCGCGCAGGCAAATTGCCCAGCGTAAAACTCATGTCCAGCACCTGGTCATAAAACGCAAAGTCGCCCACAGGTGCAAAATCCAGCACCGATTGCAATTGCCAGTGCTGTTGCCGCAGGTCTTTGCCTATCTGCTTGAGGGTGTCTAACGAAGACTGGCCTTTCCAGTAAGCCTCCAGCGCAAACTTGAGCTCACGCTGTGCGCCTATGCGTGGAAAACCGAGATTGTGGGTCGTGATCATGATGGGTTCCTTAACAAATCAGAACCGGCATTCTAGAAAGCACAACCCATGAAGTAAAATGGTATTATTTCAACCATCTATTAATTTAATTCATATATAACACATGATAGAACGCATCCATCTGGCGATTATCCGCGAGGTCGAGCAACAAGGCTCACTCACCGCCGCTGCTGAAAAACTGTTTCTCACGCAGTCGGCACTCAGCCATTCGATTAAAAAGCTCGAACAAAAACTGGGGACGGATATCTGGCTACGCGAAGGCCGCAGCCTGCGCCTGACTCAGGCTGGACAATACCTGCTCGCCGTCGCTAACCGCCTGCTACCGCAGTTATCACTGGCTGAAGAGCGGCTGCGCCAATTTGCGCAAGGCGAACGCGGCACCCTGCGCATCGGCATGGAATGCCACCCATGTTACCAATGGCTGCTCAAAGTGGTTTCGCCCTACCTGGCCGACTGGCCGGATGTGGATGTAGACGTCAAACAGAAGTTCCAGTTTGGCGGCATCGGCGCGCTGTTTGGCTACGAGATCGACATGCTGGTCACGCCAGACCCCTTGTATAAACCCGGCCTGCTGTTTCAGCCAGTGTTTGATTACGAACAAGTGCTCGTCGTGCATCGTCAACATGCACTCGCGCAAGCAGACTACGTGCGACCCGAGCAACTCAGCAGTGAAACGCTGATCACCTACCCGGTAGACATAGACCGCCTCGATATTTACAACCAGTTTCTACAACCCGCCGGCATCAGTCCGCACCTGCATAAGCCCATAGAAACCACAGATATCATGCTGCAAATGGTCGCCAGCGGACGCGGAGTGGCAGCTTTACCGCGTTGGTTAGTGGAGGAATATCAAGCCCGGTTTGACGTGGTGCCGGTCAAGCTAGGTAAGCAAGGTATTGCCAAGCAGATTTACTTAGGGATTCGAGAAGCAGATATACAGATTGATTACGTACAGGCCTTTATTAGCTTGGCACAGGCTTAATGCACCCGTGCGGTTAGCCGTTTTGATTGGTGGCTAACCCACACGAATCAGATGGCTCGCCCAAGATGGTACGGTGGTGTACAAAGCATGGAAGCCGCTATTAAAGCTTCCAAAGTTAAATTGCTTGCTCTGGGCTAGCAGGGTGAGCGCGTTTCTTGAAAACAGGCTGATATGGCCATTACGCGGGGATGCATACCACCAGCTCAGCCGCTGGTTTGGATGGATATTACCGTCAGAGAGCAAGGTAGAAAACAACACCAATCCGTCTTGAGCCAGCAACGATGACAAGTCTGACATCAGCGCCCATACATCAGGCACATGCTCGAACACCTCAAAGGCGGTGATGAGCTCAAATTGTCCGAGCGATGCAATGTCTGTGTGCTTGTCTACAAAGGGATCATACGACCTAGAAAGCCAACCTGCCGCTGACAATTGCCGTGAGAGCAACCCGTTGCCGCCGCCATAATCCAGATGCCGTAACGTAGGCGGAAAAACAGGGAAGATCGAACGCAAAACCTCTGCATTTGAGGTTGGCCTGATCTGAAGATAGTCAGGATCGACCACCCCATAGTCCGCGTTGTAGATATCTTCCTCAAACTTGCTTAAAGGCCATTGGTGCAGCTCAGGCGCCCAGCAAAAACCACAGTGATTGCACAGGCTGTAATAGACGGCAACGCCTGCGAGAGGCAGATACTTTCCACGCTGTTCCTCGCAAGATTTGTTTAAATCCACCACATCCAGCAGTGATCCGGCAGTTTTGCAAACGGGGCAGACCAGGCGTTCTTTCATGATAGGCAAAGCGCTAACAAGGCTTTTTAAAACAATGATTCCTGCATGTTGCCAGTGCCGTGTATGGAGGTCAACAGGTGAGCATTCGAGGCTGGCGATTTATTGTAGCTGCAAAACTTGCTCGCGCAATTGCGCGAAGGTATTGGGCTCACCGCGCAAGGTGAAGAAGGTGCCCTCCTCCTCAGAGCGCTCGCTCAACACCTGGCAACTGCTATAAATTTTGCCGCGCACTTGTTGTGCCGACCATGGCAGGAAAAGCTCGGTTTCTTCCAGGTCTTGCTGAAAAAAGTCGACGATCTTCTGCCGCAGACTAGCCACTTCATCTGGACGGCGTGCACTCATGACGATGCAATCTGGATATTTCAGGCGCAACGCCGCCTCACACTCGGCTTGTGCGGCGGCATCGCCCACATAATCTATCTTGTTAAACACGCGAATCCGCGGCACGGTGTCTGCTTCAATTTCTTCCAGCACTTTGTCCGTGACTTCCAGCTGACGCTCAAAGCCAGGGTCGCTGGCATCAATCACATGCAGCAACAACGCCGCATCCAGTGCCTCATCCAGCGTGGATTTAAAAGAAGCCACCAGGCCATGCGGCAGGTTTTTAATAAAGCCGACCGTATCGCTGACCAGCACGCGCGGCACGCTTTCCGGGTACAAGGCGCGCACCGTGGTATCCAGCGTGGCAAACAGCTTGTTCGCCACCAGCACTTCGCTGCCCGTGAGCGCGCGCATCAGGGTAGATTTACCGGCATTGGTGTAACCCACCAGCGCCACACTCGCCATCGTCTGCCGCTCCTGACGCCGAGCACGCTGCGTGCGGCGCTCGCCATCCATGATCACAATCTCTTGTTGCAGTTCAGCGATGCGGTCACGAATCTTGCGTCTATCCAACTCGGTGTGCGATTCACCGGCACCACGCCCACCCGCCCCGCTACGCTGCCGCCCCTGCGGGCCCGCCAGTTTCGCCGCCTCGCGCAAACGTGGCGCCATATAGCCCAGCCGCGCAATCTCCACCTGTGCACGTGCCGCACGTGAGCGAGCGTTGCGGTGAAAAATCTCCAGGATGACCATGGTACGGTCCATCACCTCGCAACCCACTTCAATTTCGAGGTTACGCGCCTGCGACGGCGAGATTTCATGGTCCACCAGCACCGCCTCAATATTCAGCGCATCGGGATTAAACACCAACGCCTCAGGGTCTCCAGCCATACTGCGTACATAATCACGAATCTCTTCGCGCTTACCCACGCCCAGATAACCCGTGATATCAAAGCCTGCGCGCTTCTGCACAAAGGTGTGGACGATCTTGTAGCCCAGTGTTTTTGCCAGTTCACGCAGCTCATTCAGCGAAGCTTCAAACTCCATATCACTGACATTGGGCAATTGCACGGCCGCCACAAGGGCATGGCTGACGGGCTCTTTGACTTCACTTTGCATGAGGGAACGACGCTTCTTGAATGGTAGAGGGCAGATAGTACCTGCAAATGCGGGAATCACCACTATGGGTGGCGAGATAAAGTGTTAATGGGGATTGTTTTGGGTATGTCCGGGGACTAAATGGATATAGTCGCGATTAATGAGTTGGCATCACTGCACACATTTAAATGAATCTTGGGCAATCAATTGCCCACCCTACTACTCGGCTGGTCGTAACCAAGTGCGCGCGAGTGCCCCACCATTTCGAAAGTACCAGACCGCGAACTTTGGTGCACGACCTTGTTCGACGCGCACTTGCGTTTGCGTCGTTGATACGTATTGGCGGAATCCATTTCAGTTGTCGAACCTTATTGGCGGTTTCTCTGTTGGTGACGATGCCGCAAGAGCAATCCGCAACTTCCAATCGCCATGAGTAACATCGATCCCGGTTCAGGAACCGCCGTGATAAATGTGGATACACCGGAGGACGTTGCAATGGTTGGAGAGAAATCAAAGTCACCCGATGTTGTGAGCGAGTAAACACCACCCATCGCAGAAGCGGGTATAGCCGCGTCGTACTGGCCCGCAAGCAGACGGTTCCAGATTATGTCAAATGTGCCCACAACTCCACCTGTCGCATCGATCGTACTAAACTTACCCGGTTCTGAATTGAATGCATCGAAACCTACTCTGCTATTAGTAGCAGCTATAATGGCACCACGTGTGCCGAAATTTGGATTCGCCCAGGGGCCGGTAAGTGCGATGGTTGGATTAAAGACCGAGGCTATATTGCCTGCGGTGGGCAGACTCATAGGCGCGATTCGGAAGATAAATTCACCTACATTCTGCCCTCCAGGACTGCTAGCCCTACCGGTCAACGTATAGGTGATCTTTACTTGCGTCTCAAAGTCGATCCTGGCGGTAGGTGTGAGCGCCAGGATCACATCGGCTGAAGAAGGCGCCGCTAGCGATAACAGTCCTACGGCGAATAAAAATCTAATCGGCCACATCAAGTTCTCCCATTAGTATCAGAGCAGCGGGCGCTCAAGCAACCAGAACCTCTACAAGCCCGTCAAAAGCAAAAAATGAAATGCTACTTCTACAGGATTATAGCAAAGTTACTGCAAAGTGTATTTCAAGTATCTTTTTCACCGTAGTCAAATGGCAAAATACGCGGCCAGGTCTTGAGACCTGACCCCGTATTTCATGCTCGCTATGTTGAAGAAATCGCGTTGCGGTGTCGCTCAGTCTGTAGGGTGGGCAACTCGTTGCCCACGCGTAAACTCGTTATCCGTCACCAAACGCTCCTTCCACAAAATCTAGCCCCAAACCCCAATCCTCATCATAAACGCCCGCTTTAACATGTCTGTGAATGTTGAATAAGGCCAATATTTCACATTATTCACCAACCCATGTTTAAGCGGGTTGAAATGCAAATAATCCATATGCTTTGCATAATCGTTATCATCGCGAATTTGATGTTCCCAATAACGGCGTTGCCAAATGGTCGATTCACGATGTTTTGTTTTGGACGCTGACATCCATTCAGTATGGTTTAAGGGCGCACCGCAAGCACGGCTTACATAGCGTTTGATGAGTTGCCAACGAAGCGCAAAGTTTGCATCATTGGGTGGTAGCGTCCATATGGAATGAATATGGTCAGGCAACAACACCCATGAGTCGATTGTAAACGGGAGGTCAGTACGGACTTTTTGGATGGCATGTTTTAACGCATCACGTACATCATCACAAAGAAATCTTTGCCTGCGGTAAGTCACAACTGTAAAAAAGTAAGTGGCTCCAGCAGTATTGGCGCGACGATAACGTGACATGGTGGAATTGTACGTGAGTATTACCGCGTGGGCAACGAGTTGCCCACCCTACATGACTAACGCCCAAGTTCAGGGGCGCCCATATGGCGTGACCGAAGCGATGAGACGTATGAGCGTCCCCTGCAACGCCCAGTTAGGCTTGTGCGAGATGCAAGATTCGTTGCGGCGTTCATCACTTGAAAGGCTCGTCAATGGACCAGCCACGACCGACTGTGTACTCGGGCTTTAGCTTGGCTAGTACCGCACCGACCCAATTTGAGCGTGGATCCTTGTTTAACTCTTCTGCTTGGCGCTCAATCGGTTGACCCGCTTGCCATGCAACCAAATGTCCAGGATGCAATGTTGGGCCGGTCGCGGAAATGGTGCCGGCCAGCACCAGGAAGCCGCCGTCTTTAGCGCAAACACGTAAAGCAAGCATTTGGCCTCCATTTGGCATAGGCAAGACTGGACTGTCTGCGCCCAGTGCCTCACGTGCGTCTACGACCAAAGCAGGCAAGATCGCTTTGCTGGTGAGCTCGGCCGAAAGAAATTGGCAGGCGTATTGGAAAGCAGCTTCCGCATCCTTGAAATAAAGCGGAGCTTGAGCCTTGTTTGAACCAAACAGTTTTTTGATGAAGCTAACCATAGCTGCTCCGTAGTCAAGAGGCCTAACGTTTGAAGTAAGGGGCTGGCGACATTGGTGGCTCAACCCTCGTTATTAATAAACATATCATAGAAGCACCTTTTCGCCAGTCCCGCTTGACTGATGGGTTAGCCTTAGGACTCATTGCTTAAATCAATATCGGTTGGAAACTGCTGCCATAACTTGAAGTTTTCTTCAGAACATTCTTGAGCTTGTGATGAAGATATTTCACGAGCGTTCCAAGCAGTATTTATATGATGATACAGATGCGCCATAGAGACATACAGCTCTCCCGAGCTATAACTTTGGTCGGTTTTTATTTCATTAATCATACGAGCCAACTCTTCCGAAGCCTCTTGTAAGTGAAATAAAGTATGTTCTCGATTCATGATGGGCTAACGTAATGTAGGCATCCTAAATGACGGAAAACATTCCGTCATTGATGCTTTTTTGATTGAAGACTTAAGGGCTTTATTTAACATTTTCATATTGTTATTAAATTTTAGTCCATCCTAAAATACAAACCTAAACCCGTCAATCACGCTTTTTGTGAAAATCTAACTTCCCCCCAGCGCCTTATACAACCCTACCTGATTCTGCAACGCCTGCTGTTGAATCTGCACGGCTTGCGACTGCGCGTCCAACACGCTGCGTTGTGCATCAAGCAACTCTAAATAAGTCACCAGTCCCTGATCAAGCTTGCGTTTCACCAGTTGCAAGCGACTGCTCTCCAGCTCTCGCAAACGTTCTCTGGCGGCAAACTCTTCGGCAATCACTGTGCGTGTACTAAGCACATCCATCACTTCTTTAAACGCAGTCTGGATGGTTTTTTCGTAATTGACGACCTCGATATGCTGGCGGGCTTGGGCCAGGTTGAGGTTGGCTTTGTTGCGGCCGTAGTTAAAGATCGGGAGCACCAGTTGCGGGCTGAAGGCCCAGTAGTTGCTGCCTGTATCCGAGAACAATTTGGAGAAGTCTGAATTGACCAAACCGACATTGGTGGTGAGTTGCAGGCGTGGGTAAAACGCGGCTCTGGCAGCCCCTATATTGGCGTTGGCGGATTTGAGCTGATGCTCGGCGGCACGAATATCGGCACGTCTGGTGAGCAATGTGGAAGGCAAACCTGGCGTAACGTCGGCCAGTTTCAAGGCGGCGAGCGGCTTGACTGGCAGTGGCGTGCGGTGTGAGGTTTCGCCCAGTAGCAGATACAAGGCATTTTGCGTAGTGGCGAGCTGGCGCTGCCATTGTGCGAGCTGCGCTTGCACTTGCTCGACCTGAATTTGCGCGGCTTTCACGTCCAGCACTTGATCCAGCCCGGCTTCAAAGCGGCGCTGGGTGCGTTGCAGGGTTTGCTTACGGTCATCCAGCGTTTGCTGGGCGAGCTTGAGCTGGTCGTTGATCGCTAAAAAATTGACGTATTGGGTGGCAATCTCGGTGATCAGCGTGGTTTGTACCGCTTGCCGGTTTTCGCTCACGGCAAGGTATTGCTCCAGCGCGGATTGCGTCAGACTTTTCACGCGTCCAAACACATCGATTTCGTAGTCAGAAATACCCACACCAACGCGGTAAAGCTCCGCCTCAAATGCCTGGCTGGAGCTGAACACGGTGCGGCTACGGTCATAGTTGAGGTTGCCCTGTATGGTTGGCAGGCGGTCGGCCTTTTGTACGCCATAGGTGGCTTTGGCCTCATCCATGCGCAACACGGCGGTTTTGAGGTCACGGTTATGCGCCAGCCCAACCTGAATCAGGCGCTGCAAATCAGCATCTGCAAAGTAGCTTTGCCAGCTAAGTGGCGGCGCCTCAGTGACAGGTGTATTGGTCACGGTGTCACTTGCTGGCTGGCCTGGATAAACCTCAGGCACTGGCGCGGCGGGCCTGAAATATTCAGGCACGAGCGAGCAACCGCCCATTGCAAAAGCCACGGCAAGGATGATGGAAATACGGCTAAACTTCATGAGACACCCTTTGCTGTGAGGCTGGCTGTTTCATCCAGCGGCCCACGACAATAAAAAACAACGGCACAAAAAAGATGGCGAGCAAGGTAGCTGTGATAATCCCACCGAGCACGCTGGTGCCAATGGCTACTTGTGCGCCTGAAGCGGCACCGGTTGAAAATGCTAACGGGATCACGCCGACGCCAAAGGCGAGCGAGGTCATCACAATCGGGCGCAGGCGTTCTTTGGCGGCCATCAAGCTCGCTTCCATCAGCGGCATGCCTTGCAACACGTGTTCGCGCGCAAACTCCACAATCAGAATGGCGTTTTTGGCTGACAGACCGATGGTTGCAATCAGGCCGACCTTGAAATAAATATCATTGGGTAATTCACGCAAGGTCACCCCTAGCAAGGCGCCTAGCACGCCCAATGGCACCACCAGCATGACCGCAAACGGAATCGCCCAGCTTTCATACAAGGCGGCCAATACCAGAAACACCACCAGAATGGACAAGCCAAACAGCAGGCTGGCCTGGCTGCCCGACTGTTTTTCTTCCAGTGATTGCCCAGCCCACTCATAGCCGATGCCTTTGCCCAGGCCATTCACCAGGGTTTCCATGGTGCGCATGGCTTCGCCACTGCTAAAGCCAGGCGCGGGACCGCCATTAATGTTAAATGACGGAAAACCATTAAAGCGCGTGCGTTGCGGCGTACCCATGGCCCAGTCCAGCGTCATGATGGAAGCCAGTGGCACCAGACTGCCATCCGCCGCTTTGAGGCGGATTTTCTTGATATCTTCCAGCGTTTGCCGCTGCTTGCCATCGGCCTGCACAATCACGCGCCGCACCTGGTTACCATAGACAAAATCACCCAGGTAATTCGAGCCGAGCAGTGTCGCCAGCGAGTCGTTGATTTCATCCAGTGACACGCCCAGCGCCTTGGCCTTGCTGCGGTCTAGCTGCATGTTGACCACTGGCGTGTCATACAAGCCAGCAAACAATACATTGGCCAACTCTGGCCGCTGACCAGACTCAGCCAGCAACTGGTCGCGCGCTTTCATCAGCGCCTCAACACCCACGCTGGCACGGTCTACCAGCCGCAGGTCAAAGCCGCCAAAACTGCCCAACTCGGGCAAGGGCGGCGCATTCATGGCAAAAATAGTCAAATTGGGGCGACCAAAAAACTTCTGGTTGACGCGGTTTACAATCGCCTGCACCTGTTGATCTGGGTTTGGCCGTTCTGCCCAGTCTTTGAGCGTGATAAACAGCATGCCGCTATTGGTACTGGTGCCATAAAAGCTAAAGCCGCTCACCTCAAAGATAATATCAACGGGCTCATGTGCCTGTATATATTCACTCATGTCGCCCAGCACTTTGGCGGTTTCTGCCAGCGTCGCGCCTTGTGGCAACGACACCATGACCATAAAGTTACCCTGGTCTTCTTCGGGCAAAAACGCATTTGGTAAACGCACCAGTAGCCAGCCTGCCAGCGCGACAATCAAGGCAAACACGGCCAGCCAGCGCAAGGGCTTTTTGAGCAGGCCGCCAGTCAAGTGGGTATAGCGCTCGGTCATGCGCTGAAAGCTGCGGTTAAACCAGACAAAAAAGCGCGCTTTGTTGCCTGTCTCGTGGCGTAGCAACGTCACGCACAAGGCCGGCGTGAGTGAGAGCGCCAAAAAGGCCGAAAAGCTGATAGACACGGACAAAGCCAGCGAAAACTGGCGGTAAATATTGCCCACCGCGCCACTGAAAAAGGCCATGGGGATAAACACCGACACCAACACCGCCGTAATGCCGACCACAGCACCACTGATTTGCGACATGGCTTTGACCGTGGCATCGTAAGCGGACAAGCCCTCTTCCACAATCAGGCGCTCGACGTTTTCAACCACCACAATCGCATCATCCACCAGAATGCCAATCGCCAGCACCACGCCAAACATGGTCAGCACGTTGATCGAGTAGCCCAGCCAGTACATGACGGCAAACGTCCCCATCAGGGCAATTGGCACGACAATGGTCGGGATCAGCGTCGCACGCAGGTTTTGCATGAACAGGTACATGACCAGGAACACCAGCACAATGGCTTCCACCAAAGTCTGGATCACTTTTTTGATCGAAATCGAAACGAATGCTGACGAGTCATACGAAAGTTGAAAGGCGACATTGGGCGGGAAATACGGCTGCATCTGCTCCATCGCGACCTTGACTCGCTTGATGGTTTCAACCGCATTGGAACCCGGCGCCAGTTTAATCGCCATCCCGGCGGCATTCTTGCCATTGACCCTAGAACTGTAGGTGTAGTCACTGCTGCCCAGCTCAACCTTCGCCACATCTTTAATCAACAGGGCTGAGCCATCTGCCTGCATGCGGATAGGCACATTGGCAAAATCGTCTACCGTTTTTAACGTAGCCTCGGCTTCGAGTGAGACACTCAGCGGCGCACCGTCCGGCACACCACTGGCCCCCACCTGCCCCAAGGTCAGGCGGGTGTTGTAGCTGCGCAAGGCATTCACGATCTCGGTCACGCCAACATTGAGACCGGCCATTTTTTGCGGATCCGGCCAGATGCGCATGGCGTATTCCGGGCTGAACGATTGTACTTTACCCACGCCTTGCACACGCTTGAGCGTAGGCATCACCGTGGCCGATGACAGCTCGCCCAGATCAATCTCGCTGTAGCGGTTATCTTCCGAAGTCAGCGATACAATCAGCTGAAAGCTGTCAGCAGACTTTTCTACCGTGATGCCACTGCGACGCACGATTTCCGGCAAACGCACTTCGACACTTTTGAGGCGGTTTTGCACATCCACGGCAGCCAGATCAGGATTGGTGCCCTGACGGAAAGTGACACTGATGGAGGCCATGCCGACATTGCTGGTAGCAGAAACATACATCAGGCCCGGCATGCCATTCATCTCGCGCTCGATAATCGAGGTCACGGTTTCTTCCACCACTTTGGCCGAGGCGCCTGGATAAGTCGCGGCGATATTGACCACAGGCGGGGCAATATCAGGATACTGGGCAATCGGTAATTGTTTGATGGCGATGAGGCCGGCCAACACAATTAGAATGGCAATCACCCAGGCAAAAATGGGGCGATCAATAAAAAAACGGCTCATGGCCTGGTTCCTGTCTTTCTGCGCGCTGCCCGGTTAAGGGGCCACGGCTTTGGTGATATTGTCTTGGGCACTGATCAGTTTAGGCGTCACCTTGCTGCCAGCCGTTTGTGCCGCCACATTGGTGACCACCACTTGCTCACCGGCTTGCAGCCCTTGCTCAATGACCCACTGTTTGTCTATGACACGGCCGGCTTGTACCTCGCGTGACTCCAGTTCGTTTTTGGCATTCACCACCCACACACGCGTCGAAAACTGGTCACGCATCAACGCATCTCTGGGAATCAGAATCGCATTCGGATTGGTGGCCTGACGGATTTTGATTCTGACGTATGCGCCTGGCATCAACACCTGCTGCGGGTTTTCAAAAATGGCACGCATGACCACAGAGTCGGTCGTTTGGTTGACGGAGACGTCCGAGAATGAAAGTTTTCCTGCTTGGGCGTACATGGAGCCATCCGGCAAGACCAGTTTAATTTTAAAGTCACCATCGTTGCCTTTGAGCTGGCCATCGCGCAGCGCTTTGCGCAAGGTAAACACTTCAGAAGACGACTGGGAAAAATTAACATAGACCGGATTGACCTGCTCGACGGTGGTCAGTTGCGTAGCTTCATCTTTGCCGACCAGCGCCCCCTCGGTGACCAGTGCGCGACGGGCCACGCCATCAATTGGCGCGGTCACATTGGCATACCCCAAATCCAGCCGGGCACGATTAAGTTTGGCCTGGGCAGAGGCCACCTCGGCTTTTGCCAGTTGCGCCTCAGCTTGTGCCGCGCGGTAATCACGCTGGCTCACAGACTGGTCACCAATCAAAGCCTGATAACGCTGCAATTTGTCGTTGGCATTGACCAGGTTGGCCTCGGTCCGCGCCAACTCAGCCTCGGCTTCGAGCTTGCTGGCTTGCAACTGCTCGGGATTGATCTGGAATAACGGCGTACCGGCTTTCACCACCTGCCCTTCCTGGTACAGGCGTTTGGCGACAATACCAGAGACACGGGCGCGCACCTCGGCAATGCGGTAGGCCTCGACCCGGCCAGGGAGTTCGACCTCATCGGGAATATCTGCCACCTGCACCTTGACCACCTCCACCACAGGCGCCGCGCCTGCGGGCTGAGCGGCTTCTTTCGGCTTGCTGCACGCAGCCAATTGCAAGATCAATAGCGCCGAAAGCGCCAGCGTCGAGTGAGAAATACGGGACATGCACTACCCTTAATTGTATGGATGACAATATTCTAGCGGCACTTTTATAATTAATCAATCATGACTGATTAATTATTTTTTGGTATGATAGCGGCCATCATCAACGACTGGACTGTCACCGAGCCGCCAGGCTAGAACCACCCGACATGGCTAGAAAAACCAAAGAAGACGCGCAAAAAACCCGTGACCAGATTCTGGATGCAGCTGAGCTTGTGTTTTACGGCAAAAGCTTTACGCAGGCGACCATGGCCGATATTGCCGAAGCCGCGCAACTGTCACGCGGCGCCGTATACGGGCATTATAAAGGTAAGCTTGAAGTCGCCACGGCCATGGCCGAGCGTGTCATCCAGCAAGCCTCGCCGTTTCAGGGGCAACCGGCGCATAGCGCACTAGAAAACCTGAAACACTACTGTTTGCAGGAAGTCCGCAGTTATATCGAACCCAGCTCTATCCAGCGCGTGCTGTTTTTTCTGTATGTGGGCATTGATGATTCGCCCGAGCTGCTGCAACTGCGCTACAACTGGGAGAAAAAACGCATTGCGCAAATCAACAGCCTGCTGACACAGGCCATTGCCCACAAAGAGCTGCCCGCTGACGTCGATTTTGACTTGGTCAGTCTCTACTGCCAATCGGTGATCGAAGGCGTATTCAGCATTGTTTACTTTGGCAGCATGAGCGAAAGTGAACGTTGGCAGCGCGCAGAACAATTGTGTACCTACAGCCTGCAACGCTTGTCCATGCCTTTTTCTCAGCCTTAACCCCGTGCCGCCTGCGATTGGTGATTGACGCGGCATGGCTTCTTGCTGCAAGATAAAATAATGCATTGATCGCAATTAATTTCAACTTTTTGGCCAGCACACGGTCAGTCTGAACAGGCGGTATGCCTGTGCTTGAAATAGCATCAACGCTTGCGAAACCCATATTGCGTATGCCTGCGCAAATAAAATAACTTAAAAGAAACCCTGACCATGGACCATAACCTGAGCCTGATTACCACCATTGCCGTTGCGTTTGCGCTGGCACTGGTGTTTGGACTAATTGCCGAAAAACTCAAACTGCCTGCGCTGATTGGTTATTTACTGGCCGGCATCATGATCGGCCCCGCCACCCCAGGCTTTGTCGCCGACCTTGAAATTGCCTCGCAGCTGTCGGAAATCGGCGTCATGTTATTGATGTTTGGCGTCGGCCTGCATTTTTCGGTACAAGACCTGCTGTCGGTCAAACGCATCGCCCTGCCCGGCGCACTGGCGCAGATGACGCTGGCAACGTTGCTGGGCATGCTGGTCGCCTGGAGTTGGCACTGGAGCTGGGGCGAAGGCCTGGTATTTGGTTTGTCCCTGTCTTGCGCCAGTACGGTGGTATTACTCAAGGCGCTGGAGTCACGCCGCATTCTGGAAAGCATGAACGGCAAGATTGCAGTCGGCTGGCTGGTGGTGGAAGACATGGTGACCGTGCTGGTACTGGTGTTGATGCCTGCCCTGACGGGCGTGTTGGGCGGTAGCCAGAGTGAAGCAACCAGTGTTGCCGCCATTTGGCAAACCATAGGCATGACCTTGCTCGAAGTGGCAGGCTTTATTGCCATCATGCTCGTGGTCGGCAAGCGTGTGTTGCCGTGGTTGCTCTGGTATGTGGCGGGCACCGGCTCGCGCGAGCTGTTCACGCTGACCGTGATCGCGGTGGCGATCGGGGTGGCGTTTTTTGCCTCTACCTTATTTAATGTCTCGTTCGCATTGGGTGCGTTTTTTGCCGGCATGATCATGCGTGAATCAGAATACAGCCACCGTGCCGCTGAAGATTCGCTGCCGTTCCGCGATGCCTTTGCCGTGTTGTTTTTCGTCTCGGTCGGCATGTTGTTTGACCCCAGCATTCTGATCAAACAGCCCTTACAGGTATTGTCTGTAGTAGCCATTATTATCCTGGGTAAGTCGCTGGCGGCGGTGGCCATTGTGCTGGCCTTGCGTTATCCCTTAAATACCGCGTTAACCGTAGCCGCCAGCCTCGGGCAAATCGGTGAGTTCTCGTTTATTCTGGCCGGGCTGGGGGTCTCACTCAACCTGATGTCCCCCGATGGCATGAGCCTGGTACTGGCAGGCGCGCTCATTTCCATTGCCTTGAACCCGCTGGTGTTTGCCTCGATCAAGCCCCTGGCCAATTGGGTGGTCAGCAAGTCTGATCTGGCCCGGCAGTTCTCGTTACGCATGGACCCCTATGGTGAGTTGCCGATGACTACCGAGCGCAAATTCCTCGAAGGCCAGGTGGTGCTGGTCGGTTATGGCCGGGTGGGCAAACGCATTGCGCAGTCGCTGACCGCTGCCGCCATCCCCTACGTGGTCGCTGAACAAAACCGTGAAGTGGTGGAAAAACTGCGCAAACAGGGGCAACCAGCCGTCTCGGGGAACGCGGCGGACCCGATGGTGTTGATCCAGGCCCACATTGCCAATGCCTCTCTGCTGATTATTGCCACGCCGGATGCCATGAATATCCGCAAGATGGTCGAGATCGCCAAGCAGCTCAAACCGGATATCGAAGTCGTGATCCGCACCCATCATGAGGACGAATACCTGCGCCTGCAAAAAGAACTGGGCGAGACCGAAGCGGTGTTTTTTGGCGAGGAAGAACTGGCCAAGGGCATGTCTGCCCATGTGTTGCGGCGCTTTGAACGCCCGCATTAAGCGGTATCATCAATGACCTTGTACGCAAATTAACGTATGGCGTGCGGGCCTGGCTGGCGTTAAATTAGCACCAAGGTTAATACCTGCTACGCCCCACATTTTAATCACACCGTCAACAGCGCCGGTGATGATTCGAGCAAAAAAGCTCACCCGCCATTTGATGGCCGGTGGGCTTTTTTTATGCGTAATCGGTATGTATCGAGTCATTAGCCTTTTTTAAATTTTTCAGGAGAAGCTTCATGATACATGGTGATATTTCCAGCAGCCAGGACACCGTCGGTGTGGCCGTCGTCAATTACAAAATGCCCCGCTTGCATACCAAAGCCGAGATTCTGGCCAACTGTCGCAACATCGCCGACATGGTGGTGAATATGAAAGCCGGTCTGCCCGGCATGGATCTGGTGATTTTCCCGGAATACAGCACGCATGGCATCATGTATGACGGTCAGGAAATGTATGACAATGCCACCACCGTGCCCGGCCCGGAAACCGATATTTTTGCCGAGGCTTGCCGCAAGGCCAAAGTCTGGGGCGTATTCTCGATCACCGGCGAGCAGCACGAAGAGCATCCGAAAAAAGCCCCGTATAACACCCTGATCCTCATGAATGACCAAGGTGAAATCGTGCAGAAGTACCGCAAGATCATGCCATGGGTGCCTATCGAGGGCTGGTACCCAGGCAAGGAAACCTTTATCAGCGAAGGCCCCAAAGGCCTCAAGGTCAGCCTGATTATCTGTGACGATGGCAACTACCCTGAAATCTGGCGCGACTGTGCCATGAAAGGCGCCGAACTGATTGTGCGTTGCCAGGGCTATATGTATCCGGCCAAAGAGCAGCAGATCCTGATCAGCAAGGCGATGGCGTTTGCCAATAACACCTACGTGGCCGTGTCCAATGCGGCCGGCTTTGATGGCGTCTATTCCTACTTCGGCCACTCGGCGATTATCGGCTTTGATGGCCGGACGCTGGGCGAATGCGGCGAGGAAGAAAATGGCGTGCAATATGCGGCCTTAAGCAAACACCTGATCCGCGATTTCCGCAAACATGGCCAGTCCGAAAACCACCTGTTCAAGTTGCTGCACCGTGGCTACACCGGTGTGCTCAACTCAGGCGATGGCGATCAGGGCGTGGCGCAGTGCCCATATAGCTTCTACAGCAAATGGGTACAGGACCCGGCGGCTGCGCGCGACATGGTAGAATCGTTTACGCGCTCGACGTTGGGCACCAAAGAGGCGCCCATCGCAGGCTTACCTAACGAATAGTCGGATATTCTGACTGGCGATCACTCTAGACTAGATGAAACTAGACTAGATGAAACTAGGCGAGATCACACTAGAGTTGATCGCCGCAACGCAACACAATGGCTCCGGCCCGGCCGGAGCCACTGATGAAAGAATCTCATGGCAAACACTGACCCGATCCCGGTCGGCGTGCTGTTTTCCACCAGCGGCGCCACGGCGACCATAGAACGCTCACAGGCATTTGCCACTTTCTTTGCCATCGCAGAAATCAATGCCGCGGGCGGCATCGCTGGTCGTGAACTGGTGCCCGTCCACTATGATCCGCAGGGCATGCCGCAACAATATCAGATGCTGGCCGAACGCATGATTCGCGAGGATGGCGTCAATGTGATCTTTGGCTGCTATATGTCCAGCACGCGCAAAGCCGTGATTCCGGTGGTGGAAAAATGGCGCAAGCTGCTGTTTTACCCCACGCCTTACGAGGGCTTTGAATTCTCGCCGCATGTGATTTATACAGGTGCGGCGCCCAACCAGAACAGTGCACAACTGGCTGACTATATGACGCGACATTTTGGCGCGCGCGTCTACATGATCGGCTGCGACTACATTTACCCGTATGAGTCCAACCGCATCATGAGTGACTTTATCCTTGAAGTTCCAGGCGGCAAAAAACTGGCCGAGCGCTACGTGCCGCTGACGGCGACAGAAAAGGATTTTTTAGCGGTGGTGCGTGACATCAAGGCCAAATCGCCAGACTTTGTGTTTTCTACCGTGGTGGGGCAAGCCACCCGCCTGTTATACCAGGCTTATGCCGAGATCGGCATGGATGCCCAGCACACCCCGATTGCCAGCCTGACCACCTCAGAAGCAGAGGTGGCAGAAATGGGCGGCGGTGCGGCCCAGGGCCACATCACGTCTGCGCCCTATTTTCAAAGCATTACCAGTACCGAGAACCAGGCCTGCATCGCGCGCTTCAGGCAACAGTATGGCCACGAGATTGCGCCCAATATGGCTTGGGAAGCGGCGTATTTTCAAACCCACCTGTTTGCCGAAGCGATGCGCGCGGCCGGTAGCGACCAATATGATGCCCTGTTGCCACAACTGCTGGGCCGTGCCTTTGACGCGCCGCAAGGCCGCATTGCCATTGATGCCGGCAACCACCATACCCGGCTACACCCGCGCATTGCGCGCGTCAATGCGGCTGGCCAGTTCGAAATCATCGCCGGTGGCGGTGCCGCAGCGGTGATCCCCGACCCTTATCTGGTGACGCACCCAGGCGCCAGCTGGAACAACCTGCCTTATGCGGCGGAGTATCGTGTTGGCTGAGTCGCCCACCGCCCCTCACCCTGGTCAGCGCCAGGCCAAGCAGGCGCAGGCGCAGCGCTCCACGCTGGAGCTGTTCCGCCATTTGCGGCATGCCTGCATCACGATTTTTCATCCTGAGGACGAAAACCGCGAGGTATTAACACAGCAACTGCACCGGATTGGCTGCCAGACGGTCGCGCTATGGCCGCCGGTGGCTGAGCTGCCCGCGCAGACCGAGCTGGTGATTTTTCTGCTAGATGCCCAAGCCAGCGCGAAAAAGAAACTGCCATGGCTGACACCAGAGTCGGCGATCCCGCTGATTGGGGTGCTGGATTATGAAAACCCGACCACCCTGGAAACAGCCACCGCGCTGGGCTGCCATGGCATGCTGGTACGGCCGTTGCAGGCCAAGGGGCTGCTGTCGACGTTGATCATGACCATGCATCACTGCCAGCAACTGAAAACCTTGCGCAAACGGACCCAGCGGCTCGAAGAAAAACTGCAAGCCGCAGGCGAAATCAGTGCTGCCCAAGCCATGTTGGCGCATGCGCGCGGCATTAGTGCAGTCGAGGCCTATAAAATTCTGCGCGAACAAGCCATGCTCAAGCGCGTGACGGTGGAAGAAATTGCACGGTCGCTGCTGCAAACCGACGGTCTACTGTCCAATCCAACCAAATCCCGTTAGAATGCAGGCCCTTTAAATGGCTGCAGGTTGCTGCCTGCGCACAGTTTTTGCTTTATCAAGCCTGATGAATACCGACATTTCCCCCGCACAAACCATTACGCTGGCCAAGATCAGGCATATCGAGGAGCTTGAGCGCCTGGATAGCTGTATTGCGTTTGTTGAGAAAATTGGTCAATTGATTCACCAGTTGCAAATTGAGCGCGGCGCCAGTTGTCTGTATATTGCCTCCGGTGGCCAGCGGTTTGCCACAGAGCGCGCAGAAGCTGTCGCACAGAATCAAGCCATTGAAACCGGCTTCCGGGCAGCGTTGCAGCAGCATCTGGATAAAAACAGTCGCGCCGATGCCAAGCAACTGACGCTGATCTCCTGGATATTGCTGGGCCTGGACCAGCTCACCACACTGCGGCATCAAATCACCCTGCTCAATATCTCGTTTGCCGATAGCATCGAATCTTTTAACCGCTTGATCGGCAGCTTGATTGCGCTGATATTCGAGATCACCGACAGCTCGGTCAACAGCAAGATCTCCACCTGTTTGCTCACCTTGTATAACCTGATTCAGGGCAAGGAGTTTGCCGGGCAGGAGCGTGCGGTAGGCGCTTATTTATTTGGCTCTGGCAGCCTGCAACTGCCGCACCAGCAAAAGCTGTTTGAACTGATTGCGCAGCAGGAACGGCACTTTGAACTGGTGTGCCAGTTTGGCAGCAAAGAGCTGTGTGAGGCCTGGCAACAGTGGCAAGCCAGTGACTGGCAGCAGCAACATGCCAAGTACCGCGCCAAGCTGACCAGCGCGCGCGACCAACAAACCCTGACCCCCAGCCATGCCGACCTCTGGTTTGACTTATGCAGCCGCCGCCTGAGCGAGATGTGGCAGATTCAGTGCCAGTTGGTCGACACCATGCATGAACTGCTGGCCGGGCTCACCCGCCAGGCCAAACAAGATTATGAGCAAACCCGGCAGTACCTGCAAACTATCCAGGCCAGTCCGCAGGCCAACTTGAACAGCACGTTTTTCAACCTGGCGATTCCCATCGAAAATGCGCTGAATTTTCAGGCCCATGACACCTCGCAAACCTATCCCATGGCGTCTATGATCGCCTTGCTGCAACACCAGTCCCGGCAAATTGCCGACATGGAAACAGAGCTGTCAGACACCAAAAAGGCGCTGACCGAGCGCAAATTGATTGAGCGCGCCAAGGGCTTGCTCATGAGTACGCGCGGTCTCAATGAAATGGAAGCCTACAAAACCATGCGTAGCCTGGCCATGGAGCAGAACCGTAAAATTATTGATGTGGCGGAAAATATTCTGGCCCATCACACCGTGACGCGATAACGGTTTTCACAACGCTCCCAGACCTTCAAATTGGTGCATCCGCACCCACGTGGTGCGAGAGGCATGCCCCCTTCTTAAGCCCTACTTGAAAAAAGTTCCGTTAAAACCCAATAAAAATCAAGCATTTAAAAACAATAACCCACTTGGCACAGGCTTTGCTTATATGAAATCAAGCAATATACCAAAGGCGGTGCGTTGCTTGTAGTGAGTTAACTGGAAACCCCAGTTTGAATTTCTGACTAGCCGTTGCTGTTTCATCATCCACGGCTGGCAAAGATAAGGACAAAGGCGTCCTGAGTGTAGACCACGGTCTGCATTCAGGACGCCTTTTTTGTTTTGTATTTTCCGAACCCCTTTTTCGAATCAAATCTCAAGGAGCCGACATGAGCAGTTCTGACAAAAAAAATGTATCCCCCACCGAGGCAACGCCGGTTGACCAGGTTAACCAGCAACGCCGCCATTTCTTTATGAATACGCTGGCAGGCGCGTTTGGTGCTGCCGCCATGATGAACATGGTGCCTTCCGCCATCCGTAGCCAAGCTTGGGCGGCAGGCTCTGATGCGCCAGAAATCACCGAAGTGAAAGTCGGCTTTATCCCGCTGACGGACTGTGCGCCGATTATTGTCGCCGCGCAAATGGGCTTTGATAAAAAATATGGCATCAAGATTGTACCGTCTAAAGAAGCTTCGTGGGCAGGTGTACGTGACAAGCTGGTCAATGGTGAATTGCATGCTGCACATGTGTTGTATGGCCTGATCTACGGCGTACAAATGGGCATCGGCGGCCAGCAAAAAGACATGAACGTGCTGATGACGCTGAACAACAACGGCCAGGGCATCACGCTGGCTAACCAGCTTAAGGAAAAAGGCGTGACCAGTGGTGCGACGCTGAAACGTTTGCTGGATAACGAAAACCGCGACTTTACCTTCGCCCAGACCTTCCCCACCGGCACGCACGCCATGTGGTTGTACTACTGGCTGGCGACCTATGGCATCAATCCAATGCAGGACGTGAAAACCATCGTCGTACCGCCGCCACAAATGGTCGCCAACATGCGGATTGGCAATATGGATGGCTACTGCGTGGGCGAACCCTGGAACGCCCGTGCCATTTACGACAAGATCGGCTACACCGTCGCCACCTCACAAGATATCTGGGTAGACCACCCGGAAAAAGTGTTGGGCACCACCGCTGACTTTATCGCCAAGAACCCGAATACCGCGCTGGCGTTAACCAAAGCCATCCTCGAAGCCTCACGCTACATTGATGCGACCAAAAACCGTGCCGAAGTGGCCAAGTTGATCGCAGGCAAAGCCTATGTCAATGCGCCAGAAGAAGTGATTGAAGGTCGCTTCCTCGGCCACTACGACAATGGTATCGGCAAAAAATGGGAAGACCCCAACTACATGAAGTTCTTCAATGACGGCAAGGTCAGCTTCCCTTACTTGTCAGACGGCATGTGGTTCCTGACCCAACACAAACGCTGGGGCTTGCTCAAGTCTGACCCGGATTACCTCGGCGTGGCGAAAAAGGTTAACCGCATTGATATTTATACCGAAGCCGCCAAATCTCTGGGCATCAGCGTGCCGACAGACGTGATGCGCAGCAGCAAGCTGATTGACGGTGTGGTCTGGGATGGTAAAGACCCCAAAGCCTATGCCAACAGCTTCAAGGTTAAAGCGTAATTCTTTCAAGGAGAGTCACCATGAGTGTCGTCAGCTTTAACAAGGAAAAAATCATGCAAAACAGTGAGCAGGCTGCCAAAGCAATGCCAGCCAAGCAAGCAAAACCGGTTGTCGCGGTGGTGAGCCCTCTCTCGGCCACCGCAACAGCAGCCACCCCGGCAAGCAAAAAAGCCGGGGCATGGGCGGCAATGGCCAAACGTGTCTTTGAAGGACTGTTGCCGCCTGTGATTGGCTTGCTGATCTTTGGCGCCATCTGGTCTACCGTGGCCGCCCTGACTCAGGGCTTGCCAGGGCCGGTGCAGACCTGGCATTCGGCGGTGGAGCTGTTTAGCGACCCGTTTTATATCAACAACCCGAATGATATGGGTATCGGCTGGAACATCCTGAACTCGCTCAAACGCGTCGCCACCGGCTTTGCGCTGGCAGCGATTGTCGGCATCCCCATGGGGTTTATCATCGGCCGCTATGCCTTTATGTCAAAAATGGCGGCGCCGATTATCAGCCTGCTCAAGCCGGTCTCCCCACTGGCCTGGTTGCCGATCGGCCTGCTGGTATTCAAAGCGGCCAACCCGGCCGCGATCTGGGTGATTTTCATCACCGCGGTCTGGCCCATGATCATCAACACCGCCGTTGGTGTCAGCAAAGTGCCGCAAGACTATATGAACGTGGCCAAGGTACTGAACCTGTCCGAGTGGAAAGTCATCACCAAAATCCTGCTGCCGTATGTCATGCCTTACATGATGACCGGTGTGCGTCTCTCCATCGGTGCCGCCTGGCTGGTGATTGTGGCGGCAGAAATGCTGACCGGCGGCGTGGGCATTGGCTTCTGGGTGTGGGATGAATGGAACAACCTGAACGTTGAGCACATCATCATCGCGATTTTCATTGTGGGCATCGTCGGCCTGTTGCTGGAGCAGTGCCTGGTCATGCTGGCCAAACGCTATAGCTACGAATAACCACGACACCTCATTGACTGGTAAAGGACTCTGATCATGACCACCGCTGTAAAACAAGACCGCTATGTGTTGATTGAAAACGTCAACATGATTTTCAACACTAAAAAAGGCAGTTTCCAGGCCTTAAAAGACATCAACCTGTCTATCCAGGAAGGTGAATTCATTTCCATCATCGGCCACTCCGGCTGCGGCAAATCGACCGTGCTCAACCTGATTGCCGGTTTGCTGCAACCGACAGACGGCTACCTGTTTTGTGCCGGACGCGAAATCGCCAAGCCCGGCCCTGAACGCGCCGTGGTGTTCCAGAACCACTCCCTGCTGCCATGGCTGACCTGTTTTGAAAACGTCTACCTGGCGGTGGAACGCGTGTTTGCTGCCACCGAAACCAAAGCACAACTGGCAGAACGTACCCGCGCGGCACTGGAGCTGGTGGGCTTGAGCCACGCCATGGAAAAACGCCCGAACGAAATTTCTGGCGGCATGAAGCAACGTGTCGGCATTGCACGCGCCCTCGCCATGGAACCTAAAGTGCTATTACTTGATGAGCCTTTTGGCGCACTCGATGCACTGACCCGTGCCGGCCTGCAAGACGAACTGATGGCCATCATGGCACGTTCTGGTTGTACTGCCGTCATGGTGACGCACGATGTGGACGAAGCCGTGTTGCTGTCTGACCGCATCGTCATGATGACCAACGGCCCGGCAGCCACCATCGGTGAAATCCTGACGGTCGATTTACCCCGTCCGCGCAAACGCCTGGAGCTGGTGGAAGACCCAGCGTATACGCATCTGCGCAGCGAAGTTTTGAAGTTTCTGTATGAGCGGCACGCCAAAAAGGCGGCCTAAGTGAAAGGTGCTGGCAGGCGGCCACCTGTCAGCACCACTTGCTTATCAAAAGCAATCCTCATCCAAGCAAGGTTACCCCAATAGAGAAAAGGAGCAACACATGAACGCTAACCTACACCCACGCTTGCGTCAAGTTTCCGCAGCCATCTTGCTGGCGGCACTTGGCTCCCCTGCAATGGCAGAAGAAGAAGTTCTGCCTGAATACACTTTTATGGACGCGATTAAAACCGGTAAAAATCTGACCAGTTTCAGACTACGTTATGAGTATGTCGATCAGGATGGCTTACAGCCGGCCACTTTTGCCAACGGCAGCCCTAACCCGACTGCCAATCAAGCCCTGGACAACGCCAACGCCATGACGATGCGCAGCCTGGTTGGCTGGCAAACGGCCCCGTACCACAACTGGAGTTTTGCCGCGCAACTTACCAACGTCAGCAAACTGCAAGATGATTTCAACGATGGCACTAACCCAGTGCGTGTCAATGGCGCCTCTAATGAGAGCGACAAGATTAATTACGCCAAAGTAGTGGATCCTGACTATACCGATGTGAACCAGCTGTTTGTAGACTGGACCGGCATTAAAAATACCAAGGTGCGTTTGGGACGACAAATTGTCAACCTGGACAATGTGCGTTTTATTGGGGATATTGCTTTCCGCCAAAATACACAGGTCTTTGATGGTCTGTCCATCTTGAACAAGTCAATTCCAGATACTGAAATTTTCTATGCTCACTTTGACCGTGTCCGCCAGATTTTCACGACGCACAGAAGCGGCGACCTCGACATTTTGAACACCAGATACCGTATTTCCCCGACCGAATTTCTGGTTGGCTACGCTTACCTGAGCGATTTTGACAATCTGGGCTTTGGCAATGCCTGGTTTGGCACCGGAACAGCCAATTATGCCGCCAGCCAGTCCAACAAAACGTTTGGCGTACGCCTCGATGGCACACATCCATTCACCCCGAACTACCGCGCGCACTACACTGCCGAATATGCCAAACAGGATAATTACCGGGGTGGTGATAGCCGCATTGATGCGCATTACTACAAGCTGGGCGGTGGCTTCGGGATTGATAACTTCAATATGCGTGTCGATCAGGAATTGCTCTCCAGCAACAACAATACTTTCGCGTTCCAGACTCCTTTTGGTACCAACCACCTGTTTCAAGGTTGGGTAGACAAGTTTCTGGTCACCCCACGTGAGGGCATTAAAGATACCTTTGTCACAGCCACTTACCGTTACGGCGACTTTCTGTTCTTTGCCGATTACCACGTGATTGACTCTGACAATGACTTTTATACCGTGGGCAGCGGCACCAACCGTAATGGCAGCCGTTACGGCACGGAATGGAATGCCGCCGTCACCTGGAATATCGATAAAAACTGGATGACCAAGTTTGAATACGGAAAATTCAGTGAAGGTGACCAGTTTGGACTTGGGCCGAATACCACCAGCAATGCTGCTGGCACACGTGGCCGTTTCCGTGATACCGAAAAACTGTGGCTGACCGCCATGTATACGTTCTAAACGGACGTCTCGTCTGTAAGCAAAGGAGCCCCTCATGTCAGCAAGCAAAGTGTATTTAATCGGTGCCGGTCCTGGCGACCCTGAGCTCATCACGCTCAAGGCAGTCAAGGCCTTGCAGCTGGCAGAGGTGGTGCTGGTCGATGACCTGGTCAACCCGGAACTGCTCAAGCATTGCCCGCAGGCGCGTATTGTGCCGGTGGGCAAGCGCGGCGGTTGCAAGTCTACGCCACAGCATTTTATTCACCGCATGATGATCGCCCTGGCCGAACAAGGCCAAACCGTGGCCCGCCTGAAAGGCGGTGACCCGTTTGTGTTTGGCCGGGGTGGCGAAGAAATGCTGGCACTGCGTGCAGCCAATATTGATTACGAAATTATTCCTGGCATGACCAGTGGCCTTGCCAGTTGCGCCAGCATGGAGGTACCGGTGACCCACCGTGCCTACAACCATGGCGTGACGCTAGTCACTGGCCATACCAAAGATGGCGGCCCCCTGCCCTGGCAGGCGCTGGTGGCCAGCCATACCACGCTGGTCATTTACATGGGCATGCAGCATCTGGCTGAAATCTGCCGTGAACTGATCGCTGCAGGCATGCCCACAGACATGCCCTGTATGGTGGTTGAAAACGGCACACGCGCCGAACAGCGTGGCCTGACCTCAACGCTGCAAGCCATGCCTTACCTGGCCCATCAGCAAAGTCTTAAAAGCCCGTCCATTATCGTGGTCGGCGAAGTGGTTAAATTAGCCAGAAACAGCCAACAGGAACAAGATTGGCAACAAAACCTGCAACACTGGCTCAGCATCGGCGATGCAGCATAAGCGCTGAAAGGAGTGATTCAATGATAAAACAGAAACTGGTGGTGGTCGGCAACGGCATGGCTGGCATGCGGACGGTGGAAGAACTGCTCAAGATCGCGCCGGACATGTACGACATTACCGTGTTTGGCGATGAGCCCTACCCAAACTATAACCGCATCATGTTGTCGCCCGTGCTGGCCAACGAGCAGACCATCGATGACATTATTCTCAATAGCCGCGAATGGTATGCCGAACACAACATTACCTTGCATACCAGCGCCCGTGTCAACAAGATAGACCGCAAGGCCCGCACCGTGACCGCCGACAACGACCTCACGGTCGAATATGACCGCCTGTTGCTGGCAACCGGCTCCAAGCCGTTCATCTTGCCGATTGCAGGTGCAGACTTGCAGGGTGTGCTGGGCTACCGCGATATCAAAGACACCAACGACATGATCGCTGCGGCCAAAGTCTACAAGCATGCCGTCGTCATCGGCGGCGGCTTGCTGGGCCTTGAGGCTGCCAACGGCCTCAAGGTACAAGGCATGGACGTGACCGTGGTGCACAAAAACGAATGGCTGCTGGAACGCCAGCTAGACAAAACCGCAGGCAAGATGCTGCAAAAATCCCTAGAAACGCGCGGGCTGCAGTTTTTGCTGCAAAAAGACACGGAGCAATTGATTGGCAAAGACGGCCGCGTGGTCGCCGTGCGCTTTAAAGATGGCCAGGAAGTGCCTGCAGACCTGGTGGTGATGGCAGTCGGCATCCGCCCCAACTATGCGCTGGCCGAATCGGCAGGCATTTATTGCAACCGCGGCATTGTGGTGAGCGACACCATGCAGACCTATGACCCGCGCATTTATGCCGTAGGCGAATGCGTCAACCACCGTGGCATTGCTTATGGCCTGGTGGCCCCCTTATTTGAAATGGCCAAAGTGTGCGCCACACATTTGGCCAACTTCGGCATTGGTGTATACAAAGGCTCGGTCACTTCGACAAAATTGAAGGTGACCGGCATAGATTTGTTTTCTGCCGGTGATTTTATGGGCAGTGACGATGCCGAAGAAATTTTACTGCACGACGCGGTCGGCGGGGTATACAAAAAACTCGTGATCAAAGATGACACCATCATCGGTGCCGTGCTGTATGGCGATACGACGGATGGGGCCTGGTATTTCCAGCTGCTGCGCGACAAAAAGCCGATCCACGAAATCCGGGATCACTTAATGTTCGGGCAGGATAGTCTGGGCAATACCGGCCACCAGGGTCAGGACAAGGTGTCTGCCATGACCGACGAAATGGAAGTCTGCGGCTGTAATGGCGTCTGTAAAGGCACCATTGTCAAAGCGATTCAGGCACAAGGCCTGTTCACGTTGGACGACGTCAAAAAACACACCAAAGCCGGTTCCAGTTGTGGCAGTTGTACCGGCCTGGTTGAGCAGATTCTGGCCTCGACGCTGGGCGGCGGTTACGCGCCGCCTTCGAGCAGCAAAGCCGTGTGTGGCTGCACCGACTTTAACCACGAAGAAGTGCGCGACGAAATCCGCAAACACAAATACCTGAGCATCCCGGCCGCCATGAAGGGCATGGGCTGGAAAACGCCGAATGGCTGCGCCACCTGCAGGCCGGCGTTGAATTATTACCTGATTTCCACCTGGCCGCATGAAGCCAAGGATGATCCGCAGTCACGCTTTATCAATGAGCGCGTGCATGCCAATATCCAGAAAGACGGCACTTACTCTGTGGTGCCGCGTATGTACGGCGGTGTCACCTCGCCCGAGCAATTGCGCAGAATTGCCGATGTGGCCGACAAATACAAGGTCCCAATGGTGAAAGTTACTGGCGGTCAGCGCATCGACTTGCTGGGCGTGAAAAAAGAAGACCTGACCGGCATGTGGGCGGACCTCGATATGCCATCCGGCTATGCGTATGGCAAGTCTATCCGCACTGTCAAAACCTGTGTTGGCTCGGAGTTCTGCCGTTTTGGCACCCAAAACTCCACCCAACTGGGCATTGATATCGAAAAAGCCTTTGACCATATGTGGGCCCCGCACAAGGTGAAGTTTGCGGTCTCCGGCTGTCCGCGCAACTGTGCCGAATCCGGGATCAAGGATGTCGGCGTGATCGGCGTGGATTCCGGCTGGGAGATTTATGTCGGTGGCAACGGCGGCATCAAGACCGAAGTCGCGCAGTTTCTGTGTAAGGTGAAGACCGCTGAGGAAGTGATTGAATACTCGGGCGCGTTTATCCAGCTCTACCGTGAAGAAGCACGTTATCTGGACCGTACCGTGCACTGGATCGCCCGCGTCGGTCTGGATTACGTGAAAAAACGCATTCTCGACGATGCTGAAGGCCGCAAAGCGGCATATGAGCGTCTGCTATATGCGTTGCAAGGCGCGGTGGACCCTTGGGCAGAACGCGTCAACCAACGTGATGCCCACAAAGAGTTCGACACGATTACTGTGTAACGACAAATACTGTTTAAATGAAAAGTGGCGTGCCATTCTCCTGATTGCACGCCCGGGAGATAGATGATGCAAAAAAGTTTTTGGGAAGTGGGCCATAAACCCACCCTGTTTTCGGCCTTCTTTTATTTTGACCTGAGCTTTATGGTCTGGGTCATGCTGGGGCCGCTGGCGGTGCAAATCGCCGCCGACCTGCAATTGAATCCGGCACAAAAAGGCCTGATGGTCGCTACGCCGGTACTCACAGGCGCGCTGCTGCGGATTGTCATGGGCGTATTGGTGGATCAGCTCAAGCCGAAAAAAGCCGGCCTGATTGGTCAGGTGATTGTGATTGCCGCGCTGCTGACAGCCTGGCTGCATGGCATCCATACCTACCAGCAAGCGCTGTTGCTGGGCATGTTCCTGGGCTTTGCCGGTGCTGCATTTGCAGTGGCCTTGCCACTGGCTTCGCGCTGGTATCCGCCAGAGCACCAGGGCACCGCGCTGGGCATTGCCGGGGCAGGCAACTCGGGCACGGCCCTGGCTGCCTTATTCGCCCCTGGCCTGGCCGTGGCCTTTGGCTGGAACAATGTATTTGGCCTGGCACTGATTCCACTGGTGCTGGCGTTGCTCGTCTATGTCACGATGGCCAAAGACGCCCCGGATACGCCTGCGCCAAAATCGCTGTCGCAATACCTGGCCGTGCTCAAGGATAAAGATGCCTGGTGGTTTATGTTTTTCTACAGTGTCACTTTTGGTGGTTTTGTCGGTATGGCGTCTTCATTGACTATTTACTTCCACGACCAGTATGGCCTGGATGCGGTGCACGCGGGTTATTTCACTGCAGCCTGTGTCTTTGCCGGCTCGCTGGTACGCCCCATAGGCGGTTGGTTGGCTGACCGCATCGGCGGTATCCGTTCACTGAGCACCATGTATGTGCTGGCAGCGGTATTCCTGTTTATCCTAAGTTTTGGCATGGCTAGCCAGTCACTAGGCTTGCTGGTAGTAGTGCTCGCCATGGCAGCACTTGGTATGGGCAACGGTGCGGTCTTCCAGCTGGTGCCACAGCGTTTCCGCAAGGAAATCGGCGTCATGACCGGCTTGGTCGGCATGGCCGGGGGCGTTGGTGGCTTTTACCTGGCGTCCAGTTTAGGCTACTCTAAACAAGTGACGGGCAGTTATCAGGTCGGCCTGACCATTTTTGCCGGCTTGGCAATTCTGGCGCTGATCGGTCTCTCCCGCGTAAAAAACCGCTGGCGCACCACCTGGGGCGCAGCAACGGTCACCAGCGCCAAAATTTAATGGCATCGGACAACCGCCCAGCATTGCAAAGTTAGCGTCATCACGGACCCCTGCATGAAATTACGGATCAGCGTCGGCGAAAGCAGCCTCACCGGACCGCGGCCTCGTAACGAGGACTACGTGGGCCTGGTGACGCCTGCCGATGCGCAGCTGGAGATCAAGGGCGCCCTGCTGGCGGTGGCAGATGGCATCAGCGGGGGGGCTGGCGGGGCTGAAGCTGCCGAGATGACGATACGCACGGTGTCGGCAGATTATTACGCCACGCCCGATACCTGGACGATCCAGCATGCGCTGGACAAGGTGGTTCAGGCGGCTAACCGCTGGGTGCTGTCGCAGGCACGCAAACACAGTCAGATGGCCGGCATGGCGACCACGCTGTCCATGCTGGTGCTGCGCGGTCAGCGCTATGTGCTGGCGCATGTCGGCGACACCCGCATCTATCGCCTGCGCGAGCAGTCGCTGCAATGTCTGACCACCGACCATGTCTGGGACCGGCCAGATATGCGGCATGTACTCAAGCGTGCAGTCGGCCTCGATGACCAGTTGAGCGTGGATTATGCCGAAGGCCTGCTGCAAACCGGCGATGTGTATGCCATTGTCAGTGATGGTGTGTGGGCCGCACTGGGCGAGGCCGAGCTGCACAAAATATTGATGCTCTACCATACACCGCAGTTGATGGCCGAACACCTGACCCGGCAAGCGCTGGAACAAGGCGGTCAGGATAATGCCTCTGCCGTGGTGGTGCGGATCGATCAGCTCGGACAAGACCACCTGACCGACATGCTGGCCGATGCCTTGAGCCTGCCGGTGCCGCCCAAGCTGGCGGTGGGCGACACCCTGGATGGCTTTACCGTCACCCGCGTGTTACATGATGCACGCATAAGTTTGTTATATCAGGTAAAAAATGCCGCAGGGCAATTATTTGTGCTGAAAACCCTGCAACCCGCCCGCGCGGAAGATAAGGCCAGTTGCGAAGCCCTGCTTAATGAAGAGTGGCTGGGCAAGCGCGTGGTGTCGCAATGTGTGCCGCAAATTTTGCCGCTCACGCGTGAACAGCGCACGCATTTGTATTATGTGATGACCTGGCATGAAGGGGCCACCTTGCAGCAACGGCTGGATGCCGGCCATCACTTCACCATCAATGGCGTGGCCAATATCGGCCAGGATCTGTTGCGTGGCTTGAGCATGCTGCACCGGCTCAATATTGTGCACCGCGATATCAAACCGGCCAATATTCATCTGGGTAGCGATACACGGCTGCGCATCCTCGACCTTGGCGTCGCGCTTAACACCACGCTGCCCATGCCCGAGCAGATGGAAAATCCCGGCACGCCCAGCTATATGGCGCCGGAATTGTTTGACGGCAAATTGGCCGACCGCCAGGCAGATATTTATGCCGCAGGCGTCACGCTGTACCACCTGCTGACGCGTAAGTATCCCTATGGCGAAATCGAGCCGTTCCAGTCGCCGCGCTTTGGTGAACCGGTGCGCCCCAGCCGCTACCGCCCCGAGATTCCGGCCTGGCTGGAAAACCTGATTCTGAAAGCGATTGCCCGCAAACCGGAACACCGCTTTGAAACCGCCGAAGAAATGCTGCTGGCGCTAGAGCATGGCGAACTCAGACCCATCGTCATCCCGCGTACGCCGTTGATTGCCCGCGCGCGGCTGGTCAAATGGCAGTGGCTGGCCATCATTTCATTGTGCGTGAATGTGTTATTGATTTATTTGTTAATGGTCTCATAAGGCCAGTAACAAATTGGAAAAGAGGAAAAAAATGCGTTGGACTAAAATTTGCCCGCTAAACGACATCCCAGCCCTGGGCGCACGTGTGGTGCGTCATGGCGAAACCGACATTGGTGTGTTCCGCACTGAAGATGACCGCGTGTTTGCGCTCAACAACCGTTGCCCGCACAAAGGTGGCCCGCTGTCGCAAGGCCTGGTCTATGGTGACAAAGTCGCCTGCCCATTGCATAGCTGGAAAATCAGCCTGGTCGATGGCCAGGCCGAAGCACCCGATGTCGGCCAGACTGCCTGCTATGCAGTCAAGGTCGAAGATGGCATGGTCTATCTGCAATTAAACCCGTAATTTTCAGGCAACACGGACAGCTCCCTTATGTCGCAACAGCAACAACTCCAGACTGCAAACGATCTGCTCACCGCAGTACCGGTCTCCTTCCATCCGCAACGACGTGAAACCCGCAGCACCTGCTGCTATTGCGGTGTCGGCTGTGGCGTCATTATTACCACCGAGGGACAGCAGATTGTCGATGTGAAGGGTGACCCTGAGCATCCGGCAAACTATGGCCGTTTGTGCACCAAAGGCTCTACGCTACACCTGACCGCCAAACTGGATGCACGCGCGCTGTATCCGGAAGTCCGCCTCTCCCGCCATGCGCCCAGAGAGAGTGTGAGCTGGGATACCGCCCTCGACTACACCGTTGACCGCTTTGCCGAAATTATTAAGACCCACGGCCCGGATGCAGTGGCTTTTTACATCTCTGGACAGTTGCTCACCGAAGATTATTATGTATTTAACAAGCTGGCCAAAGGCCTGATTGGCACCAACAACGTCGATACCAATTCCCGCTTGTGCATGAGCTCTGCCGTCGCCGGTTACAAGGCCACACTGGGCGCCGATGCGCCACCGGCCTGTTATGAAGATATCGACCATACGCAATGTCTGTTCATCGCGGGCTCAAATACCGCCTTTGCCCACCCGATTGTGTTCCGCCGCATTGAAGATGCCAAGGCGAAGAATCCAGACATGAAAATTGTGGTGGTAGACCCTCGCCGCACCGATACCGCACAGCTGGCAGACTTGCACCTGGCGATCTTGCCCGGCACCGACGTGGCGCTGTTTAACGGCCTGTTGCATGTGATGCTGTGGGAAGGCCTGCTCGATATGGTCTATATCCGCAACCATACCGAAGGTTTTGAAGCGCTCAAGGAAACCGTGCGTGAATATACGCCCAAGATGGTGGCCGATATTTGTGGCGTGCCTGAGGCCGACATTATCCAGGCCGCCAAGTGGTTTGGCGCGGGCCCGACCTTGTCCATGTATTGCATGGGACTGAACCAGTCCATCCATGGCACTGAAAAAAATGCTGCGCTGATCAACCTGCACCTGGCCACCGGCCAGATCGGCAAGCCCGGCGCAGGCCCGTTCTCGCTGACCGGTCAACCCAACGCCATGGGCGGCCGCGAAGTCGGCGGCATGGCCAACCTGCTGTCTGGCCACCGCGACCTCGCCAATGCCGAACACCGTGCAGAAGTCGCGCGCTTGTGGGGCGTGCCCGACGTCCCGGCCACGCCGGGCAAAACCGCGGTAGAGATGTTTGAGGCGGTTAAAAGCGGCGAGATCAAGGCGATCTGGATTGCCTGCACCAACCCCGCACACTCCATGCCAGACCTCAACAATGTGTTGGCCTCCCTGCAACAGGCTGAGCTGGTCGTGTTGCAAGATGCGTTTAACAATACCGACAGCAATGTCTATGCGGATGTATTTCTGCCTGCTTCGACCTGGGGCGAAAAAGAAGGCACGGTCACCAATTCGGAGCGCCGCATCACGCGCGTGCAGCCAGCCGCCCCCAAGCCGGGTGAAGCCCGTCATGACTGGGAGGCAGTGGTCGACTTTGCCCACCGTTTGGCACAAAAACTGGGTAAACCAGACACCCTGTTTAACTACCCGAATACCGAAACCATTTTTAACGAGCACCGTGAAAGCACGCGTGGCCGCGACCTTGATATCACTGGCTTGAGTTACCAGATTCTGGAAACCCGCGGGCCACAACAATGGCCGTTTAAATCGGGCGCCAGCCAGGGCGAAGCCCGCTTGTACACAGATGGCGTGTTCCAGAAACCGGGCGGTAAGGCGCATTTTGTCAGCGCGGTGTACAAGCCGACCGCCGACAAGCCGGACGCGCGCCATCCCTTCCGCCTGCTGACCGGCCGCCTGCGCGACCAGTGGCATGGCATGAGCCGCACCGGCACGCTGGCGCAGCTTTACAACCATGTCGAAGAGCCAGTAGTTTCCATGCATGCCGATGACATGCAACGTCGCCAGATCAGCGAGGGCGACATCGTTAAATTGAGTAACAAGCGCGGTGAGTTAATCATCAAGGTACAGCAATCAGACGAAGTCAAACCGGCCGAGCTGTTTATCCCCATGCACTGGGGCAGCCAGTTTATGCACGGCTTGGGCGTGAATGTGTTGATGCCACCGGCTTTTGATAAAACCTCCAAGCAACCGGAACTCAAGCACACGGCAGTCAAGATCGAAAAGTTGAGCTTGCCCTGGCAAATGACGGTGATGCGCAGCTGCAACGACCTGCACTTGCTCGCCAACATCCGCGCGCTATTGGTGGCCTTTGATTACGCCACCGTGGGACTGTATGGCCGTGGCAACGGCATGCTGATGCTGCGCGCGGCGCACCACGCTGCCCCGGATAGCCAGCTGATCGCCCGGCTGGATCATTTGCTTGGCATGGTCGAAGATGCGCCCATGCTACGGCTGGATGATGTCAAACGCGGCATCAGTAAACGCATTCTGGTCGAGCAAGGCCAGGTCAGCGCGGTGCGCCTGATTGGTGAAATGCTGGCCGCAGACTGGCTCAAGCAAGTCATGCTTGAAGGCCAGTTCACCGATGAATTGCGCAAATGGGCACTGGCGCCGCTGGCGGCCCCACCCACCGGACAAAAATCACGCGGCAAGATCGTCTGTAACTGCCTGGATGTCTCAGAAAACGAGATTATCGAGACCTGTCAAATGGGAGCGGATTTACCGACGCTGCAAGCCAAGCTGAAATGTGGCACCAGTTGCGGCTCCTGCGTGCCGGAACTCAAGCGGCTGGTCAAACTGCATGGCAAAACCCATGCGGGATAAGGACATCACGCGCGCACCTGAATGCAGTTGATCGCCTGTCTGCACAGGATTGCGCCAAGGATGGTGCAATCCTGTGCACATGCCTCATTAGCGTGCACCAGACCAATGGCAGATGGATCGTACGGTGCCCGCAAGCTCAAATATACACGCAATATCTCAGATAAAACACATCAGGAACAATAACTTAGCATAAATCCTGATTCATCTGCGCCTCCATCCTGGCGGTTGGCATGCCAATTGCTTTTTTATCACAAAGTGGCGTTTTATCATGCCATTTTTAAATCAGAGATTTTCCATCGTCGGCAAATCTCATACTGGACAACGGCGTCCATAGCTTGTTTCGCAGGATTGCAATGTGCAATCGCGGCATAGGCTATGGACGCCGTTTTTGTTTTTAGGCTTTGAGTTTGATAACGCAATGCTCGCAACTGACATGAAAAACATCGTGACACTGCCTGCTTGCATCTGATTAGGAATACAAGATGAATCAACACACACGCATCCTCGTCGTCGGCAACGGCATGGTGGGTCATTACTTTGTGCAAGAACTGGTGAAACATCACCCTGACCTGGCCGCCGCCAACCTGCAAGTCACCGTGCTGGGCGAAGAACCACGCCCGGCTTATGACCGCGTGCACCTCTCCAGTTTTTTCTCGGGCAGCACGGCGGAAGACCTGTCGCTGGTCGAGCCTGGATTTTATGACCGGCCGGGCCTGACGTTGCGCCTCAATGCCCGCGTCAGCCATATAGACCGCCACCAGCATACCGTGACACTGACAGACGACACGATCTTGGCCTACGATAAGCTGGTACTGGCGACTGGCTCTTATCCATTCGTCCCTGCTGTCGCCGGGCGTGACCGGGAGAACTGTTTTGTCTACCGCACCATTGAAGACCTCGAAGCCATGACGGCAGCAGGCAAAACCGCCAAGAGCGGTGTCGTTGTTGGCGGTGGCCTGCTGGGCCTGGAATGCGCCAAGGCCTTGAAAGACATGGGCCTGGAAACCCATGTGGTTGAATTTGCGCCCCGTTTGATGGCAGTGCAAGTAGACGAAGCAGGCGGCAAAGTGCTGCGCAGCAAAATTGAGGAGCTGGGTGTACACGTGCACACCAGCCGCAATACCACGGCGATTGTCGATGGTGCAACGGCACGTCACCGTATGGTGTTCTTTGATGACACCTGGCTGGAAACCGACATGATCGTATTCTCTGCCGGTATCCGTCCACGCGATGAACTGGCACGTGAATCCGGCCTGGCCATCGGTGCCCGTGGCGGTATCGCCATTGATAACTTCTCCCGCTCCAGTGACCACAATATCTACGCCATCGGCGAATGCGCCAGCTGGAACGACGAGATGTTTGGCCTGGTTGCGCCTGGCTATGACATGGCCCGCACTGCCTGCGCACACCTGCTGGGTGAAACATCGACCACATTCCAGGGCGCAGACATGAGCACCAAGCTCAAACTGATGGGTGTGGATGTCGCCAGCGTGGGCGATGCGCATGGCAAAACCCATGGTTGCCGCAGCTACCAGTACACCGATGAGGTGCGCAATATCTACAAAAAAATCGTCGTCAGTGAAGATGGCAAAAAACTGCTGGGCGCCGTGCTGATTGGCAATGCCGATGAATACGGCACGCTGCAACAGATGACCGTCAACGACATGCCGCTGCCGGAAAATCCTGAATTCCTGATTCTGCCAGCCAGTGATGGCAAGGAAAAACCTGGCCTGGGCGTGGATGCCCTGCCGGATACCGCGGTGCTGTGTTCTTGTAATAACGTCAGTAAGGGCGCGATTGGCGAAGCCGTGGCTGCTGGCAATTGCAGTATAGGCGCCATCAAGTCTTGCACCAAAGCCGGTACCGCCTGTGGTGGCTGCGTGCCGTTGGTGACGCAAGTCATGAAAGCGCAGATGGTGAAGCTGGGCATGACCGTCAACAATCACCTGTGCGAACACTTCCCGTATTCGCGCCAGGAGCTTTACCACCTGGTGCGTGTGGGCCAGATCAAAACCTTTGACGAGTTACTGCATAAACACGGCCAGGGCTTGGGCTGCGATATCTGCAAACCCACCGCCGCCAGCATTCTGGCCTCATGCTGGAACGAATTTATCCTGAAAAAAGACCTGGCGTCCTTGCAGGATTCGAATGACTATTTCTTGGGCAACATTCAGAAAGACGGCAGCTACTCGGTGGTGCCACGCATGCCGGGCGGCGAAGTCACGCCGGATGGCTTGATCGCCATCGGCCAAATTGCAAAAAAATATGGCTTGTACACCAAGGTCACCGGTGGCGCACGCGTAGACATGTTTGGTGCCCGCGTGGAGCAATTGCCCAATATCTGGGAAGAGTTGATCGCGGCCGGCTTTGAATCTGGCCATGCTTACGGCAAATCGTTACGTACGGTCAAAAGCTGCGTCGGCTCCACCTGGTGTCGCTATGGCGTCGATGACAGCGTCGGCCTGGCCGTACAGCTGGAAAACCGTTACAAAGGCCTGCGTGCCCCGCACAAAATCAAGTTTGGCGTCTCAGGGTGTACACGTGAATGTGCAGAAGCCCAAGGCAAAGATGTGGGGTTGATTGCGACTGAAAATGGCTGGAACCTCTATGTGTGCGGCAACGGCGGCATGAAGCCGCGCCATGCCGAGCTGCTTGCAAGCGACCTCAGCAAAGAAGACGCCATCCGCATGATAGACCGCTTCTTGATGTTCTACATCCGCACGGCAGACCGCCTGCAACGCACCAGCACCTGGCGCGACAACCTCGAAGGTGGCCTGGATTATCTCAAACAAGTCGTGATTGAAGATTCATTAGGCCTGGGCGCAGAACTGGAAGCACAGATGCAACACGTGGTGGACAACTACCAAGATGAATGGAAAACCGCAGTCACCGACCCCGAAGTGCGCAAGCGCTTCCGCAGCTTCGTCAACAGTGTGGCGGGTGACGACAATATTGTCTTCGTCAATGAGCGCAACCAGATCCGCCCGGCCACGCCCGCAGAAAAACAACAGACAATACCTGCCGCCAAAGTCATTCCCATCCTGGCGGCAACAGAGTAATCAAGGAAACCGTTTATGAATCAGTTACAAGCAACAACCGCCCAGCCTGCCACGGCAGTGGCATGGCACCCGGTGTGCGCACTAGAGGATATCTGGCCGAATATGGGGGTCTGTGCCCTGATTGAAGGCCAGCAGATCGCCATTTTCAGACTCAAGGACGACCAGCTGTACGCGCTGGATAATCGCGACCCGCACAGTGATGCCAATGTACTGTCACGTGGCCTGGTCGGTGACCTGGGAGGCGAGCTCGTGGTCGCCTCGCCGATTTACAAGCATCACTACCAGCTACGCACTGGCCTCTGTGTTGAGGACGCAACCGTGTGTCTGAATGTTTACCCGGTCGAAGTCAGGGATGGCAGGGTATGGGTGCAACGATAACCAGGGTGACTCAGAGGACAGACCGATGCACGCCATGAAAAAGACCGATAAACCCGGCCAGCACACCATCCTGAATAGTGACCGCATGGTGGCGCTGATCAACCTCTCTGGCCGCCAGCGCATGCTATCGCAACGCATTGCGCTCAATATCCTGTTGAGTGCACACCAGCCTGAAGCACTGGCCCAAGCCAAAGAGGCATTGGCCTTGTTTAGCCAGACGCATACACTTCTGGTCAAAGGCAACCATGAGTATCCCGGTGTTTATTTTGCCGCGCTGGAAAAAGTATTGTTTGGCCCGGAAGATAACGAGGCCAAAATCCGGCAATTTATTCAACATTGCCAACAGGCGATTAGCGCCTGCGAAAGTAATCAGGGTCTGCCTGCAGCCATGATCCCCTTGCTGGGCGAAGAGGCCAGCTTGATCGTGGCCGTCCTCAACCAGATTACGGTCACGTACGAAAATGAATCCAAACACTGCGAACTGCTCAGACGCAAAAAGCAGGAAAACCTGATGAGCAGCATCCAGAAGATCGCCAAAGAAGCCAAGATTGTTTCATTTAACGCGCAGGTCATCGCCGCACGGTCTGGCGACGCCGGCAAGGAGTTTGCCGTGGTCGCCAGCGTCATGACCGACATCACCAATGAAATTGAACAACTGGTGGCTAAAGCGCTGGTGAGTGATTAACACCCTAAAACACCATCACCATCAGCCCGGATGGATGATGGTGATTTGTTTGCGCACGAACGGCAGTGCCAGTCACTGTCGTCGCGCATTATGCGGGGATGACGCAATCATTCCCCATGGGTTAGCCGTGGTGTTCATGGGCAGCAGCCACTTGATGCTGTGACTGCACATTATTTTCCATCACTTGCTCGATAAAGGGATTCTGGCTGAGGCTATCATCAGACGCACTTTGTGCGCTTGCCTGGCTCGATTCAAACTTGGTATGCAGCATCGTTTCAACCGCGTTCAAATCTGTGGCGTTTGAGTTGTCGGCCGCAAAACCAGCGACTGAAAAAGACAACAGAACAAGGGTAGATAACAGTTTCATTTTTGACTCCTAGTGATAAACAACAGTACGTTGTGAGGTGAAATTTACGCGGAGTCTGGGAGGAAATGAAATTGTTTGTTTGAATGGATTTATTCAAACAAACAATGGAACCTTTGGCGTCTTACGGCGAGCTTACAAAGGCTTAAATAGGGAGGAGATTCCCTTGACGATAGATTGATGCCCATCTAATATCAAACCCCATAGGAGATGACATTCCTCCTTGGGAGTCGCGAGTAAATACTTCCTCAACCGCCCAGTGCTGATGATGTCTACACGAACCCGGGACGGGGGGTGTAGACACGACCATACGCCTTGTCCTGATATTGAAACCAAGCTTGGGACAAGTCTCTTGAAATTGACACCAGTTCACACACCACAGACCTTGTTACGTCAACATTCGGTTCGGATTTCCTGTCCGCCGCAGCCCTATCCGCCTGTCTTGCCCAAGCCTGACCCTGCGCCGCCACCGGAATGATGAGATGCATGCCCCACCATTCGTTTTGACCAATGTGGAAAAGATTGCCTGCCAGCGCCTCTGACCCCACACTCAGCCAAGGACCGATAAGCCATGAACTTACGTGATTTGAAGTATTTATTAGCCGTCTCTGAATATAAAAACTTTAGCAAGGCGGCTGAACATTGTGCAACCACGCAGCCCACTTTGAGCAATCAGATCAGAAAGCTGGAAAACTATCTGGAGGTGGAGATCTTTGAAAGAGGCACGCATTTTGTGCGCGTCACGCCTGTAGGAGAAAAGATTATTGAGGCGGCCACGCAGGTGATTGAGCATGCAAACCAGATTGTTCACATTGCTCGTGAAGCCAGGCAGCATGCCTCTGCCAAGCTCACCTTTGGCAGTTTTCCGTCTCTTGGCCATGCCCTGCCACTGCAATACATCTTCCATCTAAAACAGCAGTTCAAGCCATTTAAAGTGCAACATGTGGAAGAAGATGTGGATGTGCTCATCGATTTATTGGTGAATCAGGAAATTGATTTTGCCTTGCTGCCATTGCCGGTCACGCATGCCAGTCTGACGGGCATCAAACTGCTGGATGACCCGTTGTACGTAGTGGTGCCCAGCCATCATGCCTATGCCTCATGCAAAAGCCTGCAACTCAGTGATTTAAACCAGCAACCCCTGCTTTTTCTGGTGGAGGATCAGTCGCATTACCGGCAAATTCTGGAGCATTTTGATGCCAATTTTGCCCGGCAGCATTTGGACAAAGATGATGATTTCAAGGCGGTGAGTTTTGAAGCGCTCAGGATGATGGTCAAACATGGTTTGGGGCTGGCCGTGATTCCTGGCACAGCCATCAACCATGAGGATCAGGATGTGCACTATATCCCCTTTGCCTTACCGGCGATTGGTCGTTCGATTGGCGTTTACTGGCATAAACATCATGCGAATCCGACCCTATTGCAAGCGATCTGTACCTATTTGCAAACCACGATGTCCGCCGAGAACACGCTGTTTTAACCCGTCATCCAGCCATTGCCATTGACGGATATTGGCATGCAGCCGCCTCATCCGGCCTTGAGGCCGCTATCGACATATGCCATCGCATGCAGATGGTCAGCATCCAGAATAAATTAACATAAATAAATATCCTCGATAATTATATTCATAAAAATCAATTATTTAAGGGTATGAATCGGTTTTTATTGGCACATATTCACCAACGATTTAAAGGTTTAATAGCAGACTCATAGCGTGTAAATATTACTAAAGAGGACTTTTTTCATGCAAATTGCACGTCTCAAGCTGTCAACCTTGATAGTCAGCGTTTTGACGACTATCCTGCTGGCTGTTTGCCTGTTCGTGTTTTTGAATATGCAGGCCAATAAAACAGTGGCGATTAATGGGGAGCAATACAGCAAGATCATAGACCAGAAGGATCTGGTCGCTGACGTATTACCCCCACCGGAATACCTGATTGAAACCTGGCAACTGATTCTGCAAAGCGTCGCCATGAATGCATCATCCGCGGGCCCCCTGCAGCAAAAAGTCAGCGTCCTTAGGGCCGAGTTTGAAAAACGCCATGCTTACTGGGAGAAGAAACTTAATAACCCCGAGATCAAGCATTTGATGGCTGAACAGCTGTATGCCTCAGGCCAGGCTTTTTTTGCAATATACGATCACAAATTTATCCCTGCGCTGAATGCGCAGGATAAAAAGCAGATTGAGTCTGCATTGCACGAGTTAAACGCTGCCTACGAGGCCCATCGAACAATTGTTGATCAGGTCGTCATCTACACAAACAAGACAGCGCAAACGCTGGAAGCTGAAACAGCGCAAGTCATTTCCAAGGGTGAGATCGCCAATTATGTGATGGTGTTACTGCTGATCGCGTTTGCCAGCGGCTTAGGCTATTTCATTGTCAGCACGGTTAAAAAACGTTTGGGTATGGATCCTGTTGAGTTGTCAGAGCTGGCTGGCCGTTTTTCTGATGGTGACTTTTCAGCGCACATTGCATTGCCTGTTGGCGATGAAACCAGTGTCGCGCACTCCATGCTGGTACTCCAACGCACGCTGAGCAAACTCTCAACGGAAACCAACCGGCTGGCCAAAGCAGCGATTGAAGGGCAATTGTCTACGCGTGCAGAGACGGCAGCCTTTAATGGCGAGTTCAAGCGCTTGGTCGAGGGCTTTAACCAGACGCTGGATGGTGTGATTGTGCCGTTAAATGTGGCGGCGAGCTATGTGGCAGATATCTCCAAAGGCAATATCCCTGACAAGATTACTGCAACGTATCATGGCGATTTCAATGTCATTAAAGATAATCTTAATCATTGCATTGATGCCGTGAATGCGCTGATTGCGGACGCCAATATGTTGTCAGAGGCGGCGGTTGCCGGACGCTTGTCTACACGTGCAGACGCCAGCAAACATGAAGGCGATTTCCGCAAAATTGTTGAGGGCGTGAACCATACGCTGGATGCGGTCATTTCTCCACTCAATGTCGCTGCAGAATATGTGGATCATATTGCCAAAGGCCACATTCCACCTAAAATCACGGACACTTACCATGGCGATTTCAACACCATTAAAAATAACCTTAACCAGTGCATTGATGCCGTCAATGCGCTGATTATGGATGCCAATCACCTGTCACAGGCCGCCGTCAAAGGCGAGCTGTCTACACGGGCGGATGCGAGTAAACATAATGGCGATTTTAGAAAAATTATTGAGGGCGTGAATCACACGCTGGATGCGGTGATTGTGCCGCTGAATATGGCGGCCAGCTATGTCGCGCGGATCGCGCATGGCGACATTCCTGCCGAGATTACCGCCCCGTATTACGGCGATTTCAACGAAATAAAAAACAACCTGAATACTTGCATCCAGGCGATTAATCAACTGCTCGAGGACTCTGCGCTATTGGCACAAGCGGCCAAGGAAGGACGTATCCAGGTGCGGGCTGACGAAATGAAACATGCTGGTGATTTCCGTAAAGTCATTGCAGGCGTCAACCAGACGCTGGACCTGATTGTTGAACCGATTAAAGCCGTACGACAGGCAGTTGAAGCGATTGATACTGCAGCCAGTGAGATCGCCAGTGGCAATAACCAACTTTCGCGCCGGACGGAAGACCAGGCAGCGAGCCTTGAAGAAACCGCCGCCAGCATGGAGCAATTCGCTTCTATCGTCAAACATAATGCAGAGAATGCTCAAGAAGCCAACCAACTGGCGCTGACAGCATCAAATGTGGCTGAAAACGGCGGCCAGGTTGTACGCGAGGCCATTGCCAGCATGAATGCAATGAATGAAAGTGCACGCCAGATTGAAGACATTATTGCCGTGATTGATGGCATCGCCTTCCAAACAAATATCCTGGCCTTGAACGCAGCCGTAGAAGCGGCGCGCGCCGGCGAACAGGGCCGAGGCTTTGCCGTGGTGGCGAATGAGGTCGGCGCACTGGCACAGCGCTCATCCGTCGCTGCAAAAGAAATCAATGGCTTGATTAGCACCTCGGTCAATAACACCTACGATGCAGTCAAACAGGTAGACCTTGCTGGTAAAACCATGGAAGAGGTGGTCAGTTCAGTGAAAAAAGTCTCTGAAATCATGCGAGACATCAGTGAAGCCTCGTTTGAGCAAAGCAAAGGCATAGAACAAGTGAATCAGGCAATCACCCACATAGACGAAGCCACGCAGCAAAATGCGGCACTGGTCGAAGAAGCCGCCGCGGCAGCAGAATCATTACTGGATCAGGCTAACCAGCTGAGCCAGTCCGTCCAACGCTTCAAACTGGATCAACCCGACCATACACCCCATAGCTGGAAGTCGACCGAGCCTGAAGAAGAGGAAGATACTCTCATGCGCATGACGGGAACATGAGCGGGCTCACATTGGCCGTGGTGACAAGATCAACCTTAAGTTTCCTGTGAATCTTAACGGGCTTTTGCCCCTGAGAGCGCGCTAAAACTGACGGCGCTGATCACCAGCACGGCACCAAACAATTGCCCCTGCGTAGGTGGAACGTGCTCAAAAGCGGCAATCACCATGGTGGTGACTGGAATCAGGTTCATGAAAATCGCTGCTTTGGCAGGGCCTAAATGTTTAATGCTGGCATTCCAGAACAGGTAAGCCAGGACGCCGCCGCCCAGTGCCATAATCAACAAGGCCAACCCGGCATGTGCCGTTGGCATCACCAACGGGCTACCGTTGCATGCCGCAGCCAGGCTCAATGCCAGCGCCCCCACGGTCATGATGCCGGCAGTGCTGGCAATCCCGCTCACCTGCTTAGGCATCATTTTCTTCACCAACACGTTATAAACCGCCCAGTTGAGCGATGCAATCATGATATACAGGTCGCCCGTCGCAATCGTCCACTCCGCCCCTGCCCCCAGCACCACAATGGCGACGCCAGCAATGCCCACCGGGAAAGCCAGCAGCTGCACCAGCTTGGGCCGCTCACCGAGGATGAAATAGCTTAAGATCGCGGTCAAAAGCGGGTTTAAGGCCATGATCAACGCGCCATTAATCGCCGAGGAATGTGCCATGCCCAAAAAGAAAAACAAGTTAAAACCAAAGACACCCACAATCCCCAGCGTCAAGTACGCCTTCCACTCACGTAAGGGAATTACCGCCTGTGAAAACCGGGCAATCAGGATCATGACAATCGCCGCAATCGTATAGCGGCTGGCACCGGCCAGATAAGGGCTCATTTCAGCCAGCACCGGTTTTGCCAGATTGAAATTGGCGCCCCAGAGGATGGCGGCCAGGGTGGCCATCAAATACGTTTTGATCAGGTTCACTTCACGCTTTCAGTTTCAGACTGGAGCAACAACGCTAGGACATCACAAGCGCTTGCGTTAGTGTACCAATTTTCAGGCACATGTTTATTCGGATGACGGCACCCCTGCTAGACGCAAGGATTGCAACACAGACTTAAGGACACCGGGAAACTTCTGCTCAATTTCTTCCAGACGCAACGCATTCATATGCTCTGTCCCCTCAATGAGGGTTTCTACCAGGCCGGCCGCACGCAGAATTTTAAAGTGGTGAGACAGGCTGGATTTAGGCCGATTCAAGTCAAACTCGCCGCAGGTCATCTTTCGGCCAGCCACCGCCAGTCGCCCGACAATTTCAAGCCGTGTCGGGTCAGACAAGGCATACATGAGGTCGGTGAGTTCGACCTGTTCTATGCTGGGATGTTTAATTTGTCGCATGGTCTGAATTTATCATACCTCTTGATATTATTCTATTGTTCGATTATATTCGAACAATAGAATTTAAACCCATTCTGCAACACACATTTATTAAAGGACGTTTTATGGCTGATTTGTTTTCTCGTTTCCAGTTAAAAGCAGTGACCTTAAGAAACCGCATTGCGGTGCCGCCCATGTGCCAGTACATGGCCGAAGATGGCGTCGCCAACGACTGGCACCAGTCGCATTACGCGACACTGGCCCGAGGTGGCAGTGGCCTGGTGATTGTGGAGGCGACCGGCGTAGCACCTGAAGGCCGCATTACACCAGGTTGTCTGGGCATCTGGAATGATGCGCAAGCAGAGCAATTGCGCAAGATTGCGGCGGCCATCAAAGCTGCAGGCGCAGTCCCCGGCATCCAGATAGCGCATGCCGGCCGCAAAGCCAGTGCCAACAAACCCTGGGAGGGCGATGACCATATGGCCGAAAGTGATCCGCGTGCCTGGCAACCGATTGCACCTTCTGCCCTGGCCTTTGGTGGTGGCTTGCCGCGTGTCCCCCAAGCCATGACGCTAGCAGATATTGCCCGCGTACAAAATGACTTTGTGGCTGCGGCCAAACGTGCATTGGCCGCTGGTTTTGAATGGCTGGAAATCCACTTTGCACATGGTTATCTGGGGCAAAGCTTTACCTCGGCGCACTCTAACCAGCGGACCGACCAATATGGCGGTAGTTTTGAAAACCGCTCACGGTTTACCATTGAGACCCTGGAAGCCATTCGCGCCGTCTGGCCGGAGCATCTGCCACTGACAGCCCGCTTTGGCGTGATTGAGTATGATGGCAAAGATGAAGAAACCTTGAATGAGTCTATCCAGCTGGTGAAAGCCTGGCGTGATCGTGGCCTGGATATGCTCAGTGTGAGTGTCGGCTTTACCATCCCTGAAACCAATATTCCCTGGGGACCCGCTTTTCTGGCGCCGATTGCACAGCGCGTGCGTCAAGAAGCCGGGATTCCGGTGTCTTCCGCCTGGGGCTTTGGTGCCCCCACCCTGGCGGATGGCGCCATCCGCAACGAGCAACTGGATCTGGCCATGATCGGCCGCGCGCACCTTGAAAATCCGCATTGGCCTTATTTTGCGGCCAAGGCGCTGGGTCAAGATCAGGCCGCCTGGGTGTTGCCAGCCCCGTATGCCCATTGGCTGGCGAGATATCACAACCCTAGCGAGACGGTTAAAAAGTAAGCCTGGGTAGCCACAAAAAAATAAACCTGCTTACGCCAAGCCTCTCTCAAAGAGTGTTGATTTTTTTTGGGTATAATTTCTATAATATATTGAATTTATTATATATTTAGGTGATTAATGTTAGAAACAAAATCGGATTTACAGGGCGATTTTAGTAGCCCTGTTTTTTCTTCTACAAATATACCTCTTCCTCATAATGGTATTCAATATAATTTCTGCAAAAATCCTGCTTGCTCTAATTATGGTGTAGAACCTAGCTGAATTACAGAAAAAGAAAGAAACACTATTGAAAGAGCAAAGAGCAACCAAGCTGAAAGAAACGAAAGAAATTATTAAACAGTTTGGTTTTACTGTTAATGAGTTAGGGATAGTGTCTAAAACGAATAAGAAAGCTTCAGGAAAGGTTAAAACTACACTTGAAGCTAAGTATATTCACCCAACAGATAACAGCTTAAAATGGGTTGGAAGAGATGCTTATCCTAAATTGGTTAAAGACTTTATTGCAGGTGGTGGTGGATTAGCGGATTTGGAAATTAAGAAGTAAATAAAAATATGATTGGTAAATAATGTCATCCACTACTCAAAGTCTATGTGTTGATAAACCTGAAATAAAAGAAGTATTAGAGATTGAAACAGGTGAGTTTTATACAGCACAACAAGCTATTGGTTATGATTATGACAAATTAATACAACTCCGTATGGAGCTATCAGACAGTATCAATAGTGGTAATCCAAAGTATCTATGCCCTATATGTCATGTGCCTGTTTATATTGCTTGTAATCGGCATAATGATGATAAAAAATTTTACTTCAAACATCGTATTGAAGATGGTAATTGCCCTGCTATTACACGTAGCAATTTCACCAAAGAACAAATTGAAGCCATTAAATATAATGGTGCAAAAGAAAGCCCTGCCCATTACAGAATGAAAGAAATCATTGCTGAAAGCCTTCGTAATGATTCTAATTTTTCTGATATTAAAATTGAGACTGTTATTAAAGGTGCTGATAGGAAACAATGGCGAAAACCTGATATACAGGCTTTATGGCAAGGTAAATTAAGAGTTGCATTTGAAGTGCAGCTATCTACAACATTTTTACAGGTTATTTCACAAAGAAGATTATTTTATAAAGCAACAGGTGGATTAGTAGTATGGGTGTTTAGAAGATTTGATAAAGAAAATGCCTTAATGACACAGGATGATATTTTCCATAACAATAATCAGAACCTATTTATTGTTAATGAAGATACATTGAAGGAATCCAAGCAACATAAAGGGTTAATGTTTAACTGCCATTGGCGAGAGCCACAAATAAGAAGTAGCCATATAGTAAATGAATGGAATAGCAAATATGTTAAATTCAACGAATTGGAGTGGAATTTAGATAGACAATCTATTTATTACTATGATTATGGTGGTGAATATAAAAGACTTGAAAACAAGCTGATTAATGGTGATTTAAAAGAGAGATTTGAAGAGTGGTGGATTAAGCACGATCATTCACCAAAATATAATGATGAATGGAAATCTTTTGTAGATGAATTTAGGAATAAGGATATATACATACCTGAATATCCATCAGAGGTAGATAATTTAATAAGTAGCTTATATTCAGCTAAATATGAAAGGGTTATTGGGTTTAGGTATCAAAAATTTATTCAAGTAGCCCATATGGTAGCTGATTTAAAGAATAATAAGAGTGTTCTAAAAATATTCAGGGTTGCTTTGTATGTATATCAGCGAGGCAATTTAATTATAGAGCAAGATAAAGAAGGTAAATGGAAAAGAAAATCAAATGAGTTTAGGAAGAAGATATATTCAAGTAATGAATATGATAGAGATAAAAGCCTTGATAGTTTAATGAGATTTTTATTTCCTGAACTTATGAAAGAAGAAGTTTGGATTAGATTAAAAGAAATAGACAAAAAATATAATCAATCCAATTAATACAAATTAAAAAGCCCAACCAAAAGATAGGGCTTAATTATTTCAATCAGCCTTCAAAAAATCAACATACTTTGAGAGAGGCTTGTGCTTACGCAGGTTTATTTTTTGTTTGGCATCGGCACATTTATTCGGCGGGCTTGTCCATCAATTCCATTTCATCACTGGCCATCAACCGCTCGATGTCCACCAGAATAATCATTTCACTCTCAACTGTTGCCAGACCAATCACATAGTTGGTGTTAATCCGTGTCACCAGTGTCGGCATTTCACGCAGATTCTCTTCGTACAACTCCCGCACATCCGATACGCCATCGACAACGATGCCGACGACGCGACCACTGAGGTTCAGAATAATGACGACCGTGAATTCGTTATAGACCACCTCGCCCAGATCAAACTTGATACGCAAATCCACGATAGGCACAATTTTGCCGCGCAGGTTGACCACGCCTTTGATAAAGGCAGGCATATTGGCAATATGGGTCACCGGATCATAGCCGCGGATCTCCTGTACTTTGAGGATATCAATCCCGTATTGCTCGTTGCCGAGAATAAAAGTCAGGTATTCGCCCGCTGTCTGTTTTGCGCTTGCACTGTCTGCACTGTTATTTTGTGTCGCTGCATTCATAACTGCTTCCTTAGATGAACTCATACACACTGACATTTTTGGGGTAGAGCCATACAAGCAAACCCTTGTTTGCATCGCATCGCTCTTGCCTGGCCCTCAGTATGGGCTTGATTAAAACTGAATAGCAATCGCCGTCGCTGCAATCAAACTCTGATCAGTCTGACGACGGCCCGACTCATTAAAAATATCATCCCTGCTTTGCAACTGACGCAGCTCGGCACGCACAGTGACACGCGGGCACACTTTATAATCGGCATTCACCGAGTAACCCATGGTTTTAAAACCGTTGGGAGTGCCGGTGTTGATAATCACCCCCTGTCTGTCCTGATAGTATTCCACGCGCCCGGTAACACTGAACTGGCTGGAATACTGATACTTGGCCAGTACGGCCGGCGCCAGCCACACATTGTAGCCGTCGCCCTCTCCTGGCGGTTTTTCTTCGGCGCCAATATCAAACGCGGTAATCAGGCTCCACTGCTCATCCAGCTTAAAGATGCCATAAAAGTCATGAAAATAACGCATCTGGCGCGCACGGTCAGATTTGTCATTGCCAATAAACGAGCTGCTATTGAGCGTCACCCGATCATTCGGTTTATAGGTGAGCTGATGGCCGATGGACGGCGTTGTGTTGCCTTGCGGTGCACGGATGCGCTGCCAACCACTCAACACCAGGCCACTCGCCATCCACTTGCCATCGGCAGAGGTATAACTGAGTTTGGCCCCTGTTTCAAAATAAGGCGAACTCTCTGCCATCAAGCTCCGCGTCAGCGTCCAGTTCTCGGTGCCGATCGCACTTTCAAAACCCAGATGCGAGGGCATCACCCCGGCATCCAGCCAGAGATCGTGTTTGTCAGAAAGCTTGACACCCGCATTGGCTTCAAAAATATGCTGCAAGTCTTTGGGCTCGGCAGCGTAATTGGCGCGCATATAACTGCCCGAAGCCAGCGCCAGATTGCCGCGCACACGTTGCGTATTCAAACTGGCCTTGATCATGGCCAGATTGATGCTCAAATCATTGGCCCGGTTATGGCTATAGATAAAGTCGGGCCGTTTATGGTTGGGCGGATCATTAAAATCACGCACATAGTAGGTCTCGAGGTAGCCACTCAAGCTCAAGGGTGAGGACACCGCTACCGGCGTCTCCTCCGCCTTGACAGACAGTGGCAAACTACTGGTCAACACCAACAGAGTCGAAACAATCTTACTTAAGTTCATATGCATTTAACGACAGATTGCGCTAAAAATTAAAACGGATCGCCGTCATGAGGACATGATTCTCACGGTCTACGGTTTTAGTATTTATAAACTGGTTCAGATAGCCGATATCTGCATTGCTAAAGTCACTGAATTTCCAGTTCACGCCCAGAAACAGGCGGTTCTGGTCAAACCCTTTGCGTGGACCCCAGTGCGTATCGTTAAAGTTGATAAACAACTCGTCATACACCACCCAGGATAATTGCGGATTCAAGCTCGAAGGCAGACTGGCGCGCACCATTTGCCGCCAGCGATAGGCATGCTGGCTAAAGTCCTCGCGCTCACGGTTTTCCAGCCTGGAACGGCTGCTCAAGCTCACGCCGCCAATCGGGTCAAACTGGTAAGAAAACTGCTGCCACAAGCGGTTTTCCTGATAGGCCGAGGCGCCTGCCGGATGATTGATAATCGTGTCATAACCCAACCAGACACTGGCCTTGGGTGTCACCTTGTAAAAAATGGACGGGCGCAGAATCAGCGTATCAAAATGCTTACCCTCATCACGCCAGCGCGGATGCGTGTCCATGCTCCAGTATAAATTCTCTACCGGCAATTTACCTTGCGCATAAATATTGAGCCAATAACGGCCGTCTTCTTCAACTTCTGCCTGAGCTAGACTTGAAAAAATGAGAGAAATCAAAACGATGACACAACTAAATACACGCACGGCAACGCCCCATCATAAGTTATAAATTAAGCGATGATCAGATCTCACTCATCAGGCCATCAGCGACAACATATTCAAGGACTGATCAAGTACCACCTGATTTCGACCTGAAAGTTTAGCTTTGCTTAACGCATCATCCGCACGCGCAAAGAGATGTTCAAAATCGTCTCCATACTCATACGAGGCAACACCAGCACTGATCGTGACATTCAAACCGGATAAATGTTGATTCGCAAAGTAGTCGCAAAAGCCTTGTGCATACTGACTGGCCGCTAACGTTGTTGTATTTTTCAAAATCACTAAAAACTCTTCCCCACCAATACGAAAGCACAGTTCACTCGCAAAGAAATTTGCAAATAAAGCACCGGCCGCAGCTAATACCTCATCGCCAATCTTATGGCCATAGGTATCGTTGATCTGTTTAAAAAAATCAACATCTGCCACGATTAGCGCCAATGGTTTGGAAGACATATAGGCTTCAGAAATGACTTGCTGCTGTACATCACGCAAATAATGTCTGTTATATAACTTGGTCAATGCATCATGCGTTGCCAGTGATTGCATGGTTTGATATTGCATCTCATATGTGAGCAATAGTTGATAGCTCTCCAGCAAATGCTTGACCCTGATTTCAAACTCCTCCAAAGACGAGTCTTTTGAGTAAAAGTCATTTGCACCATTGAGTAGCAATTGTGTTCGCCGTGCAGGACTATTTAAGCCTGAAATAGCCAATATCGGAATACGTGACTTGGCCGCATCATGAGAATTTCTTATTGCGCTAATCACGGAGAATCCATCGCCTATCCCGGCTAAGCTGAAGTCTGTAATCACCAAATCGTAATTGTTGTCGCTGATGCGCTGAATCGCGCCTTCAGCATCGACACAAAATTCGCAATCAAGCCCGATGCTTGCTAATCGCTCGCCATAGACTTGAGAAAGAGACGGACTATCTTCAATGAGCAACACCCGACCTTGGAGTTTATTGCGCTTAGCCTGTGCAAAGTTCTGAATGAATGTATCTAAAGAGGAGATATTTAATTTACTAAAGCAGGCTGTAATTCCCACCTCAATAGATTCATGCGCAATTTGGTGAATGGCATTTGATGCGACCAACAAACTCACGCAGCTGCTACGTGTTTTGGGAGGCAATGCTTTAAAAAATTCAATCCCATTCATGGATTTATGATGGTAAGAAAACAAAAGCAAATCAACATGCTGCCCGTCTAATAACTCGATTGCCTGTAAGGGACTTGCAGCCTCTTCAACCTCAATCTCGTATTTCTTCAACAAAGATGACAATATTTTTCTTGTTGACTTGGAAGAATCTACAATCAGCGCTTTCACCTTATCGCCCACTACCATACATTACGATCTCTTGTGGAATTTTTGCCAGAGAAACCTCCCGTTCAACGGCTCCCAGCTTGTTTGCTTCTTTAGGCATTCCGTATACAACGCAACTTCTTTCATCTTGACCAAGCGTTTTTGCGCCCACCTCTCGCATTTCTTTGAGACCTTGGGCGCCATCATCCCCCATGCCCGTCATAATGATGCCCAGAGCATTCTTACCCGCCTGCTGGGCAACCGAACGGAAGAGCACATTGACCGAAGGGCGATGGCGACTGACGAGCGGGCCATCAATCACGTCAACATGGTATTGGGCACCACTGCGTTTAAGCAGCATGTGCTTACCACCAGGCGCAATCAAAGCGCGACCGGCAATCACGCGATCGCCATGGGCGGCTTCCTTGACCTCAATCTCGCACAGTTCATTCAATCTTTTGGCAAATGCTGCAGTAAAGTTTTCGGGCATATGCTGCACGATCACCATGCCAGGACAAACACGTGGCAACGAAGTCAACACGGCCTCCAGTGCTTGCGTACCGCCTGTTGAGGTCCCAATTGCCACTATCCCCTCCGTGGTTTGCGCCATGGCACGATTCGTCGCAGCAAGTACCGCATCCGCCGTCAGTTTAGGGGCGACCTTGGCCACAGGCTCAGCATGCGAGATTCTTTTCAGATTGGCTTTTGCCGCGACTTTAATCACATTGATAATGTCATTGGCATCATCTTCTAAAAAATCTTTCAAGCCCGCCTTGGGCTTGGTCACGATGCTCACCGCCCCGGCCGCCAGCGCCTGAATGGTGGTTTCGGCGCCCTTTTCGGTCAGCGTCGAACAGATAATGACCGGCGTGGGGCGCTGCGACATGATTTTCTTGAGAAAGGTGATGCCGTCCATTCTGGGCATCTCCACATCCAGAATCACCACATCCGGCCAATCTTTCATCATTTTATCCATGGCAAAAATGGGATCTGCCGCTGCAGAGATGACCTCAATCTCTGAAGATTTTGAAATTTTCTCAGCAAGGACTTTTCTGACCACTGCTGAATCATCCACAATCATGACCCTGATTTTTTTCATAATTAATATTCTCGTTAAACCTTGCTTTTCACCCAAGCAAACCCACTCCAGATATCAAAAATAATATAGCGTGAGTCCTCGCCACCGTAATGATTGGCATGCACATGAAAACCATACTCTGCCAGAAGCATCAGAACGGCATGCAGGTTACGGTCACCAATATGGTTTTTTTGATTGATCTGCAATTTCGGAAACATATTGCTGCCGCCGAAGACTTTCACCTGGCAGTCTTGTGGTCGAATCTTGCACTTGGCCATTTCTTCCATCATCAAGGCAATCGCTTCATCTGCATACTTGCCTGACTTGCCAGCAGCAGTTTCATTTTTTTCTTTATGTGAAACATGGCGTTGCGGCAACAGGATATGGCACATGCCCCCCATCTGTTTTGCCGGATGCCAGATCGTGACTGCCACACAGGAGCCCAGAATAGTACGAATTCTAGTGTCTGCATCGCCCCAATACCACTCGCCAGGCTGCAAAAAAACCTCAAAAACCTCTTCAGGCTTCTTATCCAACAATCCAAAACTCAAGGCAGGCTGGGTACGCATCAACATAACAACTAATTAGCAGTTTTTTTATAAATAGAAGGCGCTTCAGAGACAAATTTCTCAGTGACGCCATTCAAGCTCTCGGAATGGCTGATCATGAAGTAACCGTCATTCTTGAGCAAAGGCAACATTTGATCAGTAATCTGTCGCTTAGTCTCGACATCAAAGTAAATCATCACGTTACGCAAAAAAATCACATCAAACTGGCCCAGATCAGGAAAAGGCTTGGTGAGATTGACCTGCAAGAATTTGATGCGTTGGCGGAGCTCTTTCACAATCAGCAGCTCACCATCGTGATCGCCGGTACCTTTCAGGCAATATTTGGTCAGATAAGGTCTGGGGATCTCAGAGGCACGCTGCATGTTGTAACAACCGCTTTGCGCCTGCTGCAATACCTTGGTGCTTAAATCTGAGGCGACGATTTCCCAGGGCTCTTTGCCCAAGTGTTCATCGAGCAACATGGCAATCGTATAGGGCTCTTCGCCAGAAGAGCAAGCCGCACTCCAGACCCGGAAAGGCTTGCCTTTGCTACGCTTGGGCAGAATCACTTCTTTAAAGAAGTCAAAGTGTTTGGGCTCTCTGAAAAAATGCGTTTCGTTGGTGGTGAGCAAATCAATCGCAATCTGCTTTTCTTTGGCATTGGCGGGATCATTGATCAATTTGTAATACTGCGTAAACGAATTGAGTTGATGAAAATGCAAGCGTTTGCTAAGCCTGCCACTGACCAACGGTTTTTTAACGTCTGACAGGGCAATGCCGGCTTGTGCGTAAATAAAGCTTTTAAACAAGCCAAATTCTTTTACTGTCAATGATTCAATCTGATCCATGTGCTACCCCTTCACTACTTAACTCGCTGCGGACTCACTGGCCAAGGTCGAGCCAGTTGCCAGGCTAGACACTTCATCGACAGAAAGTACCTTGTTAACGTTGAGTAAAATAATGAACTTACCCTCTATCTTGCCCATGCCTTCAATAAAATCTGTGCGGATATTGGCACCAAAACTTGGCGCTGGCTCAATATTGCCCGCCTCGATATCCACCACTTCATTGACGGCATCCACCATCATGCCAACCACTTGCGTTCCCGTCGCATGTGCAACCTCAATGATCACAATACAGGTTTTACGTGTGATCTCCGCCGTCGGCTTGTCGAAACGTGCCGCCATGTCAATCACAGGCACTACGGCCCCGCGCAAGTTAATCACACCTCGTATAAACTCCGGCATTTTGGGCACTTCAGTCAACTGCCCATACTCGATAATTTCCTTCACATTCAGGATATTGATCGCAAACACCTCTCGTCCGAGGACAAACGTCAAATACTGCTGCATGGCATCAGAAAAACCGTTTAACTGATGCTGCTCACCTCTTGCAATTGCCAATTCACTCATTTTTCTATCCTCTCGTTGTTGGTTTCAAGCGCATCACAATCACGCGACGCTGTACGTCGCCGTGAAGACTTAAAACCTCACGAACTGCTCCTCATCAATACCGCCACCAAAGGTGCCGGTTTTAGGCGTTTGTATCACTGGGCTATTGAAAGATTTGCTCACCGTAGGCTTACTGCCCTGTAGTTCAAGATAGACATAATGCTTTCCCCCAAAAATTGATCACATGTGATTTGACAAACTTCTGGCCGACTGGCCCTGGTGATCTATGATTCCCAGCATAGGTCACACGCATCCCACTCAAGTTAAAACTTCACAAACTGTGACTCATCAATATCGGCCGACGTAGCACTTGCTGCATGCAGCACTGATTTGCTACTGGATGGCTTGGTCACTTTTTTAACGCTCTTTTTAACTGCTGATGAAAAGCCACCGTCTTCTGAGCCAACCTTAAAGTAAGCAATCAACTGCTGTAATTGCTCGGCCTGACCACTCATCTCTTCAGCGGTCGCTGCCAGTTCTTCACTGGAGCTGGCGTTTTGCTGGGTCACCTGGCTCAGTTGATTCATCGCAGCCGTAATCTGCAAGGCTCCACTGCTTTGCTCTTCACTCGCGGCATAAATCTCTTGTACCAGATCACTGGTTTTGTTAATACTAGGCACGATCTCATCCAGCAAATCACCGGCACGTTCGGCTAAGCCCACAGAGTTTTTCGCCACCTCACCAATCTCTTGCGCGGCCACCTGGCTACGTTCTGCCAGTTTGCGTACTTCTGCAGCAACCACGGCAAACCCTTTACCATGCTCACCGGCACGTGCCGCTTCAATCGCTGCGTTCAAAGCCAGCAGGTTGGTCTGGTAGGCAATATCATCAATAATGCTGATCTTGTCGGCAATACTCTTCATCGCAATCACGGTATCTTTCACCGCAGCGCCACCCTCGTTAGCATCTTTCGCGGCTTTACCGGCAATGCCGTCAGTTACTTTAGAGTTTTCGGCGTTCTGGTTAATCGAAGCACTCATTTGCTCAACGGAAGCAGAGGTCTCTTCTACTGAAGCGGCTTGTTCATTGGTCGCCTGGCTGATGCTTTGTGCGGTAGCGCTCACTTGCTCGGAGGCACTAGCAATGTTATCGGCAGAGCCACGCACTTCAGAAATAATGCCTGTCAGGCGGTTGACCATGCCGTCAATTGCAAACAGGATGCTGCTGCTATCTCCAGGACGGATATCGGTTTTAACTGTCAAATCACCTTCGGCCACGCGTTTCACAATACCTGCAGCATAGGCGGGCTCACCACCGATTTGAGCCAGCAATTGTTCGACCATTTGCTTCATGGAGTACAATAAGCTGCTGGTGTCGCCGGGTTTGGTTTCAACCTGAACCGTGTAGTCGCCGGAAGCGACTGTTTTCACCACTGATGCCGCATAATCAGGTTCGCCACCCAATTGTTTCAGTAAACCTTGAGTAATAAACCAACCTAGCGCAGCAGCAATCGCCACCACAATCCCGGCAACGGTCATCGCTATCGTATTCGCATGCGATTTAGTGGCTTGTGCCTCATCAGCCGCTTTTTTAGCCAGCTCAACGTTGTAGTCGAAGCCTTCATTCACTGCACCACTCACTTTCTCTGCAATTGGTGCAATCACATTCATAAGATCTCGAGCCTGCTCGCGTTTATTGGCTTGCACCACTGCAAACAGAGGTTGATAAGCAGCCTCATATTCTTTGGCGCCTTGCTTCATGCGCATGGCAATCTCTTTATCTTTGTCATCCGCAACATAATTCGCCAGATAATGGTCGATTGCATCATTCAAGCCCCTGTTATGCTCATCAATCTTGGTCAGTGCCTCATCCTCAATACGAGGATCGACATTCAGCACATAACGGTTTAACTGGATACGCAAGCGCAACACATGCTTCCTGGCCTGGTCCAGATCAATCAATCCGGGGACAGACTTGATATTGGTGTAGTTTGTAGTATCAAAGATCTTGTTCATCTGGATGCTACCCATCACAGCAAGACCAACCAAACCAACAATGGCTGTAAATATCAATAACAGCATTTTTTTTGCAACAGTCAGTTTCATGTTATATCCTTCATATTTATGGATTCAGAATCCAAATGCACTTTTAGAATTCTCGTTAATAAAGCTTTTTATAATGCACGGTGAGACTCGCTGACATTACTACCCGCCAATGTGGCAATTTCATCTACCGACAACACACTGTTCACATTCAAAATAATCACAAACTTGCCATCAATCTTGCCCATACCTTCAATAAAGTCTGCGCGGATATTGGCACCAAAGCTTGGCGCAGGCTCAATATTGCCCGCCTCAATATCCACCACTTCATTGACAGCATCGACCATGACACCAACCACTTGCGTCGCCTCTGCATGCGCAACTTCTATAATCACGATGCAGGTTTTACGTGTGATGTCGGCACTAGGCTTACCAAATCTGGCAGCCATATCAATCACTGGCACCACTGCACCGCGTAGATTAATCACACCACGTATAAAAGCAGGCATCTTAGGTACTTCAGTCAGTTGCCCATACTCGATAATTTCTTTGATATTGAGGATATTGAGGGCAAATATTTCTCGCCCAAGTACAAAGGTCAGATACTGCTGAACGGTGTTTAATGATTCATGTTGCTGAATTTTTGGTGGCTCCGCCACAATCAATTCACTCATGATGTTCCCTTTCGTTTGATTCCTTGTGAAGTCTCAGAAGCCCCGTTTGACATGGTCGCGCTGGTACAAGGGTTAGAATTTTACGAACTGTGCCTCGTCAACCGACGTTGCAAAATCATGATTCGCAGTGCTTGAGTTCAACTTTGAAACCACTGATTTTGTAACTTTTTTGATTGCGCCTCTTGCCGCAGAGACTCCAGAGGAATCGTCTGTGCCCACTTTGAAGAACGAAATTAATTGTTGTAGTTGCTCTGCCTGACCACTCATCTCTTCAGCCGTCGCTGCCAACTCTTCACTAGAGCTGGCATTTTGCTGTGTGACCTGACTCAGTTGGTTCATGGCCGCGGTAATCTGTAGTGCACCACTGCTTTGCTCTTCACTAGCCGCATAAATCTCTTGTACCAGATCACTGGTTTTGTTGATGCTAGGCACGATCTCATCCAGTAAGTCACCGGCACGCTCAGCCAGACCCACGGAATTCTTAGCCACTTCACCAATCTCTTGCGCGGCCACCTGGCTACGTTCAGCCAGCTTGCGCACTTCGGCTGCTACCACCGCAAAGCCTTTGCCATGCTCACCAGCACGCGCGGCTTCAATCGCCGCATTCAAAGCCAGCAGGTTAGTCTGGTAGGCAATGTCATCAATAATGCTGATCTTGTCAGCGATGCTCTTCATCGCAATCACGGTGTCTTTTACCGCAGCCCCGCCTTCGTTGGCATCTTTAGATGCTTTGCCAGCGATGCCATCGGTCACTTTAGAGTTTTCAGCGTTTTGGTTGATGGAAGCACTCATCTGCTCAACTGAGGCAGAGGTTTCTTCGACTGAAGCGGCTTGTTCATTGGTCGCCTGGCTGATATTTTGCGCAGTCGCACTCACTTGCTCGGAAGCACTGGCAATATTGTCGGCAGAGCCTCTTACCTCACTAACAACCGAAACCAGTTTTTCAACCATGGTTTTCATTGCGGCCATTACACTAGTTTCATCGCCGACTTTGGTTTGCACGGAAATCGTCAAGTCGCCATTTGCAATTTTTCCTGCAATATTAGCTACAGTATCTGGCTCACCACCTAACTGCTTAAGCAATCCGGATGTAATGAACCAGCCCAAGAAGGTTGCAATCGCAATGATGACAGTGGACACGATCATGGAGTTACGTTGTGCGTCGGCAATTGTTATATTTGCACGCTCTGCGGCCCGCTTCGCCATTTCAACATTAAAATCAAAGTCTCGATTTGTCGCCTCGGCAACGCGTTCGAAAACTGCTTGATACTTATTGACAAGGTCGCGTGCTTGCTCTTGTTTGTTGTTTCGAGAAAGCTCCAGCACTTGAGGATAAACAGCGAGCATTTCTTCAGAAGCTGCCTTCAATGCCAAAATCAGCTCTTTATCTTTGTCGTTTGAAACATAGTGCTCAACATACTTATCAATATTTTCTACAAGTTTCTTATGGTGCTCACTCAACTTTTCTTCTGCAGCCGCCATTTCCTTGGGGTCACTATTCAATACGTGTTTATTGAGGTTAATGCGCAAGCGCAGAGAGTGCTTGCGTATCTCATCTAGGGCAATCAGGCTTGGAATAGAGTTGATATTACTGTAGTTTGCACTATCAAAACTTTCGCGCATTTGCACGTTACCCATCCATGCCAACCCAACCATACCGATCACAGCAACCGTAATCAATAAAATCATTTTTTTTGCGACCGTAAATTTCATTTTTGACCCCTTAGAGACATTTCCACATATAACCTGTTACAAAATCAAAGCGCTATTTCTGACTCTCTGTATTGTTCAGCATTCGCTAACTGCATCATGCGCGGCACATCCAATACCAGTGCCACGCTACCTGAGCCAAGAATGGTGAAGCCACCAATGCCTTTGACGTTCTCAAACACCTTGCCCAGGGGTTTAATCACGGTCTGGAATTCACCAATCAACTTATCCACCACTAATCCTATTTTTTGGTTTGCATACTGCATCACAACGATGTTTTGCCGTGCAGGAGGCTCACCTTTACTTTCGAACTCATCCCTGAGTTTGAGGTAAGGCAACACCTCGCCGCGCAGGTTAATAAAGTTTCTTTGATCATTGACAGAGGATTCATAATCCGCTGTAGAAAGCTCAATACATTCCACCACCATATCGAGTGGGACCACATAAGAAGAGTCGGCCACGCCCACGAGAAAGCCATCAATAATGGCGAGCGTCAGTGGCAGGCGGATGCTCATGGTGCATCCCAAGCCAGGCCGTGACTGGATATCAATGGTGCCGCGCAGGGCCTGAATATTACGTTTGACCACATCCATGCCCACCCCGCGGCCAGACAGGTTGCTGACGGCGTCTGCGGTAGAAAAGCCTGCTTCAAAAATCAGGTTATAAATGTCTTTGTCACTGAGTGACTGCTCAGGGCTGACCAAGCCTTTGTCTATGGCTTTGGCCAGAATCTTGTCGCGGTTAAGGCCTGCGCCATCATCACTGACTTCAATCACGATGCTGCCGGAGTCGTGGAAAGCATTGAGTTTGAGCGTGCCATAAGCGGGTTTGCCTTTGGCAACCCGCACCTCGGCTGATTCAATGCCGTGGTCCATGGAGTTGCGTACCAGATGCGTGAGTGGATCACTGATTTTCTCCACCACGGTTTTATCGAGTTCGGTTTCTTCGCCACTGATCTCCAGGCGGATATCTTTACCCAGCTCTTTGCTGACATCACGTACCACACGGTTAAAACGGCTAAAGGTGGCGCCGATTTGCACCATACGCAAGGCCAGCGCTGAGTCGCGTACTTGCTCCACCAGCGTAGAAATATTGGAAGTGGCTTCATTCATGGCACTATCACCGATCTTATTGGAAATCAGTGTGGCGCCAGCCCCTGCAATAATCAGTTCGCCCACCAGATTGATCAGCTCATCCAGCTTGTTGGCATCAATGCGGATATAGTTGGATTCGGCATTTTTGGTTTCTTTGACCTGACGCTGTTTTTCCAGCGCCGCATTGACCACCGCGGGTTGCACCAGTTGCTCATTGACCAGTGTCTGGCCGATGGGCTGCTTGTCGCCAGTTGCAGGGTTGGCCTGTTTGGCCAGCGCGGCCTCCAGCTCATTGGGCGTCAGTGTGCCGCACTTGAGTAAAATCTCACCCAGTTTCATGTCTTCATTGGAGAGGCGGTCGATCAAGTCGATATAGTGCTGAATCTGCCCATGCGGCGGCAGGATATGAATCTCGCAATCATCACGTACAAAATCAAAAATACCTTCGATCTCGACTTTGCTGGCCTGGCTTTCGTAACTGATTTCAAAACCCAGAAAGCAGCTCTCGGCATCCATCTCTTCGAGTGCAGGCAGGGCTTGTGTGAGGGTGACCATGTGCACAATGCGGCCCATGGTATTCATGTAACGCAAGAAGCTGAACGGATCCATGCCACTGCGGAAGGTATCCGGGCCGAAGCGCAAGGAGAGATGCCAGCAACCGGTTTCTGCGGTGTCCATACTTTCTAGCGCGCCTGGCTCGGCGGCGGTGACAGTCGCAACTGGCAACTCAGCCACGGCTTTGGCCGTCTGCTTGGCTTCCAGGTAAACATTGAGCCGGTGAATCAAACTGTCATTGACCACCAGGGTTTCGGCATTTGGGGTAGTGCCTTCGGCCACATGATCAATCAGCTTGCTGATAAAGTCGCCCACTTCAAGAAAGAGGGCCACGATCTCTTCAGTGACTTCAATTTCACCATTCCGCACTTTATCCAGCACGCTTTCAGCCACATGGGTGAAGCTGATGATAAAGTCCAAGCCAAACAAGCCGGCCGAGCCTTTAATGGTGTGGGCCGCACGGAAGATGGCATTAATCTTTTCTTCGTCTCCGGGATTCTGTTCCAGCGTCAGCAGCGCTTCTTCCATCTGCTGTAGCAAATCACGGCTTTCAATGATGTAAATCTGCAGGGATTCATCTAGTTGCATCTTGTTTCCTCCTTAAATAGTGGTCTCAAGCGGCAACTTCTGTCAGCACCTGGGTGATGCCAAAAAAGCCAGCGGTGTCAGAGAGCTCAATCAAATCCATGACCGCATCACTGGGGTTTGCAAGTTGGAAATCCACGCCATGTGAGAGTGCATGCAAGCGGATTGCCATCAAAATTTGTAGACCAGCCGCATCGACTTCGTCCACCTCGGCCAACTCAAGATGCAAAGGCAAGGTCTTGCTGAGCTCCGCCTTCACCTGGGCCATGGTCTCTGCTGCGTTATAAATATTTAGTTCACCACTAAAGGTCAGCGCACAACGCGCTTCATTGGTATCAATCATGACTGGCATACTGGAACTCCCTGAGATAGAAAATCGACGGATGGCTAAGGGTGATGCGCTATGGCAACACCAGCTTGGACACGGCGTTCAACAATTGTGGCGGTTGGAAAGGTTTCACCATCCATGCCTTGGCGCCCCCAGCCTGACCCTGCATTTTTTTCTCTTCGGCGCTCTCGGTGGTGAGCATGATCACTGGTGTGAATTTGTAGGCGGGGATTTGCTTGCTGGCTTTGAGGAACTCAAGGCCGTTCATATTGGGCATGTTCACATCACTAATGATGAGGTGGATTTTTTGCCCGTTTAACTTGGTCAGTGCGTCCTTGCCGTCTTCGGCTTCAATCACATCGTAACCGGCCCCTTTGAGAGCGGTACCAACTACGGATCGCAAAGAAGAAGAGTCATCTACAATAAGTATGGTTTTTGCCATGGCTAATTCCTTATTATCTAAAGCGTTTAAAAGAAAGTGATGTCATCTGCATCGTTGCTGGTGCTGGCCGGTGGCGCAGCACTCGCAGTGAAAGATTTTTTGCTGGCAGCAACAGTTGGTCTGGAGCGCTTGTCGTGGATCTGAGTTTGCTCACGCATGGTGTAAGTGGACTTCAATTGTTTTAACCATTCATCAACACTGCCCAGTCCGTTCACATCGTCCACGCGCTGATTCAGTTTTTCGATATCCTGCTGAACGTGGCTTAGCATTTGACTGACGCGGTCCTGAAACTGCAATGAAAACAACACTTGATCAATCTCTTGTGCCACATGCTGGCTTTCTTTAACCATCTGCTGACTCTCTTCGACCACCTCATTCGCGGTATGGCCAAATTTATCCAGCACGGTATTCACAATCTGTTCGGCCTCCACCAGGGTTTGCGCATCTTTCTTTTCAAACTCTTTTGAAACTTGCGATACATTTTTAATCGCTTGCGACACACGATTCACGGTTTCAGAAATATGCGAGCCGGTACGGCCGGCATCTGAGGACAGTCTTTTCACTGCATCGGCCACCACAGCAAACCCGCGGCCGCGCTCACCGACACGCGCTGCTTCAATCGCAGCGTTGACAGCGACCATCCCGGTTTCCTTGGCGATGCGAGTGACAATATCTGCCATATCCAACAGTTCTTTGGTATAACTGGATAAAGTTGAAACGGCCTCTAGCAGCGTCTGCTTTTCTTCGATGCTGTTTTTGAGCAAGGCAATCACCATGGCTAACTGATCCTGGCTTAAATTGAGCAATTCAAGCAATTGCGCATTACTCTGCGATTGTCCATGACTGGTGACCGCACGTACGCTTTGCGACAATCCTGCAAACTTGGCACTTAACTCATCAATCGAGCTACTGGTCAGTGTTTTTGCAGCATGGATCTGATCTGCCCATAGTGGCAGCACCGATTGGCACAACTGCTGTAATTCCTCATTGTGAAATTCAGGCATATCATTGCTGCTCGCGGTGTGATCGTAATAATTTTGCATTCATGGGATCCTTACAGTAGTGCCAATGAAATTACATTTGTCTAGCTCAATTTTAAGAGACTGACGGATGCGTTAATCCTCTAATAAGCGTGGGTTTATTTATCCTAATCTAATCCTAGAATCAGGCCTAAAGCCTGCGCTATTTATGGCGTTATAGAGAGACGAGCGGCGCATAACCGCCAACGTGAATTTTTCACGTTAAAACAAGGAATTAGCTATGAAAATGCAGGAACTCAACATCAAACGGACCTTGTTGAAATTCGTCTTCATGATGATTATCAGCATTACCTTGACCGTTGGCTGTCTGATCTGGATGACGCATAAAACCTACTTCTCACGCGGGGTGATCATGAATACCTTGATCCCGAATATGGAGGCGCTGAACGAGGTCAGAACAGAGACACTGATGCTGATTGCCGATGTACGAGAGTCGCTCAGAACGCAGGATTTATATGAGCGCAATCACGTCCTGCCAGAAATATTGAACAAACTCCATGTGCTGACTAACAAGGTGGAGCAGTTGAAACAACTCCCTGCAATCAACTCGCAAAATGCCAGTTTGATTGACGAAATAGAGAGCAACTTCCATCTGTTTAAAGACGAACTCAACCAGTTACTCATCCAGCAACCGACTGATAAGTCAGAAGCCTCAGTGACAACACGATTTACACCTCTGTTTCATGCCGGGAAAGCGACCATAGACAGCGTGGACACCGCACTGGCCGGGAATCTTTCGCAAACCTGGCAAGAGTTCAAGTCACTGGAATATATTGAATTTACCAATATCGGTATTTATCTGGCCAGCATGCTGCTTCTGCTGGCCATGTTGTATTTTGCGGGCAAAAAAACCTATGCAAGGATTCTGGCGGTGTTGGGGTCAGAGCCAAATGAGTTTATAGGCGTGATTAATGGTTTGCTGGAAGGCAAGCAAACGCCGCCACAACAAGTGCAAGAAAACAGTCTGATGTTCCGACTGCAGCAGTCCTTGCTGTTTGACAGGGAAACCGGAGTGCTGAATAAACTGGGCTTTTTGCACCATTACCCGCAGCGATTCTCCGCAGACCAACCCGTCGTTGCGACCCTGATCAGGGTACAGTCACTCGAAGAGCTGTCAGAGTTTATTGGACCTGCCAGCACCACTGAACTATTGAACCAGTTTTTGGCACGGCTACAAGAAAGAGTCGTGTCAAACAGCATGATTGCACGCGTCGCCTATTCGAGTTTTCTATGGGTCAGAGAAGAATGCGGGGATGATAAAAAGCTGGTGACCGAAATTGAAACACTGATTGCACGCCTGCAAGCCCCTTATTCGCTTGGCATACGCGCCATCAAGATCAAGACCTTTGCCGGGATCATGAAGCTGCCGCAAGATACTGAAAACTTCAAGCTATTGATTCCCTACACGACGCTGACAGCAACCAAGGCGGAAAAAACACTCCAGCAGTACCTGTTTTTTGCCCCGGGGTTTTTACAAGAGTCTCTTGATTATATTGAAATGGAAGCCGCACTTTCACATGCGCTTGAAAACAAGGAATTTGAAATCTACCTGCAACCGCAAGTGGATATTCGCGACAACCGGATTGCCGGTGCCGAGGCCTTGATCCGCTGGAAACATCCGCTCAAAGGCTTTATCCCGCCAGATAAATTTATTCCTGTGGCTGAACGCAACGGGCAGATTCTGGAGATAGGTGACTGGATTTTGAATCAAGGCATCGCTTATGCCGTCGAAATCAATCAGAACCGACTTGACATGATCCCGATTGCAATCAATTTGTCTTCGCACCAGATTCAGGCGCCGCAGTTTTTTGACAGCTTGCAACAAAAATTAAGCCATTGGCAGTGCGATCCGGCCTGGATCAAACTGGAGATCACAGAATCTGTGCTGTTGGAGAAGAGTGAAGAAGTACTAAAAACCCTGTTACAGATCGCATCACTGGGCATTACAGTTTCGCTGGATGACTTTGGGACAGGCTACTCCTCACTGAGCTATCTAACCAAATACCCAATCAGCCAGATCAAGATAGATCGTGCCTTTATGAACGACATTCCCTTACATCTGGACAATACCGAGCTGGTGAAGGCCATCGTCAAACTGGCCGAAATTCTGCACTTTGAAGTAGTGGCAGAAGGCATAGAGTCTCTGGAGCAGTTAAACTTTTTGAACACCACTTCGTGCAAGTTCGTGCAAGGCTATTACTTTTATAAACCCATGCCTTACAGTAACTTCAAGACACTGGTGACTGTCCCCAGCAGCCCCACTGAGTCAGTATCGCTCAAGTAAAGCTCGCATTTCGATGGGGATTGGCCAGCAAGAAAGAATTAAAACTGATACAACAACGTCAACCATGTCTTGGTGGTATCAGGCTTGCGTGAGGTCGCTGTGAGGCTGCTGCCTAACGTTTCATTCTCATAAAACCGTGCATACTCAAACTTAGCCTGCAACTTGGGCGTATATTGATAAGCACAGGAAACATCCCACTCGTTACCGTAATGATCGCCCATGCCTGACGGCGTTTGATAGCGCTGATCGGCATACATGGTGTGCCACTCGGTATGCAATGTCCACTGCTCAAACTTGCCACCTAGCGTCAAATAGCGGTCTATCATGCCTTGCCTCGGCGTGGTGGTAAACAAATCAGTCCAGCCCTGAAAAGGATGCAAGGTGGCAAACGGCGTTTGAAACGCATATAAGCCGCGGTTACTCGATAGAATTTCCTGATCGATCCTGGCAAACCATTGTTTGTAACCCAGCCCCAAGCCCATTCTGCGATAAGACACATCAATGGCACTGGCGCCGCCCTGGAAGGCGGTTTGCCTGGCCAGCTCCAGCGTATGCAACCAGCGCCAGTCAGGGTGCACCTCGATTGCGCCATCAAAACGCAAACCAATATCCTTATGCGAATTATTCAAAACGCCAGTATTCTGGCCTGTTTCAGGCTGATCCATAAAATAGCCGTAAGCGGTGACACTCGCCTTGGGCGCATACTGATAACTGGCATGCACAATATCAAAATCGGTATTACGGTATTTGCCTGTAGCCTGGCGTAAATGCTCATAATGCCCCAGCAAAAACTCGGTATTTGCCAGCGAGTGATTGGTCAAGGTCAGCCCGTCAAACACTTGAGACGATTGCCTGAAAATAATATCGCCCACATAACGGGTATTATCAATCCGGATGATTTGCCTGCCTAGCCGCACTTTGCTATGAGGAATACCGGTGTAATCAATAAAGAGCTGGTTAATATCCGTGATTTCAGGATCTTGCACCGTTGGCAACGGACTGGAATGATTGCGCCCCAGATTGTTATCGTAAAAATCCTGATTCAAATGGCTTACATTGATCACCTGCGCCGTGACACTGAGGTCTTTGTACGGCGCGGTTTGCCATCCGAGCAAGGACTGCAAGGTCAATGCGTTGGCGTCGTCTGGCTTGTTGGCCTGGTCTACATACTCATAACGAAACCGGAATTGTGATACCGATTTGCCCTGGTGAATCGCCTCATACACACTGCTCACGCCGCCTTCCTCTGCATAGATCGCAGTATGAAAAGTCAGCAAAATGCCCAACAAAAGACGGCTACCTAGCCTGGGAATATGGTGCATGGTTGTCACCCCATTAATCAATTATGGCAAATCATAACGGTGATCGCAGCAAGGCAATTCATGCATTATCGTTTTGAATCTGCCCCATTTTTTGAATTGATACCCGAGTCAATGAATACAGAAAACCGGCTGGTGGCTGGCTTGTCATTGGTTAATCAGGACTGCCAGGAGCAGTCTGTAAACGATTAAGAAGTTGAGAATAAGCGTTGATTTAGTCACAACACAAAAAGACAATAGCCTTTCATGCTCTCACAATAGGGCTCGAGTCAAGCGGTATGTCATGTTACTGATTAGAATTACTCATCGCCATTGGGTATAGTTTCCAACCAGGTACGAATTGCCCATATTTCCTCTTGGGTCAATTTATCTGCGAAAGCCGGCATGGATATTTTGCTATTGCTACTGTTTTTTCCTTCATGCACGGATTTGAAGTAAAAAGCATCCCCCTCTTCTGCTGTAGGTAAAAAACGCAAATCTGGGGCTTTGCCCTGGGCGACAGCATTTTCCCCATGACAGAGGGCACAGTGCGCTTTATATAACCGATAACCAATATTTTCTGACGTGCGATTGCCTCGATATGGATTTTTATTTTGTGGTCCCTCCAATGGAGATAGTCCATTTTGGATCGCTTCAGCAGAGAGTGCGCTAGATGCAATCACTGATAAAAAAATGAGTCGGGTTAACTGAGTTGATATTGAAAAAAAACTGACAATGTTCATTGGTGTTGGCTGCGCTGAGATTGTCAAAATATGGCTGCTACACTTGCTAACAGTTGGTAGCAGCCATGTGTTAACCCTTTAAAAACCAGTGATTAAACGTCTCTTTTTTGCCTGCGTACCAAGCAAACCAAACCCAAGCCCATCAGTGACAGAATCGCTGTATCTGGCTCAGGGACTGCAGCAACTAGCTGTGAACCATACAATCGCAGTGTAGAACTCGCATTGAAATCGCCAATATCAACCACGCCGAAATAGATATCGAAATTACCCGTGTGGTCTGCTTTGAATGAGAAACTGGTGAGACCAGTACTCGCTAAATCATTACCGGAGGCATGGCTTGCAGTTGTTTTACCCACATCGCTTAAGGTAGACAATTTGCCGTTGATCACAATAAAACTGTAGTCTTTACCAATGTTACTTGCGCCTACATCGCGCGTTGCAAAGCTGTAGTCGAAAGAAAGCGTGTCGCCCGCTTTTAAGTTGAAACTCAGTTTCATTGCAGAGCCTTCGTAAGCTTGCGCACTGAAGGAGTCAATATCCAAACTGCCATCAGCCAAACCTAGATAGTTTTCCAACCCGGTGCCAATATTTGTTTGCTCAGGCTCATTGCCTGAAACATTCAGCGCACCAGCATCAAGGGGATAATCATCCTGGTTGAATTTAGAGGCTGTAGTGAGCGTCCATACATTATTCAAATTGCCAACATCGCCTCTGTAACTTTGTACCTGGAGGTTGTTTGCCATTGCGTGGCCCGAGAGTGATAAGATCATTAGCAGGGCTATGCCCTGAGCGCACGTAACGTGCTGCGCGGCGTGGTGGCACAGGTGATCAGCGGGCCGGTCAGTGCCGAAGTCAAACTCGATTTACCAGGCGGCAATACCGTGTTTGCCAGCATTACCCATGAAGCCGCACGTGAACTTGGACTCAGTCAGGGCGCCAGTGCCAGCGTGGTATTCAAAGCCTCTGCGGTGATACTGGCAGTTGCCAGCTAGGCGTTTACCCTCAGAGGCTGGCCACCCATTCCGCTGGCCGGGTATGAAAGCGTGGCTGGCAAGCATCCAGTTGATCAGAGATGGTGGTAGTTTTTAACCAGCCACCGTCTTTCAGACGCCAGGCCATCACCCGTTCGTAATAGACATCGATGCGTAGCGGAAACTCATCGATATCAAAGCCCTCTTCCGACAAGACAAAACTGTGGTAATAAAAACACTTACCCCCGTCGGCGGCGTAGCCATGGATCTTGGTAGCTTGCAGTGAGGGTTCATCGTGCCTTTCAAAACGCTCGGCGCGAATCACTCGCTGTTGTTCAGCCACAGACAAATTGGCATAGAGTTGTTCTATCATGAGTGGACTCCTTTCTTGCGCATTCAAGATGCGGATGCGTCGTGCATGGCGCGAAACGCGCCTACTCCATCAGTGCCACCGATTTGACCTGTAGCCAGACTGACTGACCGACAGTGATGCCCAGGGTCGACGCCGAGCGTTTAGTGAGTCTGGCAATCAGCACCGAAGCTCCCACCTTGACACGGATCAGCATGACACCGGGATGCGTGTCTATGGCCATGGCATCGACCACACCCTGCAACTGGTTCTGGATACTGCTATCGGTTTGTGGCCGGATGGCCACACTGACATCACGGGCCTGAATATGTACCCGCAGCTGACGCCCCAGCGGCAGGTCTCGCTGCCTGGTCCAGACGCTGCCACCGTCAAATGCCAGCCGCATCAGATGCCATTCCTGGTCAAGTTCGCTGACTTGCGCCTGCAGGACCACGCCGCTGTCCTCCCCCAGGCGGATCGGAGTATCCAGTTGCGCCAGCGTCTCCAGCAATGGCCCTTGTGCCAGCACTCTGCCCGCTTGCAGCATAACGATATGGTCAGCCAGGCGTGCTACTTCGTCATGGGCATGGCTGACATACAGCAATGGAATATCCAGATTGTCATGCAGGCGCTCCAGATAGGGCAAGATTTCCTGTTTGCGCGCATAATCCAGGGCAGCCAGCGGCTCATCCATCAATAGGAGCCGCGGCCTTACTGCTAAGGCCCGCGCCATGGCCACCCGTTGTCGCTCCCCCCCGGACAAATGTGCCGGGTTTCTACCCAGTAGCGGCGTCAATTCCAGCAAGGCGATGGCCGCCTCCAGATCTGCTGGCCGCGCCTGCGTATTGCGCCTGAGGCCAAAACGCAGGTTTTCCAGCACCGTCAGGTGTGGAAACAGGCTGGCCTCTTGAAACACATAGCCGATGGGACGGCGATGTGTAGGCAGGCAATACGCACCCTCCTGCCAGCGCTCGCCCTGAAAGCGCAGATAGCCCTCCCTGGGTTGCTCCAGCCCGGCAATACAGCGCAATAGCGTGGTTTTGCCTGAACCGGAGGGGCCAAACAGGACGGTGATGCCGCACCCGGGCAGGGTGAGGTCTACATCCAGAGTAAAGCTTGGCCTGGTCAGATGAAAACGTGCCTGTATCTCGCCCATGTCAGTAACCCCTGTTCGGTTGCGTGCGCCACACATGCAGCGCCAGCAACACCAAAAACGAAAACAGCAGCATGACCGCGGCCAGTGTATGCGCCTGACTATATTCCAGGGCTTCCACATGATCATAAATCTGTACCGAAGCGACGCGGGTTTGTCCCGGCACATTGCCGCCTATCATGAGTACCACCCCAAACTCGCCTACGGTGTGGGCAAAGGTGAGCATAGCTGCCGTCAGAAATCCCGGCCAGGACATCGGCACCACCACACTGAAAAACGTATCCAGTGGCGAAGCACGCAAGGTTGCTGCTACCTCCAGCGGCCGCTCACCGATAGCCTCAAACGCGGTGTGCAAGGGCTGCACCATAAACGGCAGGGAATATAGCACCGAGGCCAGTACCAGCCCCCAGAAAGTAAACGGTAAACTGCCCAGACCAGTGGCCTGTGTCAGCTTACCCAGCGGGCCTTGTGGTCCCATCGCCAGCAACAGGTAGAACCCTAACACTGAAGGTGGCAGCACCAGCGGCAAGGCCACGACCGAGGCCACCAGCCCTTTCCACCAAACGCGGCTGCGTACCAGCCACCAGGCGACGGGCGTGCCTATGATGAGCAATAGCAGGGTGACCAGACTGGCCAGCTTGATGGTCAGCCAAATGGTCTGTATATCCTCGATGCTTAACATGATGTTTCCTGTGTGTTGCCTCAGGGCAATTTATAACCGTTTTTGGCAAAGATGGCACGCGCCTTTTCCGACTGCACGAACCCATAAAACTTGCGGGCGGCATCCGCATTGTTATCTATGCCATGCTTGAGGATGACCACGCCCTGCGCAATCGGCTCATAACTCTCTTCTGGCACAGCCACCCATTTACCCTTGCCTGTAGTCTCCGGTGCAACGACAATCGACTTGGCACTGAAGCCAACATCTACCGCTTTGCTATCCACGTACTGGCTGACCTGGGTAATGCTCTCGCCATAAACCAGTTTGGGTTCCAGCGCCACTTTCACCTTGTAGAACTCCATGGCCTTGAGTGCCTGTTTGCCAAACGGCGCCAACTTTGGATTGGCAATGGCCACTTTGCCAATAGCCGCATCCGTCAGCCCGGCCACGCCCTTGCTTAAATCGGCCCCGGTTTGTGACCATAGCACCAGCAACCCGTAGGCGTAAGGCTTGGGCGCAGTCACGGCAAAACCTTCTTTATACAAGCCCTCGGGAAACTCCATATCGGCAGACATGAATACATCAAAGGGCGCGCCCTGGCGTACCTGGGTGGCAATTTTGCCAGAAGCGTTGAGCACGCTTTGTGCCTCGATGCCGGTTTCCTGTTTAAACTCGGCAGCCAGGTCATCGAACACGTATTTGAGGTTGGCCGCAATGGCCACAGTAAAAGGTTCGGCAGCCTGGACCTGCATGGAAACTGCCAGCACGCTGGCTATCAACAGTTGTTTGAGTGATCGCATGGGATCTCCTTGTCTGAATAAAAGTTAAAAGTCGAATTGGGCACGCATGGTGACGGCGTCTTCATGATCCAGCGTATACGTTTTGCTGCTACCTGAGACGGTGGCAGAGGTGGTCACCGGGGTATCAAAATGGGTGTGCACATAGTTGGCAATCACACGCACATAGGGCGTCAGCACCCAGTTGGCGCCTATCGTCCAGGCATCAAACGCATTGCTACGCCCGCTTGCCAGCTTGCCGGTTCCAGTAGCGTTAGTGCTGACAAAATCACCGCCATCAAACTTGCTGTAACGTGCCCCAAGTTGCAACGCGCCCCAGCCCTCGCCCCCCCAGACAAAATCCTGTTTGGGACGCAAGCGGCCAAACATGCCATCTTTATAGGTGCTGGCAAAAGTTTCGCCGCTCACCAGCCAGTTAAGGCTGGCATACCATGCGGTCAGATCACGATCAAACCCGGTACCATCAAAATTTTCACGTATATGTTCTGCCTGTAGCTTGACCGGACCGTGTGCCAGCCCAAGTTCATAGCCCTCTCGCGTACGGTCAACTGCGCGCGTAAAACCTTCACTGGTAGAAAATACGGTGTATCCGCGGCCTTCGGTCAATACATTCAGGGTTGGCACGCTGCCAGGTTCTTGTTGACCCCTGGCATAAAAGCTGCCGATATGCAGGACACTGTCTTTCCAGTCGGCAAACTGGGCAATATTGCCGACCACACGTACCAGCGCATCCTTGTTGTCATATTTGGCATCGGTTTCATCACCATTGGCAGTGGCTGTGTTAACGCCTTTACCATCGGTCCATGAGGCGTTATAGAACAACCCTGGCACAGGTTCGCCAAACACCATCACGCCGCGGTCAAAAGTGGCACCCAGCAGATAGTCCGTGCCTGCCCGTTCCTGAAAATCTGTAAAGTTGGCATTCATGGCACGCTCAAGTCCATAAAACGGCTTGAACTGACCTGCGCGTAATTTGAATCCGTTAAAATGCAGGTAGTCGACGTGCGCATAGGTCAGGCCGACACTGCCATTATTGGCCGTACCGCTATATTCGGCTTCCAGTCTTGCCGCAAAATCCTTCATCGCCACATTGGCACCCAGCCGGGCGCGACGAATGTTGAAGGTATCTGCGGCTGCAATATCCGGAGAGAAACTGCGGTAGTCGGCTTGCACGCGTCCATTGAGGCCCAGTTTCCAGGCACCACTACCATCTTCAAAACTCAGGCCATTTTTAAAGTTGGCGTACACTGGCTGGCCACTCGATTTGCCACGGGCCGATTGCAATGCCTTGATTTCATCGGCCATCGCGTCCATCTTCCACTGCTGATCACGCAAGACCTGTTTGTCATCGCTCGCTACCCCTCTGGTTTCCGCCGGTTTTTCTAACCGTGCCTGGAGCAACTTCAATGCATCTGCCATCTGTTGCATTTGTGTTTGTTGTACTTCCAGCATGTGCTGCAATTGCGCGATGCGGGCATCGGTTTCAGCATCTGCCCACGCCTGGCTGGTTGGCATCCCCAGCCAGGCCAGACTGACCAGTATGGATACTTTTTTCATGTAAAGCGCTCCCTGATGTATTCAAAGACTCGATATAAAGCAAGATATATAGCGATAGAGAAAAAACTACTCGCTCACCCCTAAAATTACACTGCTGGCTTTAAAGACGGCTACCATCGTTTTACCAGCGGCCAGTTGCAGTTCGGCCACACTGTCATTGGTCACGGTCGCGGTGATCACATTGCCTCCGGTGCTGCGCAGGCTGACTTCGGCGTTGACACCACCCTGATGTATGCGAGTCACCTCGCCGCCCAGTTTGTTGCGTGCACTCAGGCCAGTCGCGGCTTCAGGACTGGCGAGGATCACCCAGCTGGCCTTGACCAGTGCCCAGGCCTCGCTGCCCACCTGCAAGCCCAGCTCATTCAAGCCATCATGGGTAATGACAGCGTGTATCTGGTCGCCGCCAGTCAATTGCAGGGTCACTTCAACATTGACCTGCGCCTGCTTGATTGCCACCACCTTGCCAAAAAACTGGTTTCTCGCACTGGTTTTCACTGTCAGCCTCCGCATCCATGTATAAATGTTGTCAAAATCAGCGATGCCATCACTGGCCGCCTGTAAAAATTTCTGGTGCTCACGCCTTAACACGCGACTGGCATCCACGACACGGATGCCGGCTTCAGTCAATTGCGCCCCGCCCCCACCCTTGCCACCTGTGGTAGTCTGCACCAGGGCGTCGCCAAACAAACTGTTCATGGCATCCACCGCATCCCAGGCCCCCTTGTAACTGAGTCCTGCCAGTTTGGCGGCCTGCGAGATAGAGCCGCAGCTACCGATATGCTCCAGCAGTGCCAGGCGACGGTCTGTCAGCAAGCCAGCCTGGCCATCACTGCCTTCGGGGCCCAGTAACAGTGAGCCACTTACCTGCATGGTCTGCGTCATCTGCGTTGTCATCTTTCTGTCTGCCTTTGTCATGTTTGTCACATTTGCTACGCTATAAAGTAGATTATATAGCGATAGGCAAGACTATGCAGTTTTTGTGCCAGCTGCCATGATAGACACCGGAAAAACTGCCAGTTACTGCCCCTCACCTCGCATAAACCAGTCAAACACCTGTCGCAATAACAATAACTCCTGCCTGTCAGCGCTACGCAAGGCACTCATATGCCTGAACTCACCGCCAAATAAGGCGATTTCGGACTTGGGCGCATCCGGTGTCATGTAACGACAAAGATGAATGCGTAATGGACCTTCATCAGTGGTGACCCAGGCCGTAAAATCATGCTGGTATTACAGTGTGTCAGCAGGCACATTCAGGGTTTTGACGATTTCTACCCCTTGTGCTGCCGTGAGAGGCTGGCGCATCGGCTGGTCAGGCTCTGCTAATACGCTGGCACTGGCGGGCAAGGCAGCCGGTGCCAACAACCCGCCATGGGGCCAGCGCACGAACAGCAGTGCAGTGCTGTAATTATCAAAATGACAGGCAATCACACGTTGCGGCAGTAGGTTGGTGGCAGGTAGCATCATCATTCGCTTATACAGTCATACTGAATAGTGCCGGTTGTTGCTGCCTGAACACGCGCAGCCACATCAGGGTCGCTGGCACCATGGCGCGGATGGCAAACCAAATGGCATCGCGCTCGAAGCCGCCCGACGAACGGACTTGTGACAGCAGGACATTCCAGCCTGCCCAGTCGATTTCGGACATGGCGGTTTTGTTTTCCATGGGCAGCCGGTCTACATTTTCGGCAATAATACGCAGGTGGAGCAGGGTTTCAGCCTGGGTGAGCTGACTGCTAAAAAAACCCTCTGGAGCGACATCCTCGGTGAGGGTCAGCACTGCCTCGCAGGATTGCAGCATAATATTAAGCATGGTGGCGCTAGCCAGACTCATAGCGGTACCCCATCGGCATAGGCCTGAATGACCGAGGCCCCCACGCTGTCTTGCGGGTCTATCTCTTGCAGTTTGGTCAGGATTTGCCGCACTTCTGGCAGACGCTGCTGGCGCAGGCGGATATAGGCAAAGGCCTTGAGGCTAAACAGGTAAAAGTGTTGCGGCGAATCGACCTGCGTCCAGTCACAGCTTTGTGCGGTCAGTGATTGCCAGTGGCTATTGATGTGCGCCTGTCTAGCTGCGGCGTCCAGCGCCATGTGTACAGCACGCTCGGCATCACCCAGGCGATTACGTACGGCATACAGTTTGTAGAGCGTGTAATACACATGCAGACAGTCGGGCGAGACCTGATGCGCGCGCAATAGCAGCGACTCTGCCTCACGCCAATCGTGGGTGGTGGCTGCCGCGGCCAGATACCCGGCAATCGGTGGCGGCAAGTCTTCGTGGGCGACGATACCATTCATGGCTGACCTCTCATGGGGTGTCTCTCATCTCAGGCTTTCATCACATCACAGACCATGCAGCGCAAGCTGGTTCAAACACTGGCCTCGCATCTGTCAGCGTCCCCTACCAGACGCTGTCCGGCACTTTCAGGCGCTCGACCACTTCGCCTGCCAGCAGGTGCTTGTCTATGATTTCGGTCACGTCGTCTTTGCTCACACCACCGTACATCACGCTTTCCGGGTAGACCAGCACATGCGGGCCACTGTCACAGGGGCCCTGGCAGCCGCTAAACGTCACCGAAAACTGCTCCCACAGATTGCGCGTCTGCACCTGTTGCCAGAACGCCTGCAAAATATCATTGCTGCCCCGTCCCTGGCACGAGCCTCGCGGGTGGCCCGGTGGTCTGGCCTGGTTACATACAAACACTTGTCTGGCGGGTTTACTCATGGGGGATGTCTCCAACAATGCAATACAAAAAAGGGGATTAGCCGAACTTGAACAGGATGCCGTAGCCACCACGCGGGTATTCCCAGGCCACATTGCGGTGCTCGTTACAGATAATGCGGCAGGTGCCGCACTCCAGGCAGCCATCACTGATCACGGTGACATTGCCATTGCCTTCCATGGTCCAGCAGCCAGCGGGGCAACACACGGTACAGGCATGGCTGTCACAATGGCGGCAGACGTCAGCATCCTTGATCTCGATATGCGGCTTGCCGCTGTCCACCTTGTAGCGGTTCTGGAACAGTTTCTCTTCAACCTTGACGACAATACTCATTCAAAAGCCCTCCATAACTTGAACGCATCTCCCATCAGGCCCATCAGTGAGCGGCGTTGACGGAAGCTGTGGCGTATCTGCTTTTCTTTGGATTTTTTATCCACGCCATCCACCGTCAGCATGGTGTGGGCGGCTTTGGACAACAACTCGGGATAGTCATTAAAGAACTGCGGATTTTTGTGAAAGATTGCCGGCATGTCCTTGTATTTTTTCAGGTCTTTCATGACAAAGCTGTCGTTGAGCGTGGCCTCGTAGCGCTTGAGGTTGGCCTTGCTGAAGGGCAGGCCCTCGGCACGCAAGGCAATCAAGGTATCCGCCGCCACCATGCCGGTGGTCATGGCCAGATTGGAACCTTCGCGGTGCACGGCGTTAACAAACATGCCAGCGTCGCCAACGATGAGCCAGCCATCGCCAAACAAATCCGGCATGGCGTTGTAGCCGCCTTCTGGAATCAGGTGCGCGGTGTATTCTTTCATCTCGCCGCCTTCAATCAGCGGCTGGATGGCCGGATGCGCTTTCATTTGCTCCAGCAAGGCATAAGGCGTGGTTTGCTGGGCTTTGAAGTCGGACAGCATACAACCGACGCCGATGGTCACCGACTCGCGGTTGGTATAGAGAAAACCCGTCCCCATCATGCCTTTGGTGATTTTGCCCGCCATTTCGATAACCACGCCCTCTTCGCCCTTGACGTTGAAACGCTGCTCAATCAGCTCGGTTGGCATAAAGTGGATTTCTTTGACCGCCAGCGCCACATCCTTGGGATGCAGCTCGGGGTGAAAGCCGGCTTTTTTCGCCAGGTAGGAGTTGACCCCATCGGCCAGTATCACCGCATCGGCATAAATCTCACCGCCCTGACGGTCCGTGCGTACACCGATGACACGCTGGCCATCCAGCAGCAGTTCGGTCACCGTGGTTTCGCATATGACCAGCGCCCCGGCCTTTTGCACCCGCTCGGAAAACCACTTGTCAAACTGCGAACGTATCATGGTGTAGCGGTTATAGGGCGGCTTGTTAAAGCTGTCCGAGCGGTAGTGCGAACCCATGTAGGAGTCATCATCCAGCACCCACATGCGCTGTTCGATGATATGCCGCTCCAGTGGCGCATCGTCCCTGAAGTCAGGAATCAGTTTTTCCAATGCATCCGAATACAAGATCGCACCTTGTACGTTTTTCGAGCCTGAGCTTTCACCACGTTCCAATTGCAATACGCTGAGTCCGGCCTGTGCCAGACGCAAGGCGGCGGCATTGCCAGACGGGCCAGCGCCCACAATGATCACATCAAATTTTTCACTCATGCTTAGCCTGCCTTTCTTGCAGTTGCCAGGTGTGCCTTAAATGCCTCGGTCAGCGCCGGTAATATGGTCATGGCATTGCCGACAATGCCATAGTGAGCAAAGTCAAAAATCGGCGCATTGGGGTCGTTGTTGATGGCGATAATCACATCCGAGGCATCCATGCCGACCCTGTGCTGGATGGCGCCGGAAATGCCCACCGCGATATAGAGTTTGGGGCGCACGGTTTTGCCAGATTGCCCGACCTGACGGTCTAGCTCGACCCAGCCCGCTTGCACCACGGGGCGAGTGGCGCCGACTTCTGCGCCCAGCACTTGCGCCAGCTCCCAGATCAGTTTGAAGTTTTCCGGCTTTTTCATGCCGCGACCACCAGCGACGATAATGTCGGCAAATGGCAGTTGCGGTTTGTCTTGCATCTCGTCCGGGATAAACTCCAGCACTTTGGTAATGATGCTGCTTTCTATCATGCCCAGGGTGTCTTCAATGATGCGGCCATTGCGCGTCGCGTCGCGCTCTGGCATTGCCATCACACGTGGCCGCACCGTGGCCATTTGCGGCCGATAATTCAGGGTCTGAATGGTACACAGCAAGGAGCCGCCAAAGGTTGGGCGACTCGCCAGCAGGCTGCGCACGTCGAGGTCGATATTGAGCTCGGTACAGTCAGCAGTGAGGCCGGTTTTGAGCGTGGTGGCGACACTGCCTGCCAAATCGCGGCCCAATGTGGTTGCACCAAGGAACAAGATTTCAGGCTGGTATTTGTTGACCAGATCGGTCAGCCCTTTGGTATAAGGCTCGTTACGATAATCTTGCAGCAGCGGGTCTTCAATCAGGTAGCACAGGTCTGCGCCATGGTAAAAGGCCTCCTGGCAAAAACTGCGGGTGGTCTCTCCGGGGGGGCCCATCACCACGCCTGTCAATTCCACACCCAGCATATCGGCCAGTTTGCGGCCTTCGCCCAATAATTCCAGCGAAACGGGATGTATGGCGCCGCGCTCATGTTCAATAAACACCCAGACGCCTTTATACGCTTTCAGACGCTCATCAAGCTCAAATTTCTTCTTGCCTGCCGGTGCCGGTTTTTTGGTTTCTTCACTCATATGGATTCCTTTACTTCATGCTCCCTGGATCTGTTCAAGCCGACCGCTTCAGCAGCTCTTTCTCGATGTTGGGAAACTTGGTAAACATTTTGGCGAGCAAGGTCACGCTCAGGTCTTTGGGCTCGTTGCTTTCGCATTGAATGATCTCGGCCTTGGTCGCACGTGGTGTCGGTGCAAACACTTTGGAAACCACGGTAGGCGAGCCTTTCAGGCCGGTTTTGGTCGGGTCTTCAATCCCGGCAGCGTCTTTATTCCAGATTTTGACCGGATAACGGGCAGCACGGAACATATTGGCCATGGTGGCAAAACGCATTTCGTTATTGCCTTCGAGCACGGTAATCAGGCTGGGGATTTTGGTTTTGAGCACCTGCACGCCGCCTTCAGAACGGCGCTCGACCACGATTTCCTGTCTGTCAGTATCCAGCGAACGGATTTTTGAAACATAGGTGAGCAACTGCATCTCCAGCCGTTTTGCGACGCCGGGGCCGACTTGCGCAGTATCGCCATCAATGGTTTGCTTGCCGGTAAACACCAAATCAACAGGAATATCTTTGCTGATCTGCTGGATGGCCGCAGCCAGCGCATAGCTGGTAGCCAAGGTGTCAGACCCGGCAAAAATACGGTCGGTCACCAGTACGGCGTCATCTGCACCATAAGAAATCGCCTTGCGCAGCGCCGCCTCGGCCATCGGTGGCCCCATGGTGAGCACGGTCACGCGCGCACCATATTCATCTTTCAGCCGCAACGCTTCTTCCAGCGCGTACAAATCATACGGGTTCACAATGGTCGGCACGCCCTGCCGCATAATGGTGTTGGTCACCGGATGCACCCGTATTTGCGCGCTGTCTGGCACCTGTTTGATACAAACCACAATATGCATAACGCTTCCTTCCTCTGCTATCGGGGCACTCGCTTGCGCCCTGTTATATAGGCTATTGCAACAACCATGCCACGCCGTTAAAAAATATTTTTTATATATTATTCAGTGACTTATAAATAAATATCACTACCATACAATTTGTCGCAAAGCCGACAAATCAGGCACGCTGTGAGGGCAATGTCTGGCGCAAACTGTTGAGATTGAAGGTTTTACTGCCGTCAGCCTCCTGGAATACCTTGAACACTTTTTCGGTAGCGGCATTGGAGTGTACGAAGTCCTCATAGGCGGTTTGCAGCAAGCGCTGGTAAGCAGCCAGTTGCACGCTTTCCGGTTGGGATGAATCTACCTGTTCACGCGCCAGATATTGTTGAAAGCGCTTGAGGATATGCAGGCGGTTGACGTGTACCACCTGTGGGTCATACGCCACACCAAGAAACTCAAAAAACTCTTCGGCAGCGGAAAAGGTCTGCATACGGGATAACAAGGCACTCATCAGGGTTCTCCAAACATAAAAAGGAAATGCAGGCTCAGGAATCGAAACGTTTGCGTGCACGCGCCTCGGCGACGCTGTGCTGTATCAAGGCTTCGGAAGCGGCTTGCTGGTTGTCACGCATCGCCGCTAGGGTATGCTCCAGTTGATCAATACGGTCTAGCAAAGCTGTGACCGCTTTGCCCACCGGGTCCGGCATCAGATGGTGGTCGAGGTCTATGCCCTGCTGTGGCTGGCGTCTGGCGTTGTCAGGCAGCACCACGCGACCGGGGATACCGACCACCGTCATCCTGGCCGGAATATCATGGATGACCACCGAGTTGGCGCCTACCCTGGCCTGTGCGCCCACCACCACCGGCCCAAGGATTTTGGCACCAGCGCCGACCATGACGCCGTCACATAACGTTGGATGCCGCTTGCCCGGATTCCACGACACACCACCCAGCGTCACGCCGTGATACAGGGTGACATCGTTGCCAACCACCGCAGTTTCGCCGATAACAACACCACAGCCATGGTCGATAAAAAAGCGGCGGCCGATGCTGGCGCCAGGGTGGATATCAATCTGTGTCAGCATGCGCGTGACATAACTCAGCCAGCGCGCAGCAAACCGCCAGCCATGCCGCCACAAGCCATGCGAGATACGGTGCAGCAAGGTAGCGTGCAAGCCGGGATAGGTCAGCAACACTTCCAGCCGGTTGCGTGCAGCCGGATCACGCTCAAACACGCAGGCGAGGTCTTCGCGCAACAGGGCTAGCAAGCCAGACTGCACTGGCGAATTTACATGCATGACAGTCTCCCCGGTGTGGTCTGGCCTTCGAGATAAAACAGTTTGAGCTCATCACTGGCCGGGCTGCGCTTGGTGTTCACTGCAAACTGGCGTATGCGTTGCAGCAGCCATTCGGTTTCGTGATGTTGCACGCGTATACCCAGCTGCGCATAGACATGGCGTACACTGTGGCTACCGGAATGCTTGCCCAGCACCAGATGCCGTTCTCGCCCGACTGCAGCCGGGTCAAAGCCTTCGTAGGTGGCCGGGTCTTTGAGCAGGCCATCGACATGCATGCCGGACTCATGGGTAAACACCGCCGCACCGACGATGCTTTTATTGAGCGCCACGGCCCGCCCCGACGCCTGCGCCACCAGCTGCGAAATCTCTGGAAAGGCATGCATGTCCAGCCCCACATCCAGCCCGTGGATGCGCCACAGAGCGGTCACCACTTCTTCCAGCGGCGTATTGCCCGCCCGCTCACCCAGGCCATTGACCGTGGTGTTGACATGGCTGGCCCCGGCACGAATTGCCGCCAATGCATTGGCAGTGGCCAGGCCGAGGTCGTCATGCGCATGCATTTCGATGTCCAGCGAAGTGACCGCACGCAAAGCCGCAATGCGCTCATACGTGGTAAACGGATCAAGGACGCCCAGGGTATCGGCATAACGAAAGCGGCAAGCGCCCGCCGTCTTGGCCACCGCTACCACCTGCTGCAAAAACTGCGGGTCGGCGCGTGAAGCATCTTCACCGCCCACTGACACCTGCAAGCCCTCTTGACACGCCTGCGAGACCACCTGCGCCACCTGCTGCAACACCCACGCCCGGTCACGCCGCAATTTGCGCTCAATATGCAAATCCGATACCGGCAAGGACAAATTCACATGACGCACCCCGGTGCGCAAACATGCCAGCAAATCGCCCTCGGTCATACGCCCCCAAACCATTAGCCTGGTCGGCAATTGCAACGCCGCAATTGCGCGTATATCGGCAATTTCCGCCTCGCCCATGGCCGGGATGCCCACCTCCAGCTCTGGCACCCCAATCTCCGCCAGCGCCAAAGCAATTCGCAATTTTTCCTCACGGCTAAACGCCACCCCTGCCGTCTGTTCTCCATCACGCAAGGTGGTATCGTTGATGACTGGCTTGCTTTGTCGCATCGTGACATCTCCGAATGTATTACAGTTGAAATAGCACAGGCTGTGCCAACATCCGAGAATCCAATATATTTATTTATAATCAACAAGTTAAAAGATTACTAGAGGATAATTTCGATTGTAAGGTTTACGACAAAGAGGAATGTTATGTGACGAGCGTCCGGGTCAATATCCATTGCCTGGTATGCCAGCTGGCGAGATTAAATGAAGTACAAGACGCTTAAATGTTCGTACTCCTGCAATCACCATTGACATGACTTAGCCACTAGCAGTATTTCATGTGAAAAGGGAGTGAGTAACGCATCAGGAAGGAACTCAAAACACGCGCGTTTAACGCTTTAAGATAGCGATCTTTTAAACAAACCATAGCGCGTACCGTATGCTATAGCACCCTACAGAATCTGTAATACTGACAAATAAAAGTAAAGTATGCTTTACTTTATTTACGGACAAGCTTAAACTTTTTGCTATGAATATTCAAACAATAGGATCAATTATTAAACACGAGCGCGTAGCATGTGGCCTCAGTCAAAAGGCACTTGCTGAAGCTGCACATCTATCAAGAGTAACAATTGTGAATCTTGAAAACGGCAAGGTGGGCGACATTGGCGCTGTGAAGTTATCTGAGTTGGCGGATATTGTTGGCAAGCCACTATTTTCAACGGGTAAACCGATGAACTTTGTACAGATGTTACTTGGCAGCGTTAACACGAGTTACAAAAACACCATGACTCAGGATGAATTGGAAGCCGTCATGCTGAAAGGTGAAGTGCCAAAGGGCTATGAAGGTCAGCTGTTTCATTTAATTGAAGAGGCCTCAATTGCCTTGTTGACCGGCGCAGTGAAACAGCTGGCAATGCAACAGCAGGCTAACCCAAAACATCTTTGGAAAAACCTTGCTAAATTGGCAATGGCAATAGAATCACCCAAGCCATTTTGGCAGGCGATCAATGGCTAACCCGTTACAGTTCCCTGCTGGTGTTTGGCAAAGCTTGCTCAGGCAAGCTTTTAGCCTCATAGATGCAGTGGCAAAGGATGACGTTGAACTGCCACGTTGGAGCCTCGGCGGTGGCACGGTGTTGATGTTTCACTATGCACACCGTTTATCTAAAGATATTGATATTTTTGTGCCAGACCCTCAATTTTTGGGGTTCATCAATCCGCGCTTAGGTGGAAAAGGCGAAGAAATTACCCAGCAATACACCGACGGCTCTGAATACCTCAAGCTTTATCTGCCAGAAGGTGAAATTGACTTTGTAGCATCATCCCCCCTAACCTCAACCCCTTTTGAGAGTCATGAAGTTTTAGGGAGAGAAGTATTATTGGAAACGCCTGTAGAGATCGTAGCTAAAAAATTATGGCATCGAGGCGATAGAGTAACGCCGCGAGACTTATTGGATTTGGCTGTGGTGATTGATCATGCGTATGATGCAATTTTGCAAAACAGAATGATATTCACAAAAAATCTGGAAGCCTTTATCCATCAATGTGAAACAAGAAAATCTATTTTAGCGCCAGTCTATGCAGCAATTGAAAGACTCGATTGCGATTTAACCTATGATGACTGCTTGGAAAGAGTTAAAAGGCTACAGCGTGATTTAAAGTAATTGTTGATGCTGTTAAACAAAGCTACGGGGTACCGCAGGCGGGTAAGCCCTTCGCCCATGGCAAGAATCCCCACCTCTAGCTCAGGGACACCTAATTCGGCCAACACCAACGCAATCTGCAGTTTCTGGCTAGGGCTAAAGACGGCATCGGGAGTCTGTGCTCCATAACGTGATGGTTGTATCGTTGATAATTGGCTTGCTTTGTCACATCGTGACATCTCCGAATGTATTAACTTGGAATAGCACAGGCTTTGCCAAGGCAAAAAATCTTATATCCTCATTAATAAACAATCGCCTATATAAATATTGGGGTTTTTAAGCCTGTAGACCTTGCGACAAAGATGATATTTTTGTCATTACTCTATGCTTCAAAAAGAGCATTATTGAAACTACGAAAAAACACTAATCTTCCTATTCAAAATTACAAAAAAATAATTGTGTGTCATAGAGGTTTGATACTCTATAACGGCCAATTTTTTAATGCGTAATCCTAAAGGCAAGATTGAATCTTAAGGAAACAGTTATGAGTGAAAACATCAAGATTGCCGGCAATTACACGATTAGTGATTGGAAAAAGCTATCAAACGAGCTTAGCAAGAATTTAGAAAATGTAGATCTCTGGGAAAAGGCATTTGATTTCTTTAAAAAGCGTCTAGAAACACGTTACCTAAACCCGATCAGGTACATTGAAGAAAATGGCAATTCAGTGGGTGAAGGATTTGCAGTTGTGACAATCATCTGCTCAACAATTGAAGCGTTGGAATCATTCTATCAAGGAAAGAGTTATCGTAAGGGTTCAACTGAACACCCTCTTGATCAAAATACAGAATATTTCAAAAGCCAGCCGATTTTTGAAAGCTTTTTACAGAATCGAGAGCCATTTAAAAGTTACTTTTCTGATAAAGGTTTAGCCACCAATTTTTATGAAAATGTACGCTGCGGCATTCTTCATGAAGCTGCAACACGCGGTGGTTGGAAAATCAAAACTTGTTCGAGCAAACTTATTGAGCGACACGATAACTATTGGATTCTAAATAGGAAATTACTCGTTCAAGCCATTGAAGACTATTTAAAGTCTTACAAAACAGAACTATTCTCTTCTCAAGATTTAAAAAAAGCATTTATACGTAAATTCGATGCAATATGTGAAAGTGCCTAACATGAAATTTTTTATCGCAATGTTTTTTAAGTAAAAAACCTCCCATGAAGGAGGTTAAAGGACTCACAGTGGTCATTATGCTGGGAAAAAACCACTGCATTTCGGCCATTGCTGGAGCGAACATGCGTCGCACCGGGCTTAATCTAGCCCGGTAGAGCGTACCCGCCTGCGGTACGCCTCCTATCACAAGCTAACCAACCCTCATATCTAAACCACATGCTCTCGCGCACAACAAAGCGCCTGACGGCTTAGGCAGTTTCTAACTATTCTCAAATAAAAAAAGCCCCCCAACCGGGAGGCTTAAACACTCAACAATCGATCATTGCAAAGTGGGGGAAGAGACAGGACTACATTGCTACCGGGCCAGACATCGAACCGCCCTACCCGGTACGCATTCAATCACAGGCTAGCGGATAATATCGAAGCTGTAATCTGTCGTGGCAATGCCGTTAGTGCTGATGTCCATCTGGTCAAAGATCTTGTCCAGGATAGTGACCAGCACGTTGAGTGCACCTTGATAACCCCATACCGGATAGCGGTGTTTATGGTGGCGGTCAAAAATCGGGAAACCCAACCGGATCAGCGGGATGCCGGTGTCGCGGTCCAGGTATTTACCGTAGGTGTTGCCGATCAGGAAATCGACAGGCTCGGTAAATAACAGGGAGCGCATGTGCCACAGGTCTTTCTTCGGATAGACCTTGCAGTTTTTACCAAATGGGCTTGCATCAAACAGGGTTTGTACCTTGGCCGCCCAGGCATCGTCACCATTGGTGGAGAGTACCGTGGTTGGCTCAGCACCCAACTCCAGCAGGAAGCCGGTCAGGCCCAGCATGAGGTCAGGGTCACCATACAGGGCAAATTTCTTGCCGTGGATATGAGCAATCGAGTCGGCAATGGCATCCACCAGACGGCCACGCTCTTTGGTCAGGCTGGCCGGAATTGGTTTACCGGAGAGCTTGGAGATCGCCATCAGGAATTCGTCTGTGCCCTTTACTCCGACGGGGTGATGCAGCTTGACCACCTCCTGGCCTTTGCTCTGGATATACTCGGCAGTTTTTTCGGCGCAGATGGACTGCATGACGATGGTGCCTTTGGCATGAATGGCGTTGGCAGTGTCTTCCAGTGTGGTGCCGCCATCATACATGCGGAACTCGCCATCGGTCGGCGTATCCCAGGCGTCGGACGGATCGCACAGCATGGTTGGGGTGATGCCAAACTCGTTGAACATGCGTTTCACTTCACGGTTGTTGCCGACCACATAGCCGTCAAACCCGCCGATAAAGTTGATGCTGTCATTAGGCTTGCGCTCCAGCGCAGGCACGGTACCGGCTTTGCCATCCCAGAAGTAGTTGAGGATGCCTTTGAGCGCGTTATCGTAGCCGGTGATATGGCTGCCGACAAACGCTGGCGTGTGGGCAAACGGCACATCGTAGTCAGCCGGGATGGAGCCTTTTTCGCGTGAGGTCTTGATAAAGGCATTCAGGTCATCGCCAATCACCTCGGCCATGCAGGTGGTAGAAACCGCAATCATTTTTGGTTTGTACAAACTATACGAGTTGGCCAAACCATCAATCATATTGTTCAAACCACCAAATACCGCCGCATCTTCCGTCATGGAAGAGGACACGCAGGAAGTCGGCTCTTTAAAGTGACGGCTGAAGTGCGAGCGGTAGTATGCCACGCAGCCTTGTGAGCCGTGCACAAAGGGCAATGTCCCTTCAAAACCATTCGCAGCAAATACGGCCCCGAGTGGCTGGCATGCTTTTGCCGGGTTCACGGTCAACGCTTCGCGGGCAAAGTTTTTCTCTTTGTACTCTTGCGTTTTGGCGTATTCGACCTGCTTTTTCACTTCATCGGCAGGCACGGCAAATTCAAAATTCTTTTTCTTGTTGGCGAACATTTCCGTATATTCTGGTTCGCGAAACAGTTCAAAATGGTCTAAAACCTTATCAGCATTCTGGCTCATGTTCAGTTCTCCTCTTAAGCCGCTTGTTGCCATGGCGCTTTGGTCAAGCCCCATACCGGGTTGTTAATCGCCATGTCCATGTCACGGGCAAAAATCGCAAAGCCGTCATAGCCGTGGTAAGGGCCGGAATAATCCCAGCTGTGCATTTGACGGAAAGGCACGCCCATTTTCTGGAACACGTATTTTTCCTTGATGCCGGAACCGACCAGATCTGGTTGCACGGCCTCCACAAACTTCTCAAACTCGTAGCCGGTCACATCGTCATAGATTAGGGTGCCATCCTTAACGTAGTGGGTGGTACGCTGATAGTCATCGTTGTGGCCAAACTCGTAGCCGGTACCCACTACTTCCATGCCCAAATCCTCATAGGCACCAATCACGTGACGGGGGCGCAGGCCACCGACAAACAGCATGACTTTTTTGCCTTGCAGGCGTGGTTTGTACTTGGCAATCACGGCATCGGTCAGTGCCTTGTATTTGGCAATGACCTGCTCTGTTTTCTCCTTGATACTGTCATCAAAGAAGCTGGCAATCTTGCGCAGGGATTCTTCGATTTTGGACGGGCCAAAAAAGTTGTACTCTACCCATGGAATCCCGTACTTCTCTTCCATGTGGCGGCTGATGTAGTTCATCGAGCGGTAGCAGTGCAGGATGTTGAGCTTGGCCTTGGGCGTGTTTTCCAGCTCGGCAATCGAGCCGTCACCGGACCATTGGGCGATCACGCGCAGGCCCATTTCTTCGAGCAGGATGCGGCTGGACCAGGCATCGCCACCGATGTTGTAGTCACCAATAATGGCCACGTCATAAGGGCTGGACTCGAATTTGTTTTTGTCAGGGTCGGTTTTGTCAAACACAAAGTCGCGCACGGCGTCGTTGGCAATGTGGTGACCCAGCGATTGCGACACGCCACGGAAGCCTTCGCAACGTACAGGCACAATCACCTTGCCTTCGTACTCTTTGGCTTTTTTCTTGGACACGGCTTCGATGTCGTCGCCAATCAGACCAATCGGGCACTCGGACTGCACGGTAATCCCCTTGTTGAGGGGGAACAATACCTGAATTTCGTCAATGATTTTTTCCAGTTTTTTGTCACCGCCAAACACGATGTCTTTTTCCTGGAAGTCGGAGGTAAACTGCATGGTGCCGAAGGTGTCGATACCGGTGGTACCGATGTAGTAGTTACGGCGTGACGCCCAGGAATACTGGCCGCAACCGACCGGGCCATGCGAGATATGCACCATGTCTTTAATCGGGCCCCATACCACGCCTTTGGAACCGGCGTAGGCACAACCACGGATGGTCATTACCCCTGGCAGCGATTTGATGTTGGATTTCACATCACACTCGGATTTGCCTTCTTCATACACATTCAAATGTTTTGCACGTTTTTTGGCGGACTTTTCAGGATAGGCTTTTAACACCTCCTGAATCAGCTCTGCGCCGTTGACATTTACTTCAGCAGTCGCACTCATCGTTGTCTCCTATGTTCGACTAAAAACCAGTGATAAAAAGAAACTTTTCAAAAATTGTTGAAATTGCCCGGAAGTAACCTCCTCAACTTTTGAAACCGTCTCTGGAGGGGTTGGCAAGGGGCAAAGCCCCCTGCCAAAGACTGATTAAGCTGCAGTCGCCGCTTTACCAATCAGTGTTTCATCCTCTTTCTTCATGATGCCGAAATCCATCAACAGGTCTTCCAGCTCATCCATGGTGATCGGGGTTGGGATGGTACCGTTACCGGCGTTGGCGTGAACTTTCTGCGCCAGTTGACGATATTCCTCAGCTTGCTTGGAGTCCGGGGCGTATTCCAGCACGGTCATACGACGCAACTCGGCGTGCTGCACCACGTTGTCACGTGGCACAAAGTGGATCAGCTTGGTACCCAGTTTGCCTGCCAGGGCTTCTGCCAGTTCCAGTTCCTTGTCAGTCTGGCGTTCGTTACATACCAGGCCACCCAGACGCACACCGCCGGAGTTGGCGTATTTCAGAATACCTTTAGAAATATTGTTGGCGGCATACATCGCCATCATTTCGCCGGACATGACGATGTAGATTTCCTGTGCCTTGTTTTCACGGATCGGCATGGCGAAACCACCGCACACCACGTCACCCAATACGTCGTAGGACACATAATCCACGCCGTCATAGGCGCCGTTTTCCTCGAGGAAGTTGATCGAAGTAATCACACCGCGACCAGCACAACCCACGCCAGGTTCTGGACCACCGGATTCCACGCAACGGATGTCGCGGTAACCGATTTTCATCACATCTTCGATTTCCAGATCCTCGACAGAACCCGCTTCTGCCGCCAGGGACAATACGGTGTCCTGTGCTTTTGCGTGCAGAATCAGGCGGGTAGAGTCGGCTTTAGGGTCGCAACCGACGATGAGGATTTTCTGACCCATTTCGGCCAACGCAGCCAGCGTGTTTTGAGAAGTGGTGGACTTGCCGATGCCACCTTTGCCATAAAATGCAATTTGACGTAATGCAGCCATAATGAAGCTCCTTAGGTTTAAATGAAAAATTCGTCGCTATACGCAGCCATCTTCCGATTCCGAATCGCAACCTAATCACTTTTCTTATCAGGCGATGGAGGGTGTCGGCCATGTAGCCTGTCTATGGCAAGTAGCGTGCCAACAGAAAAAATAAAAGTTAAGTGTTTGATTTATATTTATATTTTTACAAAAACGCAGACGACATTTCCTTAAATACTTTCTGTCGCAAACACGACAAAAGCGGCGCCCAGCGTGCGGTATGAAACAAACCTTTCTGCATACGGTCAGCCGCCTTTCAATGCGTTGCTTCATGCATCAACTGGCCGCCAAGCCTCATCCAGGCTTGATCCTTGCCTTCTGCAGATCAATTGGCATAGCTGTTGGTATAACACTTGCTGAATCAGGACTATCTGTCAGTTCCCAGAGAGGTCAGGATGCATCAGCCATTACCCCCCATTAATCCGGCGCTGGATACCAGCCGCCACAAACCGGTCGCGCAAATTCAAGGCAATCCGCACTTTGCACAAATCGGTGGAGAAGCGGTCATTAGCCGTCTGGTCGACCGCTTTTATGTGCATATGAACACGGCACCGGAAGCTGCCGCAATCCGCGCCATGCATGCGGCAGACCTGTCTGAAACCAAGGCGGTGCTGGTGCAGTTTCTGATCGAATGGCTGGGTGGCCCCAAGGAGTACAGCCGTGAACGCGGCCACCCCCGCCTGCGCCAGCGACATGCCATGTTTGGTATCGGCGAGGCAGAAAGAGATGCCTGGATGTTATGCATGCGGCGTGCCCTGCTGGAAGTGGTGACAGATGCCACGTTAAGGGCACAGCTCGATCAGGCTTTTTTTAAAACGGCAGACTTTATTCGTAACCAGCCAGCGTAACCCCTGGCCTCATTTATTTAGGAGAACCTTGCAATGACCACCATGGAAAGCACCATTTTCGGCAAACTCAATGCCGCCAACCGTTTGCAAAATCCGGTATTTAAAGACGCCACCAAAGTGCCTGGACGTTTTGGCTTTCGTGGCGAACTCGCCATCAAGTTTGCGCCGCAACTGGCCGATGAAGCACGCCCGCCAGAAATCACCTGCGACCAGGTCATGGCCTATGCGCAGGAGGGCGAAAACGGCATGCCTTTTTTTACCGGCTACCTGTTGTCATTTGGTTATCTGGATTTACTCGTCGATGCACTCAAAGACGTGCTGCTCCCGGAAGGCAAATATATCGTCTTCTGCAACAATATTGACCTGTTGAAAAAGTACACGGTCAAGATGAACGGCAGCACTTTCTACATCCTGCCCATTGATGAAGCCACGGTATATAACGAGCTACTGGAACTGTTGCGCCTGGAAAAAAATGACCTAAAAAAACTGGATACTGGCGCCAAGCTGGATGCCGTTATTGCCAAAGCGATGAGCTTCAGTGCCAACTTCCCTGAAATCAGCTATGAGGAAGGCTTGAAGCTGATGGGGCCAGTACGCAACCCCAACGAAAACCGCCCGGTTTAAGGCTACATCTCGCTGGCATGCAGGCGGAAGAAAGCCCGCAAGACTGGTACAGCACCAACCTGGTCGGTCTTCCGGCCGGATTGCTGGGCTCGGTCGCGTTTAACCGTCACCCGCAGCCCCTGCATATTGCCGGAGCACGCGAGACCCACAGCGGGCTGTTTCGTTTGCTGCACGCCAGCCACAACGCCGAAGAAGCCGCCGACAGGTTTGCCCACTATATGGCCATCGCCTTTGATTTGCAGCGACCAGCCACAGCACAAGGCCCGCGCCGTTTCAGACCCAGCTACCTCAAATTGCTGGAGGGCTGGGGCTTTGATGCCAACAGCCCGCAGGGGGCGGTGCTCAAGGGCTGGGTGGAAAGTCGTTTTGGCCTCACGCCCAGCTTCCACCGCGCACCGCTGAGGCATTTCCCCTCCCCGGCCTGGGTCACCTATCTGGAAGAGAAGTTTTGCAGCCGCTTTCATAACTACAGCATCCATATGCAGCTTGATTTGTTATACGAGTATTGCCAGTTTGTGATTGCACGTTTTGGCTTGCCGACCTCGCACCCCACCCTGACCTTGTGGCGCGGCGTGAACCTCAACGAAGAACCGACCCTGGGGCAACAGGGGCTGCATGCCGGGCTGTGCAGGCTGCGTCTTAACAATCTGGTCTCGTTTACCCGCAACCGCGAGCGCGCCGACGAGTTTGGTGACTGGATATTGCAAGTGGAAGTGCCGCTGGTCAAACTGTTACTGTTTCCCGGCTTGCTGCAACACAGCCCACTGGGCGGCGAGGAAGAAGTCATCGCGCTGGGTGGCGAATACGAGGTCATGGCCCGCTATGCCTGACCTCATGCAACGTGCGCTGGGCGCTTATCTGGGCATGGCCGTTGGCGATGCGCTGGGCGCGCCAGTGGAGTTTATGACTGCCAGAGAGATCGCCGCCCGCGGTGAACACCGTGACATGACAGGCGGTGGCTGGCTCAAGCTCAAACCCGGTCAGATTACCGACGACACCGAAATGTCGCTGTGTCTGGGCCGCGCCTGGCTAAGCCACAATGGCTGGCATGCCGAAACCGCCGCACGCATGTTTGTTGACTGGCTGAAAAACCAGCCGATTGATGTGGGCAATACCTGCCGACGCGGCATCCGCCGCTATTTGCTGGAAGGCAGCGTACAAGGCCCGCCTTCCGAAGCTGATGGCGGCAATGGTGCGGCCATGCGCATGGCACCCATTGCCATCGCCACCTATCACCTACCAGACCAGTTTGAAAAAATCACGCTGGCACAAGCGCACCTTACTCATCACCACCCATTGTCCGATGCCGCCTGCCTGACGCTGTGCAGCATGGTGCATGCACTGTTCAATGGCCAGGGTGGTGCGGCCTGCCGCTTGCTGGCGGCAGCACTGGTCAAACAGTACCCGGCATTCAAATTCGACCCCTATCCGGGCCGGGCCAGCGGCTATATTGTTGACACGATGCAAACCGTGCTGCATTTTTTTCTCAACACTGACAATTTTGAAGACTGCCTGATTGGCACCGTCAACCAGGGTGAAGATGCCGACACTACCGGCGCCATTGTTGGCATGCTCGCGGGTGCCCGCTATGGCAGTCAGGCCATCCCCGAACGTTGGCTGCAGGCCCTGCCGCTGGCCATCCGCCAGGAAATCGAACAACAAGTCTATGCACTCTTGCCAAGAATCCCCAATGAACAAGATTCTGTTTGATGAAAACCCGGCTACAGGACACAAGATAATTGCCAAAAACCTGTTGAACGAGCCCTGGACACATAAACGCCTAATGGAATACGTTGATCAACGGCCAGTGTGCGCCTGGTTTAATCCGGCTGCACTTGATAGCGACACTGTAGTGGTTATGTTTTACGCGGAGTCGCTACTGACGGCCACTGATAGAAATGGCTAGCATTGATATCAGCACACTGTCGGTATAGCTGGATCAAGTCCGCTAACGCCGAGAGTCACAGGCTTGCCACTGGCATAAGTCCTTCTAGCTTTCGCTGAAACAGCATACCAAGCCAGCCTGACTTTTTGATACTAAATCTTCGACAGACTTTGCATGCTTAAACAGTCATCTGAGAGACTTAATTACCTTAACTCAATGGCAATGATTACAAACAATTAAGTCAGTCGGAAATGGTTTTGTAACTCATTGATTTCTTTGTACTATAAAATTAGGAAAACCAATTCAGAATCTGTCGGATTTTTTCCTCATATGTAAGTTAAATATGACCTTTCTGTTATCAGTGTTTGAGCCAAACATCAGATATCTATTCTCCCATAATCTTGTTGAACAGCACTTTTTATAAAATTTGAGAAGGCTCTAACCTTTGAAGATAAATAACGATTTGCCGGATAGATAATTGAAAATTGTCTGGATCGTCCAGAATATTGCTCAAGAACCTCCATAAGCCGCCCCTTCTTTACTTCATCCTGTGCCAAAAAGTGATAAGTCTGGACTAATCCTCCTCCAGCAAGGGACCAGCTTACACAAGCATTTGCATCTTCATAAACACGCAAATGGCTATCGTTAACAACCTCAATATCCTGACCATTCAAATCTTTCAAAATCCATGGCATGGGTCTTCCAGTCGTGGGGAGGATGAATTGAATGCAGTCATGACTTTGCAAATCTTCCAGAGACTTGGGAACGCCATTCTTACTTAGATATTCCGGTGAAGCAAAAATACCTAATGCGGCATTCTCAATTTTTTGAGCAATCAATTGAGAATCAGGTAGTACGCCAACCCGAATGGCCAGGTCACACCCTTCAGCAATAAAGTCAACAACCTTGTTGGAAACACTAATCTCTAATTGAATATGCGGATACAGGGTTCTAAATGCAGGTAATAATGGAAAGAGCCTATGGTGCGCATAAATGCTACCAACGCTGATTCTCAGTGGCCCTGTTGGAGTCTTCTGTTGTCCCGAAACAGTCAATTCTGCCTCAGCAATCTGATCCAATGCAAGACGGCATTGTTGCCAGAAATGCTGCCCCTCATTGGTTAATCTTACGTTTCTGGTTGTTCTGACAAATAGCTGAACACCTAGTCTTTTTTCTAATCGGCTTATAGACCGACTCACTGAAGCTGGGGTGAGGCCGAGTTGCTCGGCGGCACTGGTAAAGTTGCCCAATTCAGCGGCCTTGCAAAACTGTTCGATACTGCCAAGTTTTACTGGATCAAAATTACTCATATATGTTCACTCATGTAATGAATGTAATTACTTTTAGCCAGTATATTAACTATTAATACTTAATTAAAGTATCAACTCCAATATTTATATCAAAGAGAACAAATAAATGACCAACGACATTATTTGGCCCGAAGCTTATCTTCCAGGCAATACAGATAACTATGTATCAAACGAAATGATTGTCCCGAATTTAAACCTGCAGTCAGTCTGGCATCAATTGAATCATCCATTGTTGTGGCCAGACTACTACAGCAATGCATCAGACATTGTCTTTTACAATAATTCAGGCCCTGAGTTGAAATTAGGATCCAGGTTTAGATTTACAACGTTTGGATTTTTAGTAGAGGCTGAAGTGGTCGAACACGTCGCACCCTCAGCAGGCTCTCCCGCACGCATCGCATGGCATGGATGGGTTGAAGGTGATGCAACACAAAGATTAGATGTACACCACGCTTGGCTCTTCGAAGAGTTATCAGGTAATCGCCTGAGATTACTGACGGAAGAGACACAAAATGGGCAACCTGCTATTGAGTTAGCAGACACGAGACCTAATCCGATGCTGAACGCGCACCAAGCCTGGTTAGACGGTTTAATAGGGAGTGCCCAATCAATCTAAGGGGCTCAATACGAAAACCAATGTATCTAAACCAATACATCAAAATGTTTGTTGAGCTGCAAACGCCAGAGTAATAATAGCTATTGCCAACTTTAATAGTAAAAACCTAAGTTTTAACTAATGTTGATATTGGCTTGCCCTGGCTTCAGTCGGATATGACGAAATGAATCAATTTTCAAAACAAAAATGTACACTCGGTTTCATGCTAAAAGCGCTGTTTTTATTCATAGTCACATGGTCTCAGGCTATTAAAGCCGGAAACAGTGAGCCCGGCCAAGATCAACTTAAATTCAATCCACTTAAATTTGAAATACGGGAAGTTGTTTGGCAAGATACAACAGTCAAAATACGTGCTTACGAGAATATTGTGTACGTGAATAATCCGTCAGATCCATCTAGCCAGCGCATGAATGTATATATTCCTGAGGCCTATTTTCTCAATCAAAACATCAACGGCTTCAACGCAACCACCGCCCCCATTTTTTTACCAAATCAGGTTGGTGGCTATATGCCCAGCCAACCTTTGTTCCTGAATAAAAAGAATGAAACGCATGCGCTGCCTCAGCCTTCAGAGGCTACAGTTAAGCAAGCATTAGCCAGAGGATTTATCGTCGCTAGCCCGGGCACAAGAGGGAGGACTTCTCAGAACTCTCAAGGTAAATATATTGGAAAAGCACCCGCAACCATTGTTGATTTGAAAGCCGCTGTACGCTACTTGAGATTTAATGATGCGTTGATGCCTGGAGATGCAGAAAAAATAATTTCTAACGGTACAAGTGCTGGTGGCGCGTTATCTGCGCTTCTAGGGGCCAGTGGGAACAGTGATGACTTTAGTGGTGAACTTAAGGAAATTTCCTCTGCACCCGTTCGTGATGATATTTTTGCAGTCTCAGCTTATTGTCCTATTACAGATTTAGAACATGCAGATGCAGCTTATGAATGGCAGTTTGACGGCATTTATGATTTCAAGAAAATTGATATTTCTATGCTCGACTACAAAATTCAGCGCAAAGAAATTTCTGGCAGCATGACACATAAACAAATCGCAACTTCAAATGCTCTCAAAACTTTATTTCCAGCTTATTTGAACAGTTTAAAACTCAAATCCAGCACTGGCCAAGCATTGACGCTTGACGAACGGGGCAACGGAAGTTTCAAAGAATATATAAAACAACTTGTTGTGCTCTCCGCTCAAAAAGCAGCCCAAAATGGACTGAATATTCAACAATATCCATGGCTTGAAATAGATGATAATAAGGTGAAAGCGATTAACTTTGACCAATACTTGCATCAACTAGGACGGCAAAAAATAGCACCAGCGTTTGACGGACTCAATCTGGAAAATGGTGAGAATCAACTATTCGGCGATGAGCATACCGATAAACGGCATTTTACCGATTTTTCGGCAATCAACGATATTTCTAATTTAAACGGTAGAGTGAATCAGCAAATCGTCAACATGACCAATCCGCTGCATTACATAGGCAATCCAAGTGCAGATAATGCGCGTTTTTGGAGAGTTAGACATGGCACTAAAGACAAGGATACTTCCCTCGCAGTGCCCACCATCCTTGCTTTAACGCTAGAAAAGCATGACATCCCTGTTGACTACGAACTGGTCTGGGATAGACCTCACAGCGGTGATTATGATTTGAATGAATTGTTTGATTGGATGGAGTCAATTACAAAAAATGACTCAATTTAAGAGGTATATCAACTGTTGCAAGAGTTAATCACTGAAAGTGGATTTGAACTCTAGCGCTTCAATCTCTTCAATTCATATAGATATAAAACAAAAAAACCTGCCACATTGGTGGCAGGTTTTTTATTAGTTAATGTTCAACAGACTTAATTATCTCAAGTAAACCGATTAGAGATCACTAATCTCCAGACACCGCTGGAATTTTGTGGATGCTCAAATCTGCACCATCAAACTCTTCTTCCGGGTCTAGCCGTAGCCCAACCAGTTTTCTCAGCAAGCCATAGACCAGCAAACCGCCCAGCAAGGCAATGACCACGCCAACCAGCGTGCCTAACAATTGACTCATCAGGCTCACGCCACCCAGCCCACCCACAGCGGTGCTGCCAAAAATACCGGCAGCAATGCCACCCCAGGCGCCACACAAACCATGCAGTGGCCACACACCTAAAACATCATCAATCTTGAGGCGGTTTTGCGTCAGCGTAAATGCCCAGACAAACAAGGCCCCTGCTACTGAGCCGGTGACGAGCGCACCCAGTGGATGCATGACATCCGAGCCGGCACAGACTGCCACCAGTCCAGCCAAGGGACCGTTGTGGACAAAACCGGGGTCATTTTTACCCAGTACCAATGCCGCCAATGTTCCGCCGACCAGCGCCATTAGCGAGTTAACGGCCACCAGCCCAGAAATGCCTTGTATGGCTTGTGCGGACATGACGTTAAAGCCAAACCAGCCTACGGTTAATATCCATGCACCTAAGGCAAGAAACGGAATATTGGAAGGCGGATAAGCATGCAATTTACCGTCTTTGGTATACCGCCCATTGCGCGCGCCTAACAACAGCACCGCCGCCAGGGCGATCCAGCCCCCCATGGCATGTACGACGACCGAGCCGGCAAAATCATGGAAGTTGGCGCCAAAACTGGCCTTGAGCCAATCCTGAAAACCAAAATGACCGTTCCAGGCAATGCCCTCAAAAAAGGGATAGATAAAGCCGACGATCAAAAAGGTTGCTGCCAATTGCGGGTTGAATTTGGCGCGCTCGGCAATGCCGCCAGAAATAATGGCAGGAATCGCGGCGGCAAAGGTGAGCAAGAAGAAGAACTTGACCAGACCGTAACCGTTTTGCACGGTCAGTGTTTCGGCACCATTGAAAAAGTGGATGCCATAAGCAATACCATAGCCAATAAAAAAATAGGCAATAGTAGACACACAAAAATCCACCATAATTTTAACCAGGGCATTCACCTGATTTTTTTGACGTACTGTGCCGACCTCCAAAAAGGCAAAACCGGCATGCATTGCCAAGACCATGATGGCCCCCAGCAATACAAACAGGACGTCATTAGCTGTCACTAATGATTCCATTTCGCTCTCCGAATTCAATAATTATTGATTGGCGTTTTGTTTGAAAGACACGCCTTTTTAAAATGCGCAGGTTTCAAGCAAATATCAGGCCATTTTTAAGTGATTGATTTTAAAAGGAGTGGAGTTTGGGCACCAGCAAAAACGCCCCAAAATAACTCAATCAAAAGTGCATTGCACATTATTGGTGCAAATTAGGGCATATTTAAACAAAAGTACTTAAAGATGCTCAAATGCTGATGAATGAGGCATGCCATGCGAACTCATCGAGAGTTTGCGTCAACAAAACACGGATAAAGCGGTGGATAACCGTATCGTCGTATGCCAATACGGAGGAGGGACAGACTTATATGATCTCGACCGGTTGCAATTGCTTGAGCATTTCGACCGCCTCAGGATGCGCAGACCAGAAATAGTAAAATTCACGCACCGCGTTTAAAAATAGGTGACGGGTATTTTTGAGATTAAATAGCGGCAGGGTTGCGTCAGCGGTGATGCGGTAGGCGTTTTTTTCTGTGAGTGGTGCTTCACGCAAGCGCAACAACATGAGCTTTGCCATGCGCGTACGCAGTTCAATATCCATCTCCTGCTTGTGCTCCATGGATTTGAGCGCTTTGACGTAGCCGTTAAGCGGCCATAATTCTGCTGTTTCAAACTTCTCGGACTGCAACGCCGGCCAAACGGACTGCAAATCAATCACCGCCGGCTGCCAACCGATAGGATGTAATTCAAAGCCGACAGTATCGGCATATTGCATGACGGCTTTCACATCGCCACGCCAAAAAGGATAAAACTCGCGGATAATGGTCAGGATTTCTGGCCAGCGCTGGGCTTCCTTGTCGGCCAGACAATCGTCCACCGCTTGCCGGTAGACCGTGCTGCTGCATTCCTGGTCTTTTAATAGCGGCGTTAACTCAGCCAGCACCGCGTCGCGCTGTGCCATGATGGCAGCATCAGCGCCCTTGCTGTGCAATAAATTATAATAAGCTTGAATCGCATCTGCTTCGCGGCTTGAATTCATCGTTAACAACACTAAATAAGAATGAAATGAATATGAAACGGATTATTGGTCATCATACACTGAAAAAGATAATCGTCTTAAAGGAGAACAACGATGGCTGAATGGGCCTTATTAGCCATTTTGATGGCGGGCGCATGGTATTGGATGGATACGATTTCGAAACGTGAGATCGCGCTCAAGATTGGCCGCCAGTTGGCTGAGCGCTGCCATCTGCAGTTTCTGGATGAAACCGTGGCTTGCGCCCGCGTCGGTTTTGCCAGGGACGGCAATGGTCGCATGCAGTTACAACGCACGTATACCTTTGACGTCTCCAGCCAGGGCATTGAGCGCATGGCCTGTCATCTGCAATTGCGGGGCGGCCAATTGGTAGCCTGGCATATTCCGCCTTACGTCACCCAGTAAAACGTCATGGTGGTTGGCCGCTTTGCCCCTTCGCCTACCGGCCCCTTGCATTTTGGCTCACTGGTCGCCGCCGTCGCCAGTTACTGCGATGCTAAAAGCCAGGGCGGCCGCTGGCTGCTGCGTATAGAAGATGTAGACACCACCCGCCGCGTCGCCGGCGCCAGCGCAGACATGATTCGCACCCTGCAGCATTATGGCTTTGTTTGGGATGAGGAAATCGTCTACCAAAGTGAACGCACCGAGCACTATGAGCAGGCCCTGGCGCAGTTACGCCACCGGGGCCTGGCATACCCTTGCACCTGCTCGCGTAAGGAGATTGCCGACAGCTCGACACAACTGGGCATTGAAGGTGCCATTTACCCTGGCACTTGCCTGCAACATCCCATAAAACCAGACACACCTGCTGCCTGGCGCTTGAAAACGCCTGCCATCGGTATCGGCTTTGCGGATAGAGTTGTCGGCTGGCAGCAACATGCCATGGCCAGTGACATCGGTGACTTTGTGATCAAGCGTGCCGATGGTCTGTTCAGCTACCAGTTAGCCGTTGTCGTTGATGATGCCCTGCAAGGCGTGACCCATGTGGTGCGCGGTGCAGACCTGCTGCAATCCACCACGCGGCAGATCTATCTGCAACAGTGCTTGGGCTATGCCACCCCAGCATATGCCCATATCCCGCTGGTATTGAACTACCAAGGGCAAAAACTCAGCAAACAAACCCTGGCAACCGCTTTGCCGCTGGACAATATCCTGGCCACGCTCGTTGCCGCCTTCAACTTTCTACCCTATTTACCGCAACCGGTTCCCAATTTTTCAAACTTGCCTGCGCTGTGGCAATGGGCGACGGCCCATTGGCAACTCGGCCAGCTTGCTAGCGACTAGTACTCACGCTTACCCCGTGATTTGCTGACAAAACTTACAAAATTTATTGATAACCATTATCAACTAAGTTAATATTCGCGACAATCATTGAGAGGATATTAATTTTATGACGATCAAAAATACCCAAGAAAATCCGTTCAGACCTCGTCCAACGCTGCTCTCGATCGGGCTGTTTTTTAGTAGCGCAATGCTATCCATGACCGCGTTAGGCGCCAGTGAGCGCGAAACCGTCGAGTTACAAGAAGTTGAAGTCAAGGCAGAGAAAAAGAGTGACACCAAACCGGTCAAGGGTTACAACGCAAAACGCTCCACCTCCGCGACCAGAACCGATACCGAGCTGGTCAACGTACCGCAAGCCATTACCGTGATTACGCGCGACTTTATGCAAGACCAGTCCATGCAAAGCATCGCTGATGCCGTGCGCTATGTGCCTGGTGTGCAAGCGGCACAAGGTGAAGGTAACCGTGACCAGCTTGTATTACGTGGCAACCAGACTACGGGTGACTTATTTGTAGATGGCCTGCGCGACGACATTCAGACTTACCGCGACTTATATAACACTGACCGTATCGAAGTGCTTAAAGGCCCTAACGGCATGATTTTTGGCCGCGGCGGCGCAGGCGGTGTCGTGAACCGCGTCAGCAAAAAAGCCGGCTGGGATCCCGTCAGAGACCTCAGCGTGAGCTATGGCAGTTTCGATCACCGCCGGATCACCGCGGATTATGGTCAGGGGTTGTCCGAGGAATTAGCATTCAGACTCAATGCGGTGTATGAAAACTCCAACTCTTACCGTGATGGCGTGGAATTAAAACGCTATGGCATGACACCGACCTTTACGATCAAGCCGGGGGATAAAACCGAGATTGTTTTAAGTGCCGAATACTTTAAAGACGAACGCACTGCGGATAGAGGCATACCGTCTTTTATCGGTGGGGACAACAGCAACCTGAATAATCGTCCTTATCGCATCAAGGATTATGACAAGTTTTTTGGTAACGCAAAATTAAGCCCGACCGAAACAGAAACTGTCGCCTTTAATGCTGCCATCAGCCATGCCTTTGATAACGGCGTGCAGGTCAAAAACAGTACCCGTTTGGCCTACTACGATAAGTATTATCAAAACGTTTATGCAAATAGCAGTGTGACAACCGCCAATACCCTGCAATTAGGCGCTTATCGAGATGAGACAAAACGTGAGAACCTGATTAACCAAACTGATATTACCTATACAGCCAAAACTGGAAATGTAGAACATAAGTTGCTGGCTGGGACAGAGCTTGCTGCACAAGATACGACAAATAAGCGACTCACTCAGGGAACGAGTGAAAACTTAACTGGCAGCGTCTCGGCCGATAACCCTACAGTTTCCAATGTAGCCTTTAATGCAACCAGCCGCAATCAGAAAAGTGACTTTACCGTTGCCGCCATATACTTGCAGGATCAAATCGTTTTCAACCCCAAATGGCAGGCAGTCCTGGGCTTAAGACATGATCATTTGGAAACAAATTACACCGACTTGCGAACAGGTAACTTTGCCAATATCAATGTCACAAATAATCTGCTTTCACCGCGAGCCGGGCTGATTTACAAACCTACGTCGGATAGCTCGCTATATGCAAGCTACAGCACCTCATATGTGCCGCGCGCTGGGGATCAGTTGATTGGTCTTACCGTGAGCACTCAAAGCTTCAAGCCTGAAAAATTCATTAATAAAGAAGTCGGCGCGAAATGGGATATCAACCCCAATCTGGCATTGACTGCCGCCATTTTTCAACTTGAAAGAGAAAATGTTTTGGCCGCAGACCCTACAAATACAGGTAACTCTATTCTGCTTGACGGCCAGGAAACCAAAGGTCTGGAAGTTGGCCTGAGCGGCAAGGTGACTGACCAATGGCAGGTCATGGGCGCATTCACGTTGCAAGAAGGCGAAATCACCAAACAGCAAGGCGCAGGCAACAGTGCGATCCTGGCTGGTAGCAATCTGGCAATGACACCTACCCGCACCTTCTCATTGTGGAATAAATACCAGATCAATGACATGTGGGCCGTCGCGTTGGGCATGGTCAGCCGCTCGGAAATGTATGCGGCCACCCCAACGGCGAGCCAAAGCACCCTACTGCCTGGCTACACGCGTTTTGATGCGGCGATTTTTGCCAAGTTGAGCCCGCAGTGGGATGCGCAAATCAATATCGAGAACCTGACTAACAAAGACTATGCCCTGTTTGCGCACAACAACAATAACATTACACCCGGTGCGCCTTTAAACGCCCGTGCGACCTTGAGCTATCATTTCTGATCTAGCATGCATGTGATTTTAGCCCGCCACTGTGCGGGCTTTTTTATTGCGGGTGTCAGCGACGCCAAGCTTCAATGTTAAAATAACACACATGAATAACGCACAACGCCCAGACCAACTGCACCCTTTTATTTTTGAACAGTCCGCCGTGCGCGGTAATTTTGTTCAGCTCAATCAAAGCCTGTTCACTGCGCTTGAGCATCAGAGCCTGCCTGATGCGCTCAAAAGCGTGATTGGTGAATTTGCAGCGGCCAGTGTGTTGCTGACCTCTACCCTCAAAATGCAAGGCAAACTGATTTTGCAATTGCAAAGCAAAGGCGCCTTGCAGTTATTGGTGGTTGAATGCACTTCTGCTTTAAATATCCGCGCGACAGCCAAGGTCAGCGGCGAACTCAATGGCCCACATTTAACAGACTGGCTCGCACAAGGCCAGCTGGTGATTACCTTGATGCCTGAAACGGGCGAGCCTTATCAGGGCATTGTGCCGCTAGAAGGCGACAGCATAGCCAGCATGCTTGAAAACTACATGTTGCGCTCTCAACAGATTGACACCCGCCTGTGGCTGACCGCGGAGGGAAACCGCGCGGCTGGCCTGCTGTTGCAAAAATTGCCACAGCAGCAAGAAAGTGATCTGGACTGCTGGAACCGTGTGCAACATCTGGCGGGCACCGTCACGGCCCCGGAGTTGTTGGATCTGGAAGCGGTCACCCTCTTGCAGCGGTTGTTTGTAGAAGAAGATGTACGGTTATTTAGCGGGCGCGAAGTACAGGCGTTTTGTAGCTGCTCGCAAGCCAATGTCAGCAATATGCTGCAAATGCTGGGGCTGGAAGAAGTGCAAAGCATTTTGCAGGAGCAAGGCAGCATTGAGATTCAATGTGACTTTTGCCACAAACACTATGTGGTTGATGAAGAAGAAGCGCTCGCCTTGTTTGAGGCAGACAACTCGCCTGGCATCAAACACTAATCTGCGGCTATGTGCCCAGCCCGCGTTGGCGCTGGCATTCAAATAACGCAATCGCGGTGGCTGCGGCCGCATTCAAAGACTCCAGGGCCAGTGCGCCCTGATGTGCCATAGGAATGGTGACACAGGTCTCAACAGCGGCTTGCAGCGCAGCAGAAATCCCAGCCCCTTCATTGCCCACCACAAACAAGACGGGCTCTTGCAGCGCTTGCTGATACAAGCTGGCGCCCTGCATGGTCAAAGCAAGGGTTTTGCCGGAAAAGCCCGCAATCACCTCGAGCGCATCCACGCTTTCCATCAGCGGTAAAATAAACTGTGCCCCCTGCCCGCCTCTGAGCGCTTTGGGCGACCAGGCATCGGTACAACCTTTGGTCAGATAGGCGGCCTGCACGCCTGCGGCCGCGGCCGTCCGCAAGATGCTGCCCAAATTACCCGGATCCTGGATATCTTCTATCACCAGTGCAAAATCACAGTGCGCGGGCAGCGTCGCAGCTGGAATATCCACCAAGGCCATCACACCACTACTGGATGCCACTGGCGCCAACTCGGCAAACATCAACGTAGGCAGCAGCATGGTATCCACATCCGTCAACTGCTGTATCAAGGCCGTCGCCTCGTCATTACTATGCCCTTCAGGGATAATCAGCAGCCTGGGTTCACCATAGACCTGATGGTAGGCTTCAATTAAATGCACGCCCTCCAACAGGGTAGACGCCGCTTTTTTGCGCTCACGCGACTGGTCGGCCAGCTTGCGCAATTGCTTGAAGACAGGGTTATCGCGGGAGGTAATATGTTTAAAAGCCATGGCCGAATTATACGTGAATTGCGCGGCTGGCTGATTTTTGCCTGGAATCCATCCACAAACACGCGCCCAGCCCAAAGCTGCGCGCCATTCACGTATAATTCCTGCATGGCAAAAACACTTGATTTAGAACGTATCTTGCACCGGCAGGGCTTTGGCACACGCAAAATGTGCCGCATTTTAATTGTTAACGATGCAGTGACCGTCAATGGTGAACCCTGTGATGACCCGGACGCTAAGTTTGCGCTCGACAACAGCCTGCACTTCACGGTGGAAGGTGAGCCCTGGCAATACCGCGAGCATAGTTACCTGATGATGCACAAACCGGCGCATTATGAATGTACGCATAAAACCCAATTTCATCCGACCATCTATACATTGCTGCCCAGCCCGCTGGTAGAGCGCGGAGTACAGTGTATCGGACGGCTGGATGAAGATACCACCGGCCTGATTTTACTGTCAGACGATGGCCAGTTTATTCACAAAGTCAGTTCACCCAAACACCATGTACCCAAGGTATACGAGGTGACTTGCAAACACGCTTTGAGCACTGCCGATATGCAGCACCTGTTGGCAGGCGTGCAACTGATTGATGAAGACGAAACGATTGCTGCCTTGGCCGCCACACAGATCACAGAGAACGTGATACACCTCACGCTGGCAGAAGGCAAATACCATCAGGTCAAGCGCATGATCGCCGCCACCGGCAACCGCGTAGAAGCCTTGAAACGTATCAAAATTGGTCAACTTGCGCTACCAGAGACTCTGGCAGTGGGGGAATGGCGCTGGCTCACCGACGAGGATTTAATTGCCGTTCAATCCTGAACGATCAACAAAGGACCTTCATGATCTGGTTAGTGCTGATAATTGCGGGATTGTTTGAGACCGCCTGGGCTATCGGTTTGAAGTATACCGAGGGATTCACCAAGTTTTGGCCCTCGTTCTGGACCATCGTGACCATGGTCATCAGCGTCTGGCTTTTGGGCGTCTGTGTCAAGCAGCTGCCTGTCGGCACGGCTTATGCCGTCTGGGTTGGCATTGGGGCTGTCGGTACTGTGATCGGCGGCATCTGGCTATTTAATGAACCGGTATCTCCATTGCGCATCTTCAGCTTGTGCATGATTATGGCCGGCATTATCGGCCTCAAGCTGGCGGCGCATTAACTGCCAGCAAGCACTGGCATTAGCAAACTGGCAATTTTAAATCCTGTTGTGTGAAAGCCGGGCAACTTGAAACTCAAGCTGCCCCCAAGCCTGGATTTAACTACCGAGCAATTTTTGTGCTTTGGCAGTGGCGTTATTGGCAGTCTGTTTTTTCGTGTGTGAGACGTGATGTGTTTTTGTGGCTCCACTTTGCTGAGCCACGCAAGCGCCGCCTGCACTGCCTAAACCGGCACCAATCACCGCGAGCAACCTGCCACCACCCAAACCACGCCCCAGGATTGCACCGCCGGCCCCGCCCACGGCACCCCCCAACATCGTCGCCGGCTGTGCTTTGCCGCCATTGGCGACCACACTCCCCACGGCACCACCTACGGCGCCCCCGAGCACTTCACCCGCGGGCCCCAGCATCACGGCACCAATGGCTGAACCAGCCAAGCCACCGACGCCACTGGCACCGACATTTTTGCTATTACAGCTTTGCGCCCAACTGGGGTTGCTGGCAATCAGCAAACTGACAGCAATCATCCATGTTTTCATGTCATGCTCCATTCGATGAAAAAGGGAAGAGGATCAAATAGACACTTGTACGACACGCGCGCTTAATCAGCAGTCTTAATCGTGATCATGGTGTCTGTGCTTGTGGTGATGGCGCGGACCTTTGTGTCGTTTGCCATAGCCACGCCCTGCATAGGGATCCGGCTCGTCTATCACTTTACCGACCACTGCACCGCCTGCACCGCCAACACCGGCGCCGACCACAGCGCCTGTGGTAGTACCGCTCACTTTACGCCCAACCATTGCCCCGGTGGCACCGCCCGCAGCCCCACCCAAAATGGCACCGGTCCGTCCCGCACGGCCTGTGGTCGCCGCGCCTCCCAGACCACCGCCGACAGCGCCACCGATGACCTCACCGGTAGAGCCGCCTAACACGCTACCTACTGCAGTCCCGGCTGCAGCGCCCAGGCCGCCGCCAAGACCTGTTTCCAGATTATCTGCCATGACTGGTGTTGCGCATATGAACAACACACCCCAAATCAATTTTTTCATGTTGTATCCCTTGTTTGAATTTATGCTATTTTAAATGGTCTTTGAAAAACCATATATTGTTTATTGACTATATTGTTATGTTAAATAGCCGTCTCAGCCTCTTTTGCATTTGCATCGTGTCAACTTGTCTCATCAGCTGCTCAGCGCCGATGCCCAGCCAGGCCGAGCAATCCATTGTCCGCAGCTTTGACCCTAACCAATACACCGGAACCTGGTATGAAATTGCCAGACTGGACAACCGATTTGAAAAAGGCTTGGAGCAAGTCACGGCCAATTACACCATCGAAGCGGATGGCACGCTCAAGGTAGTGAACCGTGGCTTCGATCCCCAGAAAAACGACTGGAGTGTCGCTACCGGCAAGGCCAAATTTGTCGATCCGGCCAATCCTGACGGCAGCCGTACCGGCAAACTCAAGGTGTCATTCTTCGGCCCTTTTTATGGTGATTACACCATCCTCGAAATCGATAAGCCTTATTACAACTATGCCTTGGTTAGCAGTGGCAGAGACTACTTATGGATACTCTCCCGCACACCACAACTCCCCTACCCGATCAAACAACATTTGATGGCCAAAGCCAAAGAGTTGGGTTTTGCCACCGATCAGTTACTGTTCATCCGACAAGCCAACCAGGCCGAGTACGAATCCGGTAGACATGTGATGCCCCAGCATCAATAACTCCTGCCGGGACATCTCTGATACCACCGCATGGCCTTGTCCATCAGTTCATTGGGCATCCATCTGCTCAACAGCGCTGCCAGGTGCAGGTGGGGTATCCATCACTGTATCCATGCCTGCGGGCGCAGGGGCTGGCACCACTTCACCTGTGGTATAGCGCAACTCGCCCAGAACGGCATACACGCCTTCAGCCTGTTTGGCCAGATTAGTCACCGTTTCAACCTGCTCTTTGGAAGCAACCTGACCGCTCAGTTGAACCACACCATGGGTGTCAGAATTCACTTCAATTGCTGAAGCATCTACGCCATGGCTCTGCAACAGGGTTTTCACATTGTCGACCACCGTTTCGCTAGGCAAAAATTTATACATCGGTTCGCCTTGTGCCAGCGCATGGGTGCTGGCAAGACCCATTAAAGTTACTAAAGCACTCATAGTCAGATAACGGTTCATTTTCATGATGTTTCCTTTCATTTGTACACGTGATTAAGAGGGCGAGTTGTCCAAGCTGCAAAGAGGATGAATCTAACAACTACTTGTAGGACAACCCGCCAAACAAAAAAAGCAAGCTACATCATTGGGAGAGGATATGTAGCTTGCGAGGGGGTGTGAGTTAACCTTTCACCACAATAGCGTTTTTCACAGATTTAACGCCCTCTACACCAGTCACCAATTCTTCAGCCTTGGCTTTGAGAGAGGCATCTCCCACAAATCCACTCAGCAATACTTCGCCTTTATGAGTTTCCACGCTGATCTTGAGTGACTTCAAGGATTCTTCCTCGAGCAGTTTGGCTTTGACTTTGGTGGTGATCCAGCTGTCAGACATGGCGCCTTTAATGGCTTTCTGGCTGGTCTGTGTCTTAAGCTCTGCAAATTCTTCATAGCTCAAAGTGCCATCATTGTCGTGGTCAAACGCTTTGAAATCTTTTTTCTTTACGTTTTTGTCTTGCTGTATTTCTGCCCAGGTCAAGGTGCTGTTGCCATTCTTGTCCAAGGCCTTAAACTCTTCCTGATAGGGCTGTACGCCGTTTTGCACTTCGTCCAAATCGAACGCAAAGGCATTCACAGTGATTGTTGTTGCCAACAGGCTGCCAAAGATGATTGCTTGTTTATATTTTGACATTGACATTTGCGTCTCCTTATTTACGCACATCGCAAAGTAGTTGATGCGATGTGTAGCCATGTTACTGGCTGGGAGCGCAGGGGTCAGTCGTCCACCGACTGAATCCCTTGTCAGAATATGACTACAGCGTGCAAAACGCTGTATAAGGAGGCTTAGTTGTTTGCCGGTTCGGCAGCAAGGAAAGGTAACATCACCCGCGTACTGGTGCCCTGGCCAGGCGTACTGGTGACTTCATAATGGCCGCCAATAGACTCCACCCGGTTGCGCATGCCGCTAATGCCGGTGTTACTACCGGTCAGACTATTCATGTCAAAGCCGATACCATTATCGGCAATTTCAAGCTTGATATGCTGGTCGTCGTGCATCAGATGCACCGAAACGCCACTGGCCTGTGCATACTTGCTGCAGTTGTTCAGGCTCTCTTGCACCAGGCGATAAATAATCAAACTCAAGGTCTCGTTCATCATGAGCTCTTGCTCGGGCATGATGATATCCATTTGCCAATGGTTACGGGCAGCGGCCTCATCAACCAGGTTTTGCAACGAGGCGATCAGACCAAAACTCTTGATCATGGAGGGGTGCAGGTTTTGCACAATCTCACGTTTAAAGTTGATACTACGGTCCAGGTATTGGTTGGTCTTTTTCAGCTTGTCGGTGATTTGCGGCGAGCTGTCTTTTAAGTATTTGATCGCCCAGGAAATATCCATTTTGATGGCTGTCAACAATGAGCCAAGCTCATCATGCAATTCGCGCGAGAGCTGGTAGCGCTCACGTTCAATGTTAGTCTGTGCCTGCAGGGCCTGGCGTTGCAGGCTGACGGTTAGGGTCTGGATATTGCGCTCGTATTCGGCGTTCTCATCCGTCAAGCGTTCGTGCAGATTGGCTTTTTCTGCCAGCTCATGCAATAAACGGCGAATCACCAGTACCACCAGTGACACAAAGATCAACGGGCACGCCATGACAAACCAGCGCATCATGCGCCGCATATTATTTCTCGCCTCGGCCAGTTCGTGACGGTAATCGGTGATTTCCTTCTCAAACTGGCGCGAGAGCATTTGCACGTTCGCACTTTCTTTAATGCCAGAGTCCAGCTTGACCACGGCCAACGCCTTGTCGAACTGGTGCTTCTTGGCAAAATCAATGGTCACACTCATTTCGGCAGACTTTTTGGCAATGCTGTTGACCAGCTGGTTCATGATGTTTTGTATCGTGATGTGCTTGACCAGATTGGTATGGTTCAACAGCGTATTGATGTTTTGCAGATGTTCGCTGATCTCCTGCGTCGCCTCGTCATAAGGCGCGAAATAGTTTTCAGAACGGGTGAGCAAGTAGCCGCGCTGCGCGCTTTCAGCCACCGAAAGACTGGCTTGTGTTTTCCACTCCTCCATCAGGAGCTGGTCCAGTTTGGTCAGCAGGTCTGTTTTTTCACGCGTATTGACGATCAAGCGATCGTTCACCACCAGCATGGCCGCAGCGAGCAATAAACTCACCGTCAGTAAAGCCACCGTATTACCGCCAAAGGTATCACTGATGACTTCCAGCCTGTCCAGCAAGGCCATCAATTGGGTTCTGATTTTTTGCATGCGGTTTACAAGGATAAAGATTGAAAGAAGGGTCAATCCAGCGTATTTTAATGTGCATTGTGAACAATACATTATCATCATAACGGGCTTGATGAGGATGGGCAATGTAAACATGCGTGATCAAGCCAAATAAGTATTGTCAGAGAATTCTGACCGTGTAATCGGTAGTGAGCCGATAGGTTCTCGCAGGCCGGGCAGTTAAGATGGCACCATATTGAAAACGCATCTTAATGCTCATATAACATCAAGATCGATTTCAACCATGCTGTATGACTTTTTAAAGGAGTTACAAAATGTTTAATTTTTCCAAAGACCATGTTGAAAATACAACGGATGATTTAGCTAAAAAATCTGACCAAGCCATTGAAGAAATTGCAGCGCAAGTCAAATCCACCGCCAATGATTTGCTGGACGCAGTCAATGACACGGCTGACACGACACAAGACAAGGCCAAGGCCTTGATTCACACCCTGAAAGCAAATATCGACCGTTTGACCAGCGAAGAAAATGCAGCAGCATTGGCTTCTAACCTGTCAGCGAAAGCAGGCCGTGTGAAGGATCAGGTACAGCGTGAAGTCAGCGATACCTATCACACCATCAAGGACAAAACCGCTGACACGGTGCAAGAGCATCCACTGGGTACGGTACTGGTAGCCGCTGGCGTCGGTTTGCTGATAGGATACCTGTTGGGCGCCAAGCGTCGCGAATAATTAAGGAAATCTATGTGGTTAAACCTCCTGAAATTTGTGGCTGTACTGTTTCTAGACCGTAAAGTCTCGGCATTGAAGGATAATTTCATCAATTTGCGCCATCATGTGGCTGACTATACCGAAGACAGAGCGCAACACATGAAGCAGGATTTTCTGGAGGAAACCCAACGCATGGCTACCAGCATTGTCGGCCTGCTGGTGGTCTTCAGCATGTTTATTTTTACCGGCTTGCTCGGGTTGATGTGGCTGTTTTCCATCTTGTGGGAGAATCCACATCGCACCTTGATTCTGGGGCTGGTGATGCTGGTTCCTGCCGCCATCGGACTGATTGTGTTTTTGGCAGTGCGTGCACAGTGGTATAAAAAACCCTTGTTTGCAGATTCGCTGTCAATGATCAGTCATGACTGGCAGGTATTCCGCAACGAGATTGCGCCACCGCCACCGGCAACACCTGAAGATGAGGGTGGCGAAGCAGCTCATACTGAAAAACCGGCTTCTGACACCCCAAAACAATAAGAGAACCACATGAAAAGAATTCTTTTGGTAGATGATCACAGTATTGTTCGTGATGGTTTACGTAACCTGATTGAGCTTGAGTCTGACCTGCAGGTCACCGGAGAAGCAAGCTCAGGCTCAGAAGCCATCCAGCTGGTACGCAAAAACGAGTTTGATGCCATGGTACTGGATATATCCATGCCGGATAAAAATGGGGTCGATACGCTGCATGAGCTTAAGCACGTCGCCCCGACCTTGCCGGTGCTGGTGCTGAGCGGCTATTCTGAAGACCAGTATGCATTGAACCTGATGCGTAACGGCTGCAAGGGCTATTTGTCGAAAAATGCGGATTCAGATGAAATCATTCAGGCCATCCGTACCATTGCCAGCGGCAAACGCTATATTTCGGCCGAACTGGCAGAGCTGATGACCAATGAACTGAGTCATCCTTCGGAAAAGCAGTTACATGAAACCCTGTCCGACCGCGAGTTTCAAGTATTCGTCAAGCTGGCTGCGGGGCAGACCCCAACGGCCATTGCAGAGGAGCTCTTCATCAGTATCAAGACCGTGAGCACTTATCGCAGTCGCATTCTGGAAAAAATGGCCATGAAATCAAATGCTGACCTGACATACTATGCCATTAAATATGGGCTACTTAACTAAAGAAAAATCACTAACAAGGCGCCCTTTTGTCATGTCAGCATTCAACTTGCTTAAATTAGATCACCCAGGGAGTCATTGGTGAGATTGTTATGTATAGATTATTGTTAGTTGAAGATTCTGCGTTGATCCGTGATGTCATTGTGGAAATGCTGCAAGACTGTCAGCAGCTTGATATCCAGGATGTCGCCACCACCAGTGATGAAGCGATCAACCTGCTCAATGCCCATGAGTACGACATGGTCGTGCTCGACATTGAGCTGGCCAAAGGCACGGGCTTTGATGTGGTCAGGCATACCCGCCAGCAGAGCTACCCTTACAAAACGCCTGACATTGTCATGTTGACCAATCATGGCAACAGTTACTATCGTAATCTGGCGCAAAATATGGGCGTAGAGTATTTTTTTGACAAGTCCTTGCAGTTTGATGAGTGCATAGACATCATTCAACAGCGTGCCAGCCAGATCAACTAACTACCTTTCTTAACCCTGGCCCGACCCGGCCTGAAACACTGCGGTGCTTTGATGTCTTTAGAAACCTGGGAATTACTGAGCTATGTGGTCACCGTGGTCGGCTTGCCGCTGGCCATTGTGACATTTGTGCTTGAACAGCGCAAAGAGCGCGAAAATGAAGATGAAGAGGTCTACCAGTTACTGGCAGATAACTACACGGATTTTCTCAAGCTGGTGATGGCTCACCCCGACCTGCAATTGCGCTCCAACCGCGAATCCCTGGCGCTCAGCGCCGAACAGGAGGAGCGCAAACTGGTGTTGTTTGAAATCCTCATTTCACTGTTTGAGCGCGCCTATTTGCTGGCTTACGATCCCGACATGCGTGGCAAACGCTTGCGCCGCTGGATGTCGTGGGAGGATTACATGCGTGAATGGTGCCAGCGTGAAGATTTCCGCCAGCACCTGCCACGACTGCTGGTCGGCGAAGATGCTGATTTTGTGGCCCACATTAGCCAGATTGCACATGAAGTCGCCTCTGCGCAGACGCGCTAGACCCACAGCTGATGACGCTATCCAACCACCCCTCAACCGCTATTTTTTGATGGCGGTGACTTTAAAGCCCGCCTGCCTGAAGGCCTGTAACAAGCCATTTTTACCGGCCAAATGCGCCGCACCAACGGCAATAAACACACGGCCTTGTCGCGCCTGCTCCAGACTACGCTCGGCCATCATCACATTGCGTTCGTCCAGCAACTTGACGCGCATGCGTTGCCACAAAGCGGCCGGCAAAATGCCACGCGTCATGGCATCATCCATATTCGCGACCTGATCGGCATCCCCCGCCAGATAAGCCTTCATCAACCGTTCAAAGTCTTGCTCCTTTTGCTTTTGGCTGCGTTTGAGCACCGCACGCAACATGAGCAACTGCTCATCCATGGACAAACTATCCATGACACCAAAATGCGCTTGCGCACTTTCTAATCCCACAATACGTTTGTCGAACTCCTCTGCTTTAGCTTTAAGCAACAGATCTTGCGCAAACGGCGTTTGTGGCTTGGGCAAATCAAACATGACTGCCAGCAACCAGGGTTTCATTTTGACCACCGCATCCATCGGGATCACGTGCATGTCTGCCAGCGCAGCGACCTGCTGCAATTCTGCTTCCGAGAGTAACTGTTTCAAATTGCTGTCTGGCATTTGCAAAAGACTCACTGGCGGCGCCTCTGCTACCTCCAGCATAAACATATTCACATTTTTAAGCGCCTGAATCACCGGCGCTGAAAAGTTGGTGACCCGGTTATCGTCGGTATGCATAGTGCCAAACAGGTAACTGACCTGGCCATTGGGCGCCTCCAGCTGCCAGAACAGGCCTTTCTCAGCCGCTTGCAGCAGTGGGGTTACCATCAATAAACACAGGGCGAACAAACGGACACTTCGCATCAAATTCCTCACTTTTTGTGATTAGCTAAACAGTTGCAAACCCTCAGCAACCGGCATTGTGACATCGTCTCACAAATAAATATCCGCTGCCATGATTGCAAGGCATCAGGCCGTCATTGCCAGCCCCCACGCCGAGGGCTACCATAGGCAGGTAGCTCCATGATCGAGCACTCAAGGATACAGCGACACTTCCCCCTCAACCCCGGAGACAGCCAGATGAAAAGCAACAAACGTTTGATTGTTTTATTTGATGGCACCTGGAACGACCCGCAAGACCTGACCAACGTCTACCAACTCTCGACCTTAATCGAAGCCAAGGATGGCGACATCGAACAGCGTTTTTTCTATGAACCTGGCGTTGGGACCGGCACCGGCGAAAAGTTGCGCGGGGGTTTATTTGGGTATGGCTTGAGCAAAAACCTGCTTAAAGGCTATGACTGGCTAGTCAGGCGCTATCAGGCAGGCGATGAAATTTGGGTGTTTGGCTTTAGCCGTGGCGCGTATACGGCCAGAAGCCTGGTCGGCTTGATCCGAAAATGCGGGTTACTCAACACCAGCACACCAGATTTGCTCGCACGCGCTGAAGCGCTCTACCGCGACAAATCCGCTGCACCGGAGAGCCCCCACTGCCTGGCGTTCAGGCAGACCTACAGCCAGGAAGTCTGTGTCCATTTTCTGGGAGTTTGGGATACCGTCGGCGCGCTCGGCATCCCCGGCACCATGATTTCAGAGCAAGGATTTTATGCCTGGCATGATACCGAGCTGTCAAAAATCGTTTCTTATGCCTACCATGCGATGGCAATAGACGAACACCGTGAAGCTTATAAAGTAGCGATGTGGACCAATGCGGGCGGCCAGCAAAAACCTGAGAACATTGCGGTGGAGCAGCGCTGGTTTATCGGCGCGCACGCCAATGTCGGCGGCGGTTATGGCCATGACCCGCTGGCCACCATTGCACTGGGATGGATGCTGGACAAAGCCCGTGCCGCAGGCCTTAAACTGAAAACGTTTTCAGTGGCCTCTAATGCCTGCTTATCCAGCCCCACAGATGCATACAAAGCGTTTGCTTATGGCCTGTATGCTTTGTTCAAGGGCTTGTTTAGCAAAGGCGATGGTAGATTTTACCGGCCTTATCGTGGCAGCCCAGTCACGCCCTCCCCCGACGTAGCCAATGCGCTGCAAGCCCTGCCGGTGACGGCGGTTAACGTGACGCTGGATAGTTCGGTAGCGGAAAAATGGTTGGCACAAGCCGATTATCGCCCGCCTACGCTGCTCAATGCAGGCATAGCGCCGACGCAAGCGGCACGCTAATCCATCAATGTTTTTTGCTACGCGGCGCGTGCTTTTTCGGGCTGGCAAAGCTTTTGGTCTGGTTAAAGCCTTTAGCTAATGGCTTGGCCTGGAAGCGGCTGCCGTCCGATTGCACGATTTGTGGCAACACGGCAGGCTGGTATGCGGGCACCAGGTGCTTTTTACCATTGCCGATCAAATCCGCCCGCCCCATTTTCTTCAATGCCTCGCGCAACATCGGCCAGTTTTGTGGATCGTGGTAGCGGATAAACGCTTTATGCAATTTGCGGATATTGCCTGCTTTAGGGACGGGCACGGTTTCAGAATCCGCCGTCACTTTACGCAGCGGATTTTTACCGCTGTGATACATGGCAGTGGCCATCGCCATAGGCGTTGGGGTGAACGTCTGCACCTGATCCAATCTAAAATCATTACGCTTGAGCCACAAAGCCAGATTCAACATATCTTCATCGGTGGTGCCTGGATGCGAGGCAATAAAATACGGGATCAAATACTGCTTTTTACCCGCCTCGGCACTGAAGCGCTCAAACATGCGCTTGAACTCATCATAGGCACCCATGCCCGGCTTCATCATTTTGCTTAGCACATTCTCTTCAGAATGTTCAGGTGCAATCTTGAGATAGCCGCCCACGTGATGCTGCACCAGCTCTTTCACATACTCGGGCGACTTTACGGCCAGGTCGTAACGCAAGCCGGAACCGATTAAAATCTTTTTGACACCGCGCAGGTTGCGCGCCTTACGATACAACTGAATCAGCGCAGAGTGATCGGTATTGAGGTTTTCACATACGCCCGGATAGACACAGGACAACTTGCGGCAATTCTTTTCGATTTCTTCAGACTTGCAAGAGAGGCGATACATATTGGCGGTCGGCCCACCCAAATCCGAGATCACGCCGGTGAAGCCATCCACCTTGTCGCGGATTTCTTCAATTTCACGCAAAATCGAGTCTTCTGAACGGCTTTGGATAATGCGGCCTTCATGCTCGGTAATCGAACAAAAAGTACAGCCGCCAAAGCAGCCACGCATGATGTTGACCGAGAAGCGGATCATTTCCCAGGCCGGGATTTTGGCATCGCCATAGGCCGGATGGGGCTTGCGGGCATAAGGCAAGTCATACACATAATCCATCTCTTTGGTCGTGAGTGGAATCGGCGGCGGATTGAGCCAGACCTCCCGGTTGCCATGCTTTTGTACCAGTGCCCGTGCATTGCCCGGGTTAGACTCCAGATGCAACACGCGTGAAGCATGCGCATACATGACAGGATCACTCACCACCTCTTCATAAGAAGGCATGCGGATCACCTGACGTTCGCGCGGCACTTTGGCAGCTTTCAGCGGTAAAGGCAAGCTGATCGCCGCGGCATTGGCGTCTTTCGCCTGATCATCCGTTGCGCAACTGGCATCGGCTTTGCCCATTTTCATCGCATAGGGGTCTTCGTGCTTATCCACCACCCCTGGCCGGTCGAGACGGGTAGAGGGCACCTCCACAAATTCATCTGGCACTTGCTTGCGGATAAACGCGGTGCCGCGAATATCCTCAATCTCATGGATCGATTCTCCACGGGCAATACGGTGCGACAGTTCGACAATGGCACGCTCGGCGTTTCCGAACACTAGCAAGTCCGCCTTGGCATCCATCAGGATAGAACGGCGGACTTTATCTGACCAGTAATCATAGTGCGCTATACGGCGCAGGCTGGCTTCAATACTGCCAATCACCAGCGGCACATCCGCATAAGCCTCTTTACAACGTTGAGAGTAAACCAGTACCGCGCGATCAGGGCGCTTGTTGGCCTCGGCATGCGGTGTATAGGCATCATCCGAGCGTATCTTGCGGTCCGCGGTATAGCGGTTGACCATGCTATCCATATTCCCAGCCGTGACGCCAAAATACAGATTGGGTTTACCCAGCACTTTGAATGGTTCTGCCGACTGCCAGTCTGGTTGCGCAATAATGCCCACGCGAAAACCTTGTGCCTCAAGCAAGCGGCCAATCAGGGCGACGCCAAAACTGGGATGGTCAATGTAGGCATCGCCGCTGACCAGAATAATATCGCAGCTATCCCAGCCCAATGCATCCATTTCGGCGCGACTCATGGGCAGCACGGGGGCGGTGCCAAAGCGTTTCGCCCAATAAGGACGGTAACTTTGAATGGGTTTGGCAGTGAGGGAAGTATAGATTTCCACGCGGGTAACCAGCTAATGCTTGAGAGTTGCGCATTTTACGCATTAATTGATTGATTTGAAAGATTTTTTTCACAACATTCAGGTGAGTGCCACCTCACCTGGCCAAATCAATCACAATCATTCATCACCACAAACCATTCCCAAATATTTGTGTAATAAATAAGACGACATTTATTTAAAATTGGGCTCGCACAGGGGGCCGGTCTTATAAATGATTGCAGTCAGTTGTAAAGCCATGTATAAACAAAATGCAGGACGGGGAAATTACTTATAAAATAATTACATAAACTCACAATGAAGCACTACACTCTTTTTAAAAAAATCCTTTTACCACTGACCAGCTTGGGGTTGCTGATCGGTCTAGTTTCTTTCGCATTTATTTTTAACGCGCATTTAAACAATATCGAAACCCAGGCTCAGGAAGAAACACAAAAACTGTCCAACCTGTTGATCACGGCGAAAACCCTGGTCAGCGAACATGTATTCTCAAGCATGGCCTTGCTCAAACAATATGGCTCGCTTGAAGGCCCGCCCAATATTAACGGCACGACCCAGATACTGGGAATGGACGTCCCAAACTTGCAATTTGGGGATACCCCTCAAACCGGCAGCACACTACTGGTCGATTCAGTGACACGCATAGGTAGCGGTACCGCCACCATTTTTGTCAAACGTGGCGGGCAGTTTCTGCGCATCTCAACCAACGTCAAAAAAGCGGATGGCACCAATGCTTTTGGCACAGAGCTGGATCCGTTTGGCAAGGCGATTGTCGCACTGCAAAAAAATCAGGCTTATTTTGGCGTGGTAGATATCCTTGGGGAATCGTATCTCTCCCGCTATGAACCCATGCAGGATAATCACGGCAACCTGATTGGGGCCTGGTACGTCGGTTACAAGCTTGATTTTAACGCCATTGACCAGGCGATCCGGCAATGGGGATTTTTGAAAAAAGGCTTTGTGGCCATCACCGACGGACACGGCAATATCCGCTTTTTAACCAATGGACTGACACGCCTGGAGGCAGAAACCGCCCTCAAAGATAGCCAGCACCGCTGGACCAAGGTCACGCGGCAGGTGCCAGAATGGGATTTTCAGATCAATATTGTGTACCCGACCAGTGAAGCTTACTGGTCTGCACTGGGCACACTGTCGCCTTTGATGATCATTACCTTTATCCTGACATTGGTCGTGCTGATTGCCATTGTCAGCGGCTTGCAGCGCTTTGTGTTGAACCCCTTGGGCGGCGATCCCGAGACAGCCAAGCATTTATTGATGCGGATTGAAAGCGGCGACTTTGCCGAAGACCAAACCACGGCAGCCCCCGACAGCCTGATCGCCAACATGCTTAAAATGCGCAGACGCCTGCGTGAAATGGTGAGCCAGCTGCAGGCCAATGCCAGCCGGCTAAAGGTCTCTTCCAGCGTGTTTGACCATGCCCATGATGCAATTTTCATTACCGACACCCAGGGGCATATCATTCAGTGCAACCCCTCCTTCAGCGTGATTACAGGCTATGCACAACCTGAAGTCATGGGTAAAACTCCGCAACAACTAGGCATCGCCTATAAGCAACCAGACCTGTTCCAGTCCTTGTATGACAGCCAGCATGGCTTTCAGGAGTGGCAGGGCGAGGTCTGGAACCGTCATCAACAAGGTCATGAGTATCTGGTAGAACTCGAATTGTCGCCAGTGCTCAACCAGGCGGGCGAATTTCAGCATTATGTCGGCCTCTTCTCAGACATTACGCGCGCCAAAGAGCAACAAAACATGCTTGAGCATCTGGCTTATCATGATGTGCTGACGCAACTGCCTAACCGCGTGTTGTTTTCGAGCCGATTGCAACAAGCGCTACACGAAGCCGAAAGCCAGTCGACGCTGGTGGCCATTTGTTATATTGACCTGGATGACTTCAAAATCGTCAATGACCAATACGGCCACGAATACGGTGACCGTTTGCTCATGCAACTGGCAGCCCGACTGAATGGCCTGCTCAAACCGCAAGATACCCTGGCCAGGCTCGGAGGCGATGAATTTGCAATGTTGTTGTGCGGACTACGGACGGCCAACGAATATGCACGACTGCTCAAAAAGTTGCTGACGGCGATTGAAAAACCGTTCAAGGTAGATAAATTCAAGTTTTCCATTTCAGCCAGCATTGGCTATACGCTATACCCGATAGACCGCAACCCGCCAGACACCTTGCTACGGCATGCCGACCATGCCATGTACCATGCCAAAACGCATGGTGGGCATCAATGCCATTTGTTTGACCTGGCGTCTGCGCAGCAATCCCAGCAACAGCAAGCGTTGCTCAAGGACTTGCTGCATGGCATCCAAAACAACCATATCCGCCTGGTTTACCAACCGCAAGTCTGTATGCAGTCTGGTGAAATTTTCTGTTTTGAGGCTTTGCTGCGCTGGCAGCATCCGGTGCGCGGACTGCTCTACCCTAACGACTTCCTGACTGCGGTCGAACATACCAATCTGATTGTGGACATTGGTAACTGGGTGATAGAAGAAAGCCTGCGCCAATTGAGCGAGTGGCAAAGCCAGGGCTTGGACACACAAGTCTCCGTCAACATCGCCGCCCAGCATTTAATGCATAAGCAGTTTCCGGAACGATTGGCTGACTTGTTTAAAAAGTATGCCATGATCAAGCCGCAACAGCTGCATATCGAGATCACAGAAAGTGCTGCCATCAGCGATTTTGCCCGCGTCAACCGCGTCATCCAGCAATGCCAGGCGCTGGGCGTTGCATTCTCGATTGATGATTTTGGCTCAGGCTACTCCTCGCTGATTTACTTACGCCGCCTGCCAGTCAACATCATTAAAATTGATCAGTCCTTTATCCATAACATGTTAAGTGACCAGGAAGACATGGCGGTGATCCGTGGCGTGATTACGCTCTGCCGCGACTTCGGCCGCAAGGTGGTGGCTGAAGGCGTCGAAAAAGCCGAGCAGGCGCAGATTCTGGCCGAACTGGGCTGCGACTATGCCCAAGGGTTTGGCATCTCGCGTGGCATCCCCGGCCATAAGGTTATAGAATGGACGAGCAAGCACAATCCGTTTAAGTTCTAGTACCAAATGCAAATGCGTGCGGGTAAGGGCCTGTATCAGTCCCGCATAAAGCGTGCGTAATGACGTATTGAATATCAGGCTGACTTTACTCATGTGCGTTAAAGGATAGCTATGTGATCACCAGACTCATCAGTATCTGGCAATCACGGAGCGCCGACTAAACCGTAATACGATTAACTTGCGTCCCTACACCACCGCAATGACTGTTTATGCATGACAATTACTATCCTCTCCCGGGCGGGCCGGTGCGCATTCTCGCAGCAGAGACCCCATTCCCGAACTTGCAGCAGGCGTTGACAGAGCCCAACGGCCTGATCGCCATCGGCGGCAGCCTGACGCCACGACGCCTGTTGAGCGCCTACAAACAAGGGATTTTTCCATGGTTTAGTCCGGGCGAGCCTATCCTCTGGTGGAGTCCGGACCCACGCATGGTGCTGTTTCCACCAGCGCTGAAAATCACCCGCTCTTTGCGCAAGGTCATCCAGCAACAGCCGTTTGAGTTACGCATGAATACGCAATTTACCGCCGTGATGCAGGCTTGTGCTGCCACCCCGCGCCCAGGTCAATCCGGCTCATGGATCACCGATGAAATGATTGCGGCATACAGCGAGTTGCATGCCATGGGCTACGCGCATAGTATGGAAGCCTGGCAAGATGGGCAATTGGTTGGCGGTTGTTATGGGGTCAAGATTGGCCGCATGTTTTATGGTGAAAGTATGTTTCACCATGTCAGCAATGCGTCCAAAGTGGCATTTGCGCATCTGGTGCAATGGTTAATCTCGCAACAAGTCGGTATGATTGATTGTCAGATGCATACACCGTTACTTGCCAGTTTTGGTGCTTATGAAATTCCCAGAGACCGGTTTATCGAAGAGTTAACGCATTTAGTGCAATATGACCCTACCTAACGACGCACCCCTGCAAAAATTACAGTTTTATGTGACCACCGCTTACACCTGTGGCTATCTGCCTAAAAAGCTGGCGCAAAGCCTGATTGCCACACCGCAGACACTGGTAGATGGCCGCGTGTATAGCGGACTGATACAGCAGGGCTTTCGCCGCAGTGGCAAGTTTGCTTACCGGCCGCATTGCGAACATTGCAATGCCTGCATTTCGGTCCGTTTACCGGTACATGCGTTTGAAGCCACGCGTAGCCAGCAACGGGCATTTAAGAAGCATGCACCGTTACAGGCCACCATCCGTGAAGCCAGTTATGATTCAGAACACTTCGCCCTGTACCTGACCTACCAGCAACAGCGTCATCCCAGCAGTCTGGAGTCAGCCATGCCGCAAGAAGACGAAGCGACGCAATACCAGCAGTTTTTATGTCAAAGCAATGTAGATAGCGTAATGGTCGAGTTTAGAGATGCACAGCAGCAGCTCAAGATGGTCAGCGTGATTGATATTGTCATGGATGGTCTGTCTGCGGTGTACACGTTTTATGATACGCATGACAAAGCGAGTTATGGCACCTATAGCATCCTCTGGCAAATCGAGTGGGCCAAGCAACTCGGCCTGGACTATTTGTACCTGGGCTACTGGATTGCAGACAGCCAGAAAATGGCTTACAAGCAGCAGTTCCAGCCGCAGGAAAAACTGATTGAGGGCGTATGGGTGCGTTAACCCAGCTGGGCCAGCGATGAAGACGCCTGATTCAATACGTATGCAAAGTGTCTCCGTACAGTCGCTGGCCAGGCAGTTTTGTCATGGTCAGTACGTGAATACCGTGGATGCTGCTTTATGGCGGCAAACCTTCGAATACATCGGCCGGATTCAGGATGAATCCGGCTTTGACCAATCAAACATTGGCGCATTGTGGCGACAATATGGCGGCGATTTGCGCGCCTTGATTAAAAATGATGCGCTGGTGCTGCGCGTGCTGAAAAAATGCTTGGCCGACACACAGCATCAACCGCTGCAGGGCCTGACCCTGTATCGTGGCGAAAGCTGGTTTTTGTTTGATCAAGACCAGATTGGCTTTTGCTGGACGCCCTCGGAGGCGCTGGCCACCAGCTATGCCAAAGGACTCAATGCCGTAGAATCCGGTGGCGTTCTGCTCAAATGCTTTGCTCCCGCAGAAGCCATCCTCGCAGTACCTCCATCCGCTAGCGAGATGAAACAGAACACCTACATTTGTGACCCTGGCGCTCTATTGCGCATGACCACCCTGGCACTATTTCCAAAACTCTAAATCCATCCGGTGTAATTAAACCGGATCACGCCATTGTCCATAGCCTTTAAATTGGGCATGGACTTCAAGCATTTGCGCAGGCGTCAGCAAGCGGAGCTGCCCAACTTGTAACAGTCGCCAGTACTGCTCACACAGGTTTTCCACTTCTACCGCCACGGCCAGTGCGTGGGATAAATCCTTGCCAAGCGCAATCATGCCATGATGTGCCAGCAAACAGGCCTTGCGCTCATGCAATGCAGCGAGCGCAACCTCAGACAGCGCCTGGGTGCCAAACAAGGCGTAGGGCGCGCAACGGATATTATCTCCACCCACGCTGGCAATCATGTAATGAAACGGCGGCACGTCGTGCCCCATGCAGGCTACCGTAGTCGCAAACATGCTGTGGCAATGCACAACCGCATTAACTTCAGGCCGCGCCTGTAAAATATCCAGATGAAAACGCCATTCGCTGGAGGGGTTTTTCCCGGCTTCAGCCCGGCCTTGCCAATCCATATGTACCATGCTGTCAACATGCAGCTGTTCTGCCGGCACGCCAGAAGGCGTCACCAGAAAACCCGTTTCTAGCCGGACACTGGCGTTGCCAGAGGTGCCTTTATTCAGGCCAGTCAGGGCCATTTGCTGGGCCGTGTATAACAACTGTTGCGCAGGCGAGCGCTTGCTCATGTTAATCGCCCAGACTATGCGTTTTCAGCGCATGCAACTGGTCTGGGGCAAACACCCCATGCTCGGTAATCACCCCTGTCACCAGCCTGGCTGGCGTCACATCAAACGCCGGATTCAATGCCGGGCTTTCACGCGGAATCACCCGGACCGTCTGTATGTCTCCTGTTGCAGTCTGCCCTTGCATATAAGCCACCTCATCCGCATCACGCATTTCAATCTCGATCTCTGCGCCGCGTGCGATCTGCCAGTCTATGGTCGGCGTCGGCACCGCAGCATAAAACGGGATTTGCTGATCAAATGCTGCCAGCGCTTTTAAATAGGTGCCTATCTTGTTGCAGACATCCCCTTGACTGGTGACACGATCTGCACCGACGATGACCAGATCTACCTGACCATGCTGCATCAGATGGCCGCCAGCATTATCGGCAATCACCGTATGCGGAACCCCGTGTTGCGCCAGCTCCCAGGCGGTCAGGCTGGCACCCTGGTTGCGTGGCCGCGTTTCATCTACCCAGACATGTACTTTCAGACCTGCATCATGCGCGGCGTAAATCGGCGCCAAGGCCGTCCCGCCATCCACCGTGGCCAACCACCCGGCATTGCAATGGGTCAAAATATTCACAGCCTGATTGGCATCCACCGTGGCCTTTTCAGCGATCAAGGCTTTACCGTGCTGGCCAATCGCCAGATTCTGCGCCACATCCTCATCAGCAATCGCTTGTGCCGCCAGCCAAGCGGCAGCTGCGCGTTGCGCCACAGCCAGCGGCATTAACGTCTGTTGCATGCGCTGTGCCGCCCAGGCCAGATTGACGGCAGTCGGTCGCGTGGCGATCAGCTGCTTTACCACCGCCTGCAAGTGTTCATCGCTGGCATCCTGCTGAATACCTAACGCCACACCATAGGCTGCCGCAGCTCCAATGAGGGGTGCACCACGGACCTGCATGTGGCGGATGGCATGACATATTTGCGCCAAAGACGTTAATTCCACCGTCACAAAATCAAACGGCAACTGCGTCTGGTCAATGATATAAACAGCGTTGGCTTGTTGCCAAATGCTACGGAAATGTTGGGATTGAATGCGCATATGAGAGGCCTGGCCAAGCACCGATTAGTAATTGTAAAGTTTGTAAAACCACTTGCTTTTCTTGTAGGACAAACACTGTATTTTGCTATCCACAAAATCTGTGGATAACTTTGTGGATTGCTGTGTCTTAATTCCGTAACTTACCAATTTATAAGGACTTTTTCCAAAAGTTCATTTTTTAATCTATTTTTTTATTCAATAAAATCAATTACTTACAAAGCACCACTATAATATAGTCACTTTCGACACATTCTTAAAGTGTCACTTTAAGTCATGTGCATAAATGGGCTATTTTTGGCAAAACTTCTACAGAATTTTTACCAGTCATTTCAATGAGTTGCGAAGCTTCCAAGCCACGCATCAGGGCCATCTCTTCTGCGATCTTTTTTAATTGATCCGGCGCATTTCTTCCTTGATGCCCCAGCCAAACCGGCGGAATATCCGGCGCATCGGTCTCCAGAACCAGTGTTTCCACAGGCAACTCTGCAGCAAGCTGACGCAGTTTCAATGCGCGCGGCCAGGTCATGGCACCACCAAACCCTAATTTGAATCCCAAACTGGCAAATATCTCCGCTTGTTGCTTGCTGCCGTTGTAAGCATGTGCAATGCCCCCCGTTAACGCATGCTTGCGCAAATATTTGAGGATGGTGTCTATCGCACCTCGCACATGCAAAATCACAGGCAAATGAAACTGCCTGGCAATGCGCAACTGTCCTTCATATAGCTCTAGCTGTCTGGCCTCATTTTCGCGCGTCAGGTAGAAGTCGAGACCGATCTCTCCAATCGCCAGCAATTGATGCGCCTGAGGGCCCTCCAGCACCCTGGCGACGGTTTGCTCGAGCTGCGCCAGCGCATCCTCAGGTGCCTCAGACACATACATGGGATGCCAGCCAAGAGCGAATCCGGCTTGCGGATGCCGTGCGCACCAGGCCATAATCGGTTCAAAGCTCGCCTGCGTCACGGCCGGGATGACCACCGCTCGAACGCCCTGCGCCAGGGCCGCCTGCCAGACCGGCTCACGGTCGGCATCAAACTCACGGGCATCCAGATGACAGTGGGTGTCGATCAGCATAAGAATCAGGGCTTAAGCCTGGCCTGAAGACGGATATCCTGCCCGACCTGTCGCAGATCCATGATGTCCAGCGTATGTATGTCTGCCATCTGCGTCCATGCTGGCAGGGCAAACATGCCGCGTGCCGCGTCTCCCATTAGCTTGGGTGCGTAATACAGCAATAACTCATCCACAAACCCGCTTTGCAAAAAGGCCCCATTCAGCGTTGCCCCCGCCTCGACCAATACCTCATTACAAGGCCAGGCCGTTAGTGCCTGCATGACGGCAGCAATATCCACCTGCCCCTGCACATTCGGTGCATGCAGGGTACGTACCCCCATCACTTGCAATATCTCCAGCTTGGCGGCCTCCCCGTGCGCATACGCCACCAGCGCATGGCCATCCTGCAACACCTTGGCGTCTATCGGGATGCGTAACTGGCTATCGAGAATGACGCGTAGCGGTTGGCGTGGCGTCTTCACCTCACGTACGGTGAGCGAGGCATTATCCTGCAGAATGGTAGAGATACCCGTGATCACTGCACAACTTTGCGCACGCCAGTGATGGACATCTTTCCGTGCCTCCGGCGACGTGATCCATTGACTGACGCCATTCGCCAACGCTGTGCGGCCATCCAGACTGGCAGCGACCTTGAGACGGATATAAGGGCGTTGTTGCGTCATGCGCAGAATAAACCCGGGATTCAGCGCCTTGGCCTGCGCTTCGCAAACCCCAACCGTGACAGCAATACCCTGTGCCTGCAAACGTGCAATGCCGTTGCCAGCAACCAAAGGATTCGGATCCTGCATGGCAACCACGACCCGGCTCACACCGGCATTCACCAGTGCATCGGCGCAGGGGGGCGTCCGGCCAAAATGACTGCAGGGCTCCAGAGTCACATATGCAGTTGCACCTCTTGCCTGCTCGCCAGCGGCGCGCAAGGCGTGTACTTCAGCATGGGGCTCCCCCGCCTTGAGGTGAGCGCCTTCTCCAAGCACTTGGCCTTGTTTGACGATGACACAACCGACACGCGGATTAGGCGTGGTCGAATACAGTCCATGCACCGCCAGGCGCAAGGCATGGGTCATCCATTGAATATCTTGAGTACTGTGTAACATAGACTAGCATCATACAAAAAAAGCCCGCCTTGCGGTGGTTTTGTATGGCGGACACCTTTGAACGGCCAGTGAATGACAAGACCGCGCCCTGGATAAAGGGCGTACACACAATGAGAGTTAAGCTAATGGGAGGAGATTTGACTATGGGTGAGACGTCCGTCCTGGTCAAAGTATATGCGTAAGGCATGATAGACATGCATGCACTTACCCAGATCATACTCAAGTGCATTGGCGTCCTCAAGGCTAGGCCGCCCAAGCAAGGCCATGACTGCCTCTTTTTTGGCGCCTCGAATCAGGATGTGATTTTTGAGATCATATGCCATGTCACCGCGTCTACACTCCTTTTGCACAGTGTTGGCCAATTCCATCCAGCGGGTCTGGTCAAACTTGTCACGACCAAACACCGCCTCATCTTTAAATGCCCACCAGGTAAAAAACACGATGGTGAGAATCACGGTGAATACCGCTAATACCACTGCAGACAGCTTGATCAGTTTCATACGCCCCCGTCTTCACATGCAACATTGATAGACCGTGCACAGAGTGAAGCAAGGTACACGGAACACATACACCAGCGCACAGAGGGTGCGTCCGGCAATGGTTGTTGTCAGTTATCCAGATCGCGGATGGCGTTATGAAAGTCATCCACATCTGAAAAGCTTCGATACACCGAAGCAAAGCGGATGTACGCCACCTGATCCATTTGTTTTAACTCTTGCATGACGGTTTCACCCAGCAACCGCGCAGGCACTTCGCGCGCGCCCAAACCGAGCACTTTTTGAACAATGCGGTCCAGTGCTTTATCGACATATTCAGTAGGCACCGGACGTTTGTGCAGAGCGCGTGTAAAAGAGAGGCGCAATTTTTCGCGCTTGAACTCTTCGCGCGTCCCGTTTTGCTTCACCACCTGTGGCAGATGCAGTTCTGCCGTTTCGTAGGTGGTAAAGCGCTTGTCACACACTTGACAGCGACGGCGCCTGCGGATGGAGTTCCCTTCCTCATTGAGGCGGGAATCCACCACTTGCGTATCATCAGCACCGCAAAACGGACATTTCATGGCTGTGGATAGCCGGAAAAATTATTTACCGTACACCGGGAATTGATCGGTCAAGGCATGCACCTTCGCCTTGGTGGCCGCAATCACTTCAGCGCTTTCCGGATTATCCAGCACATCGGCAATCAGGTTAGCCACTTGCTCGGCTTCGGCTTCTTTAAAGCCACGCGTTGTGATCGCAGGCGAACCGATACGAATACCGGAAGTCACAAACGGGCTCTCGGGGTCGTTAGGAATCGCATTCTTGTTGACCGTAATGTGCGCTTGGCCCAGATAAGCGTCTGCTGCCTTACCGGTCAAGCCTTTAGGACGCAGGTCTACCAGGAACACATGAGACTCGGTACGGCCGGAGATAATACGCAAACCACGCGCAGCCAACGTGCTGGCCATGATGCTGGCGTTCTTCAATACCTGTTCCTGATACGCTTTGAAGTCTGGCTGTGCCGCTTCGAGGAAAGCCGTCGCCTTACCGGCGATGACATGCATCAACGGGCCGCCTTGCAAGCTTGGGAACACGTTGGAGTTTAGTGATTTTTCAAACTCGGCCTTAGCCATGATGATACCGCCACGTGGACCACGTAAGGTCTTGTGCGTGGTTGAAGTCACAAAGTCAGCATGCGGTACCGGGTTAGGATATACACCCGCCGCGATCAGGCCAGAATAGTGCGCCATATCGACCATGAAATAAGCACCGACTTTTTTGGCGATTTCAGCCATACGCGCCCAGTCAAAACGCAAGGCATACGCAGAAGCACCCCCAATCAACAACTTTGGTTTGCACTCCACCGCAATACGCTCCATCTCATCGTAGTCTATCTCTTCTTTATCGTTTAAACCGTAAGGCACGATATTAAACAACTTGCCGGACAGGTTAGCCGGAGAACCATGTGTGAGGTGCCCGCCGTGACCCAGATTCATGCCCATCACGGTATCGCCTGGTTTCAGGATGGAGAAATACACGGCCTGATTCGCCTGTGAGCCAGAATGTGGCTGCACGTTAGCATATTCTGCACCATACAAGGCTTTCAGTCGGTCAATCGCCAGCTGTTCAACCTGGTCAACAAACTCACAGCCACCGTAAAAGCGTTTGCCTGGATACCCTTCAGCATACTTGTTCGTCAATTGCGAGCCTTGGGCTTCCATCACCGCTGGACTGGTGTAGTTTTCTGAAGCAATCAACTCGATATGCTGATGCTGACGCTCCACTTCGGAAGAAATCATTTGGGCCAAGGCCGGGTCTGCAACGCTTAAGTTTCTTGAAAAGCTAAACATGACGATCAAGTTTCCGTATCACAAAATTAAAGCGCGATTTTAGCATGAGGCGACCGCAGCATCCATCTTTAGCGATGCGCTCATTGAGCGCCTATCACTTTAAGTCGTGGTGTAATCCAGACACAAAGTGCACCAATACAGTGCAAACATCACCAGCCTGATTGAAACAACATGCACTAAAAAACAGAATTAAATACTTAAGCAATTGATTTAAATTATCTTTTTAAATCTGGCACAGCTTATGCTTAGTAAGATCCGTAAGCGTATATCTCCAAAATCGCTCCCTAAACCCAACTTCGGTTGGGTTCTTTTTTTTCAGGGGATGCTGTCTTGTCTTGACTCAATGTTGACGCATTTTTAATTGTTGCAAGGTTTGCTGGCAGCCTACATCCGTAGTTGCACTTTGATCGCCCGGATCGAGAAATGGCAGGATGGCGGCAAACGGATTGATCAATGCCAGTAATATGCCGCCAGCGACCCGTGCGGCAATCGGCCCCGGGCTGATCGAAACCTGGGGGTCCACAAAAGGCCCTGTCACCAGAATAGGCGAGCGCACGGTTAACGGCGAAAAGTTTTTAGGACTGGCCTGGAGTTTAAGGTTGAGCTGCTCCTGGCCCAAATCGACGGCACCATTGACCGTGACGGTCGTCACAGGCGTATCAATCACGGCTGCCTCTGGTGTCAAAACACCCTCTTTGGCCCGCCAGCCCATCGCGGCGCAATGCATGGGCAAGGGCTGATCGCCCTTGATCATGACACCAACCGCTTGGGCAATATCTAATCCAGCCGCCTCAATCAACAAGTGAGACATTTCCCCCTGACGCACCATCAGGGCGAGCTGACCATCCAGCGAGCGCAATAATTCGGCGGTTGAGCGGCCATGCCCCTGCAGCTTGGCACGCCCATTCAATTTACCGCTCACATAAGCTGGCGCCGGCTGTTGGCTGGTCTCTTTGGCTGCGTCACTGGTCGATTTTTTATCCGTCTGCGGCGAGACTTTTAGCCATTGTTCCAAACGGATATCATGCACCGCCAGCGCAATCTCCCAATCCGGGGCAGCGGGTGGCGACAAGTCGGCGTTCTGCACATCATGTGCATCAATCGATAGCGCGCCTGAGAGCGAGCCTTGAGCCGTACTGGCCTCCAGCTCTGCCAGACTTAACTTGTGTTTTTGCAAGCGCAAGCGCAATTTAAGTGGTGCAATGCGCTGCCTGAAGGCCGATCCTAAATCGACCGCATCAATATGCACATCGATATCCGCATTCATACGGCCATAGGTCGTAAAATCCAGCGAGGTATTTGGAAACAATTTGCCTGGATGCGGGTTGCTAGTCGTTGGAGTAGCTGCAGCGCCAAAGGCGGGCGCCAAATCCGCCAACATCAATAAAGAACCTTGCAGTTTGCCAGTCAACATCGGCGTTTCTGGTGCAAGATCATACACAAACTGTCCCGCCAGCTGACTGTTGCCAATGTGTGCAGAGGCGACATTCACAGCCCACTGCGTCGCGTTTTTTTCAACCGCCGCCTTTATTTTGAAATGCGGCGTCCTAGGGAATGTCAGGCTCAGCAAGTCCCCGACATCGGCCAGCGATGAACCTTTTACCTCTACCTGCCCCTTGACACGCTGGACACCCAACACATCATATACGGCACCGCGGAACGTGGCATGCACGGCACCGTACGTTAACCATCCTTGCGAGTTAACCGGCGGTGAGTCCTGCCCCTGAGTCGCGATCGGTAAAAAGCCTTGCGTCACCAATGCGGCCTGCAAGGGCAAACGACGGAACTGACCATCCACTTTGATTTGCGATTCCGGCGTTTTAAGATGGGCGCCCTCTTCGGTATAAAACTTGACGTTCAGTTGCGCATCCGTAACGGCATCGGCAAGCTTGGCTTGCCCCTCATTAACGGCCAGTTGCTCAATGATGGGAAACGGACGGGGCGGGCTGCCGTCATCCAGCTCAAAATCCCAACTGGCCTCTTGGTTGGCATGGCGGATCATGTAAGCATTTAAACGGTCCGCGCGAATCGATGCAATGCGATAAGGATCGCGTGCTTTGAGTGACCACAGGTCACGGTAGCGCAACGCCAGCGACAAGCCATGCGCTTCAACAAAATAAGGCGCGTCAAAGCCTGCGGGCGCGGCAATTCTCAATCCGCCTACTTGCAACCGGATGCCACCCAGCAATTGCAAATGGAAAGGACGGTCTATGATCACGGCCCGTTGTAACTGATTTTGCAACGCGGTTTGCAGGGGTTGGCGCAAAAAAGGCCAGCCCAGCATTTCGCAGACCATGACTACAAAGACAAGCACAAGTAGCATGCCCCCCAGCCAGCGTGCAAACAGGGGAGCGCGGGGTGTTTTATCAATATCACTCATAACCCGTTATGATGCCGCGTGCAGCTCAGGCTGACCAGTGCCCCACGTCTGACAGCGCTGTAGGTGGATTCTGGCAAATCCGGCACCTACTGTCAGTTATAATGAGCCCATCTCACTCACATCGACAGGAGCCCACCACCATGAAATGGACTGACAGCCAGCGCATTGCTGAAGAGCTGTATGATCAATTCCCCGAGATTGACCCCAAAACCATCCGCTTTACCGACCTCATGCAATGGGTGATGGATTTGGAGGACTTTGATGATGAGCCCTCCCGCTGCGGCGAAAAAATCCTGGAGGCGATTCAACTGGCCTGGATAGAAGAAGCCGAATAAATGATTCCATTGCTGCCAGCGTCGATTTTCAAAGCCTACGACATCCGTGGCATTGTCGGCGACACATTGACAGAAGAGATTGTGCAGCAGATTGGCCTGGCACTGGGCTCTTTGGCACAGGCACGCGGCGAGCAGAGTGTCTGCGTGGGCTATGATGGCCGCTTATCCAGCCCGGCACTGGCCACCGCATTGAGTGCAGGGCTGATGCAAACTGGCGTCAATGTGCTGAATCTGGGCATGGTCACTACGCCCATGCTGTATTTTGCAACGCATTACCTTGCCCAAACGCACAGTGGCGTCATGATCACCGGCAGCCATAATCCACCGCAATATAATGGTCTCAAAATGGTGATTGCGGGCGAGACGCTCAGTAGCGAAGCCATCCAGGCCCTCAAGCACAGCATCATGCAGCAGCAGTATTACCAGCCCGACCAAGCTGGTAATCAAACCAGCTACGATATTTATCCTGCCTATCAGGCAGCCATTGTGTCGGATATCCAGCTCGCACGCCCGATGCGGGTAGTCATCGACTGCGGCAACGGTGTCGCCGGCGCCTACGCGCCCGCCATCTTCCAGGCATTAGGCTGCGAGGTCGAGCCACTGTTTTGTGAGGTCGATGGGCATTTCCCCAACCACCACCCAGACCCGGTGGAAGCCAAAAACTTGCAAGACGTCATCGGTGCGTTACAAAGCGGCACCGCCGAAATCGGGATTGCTTTTGATGGCGATGGCGACCGTCTGGGCGTGGTCACCCGATCCGGGCAAATCATCCGTAGCGACCGCCAGCTCATGTTGTTTGTAGAGGATATACTCAGCCAGCAACCAGGCAGCCAAGTGGTGTTTGATGTCAAATCCAGCCGCCATCTCGCGCCCTGGATACGCCAACATGGGGGCAAACCGGTGATCTGGAAAACCGGCCACTCGCTGATGAAAGCCAAAATCAAGGAAACAGGTGCTGCCATTGGCGGTGAGCTCTCGGGTCATTTGTTTTTTAATGACTGTGTCGCTGGTACCCCGCGCTGGTTTGGCTTTGATGATGGCCTGTATAGCGCGGCACGCCTGCTCGAACTGGTGAGCCGCAGCCCTGATGCCAACGCTGTGCTAGAAGCCCTGCCAGACAGCCTCAACACGCCAGAACTGCAAATCGCCATGCAAGAAGGCGAGCCGCATGCCTTGATCGCGCAACTGCAACAATCCGCGCAATTCCCGGGTGCAGTAGAAGTGATCACCATCGATGGCTTGCGCGTTGAATATGCCGATGGCTTTGGTTTGATTCGCGCCTCAAACACCACACCCGTGTTGACCTTGCGCTTTGAGGCCGATGACAATGCGGCCTTAACCCGCATTCAACAGACATTCAAACAACTGCTACTCAGCACTCACCCAAACTTGAAAATCCCTTTTTGAGCCTCCATTGAATGAGCATGCGACATGCCACTCAAAAAAACCATCTCCGCGGGCGCAGCCTGCTTTACACCCTGCTCTGGCTGGGGCTGGCTGCACTGATCTGGTTTCTGGTAGACCGCGTACAACACCCCAACACCCTGGAACAACTCGGCCAGCAAAAAGTGGTGACGCTCAAGCGCGGCACCGACGGCCATTACAGCGCCGAAGCCCTCATTAATGGCGAACGGGTACGCGTTCTGGTGGATACCGGAGCCACCGGCATCGCCATCTCACAAAATGTAGCAGACCGTTTGGGTCTGGTCAGCCATGACGCGATTAGCACCCACACTGCCAACGGCACGGCGGTCGCTTATTTGGTCAGGCTTAAAACCGTGCAACTGGGTGGCGTCGTCGCCCATGATGTCGCCGCGACGATTTCGCCTGGACTGGAAGGCGATGCCCTGCTCGGCATGAGCTTTTTAGGCAGAATGGATGTGCGCCTATACCAAGGCACCATGACCATTCAGAATGCAGAATAAGGCTGCCGTTACATTTCAGGCTATTTTCTGTAGCCGAATTCGAGCACAAACCACTGCGGATGCATCCCTGCCAACGGCTCCCTCAGCTTGGCCAATTCGGCTTCTGTCCCATGCACTTCAATCCGCACCAGCGTAGAAACCTCACCCATCTCGTGCAAAATCGGCCGCAGGTTTTCGATGTGCGCCAACAGCGCTTCTGCATTGGTGAACCCTTCGCGGCAATGGGCCAGGTCACCGTGAAAGCTAAAGCCGTAATACAGGCAACCAGGCTCACGGGATGACCAGCTCACATATTTTTCGCAAATCGCCCGAAAAGCAGAAGCCTGGCCAGGCTGGATTTCAAAGTAGGGAGAGACGGAGACACAGGAATCGGTAGTGGCCATAGGATGAAACCAAATGATTGAATAATCGCGTGATTAATTGGCGAGTTCGGCGCCTTCAACCACGACCCGGAAAAACTGTAAATCGGCCTGGTCGATGATGCGGACACCGGTGGCCACTGAACCGCGCCGACCGGGGGCAATGCCGCCCGTAATCAACATCGAACGCGTCTGGTTAACCATGCGGCCACGGCTGTCGTATTGCAGCATGCGTACTTGCACGCGCCCCACCGGCACATTGCTGTTATTTTGCACGGCAGCGTAAACCATGCCGGTATCATCAGCCAGCGGGCCAGCCGGCAAATAGCGGCCAGGGTTACGTGGTAAATCGAGTCGCATGGCTCTTGCCGCAGCCTCTTTGCCGATTTCGGAATCTGAACTTGCCGCCAGTTGGTAATGCTGCAAAGCCAGGGCGGTTTCGCCACGCCCTTCAGCAATCTGCCCGAGCAAGGCATAGCCTGGTGCCGTTGGTAACAAGGCGTTGGCTTTTTTCAAAAAGGATTCCGCCTGCTCTTTTTTGCCTGCATTAAACAAGGCAATGCCGCTTTGCACATAGGGCTTGAAGTAGTCCGGTTGCATCTGGATGGCTTTGTCGTAAAACGCCAGCGCTTCGGTAGTATTTTTCTTGGTGAGGGCAATATCCCCCAGCAGCTCCTCGAAACGCGCTTCGCGCGGCTCAATGCTGATGGCTTTTTTCGCCAAAGTTTTTGCTTTTTCGGTATCGCCTTTTTGCAAGGCCTCTTTGCCTTCATCGTAGGCTTTATAAGCCTCGCGCGTCGCCATCAGTTTGGCGACTTTTTGTGCATAAATCTCTTTACCCATCTCACCGCCAGTGCCCAGCTCGGCCAAGGTTTTTTCGTTGAGATCGACACGCTCTTGCGAAGGCGGGTGGCTGGCAAACAAGCCAGACAGAAAATCCTGCCGTTTGCCCTGGCTAAGCCGGACAAAGGTCTCTTGCAGCGTCACCGCAGCAGCAGGGTCATAACCGGCCAGCTTCATATACTTCATGCCATAGTGATCTGCCTCGGACTCAGCCTCACGGCCATATTTGCTCGTGATCAGTTGCCCGCCCAATTGCGCACCACCGACCACCAGATTGGCATAATTGGAGTCACGCGTGGCCAGGCCCACCGCCAGCATGGCACCTTGCATAAAGATGCCACGCTCCATGCCTTTGGCACCATGCCTGGCCGCCGCGTGCACAATTTCATGCCCCAACACAGCCGCCAGTTCAGCTTCGCTGTGCAATTCGTATAACAGGCCCCGGTTAAACGCAATTTTGCCACCCGGCATGGCCCAGGCATTGGGCACTGAGTCATTGAGCACCACAAACTCATAGGGCAAATCCGGGCGGTCAGACACCGCGGCTAACCGCTGGCCGACTTGCTGCACATAGCGTGTCAGCTCAGGGTCCAGCGTGTAGTCGCCGCCTTGCGATTGACGCGCCGGGCTATAATTTTGCTGGCCAATCTGGATTTCCTTGTCTTGCGAGACAAACTGAAACTCCCGCTCTTTGGTGACCGGATTCACCCCGCAAGCCAGCAGGCCTGCAGATACAATCAGCGGACAAAGAATGCTTTTTTTGATCATGATCACGCTACGGCTTCCCTGTGCACGCTTTGCTTAAGTAATCACCGTAGGTTGCTGTCTACCAGTCAGCTGTGGCAACTGCGAAATCTGATGCGAGACCGTAATCAGTTCTGCCAATGCTTCCTGGGCATCAAGCTGTTGCTGAGCCGGGTCTTGCGTAAAGGCCTCCAGATAAACGCGGATGGTGGCGCCTTCAGTGCCGGTGCCGGATAAACGGATCACCACCCGTGAGCCGCAGGCAAACAGAATGCGCAAGCCCTGGCCAGTGCTGACAGAGCCATCGACAGGGTCGGTATAACTGAAGTCATCCACGGTGTTCACGGTGTAGCTGCCAAACACCTGACCAGGCAAGCTGGCAAACTGGGCCTTGATATGTGCCATGACAGCATTGGCCTGCTCAGTGGGCACGCCTTCGTAGTCATGGCGAGAATACACATTGCGGCCATAGGTTTGCCAATGTTTGCGCACCAGTGACTCAACGCTCTCACCCGTGGCGGCCAGCAGATTCAACCAGCACAACACCGCCCACAAGCCATCTTTTTCGCGGACATGGTCACTGCCGGTACCAAAGCTTTCTTCACCACACAAGGTCACGCGGCCAGCATCCATCAGGTTGCCAAAAAACTTCCAGCCGGTGGGCGTTTCGTAACAAGCGATGCCCAATTTGGCGGCCACGCGGTCTACGGCACCACTGGTTGGCATCGAACGGGCGACGCCAGACAAGCCTTTGGCGTAAGCAGGAATCAACTTGGCATTGGCGGCAATCAGGGCCAGGCTGTCAGACGGCGTGACAAAAAAGTGATTGCCCAGAATCATGTTGCGATCCCCGTCGCCATCAGACGCCGCCGCAAAATCCGGGGCCTGTGCGCCATACGCCACTTTGACCAGCTCTTCGGCATAGGTCAGGTTGGGGTCCGGATGGCCGCCCCCAAAGTTTTCAGAGACTTCGCAATTCATGAGGCTGTCTGCAGACGCGCCCAGGCGGTTACCTAAAATCTCCTTGGCATACGGCCCGGTCACGGCATGCATGGCATCAAATGTCAGCCGATGCCCTGCGGCCAGCCAGCGCTTGATGGCAGCAAAATCAAACATGCTTTCCATCAGGTCAGCATAGTCACTGACCGCGTCTATCACTTCAACCACGAAGCCATCCAGGGTGGTGACACCGATGCTGGAGAGATCCACCTCTGGCAAGTCAGCCAGTTTGTATTGGCTGATTTGTTTGCTGTTGGCAAAAATGGTATCGGTGATTTTTTCCGGTGCCGGACCGCCATTGCTGGTGTTGTATTTGATGCCAAAATCGTCATCCGGTCCGCCTGGATTATGACTGGCAGAAAGAATAATGCCGCCAAAAGTCTGGTATTTGCGGATCAGATGAGAAGCCGCCGGTGTAGACAGAATACCGTGTTGGCCGACCAGCACTTTACCAAAGCCGTTGGCAGCCGCCATTTTGATAATGATCTGGATCGCTTCTTTATTAAAGTAGCGGCCATCCCCGCCCAGCGTCAAGGTCGCATTGGCAGGAATCTCCAGCGTATCAAAAATACTTTGCACAAAGTTTTGCAGGTAGTGTGGCTGTTGAAAAACGCGCACTTTTTTGCGCAAGCCAGAGGTCCCGGGTTTTTGATCAGAAAAAGCTTGTGTAGCGACAGTTTGAATCGACATAATATGGGCTTCGTGAAATGTAAAAAAATCTAAGCTTGATTGTATTACAAATTGATGGCAGTTTTGTGTGCGGCGGGATTTCTCCTTCTCCGCATGATTCAGGCTGCGCGATGACGCAGACTAAAATACAGCAGCGACAACGCGGCCACATGGCCCACCGGCAACCACAAGGCATTAAAATGCCAGCGCATAAAGCTGCAGGCGCCCAATACCCCGCCACAAACAAACCCGCCTATCAGCAACAAATACAGTGTGAGCCGGCGCTTATCCACGGCCTGGCCGCGCAAGCGCAAGCCCAGTGCAATGCCGATATCGGTAAACAGGCCGGAGACATGCGTGGTGCGCACCACGGCGCCACTATAGGTGCTGGTCATGGCATTTTGCAAGCCGCAAGCCGCCGAGGCCAGCCACTGTCCGCTGTGCCAGCCCGTATTCAACAGCAGGATAGCAGCGGCCAACAAGCCGGCCTCCAGCCATAACGCCCAATGATACTGATGCCCGAGCTTGAGTGCCTCATGCCCGATGATGACACCACTGAGCATGGCGCCCAGCAAAAAAAACAGCATCACGCAGAGCAGGTGCAAGGCCTGCAACCCGTCGCCCTGCATGATTTCAATGGAGAAAAAAGTCGAAATGCCGGTGAGATGCGACACCGCCTGATGTCTGAAGCCCAACACCCCCACCGCGTTAATAAAGCCGGCATTCAATGCCATTAAAAACCCGCCCCACTCTACCCAGCGTGGCAATCGCTGCATCATATAGACCTCGAATCCTGCATAGACCAGACAGCCTTATTCTACGCCGAGTGAGCGACCTGATTATAAAAACTACGTAAAATCATGAGCCGTTTTTACGGATTCGCTTCAGGCCTGGATTGAAACACCCGCGTATAGTGAGAGTCATACAAATACATCAATCATGATGCATTTAAACAAATACTTAAGGAGACGATTATGTGGACTAAACCAGCTGCAACTGAAATGCGTTTTGGCTTTGAAGTAACAATGTACGTCATGAACAAATAATCAGCGCTTGTCTTAATCACAAGTGAGCTGAACAAAAAACCGCCGGACTCCGGCGGTTTTTTTTATGGCTGTATGGCAGACGGCCCGGTCAAGCCAGCTGCGACCATAGCAAATGCAGGCTCACGGTAATTAAAAACAAGGCAAATACACGCTTTAAGGTTTTAACCGGCAAGCGTTTCGTCAAAGCCACGCCCGTGGGCGCAAACAGCACACTAAGCGGGGTCAGCAACAGCACAGCCGGCAAATACAGCAGGCCAAACGTTTCTGGCGCATGTGCGGTTTGCCGCCAGGCATCTTGCAAATAACTGACCGTACTGGCCAGTGCAATCGGAAAGCCCAATACCGCCGAGGTCCCAATCGCCTGCTTCACCGACACATTGCGCATGGCTAAATAAGGCACCGTCAAGGTTCCGCCGCCAATCGACACCAGCGCAGACACACCGCCTATCAGCAATGACACCAGGCCAATCTCAACCTTGCCTGGCACTTTATGCTGGGTCGGTTTGCGATCCAGAAATAATTGCACCGCCGCAAAAAAAGTAAAGGTGGCAAAAAACAGCGTCAAATACCTGGCATCCAGATGAATCGCCACCAGTGTCGCCAGCAACGACCCCACAAACGCCATCGGCACCATGGCCCACACGTAGGGCCAGACAATATTCTGGTTTTTATGATGCGCCAAAATGCTGGACAGCGAGGTGAACACGATGCAAGCCATCGAGGTCGCCAGCGCCATATGAAACGCCGTGTCGGCTGCAAAGCCTTTGGCGACCAAAATGGCATGCAGCATGGGTACCAGCACAATGCCGCCACCAATCCCGAGCAAGCCAGACAAGACACCGACAATCACGCCCATCAGGCAAAACACAGCATATTGTTCAAAAAAAACGGTTAACCAGTCCATAGCAGTTTTTTGAATGATTAGGCCGCACAGTATACCTTCTGAGATTATTTTTTCTTTTGCATCCCGCCTGTTTTGTTTAACTGCCCACGCACTAATTTTTGTTACAATAATCAAATGAACGAGATGGTTGATCAAAAAGCAGGAGGCAAGCGCCCCGGTGCCGGTCGCAAACCGGGCGCTGGCTTATACCAGGAAGCGACGACAGTCATGCGGGTGCCTGCCAGCCAAAAAGCCGCCATTCGCCAACTGCTGGCCAGCGATGCCCGCAAACAGCGGCCACCATCAGCGAACAGCCTGGATAGCCCGCAATCTTTTGCGCAACCGGCGCGCGATACGTCAGGCATTGCCTTACCTTTATTTCAGTCCAAAGTGGCGGCAGGCTTCCCCTCGCCTGCGGATGACCATATCGAACAACGGCTGGACCCCAACGAATACCTGATTGATCAGGCAGATACAACGTTTTTTGTCACCATACAAGGCGAATCCATGATTGAGGTGGGCCTCATGCCTGGCGATAAAGCCGTGGTGGATAAAAACAAACAGGCGGTGATGGGTGATATTGTGCTGGCGATGATTGATGGCGAATTCACCATCAAAACCCTGTCCAGACAAAAAAATGGCAAACCACAACTGTTACCGGCCAATGCCTCAGGCAAGTACCGCCCGATTCTGATCGAAGACGGCATGCAGTTTGAAATCTGGGGCGTCGTCATTGGCTCATTCAGGCGCTTCAGATAAGCACCTGCAGATCCGTCAAAAAACCCATTCCTGATCAGTCACACATCCGGGCACACAGCGCCCACCGACAGCTGTTTGCTGTGCCCCCTAGCCAGGGTGCACTCGTTTTTTCATCACGCTTAAAAAAATCTTGATTATTGTTACAATAACACTTGATTGCTGTTACAATAATTTCCATGAACGATGAAGACAATACACACGGCGGCAAAAGAGCGGGCGCCGGGCGCAAGTCAGGCACAGGCACCTACCGGGAAGAAACCTCGGTCATGCGCGTGCCTAACAGCCAAAAGCCGGTCATCAGCGACTTTCTGGAGGCCTACGCAAAAAAACAGCGGTTGGCGCAGCTGAAAGACCATCTTGATCGCATTGAAGAATTTACACAGTTATCAGCTGAGCTTGACCAGGTCAGTTTGCCGCTGTTTGAGTCCAAAGTGCCCGCCGGATTACCGTCCCCTGCTGACGACCATGTCGATGCACGCATGGACCCGAATGCCTATCTGATCAACAAGGCCGACAAAACCTTCTTTGTCACGATACAAGGCGAATCCATGATTGAGGTGGGCCTCATGCCTGGCGATAAAGCCGTGATTGAAAAAGACAAGGTGCCCGCTGTGGGCGATATTGTGCTAGCAATGATTGATGGCGAATTTACGGTCAAAACCCTGGCCAAACAAAAAGATGGTATGCCCAAGTTATTACCCGCTAATTCATCAGGAAGATACGCCCCTATCCTGATCTCGCAACACATGCAGTTTGAAATCTGGGGCGTGGTGACTGGTTCTTTTAGAAAGTTTTAATCATGGCACGTCAAAATACCCCTGCTTCTCACTGGACAGATGGCGTTTGCAGAGCAAACGGTATCAACATTCACTACCTGCGCACTGGCGGCAACAAACCGACCATCATTGCCTTGCATGGCCTGGCCGGCAACAGCGTATGCTGGTCACCCATCGCCCGCGCGCTGGAGCAACACTATGACATCATCATGCCGGATGCGCGCGGCCACGGCCAATCCAGCGCGCCCCTGCATGGCTACACCTATCAAGACCACGCCAATGATGTGATTGAGCTGATCCGCACGCTGGGCATCAAATCGCCCTACCTGCTCGGCCACTCCATGGGGGGCATGACCGCGGCCATGGTCGCCAGCAGACTCGGCCTGGCGATCAATGGCGTGATTTTGGCAGACCCAACCTTTCTGAGTGCAGAGTGGCCGCATGAGGTCTATCACCGCCAGCTGGTTGAGCAACATCAACAAATGCTGACTTCCAGCAAGGAAGCGTTATTTAAAGCAGACAAGGCGAAACACCGTTTTCGCGCCTCGGCCATTATCGAGCACCTGATAGAAGCCAGACTGCAAACCAGCCTGCAAGCATTTGATGTGCTGATTCCACCGAATCCAGAGTTTGATGAGCTGATCCGCAATATTTATGTGCCCACCTTAATGCTGCTTGGCAGCGAAGGCGTGGTCTCTGCGGAAACGGCACGCGCCTTGCACCGCATCAATCCTGATCTGCAATACAAGGTCATTCAGGATGCAGGGCACGGGCTGCCATACGATGAACCCGCCCGTTTGGCGGCAGCGATTCATGCCTTCCTCAAACCAAAAACCGCCGCCAAACCGCGCCTGCAGGCGACACCGGGCATGTTCTCCATGCGCGCAGCCTACGCCTATTAATCAAGCACGACTTGCAGAGCCGCGGTCAGGCTTGCTAGCAAGGGGAGTCGCGGCTAGGTGTCTGGTCTGCATGCGCATGCCAGCGCATCCAGCTGAATGTCGTATCAGGCAGACGTCTTCTATGCTGACGGCCGCCATGCTGATGGGTGAGACATTGAGGCAACATCAAAAACAGCGCGTTGCAAACCGGCAAGAGAGCAATGCGTCGCGCACAAAAAACCCGGTACTAGGCGACCGGGTCTCTTGTCCGTCAGTCAGAACAATTATTTGTTCATGACGTACATGGTTACTTCAAAACCGAAACGCATTTCAGTTGCAGCTGGTTTAGTCCACATGATTGATCTCCTTGTTGTTGTCCCGGGCCGACCCCATGTCTTGCCCGTGTGAAAGTATTATCGACCCGGTGAGCCAAAATCCTGCTATTGCCGATCATGAACAAGGATTAGGGAATTTCATGAAACACACCTCATGCCAATGAACGCGACAGACTGCCCAAGCATGCATGCACGCACCATTGCACTGGTTGATGTGAATAACTTTTACGTGAGCTGTGAGCGCGTGTTTAAACCCGCATTGCGCCAACGGCCAGTGGTGGTATTGAGCAATAACGATGGCTGCGTGGTCTCGCGCAGCGCCGAAGCCAAAGCGCTGGGCATCGCCATGGGCGCGCCCTGGTTCCAGATTCGCAAGCAGGCAGAACGCGCTGGCGTCATTGCCTTCTCCTCTAACTATGCCTTGTATGCAGACATGAGCAACCGCGTCATGTCCATCTTGCGTCAGTTCAGTCCGGCACAGGAGATTTACTCCATCGACGAATGCTTTCTGGAGCTGACCGGGTTTACGCGGCGCGATTTGACCGAGTATGCACAAACCTTGCGACAAACCATCTTGCGCGGCACCGGTTTACCGGTGTGTGTCGGCATAGGCGCCAGCAAAACGCTGGCTAAACTCGCCAATCACTGCGCCAAGCATACCCCTGCCATGCAAGGCGTATGCAATTTCAACACCCTGACGCCAACCGCGGTAGATGCCCGTCTCGCCGAAATACAGGTGGATGAAGTCTGGGGAATCGGCCGCCGCCTGGCCGCCACGCTGCATGCACGTCCGCTAGCGATTCACACCGCCTATGACCTCAAATACAGTGATGCCGAAACCATGCGCAGGCGCTTTAGCGTGGTGATGGAAAAAACCATCCGTGAACTGAATGGCACCGTGTGCCTGGAACTCGAAGAAGTGCGCGGGCCTCAGCAACAAATTTTGAGCACACGCAGCTTTGGCCAGCCGGTCAGAGAAATCGAAGGCCTGTCTGAAGCGCTGACGTTGTACACGACCCGTGCTGCAGAAAAGTTACGCAAAAAACAGCTGTTTGCTGGCAGTGTGTATGTGTATATCCGCACCAGCCCCTTCCGCGAGGATAGCCGCTTTTACAGCAATGCCCTCACCGTGCCACTACCGGTGGCCACGCACGATACCCGGCAACTGGTCAAAGCGGCACTCTGGGCACTCAGGCGCATTTACCAGCCCGGACACGACTATGCCAAAGCCGGCGTGTCCTTGGGCGAATTGGTGCCTGCGCAGGCGATACAACAGGATTTGTTTCATTCAAGCCCGCAAGCCGACAACACTGCGCGGCTGATGCAGGCCATGGACGCAATTAACCGCAAAATGGGCAGAGCCACCTTGCGGCTGGCAAGCGAAGGCCGGCAACAGCCCTGGCAAATGAAGCAAATGCGCAAGAGCCCGAGTTATACGACCAACTGGAAAGACCTGCTGTGTGTGGATTGAGAGTAGAGACTTAACAAATAAAAGCTGAGCTTATCAGCTTGTTAACTGGCATCAATCAGCCCATGTTTCATGGCCAGCCTGACCATTTCTACCGGGCTGTTCACAGAGAGCTTCTGCTTAATCAGGGTGTAGTAATTGGCCACGGTTTTTTGGCTGATTTTCAGCATGTCTGCCACCTCATCCGCCCGTTTGCCCTCGGCCAGCAGCCGAAACACCTCAAACTCTCGTGACGTCAGCTGTTGGAGCGGATTACTGTCGCCCACCAGGGTTTGTAACGCGACTTTCTGCGCCACATCCTGACTTAAAAACGTGCGCCCTTTGGACACATCCAGCACGGCTTGTACCAGGTCTTCAGCCACGCCAGTTTTAGTCACATAGCCTTTGACGCCGGTTTTGAGCGCCTGCGCGGCAAACGAAACGGCCTCATGCATAGAGAAAATGACGATCCTGGCTTGCGGGTAGCGCTGCAAAATACGCTTGGCGGCTTCTAGCCCGCCCATGCCTGGCATGGAGATATCCATGAGCATCACATCAGGCATGACCTCACCATACACCTGATAAGCCTGTTCGCCCGTATCCGCCTCGGCGATAATTTCTATCGACTTGTGGCTTTCAAGCAGGCGCCTTAACCCTGATCGCACCACTGTGTGATCATCTACCAACACCACCTTGACTGTCATACCGCTGCTTCCTGAAATGCTTCTGTCATCTGAAAATGGATTTCTATGCGCGTCCCCTGACCAGGCGCCGTATGAATATGCATGCGCCCCATCAAGCCCTCTACTCGCTCTTGCATCCCGGCCAAGCCGTACCCGCGCGTTTGTGACTGCGGATCAAAGCCCCGTCCGTCATCCTCCACCATCAGGTAAAGGCCGTTTTCCGTCTCCTTCACCTCAATCGTCACCCGTGTCGCGGCGGCGTGCTTGCTGATATTGGTCAAACACTCCTGCAAAATGCGGTACACCGTCACCGACAGCGCTTCATCCGGCTGCGACAAATGGTTAGAAATCTGATTCACCACCATAATGCCGCGATTGCGGTCGCGCCAGTGATGAATCAACTCCGCCAGCGCCAGGCTCAACCCCAATTCATCCAGCACACGCGGACGCAAGCGCGACAAAATATCCTGTATCGTCACCATCATTTGCCGCGTAATCTGCGCAATCGCCTGCGCACTCTCCCGCGCTGAGCTCAGCTTTTTCGCCGCCACCAGCGCACTCGCATCCACATGCACCGCGGTCAGATACTGACCAATCTCATCATGCAAATCGCGCGCAAGTTTTTTTCGCTCTTCTTCCTGCAAATGAATAATCTGCTGGGTCAAGCGGTGGTTATTGCGGATGCTTTGTTCAAGCGTACTCGCCATACTGTTGAACTTGTCGCTAATCTCGCTCAACTCCACCTGCTCAAAGCCCGGTAAGCGGCTCTGGTATTCACCGCGCTCAATCTGGTTCAAGCCATGAATAATCTGCTTAACCGGCTTAAACGTCGCCCGCACCGTCCAATACACAAACAGCAGCACACTCAAGCCAAACAAACTGACAATCGCAAGCAAGCCAGACGTATCATCCCAAATCTCGCGCAACTCAAAACTAGGGTCCGGCGTAATCACCAGCTCCCCAATAAAGCGTCCATTCAAAATGATATTTTTGCGCTTGGGCTCATTCAGCACACTCGAAATATCCAGCAACTTCACAAACCATTTGGGGGGATCTTCCCCGCTATGTGCCATGCGCGTACTGCGGTTAGATTCGCGCAACCGACCATTGTTATCGTAAAAATCCACCTTCAAATGGCGGATATTCTTCAACTCATCCAGCCGGAAAATCTGCACCCCTTCTTGCTGGTTATGCTGCAACCAGCCAAAGTCCGTCATGTAATGGGCAATCTCCGCATCCAGCAAATGCATCACCAGATTACTCGTCGACTGCACCTCCGCCAGTACATCCTCGCGCGCGTTTTTAACCACCGACACCGCCCACGTCAGCAGCAACCCAAGCAACAACAGGGTAATAATCAGATTTAGTTTGAATTGAAGGCTGAGAGATTTCATCATGCTAGGGGGATTTTAAAGAGTATTCACCAAAAACATTCGGGAATTTTTCCCTATTCATTCATACAGCAAGAAATTATCAAGGCGTGGGGTCACATGGTCGATTGTAATGTCTCACAAAAGCCCCACCAGCCCATCACAAAGACCCAATTGACTGATTACCTCTCGCTCAAGTCAAGCTAGAAGTTGACGCACTTAAGGTTGTATTTTAGGATGGTCTAAAAATTAATAACAGCTTGAAAATGTTAAATAAACCCTGCAAATTTCCATTCAAAAAAGCACCAATGACGCAAAACTTTGCAGCATTTAGGAGGCCTAGTTTACATTAGGAAATCCATGGAGGACTCTCTATTCGAAGAGGAATTTTTATCCGAAGAGCTCATTCTCTCGAAGGCTGATGTCATCCGCCGCCAACTAAATACCGGAATTCGAATGTTTTTCTTTGATTGGGATCCAGTTGCATTGCACACGGTTGTCTCGGCCGGACATGAGGTCGCAAGAGACCTCGCTCACTCAACCGGAATAAAAAAATCCATCAAAGACTCTCCACTCCTATCTGAGAGTGAAAGAAAGAAGTTTATTGATGCCGTGAACTATCCACAGAATTTTTTCAAACATGCAGACCGTGATCCTCACTCAAGAATGGCATTTCGTTATCGCCTAATCCCGTTGTTCATTCTCGATGCTGTAATGCAATACATTGCCATTGGTGAAGAGCTCACTCATGAGATGAAAGTGTTCCTAATGTGGGTGCAACTGAAATATCCGAGCCTGCTTCGTTACGAGCCAGTCGAAGCAGACTTATCGAAAATTAGATCGTCCACTAAAAACCCAAACTCATTTCATGCGTTGGCGAAGGTTCTTCTAAATGAGCCTGGTAGGGTGGGCAACTCGTTGCCCACGCGGTAAAACTCACGCACAACTCCACCATGTCACGTTATCGTCGCGCTAATACTGCTGGAGCCACTTACTTTTTCACTGTTGTGACTTACCGTAGGCAAAGATTTCTTTGTGATGATGATGTGCGTGATGCCTTAAAAAATGCTATCCAAAAAGTCCGCACTGACCATCCATTTACAATCGATGCATGGGTTTTGTTGCCAGACCATATTCATTCCATATGGACGCTACCACCCAAAGATGCAAACTTTGCGCTTCGTTGGCAACTCATCAAACGTTATGTGAGCCGTGCTTGCGGTGCGCGTTTAAACCACACTGAATGGATGTCAGCATCCAAAACAAAACATCGTGAATCGACCATTTGGCAACGCCGTTATTGGGAGCATCAAATTCGCGATGATAACGACTATGCAAAGCATATGGATTATTTGCATTTCAACCCGCTTAAGCATGGGTTGGTGAACAATTTGAAAGATTGGCCTTATTCAACATTTCACCGATATGTTAAAGCCAGTGTTTATGATGAGCATTGGGGAGTGGGGCTAGATTTTGTGGACGGAGTGTATGGTGACGTATAACGAGCATTGACGCGTGGGCAACGAGTTGCCCACCCTACAGACTTTTTGATTTCCGCTGATTTTCAACGATAAGTTTCAATATGAACCTGAAAGTAAAATTAAACTATTTATTACCAGTTTGGTTGCTCATATGGTTAACTGCGACAGTCGTTTTTACTGATTTAGCATTTCTTGAAATTAAACATGATGGTGTAATTGTTACATCTTTAGAAATGAAAACCGTTCAGTCTAAATATACACACAAGGTTTGTGAAATAGGTTTGAAATTGCAAGATAGAAATTTGCAAAAAAATACAGACTTAAGGACTTGCACTCTTCTTTCAGTAGGTGAGTCAGTTAAATTAATTGAGTCAAAATTATTGCGCCGCTGGATAGCAATATATGATGACAAAAACGTCAAAATTACTGGAGACACGGTCGAAAACAGTGTAACAAGAGATGGAGTGTTTGTTTTGCTTGCTATGCTGATGCCAGTGTTATTTATGTTTGATCTTCCAAATAAAATAAAAATTTATGCATCACTAGTTTTTGGATTGCAAGTTTTTGGCGTTCTATATTATTGGTCTATATTTTTGCGATAAAAGTCCGCGTATCGCGTACCCTTGAGGGTACGCCGCATGTCGTCTTGATGACCACCTTAAAAGTGACAATCATCTATCAAGCTTAATGAATCACCACTCCCCAAGGCAAATTCCCCACCGCAATATCCTTCAGCTTGGCATTGGTTTGAGTATCAATCACCGAGACGTTATTACTACGGCCATTGGCGACATAGAGTTTTTTACCATCCGGTGTCAGTGCCATATTCCAGGGACGTTGGCCGACTGGGATCGTGGCGATGACTTCGCGGGTGGCGGTGTCAATGACACTGAGATTATGATCGCCGCCGTTGCTGACATAAATACGGCTGCCATCGGCATTAACCTTAACGCCGTTAGAGCGCAGGCCGACCTTGATATTGGCTTGCACTTTCCAGTCGGCGGTAGAGACTATCTCTAGCAGGCTGGCGGCTTCATTTGCGACATAAGCCCATTTGCCATCGGGGCTGAAGCCAACACCGCGCGGGTGTTTGGTGGATGCGATCAGGTGTTCTGACTTGAGTGTATTGAGGTTAATCACATCGACATTGTTGCTTTCTTCATTGCTGGCAAGCAGCCATTGCTGGTCGGGTGAAAACACGCAATGCTCGGGATTTTTGCCCTGGGTTTTGATGGTGTGTTTGAGTTTGTTGGTTTGCAGGTCTACCAGCGAGACCGCGTTTTCTTCTTCCAGGCAGGCGGCCAGCAATTTTCCGTCGGGTGAAATATCAATGCCTTCTGGTTCGTCGCCGACTTTGATCAGGGCAGTTTGTTTGCCGAGCTGGGTGTCTACCACCGAGACGGCATTTTTATCGCGCACAACGACGTAGAGTTTTTGGTTGCTGGGGTGGATGGCGGCAGCCTGCACTTTTTTGCCGAGCTTGCCTTTGTTGGGCAGGGTGTTGATGACTTCGTCGGTGCTGGTATCAATCACCGAGACCGTGCCGTCTTTTTCGTTGGGGACATAAGCGAGCGGTTGGGCACTGAGGGTGAGGCTGGCTAGCAGGCCTGCGGTGAGGGTCAACAATCGAACGTATTGCATAGAGCATCCTTAAAAAAAGTCGGCCAGTTGCTGCAACAACTGGCCAGAACATGGAGATATACTTTATGCAAATCAATTAAATTTGAAATTTAAATGACCATTGCATATTAAGCACTTAAAATCCTTGGCAATAGCGTCATGCTTCCCGATTTAACCGGGATAAACTCCCGACGCTATACTCATTCGCCAGCCTCAAACACAAATCCACCGAAGGCGCGCGGCTGTGCCCCAACCTTGACCTGTCGCGGCGAGTCCAGGCGCTGCCCATCAATGACGGCTACGACGTTGTCCATCCAGCTGGTGACCACGAGCTGCTGTTGCTGGCGGTCAAAAGCAATACCTTCGGGCGTGCCGGGGACGCGAATTTTAGCTAGCGGCCGCTGGCTGGCCAGATCGATCACGCTGACGCTATCTTCGCCGGTGTTGGTGACGAACAAGCGCTGCCCTTGCGGGTCTGTGGTCACACAGTAAGGGTGCCGCCCCACGCTAAGCGTGGCCACCACACGCTGGTCATGCGTGTCTATCACACTCACTGAGTTTGAATAGACATTCACCACATACAGCTGCTTGCCATCGGGGCTCAGCCCCAAACCGAACGGGTGCTCGCCCACTTTAATTCTGCGCAGTTCTTTGTTCGCGCGCGTGTCGACCACGCTCACATCATTACTGTCGCGATTCGCCACGTAGAGCGTCTGGCCATCGCGACTTAACTGCAAGCCGCCTGGTGCCTGCCCCACTTCTATAGTCGCCAGCACTTGCCCGTGCACGGGCTCAACCACCAGCAAACTATGGTGATACCAGTCAGCCACATATAAACGGTTACCGGCCTGATTCACGGCCAGTCCGACCGGGGCAATCGGCAGCTCTAGGGTCTGCACCACTTGCTGCCGCGTGATGTCTATCACCGAGATTGAACGGCCATCGACATTGCTCACGTATACTTTTTTCTGTTGAGGATGAATAGCGACGCCGACCGGCGATTGACCGACCGCGATGGTTTTGATCACCTGCAGTTGGCGCAGGTCTACGACCGAAACCGTGTGCTCTCCCTGATTGGTGATATAGGCGAACTCTGCCGCGGATGCGCCCAGCGTAAAACAAAGACTGAGCGTAACCGACAACGCTTTCAAGCGCAGGCGCCAGCACGCGCTCACATCAATCGTCCTCATACAAGCGTTACGATAGCGCGATGTGAGCCGTAAGAATTGAGACCTGTTCCCGCAAAGGGTCAGGAATTTTTCATGCAATAGCAGAGGCGCTCTGTTGCGAGAAATGTGCGTTGATGGCGCGCATATCCAGCGCTTGCCACATTTGCAGGTGGTGCTGCAGCTCATGCGCCTGCATGGCGCCCCTGACCATATCAATGATGACGCGATCACGCACCGTCATGAGTGCAGGCACTTGTGTCACCTGGAAATTGGCGACCAGATCGGTGGCGACATCAACATCGGCTACCGCAAACGCGACTTGTGGATGCTGGGCGGCAACCGCTGCCAGGACGGGGGCAAAGTGCTGGCAAGGCTCACACCATTCGGCCGTGAACAATACCACGGCGAGCGGATGCGCCTGCACCCACGCATTGAATTGCGCCTGGCTTGCCAGTGTCTGCACCACGGCAGCGGTTTGGGTAGATGCCAGATTGGATTGCGGATCTGAAGGGTTGGTTGTTTGCATACGAGACTCCTAGGGATGCGCCTGCTCGGGCAGGCGTTTAATGGTACTGAGTGTCCAGTGTTGCGGGCCAGCGATGCTTTGTGAGCACCCCAACTCCTGGCTGGGGTGTTCGGCAGTGAGTTGATGGCGGGTATGGTCTGCGGTCTGCACCTGCATAAACCAGCGGTCCACCCATACCTCCAGTCCGGCTGGGGCAGCGCGCTGGCCGCTGTCAGTCAGGGCCAGCGTGATCAGTTTGCCGCCATGCGCCAGGCATAACGAGTCATCCGTCTCTTCGAGTATCACCCATGTTGCCTCATTGCTGGCGACACCCTCTTCCGCCCTGGCGGGCAGACTGGCTGTGACCAAAACACAAACTACGGCTGGCAACATCATCGTTGCCCACTGGGCCAGGTGACTGGCACCTGAAGAGATACACAGCCATCCAGACTGCCCGGATAACCCTAAGTGTTTACTCACCATGACATGCCTCGCTGAATCCACACAATCAACACGGCGGAGCTCAATTTATGCACACAGGCTGGAACCCATGCGTTTAAACAAAGGGCGCAAGCTGGCGCAGAGTTTTTGGCGCCAACCCTGGGTGTTTGCCGCTGCATTCTGGCGGCCTTCTTTCAGCCCTTGCAAACCGGCTTTGACAAAGGCGTCTACCGCATTTTTGGCGGATTCATCATCCTGGCCTGCAGGTGGTTCATTGCCAGTAAAGGCGCGGTAATAACGGGCACTCCAGGTCACTTTGGCGTTGCTGCCATCAGCAGCAACTTTGATTTTGCCGTTCAAAGAACTCACAGGCAGCGCTTCCAGATCAATGTCGCCAAACAGACGATAAGACACGGTCATGTCTGCCGCAGACACTTCGTCGATTTCCTGCATCAACTGCTTGCCGTTTTTCAGGGTCAGTTTTTGCTGGGTATCATTCACCGGCTCGCAGGCAGTGACTTGCGGATGCCATTGCGCCAGGCTGCAAGGGCTGCTGACACGTTTCCATACCGCGTCAGCCGATGCGTTGACCTGGATGGATTCATCCGTTTTTTGCGGTGTAGGCCCGTGCGCCCAGGCTTGCACACTTAATAACATCATCATTCCGCATAAAGACCACTTCATAACACACTACTCCTTCTTAAAAAATCGTTGAAACATCCGCTGCATGCCGAGCAGCCAGGGGCTATCGGCAAACGTCAGCCCCATAAACATGAGCCACAATAGGCAGGCAGGCACCGCCAGCCAGGGCCGCAAATCGGTTTTGGCCCAGCGCCAGGCCGTCATGCCCAAGCCGGTCGCCCAGTCGCCAGGTTGCGAGACGCTATTGAGGCGGGCGTAATGCAAGCCGGTCTCGGCAGCGAGCCGCTGCAGATTTTTTTCATCCAGCGCAGATAAATGGGCATTGCTTAAGAGTTCGTTACCCGGCCCATGCCCGGCATTACGGTCATGCTGGCCTCGCTCCATGGCCAGCACCGATAGCGTGGCCGCCATGCCGAAATTGCCATAGCGCTGCACCTCTTCTTGCTCCCAGTAGCCCGCCACTGCGTTTTTTTCATCCAGTTTGGGGATTTTGCTTGGTGTGGGTTTGCCCACGCCCACCAGATAGCCTTGCACCTCGCCTGGTTTGCCTGCGAATTTGGGCAGGTATTGCGGATTGGCCGGTGGCGCTTGCTGGCCGTCGGTAAAAAATAGCAGGCGCATCTGTTTGCCTAACAACGGCGCCTGTTCCAGCGCGTGATAAAGGCCATGGGCGATAAACGAATCCGCCGCCCACGCCATGCGCCAATCCATGCTGGCGACGGTATGATCCAGCGCGGCAAAATGGCTGCACACCTCCACCGGCTTCACCACATTGACCGTATTGCGCTCGGTAAACATGCCCAGCGCCACGCGTGAGCCACACGGCAGCACAGACAAGGATTTGCGTATGCTTTGCTTGGCCATCTCCAGGCGGCTGACACTTTTCCCATTCAGCTGATAGTCAGTCACATTCATGCTTTGTGTGATATCCACCACAAAGTACCAGTCATACACGCGGTTGGGTAAAGTCAGTTGCGGGTGAAAAAGCGTGAGCGTGAGCAACAGCGCCAGCAGCCACAGGCAACGCTTGCGCCAGACCAGCCCGCGCGATGCTAGTGGATTGTCAGGGCTGCCAACGAGCAAAGCCCTGAGTTGTTTGAACCCTGCCATCATCAGGGCATGCCTCTCGGGTTACCTGGCATGGCAGGCCAGCCACTGGGTTGCTCTTCGGCTTTAATCTGCTCGTCTTCGTACTGTTGCGGCCCATTCATGCCGTGCGTGGTCGGCGCCAGCCTGAGGGCGAGATGGTAGTTGTACTTCACCTCGGACCAGTCAGGCTCGATACGCAAGGCTTTCTGGTAACTCTCTTTGGCCAGGGCGACCAATGGCCCCGCCTCGTCCCAGGCTGGCAGGCCACGTTGTTCGAGCAAGCGGATTGCCGTGCGCAAATAGACATTGCCCGAGTTGAAATAGGCCTGCTTGCGCAAGGGTTGGCTATCGGTGGTGCGGGCAATGACGGCGGCATACTGCGCCAGCGCCTGATCAGATTTGAGTTGATCGTCATAAAACACTGCATTGGCGAACAAGGCCTGCGGCGTCTGGTCAGCCCCCAGCAAGGTAGAACGGATCAGCACATGCGGCGCCAGGCTGTGTCTGTAGACTGCAGACTGATAGAGCGCCACGCCCTGACGCGCTAGCATCACCAGTGATAGCACCACCAGCAGCGCAGCCCACAGCCCGCCGCGGCGTAAATGATTGTTCCATTGCCTTCTTATGTTGGGATGACTCATGTTTGCCACCGTGTTAACTCCAGTTGTACCATCGCGATTAATAGCAAGGCTGCCAGCCAGGCAAGACCATAGGCGTATTGACTCAAGTCTTGTCGTGCAATCGGTTCCAGGTAACGGGTTGGTTTGTTTTTAAGCTTAGCGATATCGCGCACGGCCGCCATCACCGCCTGCGGATTTTCTGCCTCATACACGTGATAAGGCACATTGAGCGTCTGGAAATAGTCATGCAAGGCCACCTCGGGATAGGCGTCAATATTCTCGCCTTCGGCCAGGCTTTGCTTGATGGTGACGCCATTTTCAGAGCGCAGGTAAATCCAGTACAAAGAGGCCTGTTGCCGCATAAACATGGCACGCAACATGTCCTGGGTTTTGCCATCCAGGTGTGCACCGCCATCAGACACCAGCACAATGGCACGCGCCCCGGTCACCGGCTGATCGGCAAAATAATCGAGCGCCATGCCGAGTCCGCGCGCGACCGCCGTGAAACCCATGCCACCGGCTTCGGTTGCTTCCAGTGCAGCTTGCACAAACGCCCGGTCATTCCCCAACGGCGCCGCCAGAATCGGTGAGGTACTAAAGGTCACCATACCCATCAGGTCTTCATGGCCTTGCTTGACCAATGACTTCAACACCTCACGCGCGGCCTGCATTTTCGGTTGCCGCGCCTGAGCATCGCCCTTGTTCACAAACGGCTCGTTCATGCTGGCGCTGCGGTCCAGCACAATCATCACATGCGCACCGCGCCCAATTTTTTCGATGGATTGCGATTTTAGAAACGGGCCACTCAGCGCAATGGCCAGTGCCAGCAGCAAAGTACTTAAACTGATTTTCCAGGCACGTTCCAGCCAGACGGAGAGCGGGTCTTCGGGCAACCCTTGCAAGGCCGGATGCTTGAAATGCCGTTGACCACGCATGCACCAGGGCAATACGGTCAATGGCAATAACAGCAAGGGCCACACCTGTGTCAGCCCCCATGACTCCCCCAAGCCGCTCCATGTGATGACGGATTGCCCCCAGGCCTGCCACATGCTTAAGCGACCTCCAGTTGACTCAAATCTTTGGCTAATTGTGTCAGCAAAGCGATCGAAGACGTCACAGCTCGGCCAGCAAAAAACGCCTGCTGTACATCCGCGTAAAAGGCCTCAAGCGCAGGCGCATAGGCCTGTAGCCTAGGTTGCTGCTGCATTAACTGTGGCAGATTTTCGGCAGTCACCGCATGCCCGGCAAATTGATCCATGGCCCGCACCAGCAAGCGCATGGCCTGCAAACTATCCGAGGCCGCCCCTCCCCTGAGTTTGCGTATCTGGCGCCAGGCCTGACGGAAAGGCATGTGTTTTTCTTGTGGCAAGGCGATCCAGCCGGCCACCCAGGCCAGGTAAAGCAATGCCAATACAAGCGCACTTCCCCAACCTGCCAGTGACCACAGTTGTGGCGCGAGCGGCCAGCTTGGCATGGGCGCATCCGGGTAAAGCTTGACGTGCTCGGCATCAATCCGGGCAGGCAGCAAACTCGACACAATGACCTTGTCTGGCGGCACATCAACGGTCAACCGTTGCTGGGCGCAGCTGGACTGATCGCAGGTGAATTCAAGGTGCAGTTTTTTTAAGGGCAGGATTTTAACCGTGTCGCCGGCAACAAAAATTTGCCAGTCTATCTGCAGGTTAATCACGCGCTCATTCGCCAGGTCCTCATGTTGCCAATGGGCATCGCGCAACTCAATGGCCTCATTTTGTGCCGGGGCAGGCAAACTGGCCGGATCCAGCACAAAACCAGGCGGGACATGAATCTTGAGATGCTGTGTTGCAATGCTGCCCAGCGTGTAATCTGCCTCACGCGTGGCGCTTTCTACGCGTATGCTGGCGTGCGTTGTGGCTTGGGTGCTTGCTGTGGTGCTGGCGGCATATGCCAGCGTAGTGGCCGCCAGCAGATACCCTGCAAAAAATGTCGCCAGCCAGCGCGTAAACTGCATCGTGCCCGCAAACCGGTTGCTTGTGATACTCATGCCATCGTCTCCATCAAGTGTCGGCTCACGTCTTCCGCACGCCAATCCGGGGCTAGCCACAAAGGGGATCTAGCACCCGCCTTGACCAAGCCAAGATTGAGCGACTGCGTTTGCTGCGCGGCATCCGCGGCGATCTGTGTGCGCAACTTGCGCCGCAATAGCCAGCTGCGCTCCTGCCCGGTTTCCATATCGCGTAATCGCGCCCAGCCGAACGCCGGCAATGCCTCAAACGCCGAGGCATCGCGCAATACCACAGGCACCACATCATGTGGCTGAGCGGCACGCATGGTGGCTTGCAGCAGTGACTCTGGCCAAAAAAAGTCAGAGATGAGGAATACCAGCGCACGCCGTGGACCGATGGCCTCTATCGCAGCAGGAAGGGCGCTGGCCGTGTGGCCGTGATCAGCACCCGAACTACGCGCCTGCTGCCAATAGTCATTGAGCAGCCCATGTACTTGCTGCGCTGTGCCAGGCTGAAAACTGGGCAGGCGTTGCAAACTGCCTGGTAAATGGTCGCTGGCAGCGTGCATGCCGAAGCCATCGCCCTGGCGCGTGACCGACCACGCGAGCGACGCGACAAAACGGGTCAGGCGCTGCTGCAAATCTTGGGCAGAAGGGCCCTGAAAAAATAAGGAGCTGGAAACATCCAGAATGGCGTAGACATGAATGGCAGCACGTTCAAGATAGGTCCTGACCAGCCATTGCTGTGGCTGCGTGCGTACACTGGCCCGAATATCAATCCGTTTGGGATCCGGGCAAGCCAGTAAAGAAGCATAGCCAGCGAAGTCAGTGCCGTTGCCATGATGCTTGGTGAGCGTCGCGCCCGCGTGATAGCTGTGTGCCCGCCATGGCACCGGATAAAAGAACTGGTGTGGCTCGAAGGCGGCTTGTACGGACGCCGCCGAGAGCGGCTGCATAGGCCGCCCGGTCTCTTGCGCCATTGCGTTGCTTGCAGCTACCATGCTTCACTCACATCCATACACACACATCGGTCTGCATCATGACTTGAACCTGCAGCACCGCTTAGGGCGCAGAGACTTTATCCAGCACGGCTTGCAGCAATTGCGGGGCAATCCGCTCATGCTGCAAGGCATAGGCGCCGCTCAAAAACACGCGGTGCGTCACCACATACGGCCATACGGCACGTATATCATCCGGGGTGAGATAATCGCGGCCTTCGAGCCAGGCACGCGTACGCGCACTGCGCATCAACATGGCCATGCCTCTTGGGCTGGCACCACCGGCCAGCAAGCGGCTCATATCCACCTCGGGCAGGCTGATGCCTGCGGCCAGCGGATCCTTGAGCACGCGCCATAGTTCGACCGCATACTCCTGCAAGGCCAACTCTGCACGCACGGTGCTTTGCACCTGCGCAGCCAGCGCATTCAGTTGATCGTAGGGGGTGAGGCCTGACGGCAACTGGCCGACCAGTGCATCGACATCATAAAAGCGGGTATCAAACATCAGTGCCCGTTGCAGCTCACGTGCATCCGGCGCCTTCACCGAAATTTCCATCAGGAAACGGTCACGTGCCGCCGCAGGGATCTCAAACGTCTCTTCACGCTCCAGCCGGTTACGGTCAGCAAACACAGTCAGGTGTGGAAAATGATATTCGCGGTTAAAGGCATTGACCGAGCGCTCAGCCATCAGGCGCAGAAACAAGGCGTGGGCCTGTGGTCTGGCACGGTTGATTTCGTTAAAGAAGAACACCGAGAGCGCATCTTCATGTTGCAACAGTGGCCCCGGCTTGACCGCAGCCTGCCCCTGCTCGTTGATATAGGCATGGTACAAAAAGTCACTCGGCATGAGGTCAATCGCACCTTCAATGCGCTGATAGCCGCCACCCAGCAATTGCGCAGCCGCGCGTAACAGCGTGGTTTTACCCACGCCAACGTCGCCTTCCAGCAGCACGTGGCCACGTGAAAAAATCGCAATCGTGAGCGCCCTGACTTGCTCAGGCATGCCAACAACCACACTGTTTAATGCTTGCTCGAACGCCAGCGCACCTTCACGCCATGCGGCCAAATCCATTTGTTTTTCCATACACCATCCATGATTCAGAATGAAACAGGCCACTATCGACTGCGCACAATCGACACCGGTATGTCACATGCAAACGGGGGACGAAACTGACACCGGAAACGATGTCAGTTTCCTGGGGGGAATTTAAGATTACTTCACGTCAAATACGAAGTTGCCGCTGGATTTGGCGTTTGCAATGCGTTTTGCATTACGTGCATCCATGGCTTTGATGGCTTCCTCTTGTTTGTTGAGTTCCACCGGATCATGTTTTGGGTCGTATTTGGAACCCGCAATTTTTTCCGGATAGCCGGGTTTGGCTTCCCAGCAGTTACCTGGCTCTTTACAATTTTGACCATCGTAAGCCAGAGCCTGATTGGACACTGCCAACACACCAGCCACGGCCAGTAATGTCATTACGTGTTTCATCACATTTCTCCTTAATCACAAATTAGCTGGTGTATTTTTTTCAATTATCAGAGGGCCCACCAGCCTAACCCTCTGGTAAGTCGTTTAACCGTGAGGCGTTGCCGCACCACCGTTTTTAAGGTTCTCTTCCTCCTGGTGACGAATCCAGGCAATAATATGAATAATCTCATCCACTTGCAGGCGGCCCTGTTGTGGCCCCATCATGCCGTTCGCCCCACCATAAATGGTTTCAAAGATGCCCTTGTCGGTTTGATTTTTAGGATAAGTCCAGTATTCATCTGCCAGCGCCGGACCTAACTTGCCCTCAGCCAGGTGACCATGGCAACCAGAACAGGCGGTTGAGAAAATCGTATAGCCTTTTTTGATCGCTTCAGGATCGGATCGGTAGGGGTTTTCACCGGTGGCTAAAAAATGCTTGGCTTCAGGGGTAAAGGTCTCACCGTCCATCGGTGCGATCTCCAGCACATCCCCCGAAATCGTGCCACGAAACTCCAATGGCGGACCATCTTTCAACGCGACATGCACGGCAGTGGCTGGTGTTGCAGGCGCCTCTGCTTTAGTCGCTGAAGGACTCGCAGCAGATTCATCTTTGGCGCAGGCCACCGTCAGAAAAGCAGCCATGACCAAACCCGTCAGACCCAAAGCCATGGTCAGCGGTTGACGCAGGCGGCGTAAATGCGGTTGTTGAGATTCTTTCAATTCAAACTCCAAAACTTGATTAACAAAATACAGTGACTTAATGCAGACTCAACAGAGGAATGCCTTCATCCTTGAGGATGGCAGTAATCTCTGCGCCATGCGCATCAATGACACGATTCAAAGCATCCACCAGCTCGGGGTGCTGCTTGTTGACACCCATGACCACGTTGTAGTGCATGGGGATTTTTTCACCGTTGGTTTTTTTGGCGGTATCTTCGACGATCACCATATTCAACGGCACTTCGGAAGCACGCACATAACGCGCAGCTTCTGGCGCCCACAACATCGCCATATGCAAGTGCATATTGGCCACATCATTCACCAGCCGTGACGGCTCGACGTGGATGTAACGGTTGCGGGTGGACTGAAAATTCTGGATTTCAGTAAAGTAGTCAAACATGTCGTCAAAACGGTTGATTTGCAGCAACATATTCTTACCGGGGCTATCCGGCATGACACCGATACGGAAATTTTTCTCTTTGAGGTAGGGATGATCCCAGGAGGTCACATCAATTTCACGGTCTTTGCGTGTGATAAACACGTAAGCTGAACGGTAGTAAGGTTTGGTCGTCAGCACACGCGGATCATTCGGATCGGTGCCAATCAACACATCACATTTACCTGCTTCCATGTCTTTTTGCAGGGTGAGTGGATTGGTCCACCAGAAATAGTTAATTGGCAGATTCATGGCCTTGCCAATCACATTTGCAATTTTGTTTTCAAAGCCCTCTTGCTTGTCATTTGAAAAAGGCAGCTCGGACTTACCAGCACAGACATTGAGCGCATTTGCAGCCACGGCAGGCAACGCCAACAGACTGAATGCCAACGTGAGGCAGGCGCTAACCCAGCCAGCACGGACTCTTTTTACATCAGGAAACATATTTGCTCTCTTCACTCTAGGGCTGAGAACAGGGTGACCAGCCCGTCTTGCGACAAACGGCCACCCTGCACACTACATCAACAGGTTCAGGACTTGAATTACAGGCTGAACACCATCAGGCCACCGCCCATTTGTGTGTGGTTTTGCAGTTCTTTGAACGCACCAACCGCACCCAAACCAGCACTTGGGTCTGTCAGGTCAAACACCAGACCAACGCCTGGCCAGCCACCGACACCGTACATGCTGCCGACGTATTGTTTACCCTTGAAGGAGTAAGTCATTGGAGATCCGATACCACCAGATGGCATCTTGAAGTTCCACAGCTCTTTACCGTCTTTGTTATCCAACGCTTTCAGGTAACCATCCAGTGTTGCGTACCAAACCAGGCCGCCTTTGGTGTACAAAGTACCGCCCCAAGCTGCAAATTTCTCCCACTTGGTCCATTTGGCTTTACCAGTAGTCAAGTCAAATGCACGGATCTGACCCATTTCTTTCTTGGTTGGGCCATTCGGGCCAGGGTACATCGCCAGAGTTGCACCGACGAAGAACTGACCGGCACGGTATGGCAGCATGAACGGCTCCCAGTCCATACAAATGTGGTTCAGGCCTGCGTACAAGGTACGGCTTTCTGGGTCGTAAGAGTCAACCCCCTGGTTGTGGAAGCCCATCGCAGATGGACAAATGTTGGTGCCTTTGTGGTCCATACGGGTTGCAAACTCTGGATCACGCACGGGTGTGCCTGATTTCAGGTCCACTTTCTTGAACACGTTCACGGCTGGGTCGACTTTTTCAGCCACGATCAGCTTGCCGTTTTCACGGTTCAGCGTGTACAAGATACCGTTACGGTCAATGTGGCTGAGCAGCGGTGTCATCTTGCCGTCAACCGGTTGGTCAGTCAGCACCATCTGGTTCACACCAGCAAAGTCCCACTCGTCATGAGGTGTCTTTTGGTAACCCCATTTCGCCATCCCGGTGTCGAGGTCACGACCCCAGATAGTCATGGTCCACTTGTTATCGCCAGGACGCATGGTTTCGTTCCATGGTGCTGGGTTGCCGGAACCGTAGTAGAACAGGTTCAACTTAGGATCGTAAGCATACCAACCCCAGTTAGTACCGCCACCGATTTTCCAGGCATCGCCTTCCCAGGTTTTGAGGCCCAGGCCAAATTGACCGTAGTGTGGGTTTTCTTTGTTGAAGTCTTTTGCCAAACGGATGGACTCGTCAGAACCGGTTGCGAACGCACGCCATTTCAGTTCACCTGTTTTCAGGTCCAGTGCGTTAACCGCACCACGCACACCCAGCTCAGCGCCAGAACAACCGATCAAGACCGTGTCTTTGGCGACAAACGGTGCCTGTGTCAATGTCTGACCGACTTTCGGATCACACATTTCCACTTCCCAGTTCACCTTACCGGTTTTGGCATCCAACGCCAGTACATGGCCATTGGCTTGTTTCTTCACGATTTGACCCGCGCCGTAAGCCAGACCACGGTCTACCACGTCACAGCACATCACTGCTTTGGTAGAAGCATCTTGCTTAGGTTTGTGTTGCCAAACAATTTTGCCTGGATCGTTCAGATTCAAAGCATAAGTGTTGTTTGGGAAAGCGGAGTGGATATACATCATGTCGCCGATGACCAATGGCGCACCTTCGTGACCATTGAGCACACCGGTAGAGAATGACCAGGCTGCTTTCACATTTTTAACGTTGGATTTGTTAATTTGTGCCAGCGGGCTGTTGTGCTGGCTATAATAGCCACCGGTTGCAACAGGCCAAGCCCCTGGGGTGTTCAATGCCTTGTCCAGGTCAGCATCCGCAAATGCCAGACCAGAAACGCTGGCAAACAAGCCTCCAACCAAAGCGCCAACAATGGCACGTGTTGAATTGTTTTTCATACGATCTCCTAATCTCTCAAGAATGAGTTTGATGTGTTGTTGCAGTCACCCCCCCGAATGCTGCACTTCACGACCGAAATTGTTAATAATTTGTAACATTGGCAATAGATGAAACATTCCCTATCATCTATTCAAGAATTCATCATCGCATCACACCCCACAACGGGAATCTTTCACTACAGCCAGCTTAGGGATGTGGTCTATAGTGGCGCACATTCACTTGGCGCAAATTGACCGCCAACACCGTCAATAGCAGATGTGCTCTGCGCTGACTGAGTGGATCTTTCAAGTCATGCATTCATATCATTGGTCTATGCCATTCTTTAGGGTATTTCATCAGCTCGGCCATCTCAGTCGGGCCAGTCGTGACACGCTTATCGTGATCGCAGGCGTGGCCGTCACTTTTGTGCTGTCATCCGCATTCGACCTGGCAGAACGTGTGAACGCCTGGCTACTCACCTATGAATATGCGCAACTAGACGAAGTCCCACTGACCCTGTTTGTCTTGGTGTTGCTCAGTGTGTGGTTCAGCCAGCGCCGCTGGCGTGAGATTCATGCCGAAATCCAGCGCCGCAAACAGACCGAGGCGCGTCTGAGTAGCAGCCAGCAGCTCTATAAAACCCTGTTTGATGGAGATTTGACCGGGAATGTAGTGCTGGACCTGGAAGGCAACATCGGCATGCACAACCGCGCCTTTGAGCGTATTTGCCGCCCACTGAGCCACAACCGCAATACACGTGAGTTGTTCAGCTTTGACTGGCTGCCATTTATTGTGCAATTGCAACAGCAGCAGGAAATCAACTTCAACAAGCTGCAAATCCGCCGCCCAGATGGCCTGCCGTGTTATGTGAGTGCCCGCTTTGTTTACATGGCTCCCAGCGACAACCAGGCCGCACAAATCCATGGGTATCTAGTAGATATGACCGAGCAATGCCTAGTCGAGCAGGACCTGGAACGTACCCTGAAAGAAAACCGTGTGCTGGCGCGCCATGCCATGCAGGTGCAGGAACATGAGCGGAAATATATTGCCAGTGAGATTCATGACGAAACCGGGCAATACCTGACGGCGATCCGTATGGATGCACTCACCCTGCAAAAAAGCACGCCGGAGCAGGCGCATGTGATTGCGGTCAGAATCGCCTCCAATACGCAACACGTCCAGCAATCCATCCGCGCCCTGATCAAGCATCTGCGCCCACCCGCACTGGATTCACTGGGCCTGGTTGGTGCCATCGAGCGACTGGTGAGCGACTGGAAAAAACTCAATCCGCGCGTGGATTGCCATTTGATGCTGGATACCGGCGAGCATGCCTTAAACGAAGATATCAATATCGTGGCGTTTCGCGTGACGCAAGAGGCGCTGACCAATATTGCACGTCACGCCCAGGCCACCGAAGTCTGGATCGATTTGCAGGTGATCCAGCGTCAGGACAAATGGTGGTTGCAGATTGAAGTACGTGACAATGGCAAAGGCATGGATACTTCACTGGCCACCGAAGGCGTCGGCCTGGTCGGCATGCGCGAACGCATCGAATCCCTGCATGGCAGCTTCAAGCTCATGAGTGGCTTGCAAGCCGGCACCTTGATTACTGGCCTATTGCCCTTGCAGGCACACCCGCAGGCTTTGCCTGCCTCTTCCTTACCCACCAACCCGGGAGTCAATGACTATGCAACATCCTAAATGGCCAGGCCTGATCGTACTGCTGTTCCCTTTTTCGCTCGCAGCCAAAGACCTCAACACGCTAGAGCAACCCTTCTTGCAGGCTTATAGCGGAAAATCCCGCCAATTTGTCGAAGAGCAACTGGGCAAACCGGTGAAAAAGGAAGTGGCCGTTAAACCCCATAACGCTGACCAGATCCTGCAGGAAAAAGGTCAAGCGACGGCAGGCGAAGGTGACAGCGTTGAAATGTGGTATTACCAGGGCAAGATTCAATATGCGCCGAATAAATATTTCAATACCGCCGAACTCACATTTGCCAATGACAAATGTGTGAACATCACCTTTGCTAACAAGAAGTAAGGAGTCGTACGCGTCATGGCCAAAGTAATGATCGCAGATGACCACGCCATGCTCAGACAAGGCTTGCGGACCATGCTGGAGCAGGCCAACCACCAGGTCACGCAAGATGCATTGAGTGGCGAAGAAGCCTGCCTGCTGGTGGAAAAAAACCACCCGGACTTGCTGATCCTCGATCTGGACATGCCTGGCATAGGGGGGCTGGAAACGCTCAAACGCATTTTGCACCGCAAGCCGCAGATGCGCGTGTTGATTTTTAGCATGCATGACGACTGCATCTATGCCACGCGCGCGATTCAAGCAGGTGCACGCGGCTATGTGACCAAAACTGAGCCGCCAGAAGTAGTGCTGGAGGCGGTGCAGAAAATCCTCAAGGGCGGCCGCTATATCAATAACGAACTGGCACAGAGTTTGTCCATGTATCACCTGGAAAGCCAGGAAAACCCGATCCAGAAACTCTCGCCACGCGAGTTTGAGGTGTTCAGACGCATTGCCCAAGGGGAGGCGCTGGCAGCGATTGCCAAGGCCATGCATATTGGCTATAAAACCGTCGCCAACATCCAGACCAGTGTGCGGCAAAAGCTGGGCGTCGAAACCACTGGCCAGCTGGTGCATATTGCCGTGCGTTTTGGCATTATCAAGGGCTTGTAAGCGCAGGGTTGCCCATGATACTGATTATTGCCCGTAAAGAATTACGCAGCCTGTTTGCCACCCCCATGGGCTGGCTGGTGCTGGCCATCTTTCAGGCCATTGTTGGCACTTATTACAGCCTGAGTTTTAACCAGTATTTCGAGATCATGCAAAGCGCGCATTGGCAGGTGCAGCGTATCGGCCTCACCCAGTTTATGGCGGAAGGTGTGTTTGGTGTGGCAGCCGTGCTGATGCTGTTTGTGGTGCCGCTGGTAAGCATGAAGCTGATCAGTGAGGAGCGCAAAAACCAGACCATGGCCTTGCTCATGAGTGCACCACTCAGCATGACTGAACTGATCCTGGGCAAGCTGCTTGGCATCCTCAGCTATTTGAGTCTGTTAATTCTCAGCATGGTGCTGATGATCGCGCTGCTGCTGCCCTGGGCAGAAATTGACCTGCCCTATCTGCTCACGCATGCGTTTGGCTTATGGTTATTGATGCTAGCCAGCAGTGCGCTCGGGCTCTATATTTCTTGCCTGACCGCCAACCCTATCCTGGCAGCATTCTGCAGCCTGACCGCGCTGACTTTTTGGCTGTTGCTGGACAAGTTTTTCAGCGACGACCACCAGGCCCTGTTTCATGATTTTTCACTGATGCAACATTACCGCCAGTTTGCATTGGGCATTCTCAATAGCTACGACATCCTGTTTTTTGTCTTGTTTGCCGGCTTTTTTGTGCTGCTGGCGATCCGGCGTTTACATGCGGACCGACTGTATGGCTAATACAACCAAAGACACCTCCACCGTCCCTCCTTTCAACCAGCGTCTTGCCCACTGGTGGCAGCATCAACTGGTGGTGCCTGCGCTGCTGATTGTGGCACTGGGACTGGGCTGGCTGGCCTGGCAGTTTCATGCCACGGCAGACACCACACACAATCATCGCAACACCTTATCTGCCGCCAGCCAGCAGGTTCTCCATGACCTGCCGGGTCGCATAGAGATTATCGCCTTTTGCAGCAACAGCCCGTTCAAAGGCCGCTATTTCCGCAAGTCGATTGTGGCGCTGGTGCAGCGCTATCAGCAGCAACACCGCGGCATACACCTGCAATTTATTGATCCGGCCACCGCGCCTACGCTGGCCAGAGAGTGGCAGATTAAAAAAGAAGGCGAAATGCTGATCCGCTATGCCGGCCAGCAGCAGCGCCTGTATTTGCCTTATACCGAAGAAGCCTTTACCAATGCCTTGCTAAGCCTGCAGCATGGCGAACGCGCCCCGCTGCAATTTCTCGCGGCCCATGCATTGCATGACACGCATGGCACTGGCTTGAGCCAATTGGCACAAGCCCTACAAAATGCAGGCGTTCCCGTCTTGACCGGAGACCTGCCAGCCACGCCAGCGAAAACCCGACCTAGCTTGGTCCTTGCCGGGAGCGACAAACCCTACTCGCCTGCACAAATCGCGGCGATTCGCCAACATGTGCAACAAGGCGGCAACCTGGTTTGGCTCACCGTCTCGCCACAGGCACAGGGCTTGCAAGCACTGGCAGAAGAGCTGCGCCTGACCATTAGCCCAGGCATAGTCATTGATCCAGTCAATCGCCAGTTTGATATTCCCCTGCATGATTTAAGTACCCAGCGCTATGGCGCCCGCGGACCGACGCAGGAATTTGGCTTGCGCACCTTCTTCAACCAGGCGCACGCGATAGAGCACCAGCGCATCCCGAATGACCCGTGGCAAAGCCTGCCTCTGGTGGCAGCAGCAGAACAAGGCTGGGCAAGCGCAAGCTATCAGCCCGCACATCCAGCGCCCTCCTCCATGACCTTTAATGCCACCAAAGATACGCCCGGCCCGGCCACACTGATGCTGGCGCTGGAAAAACCCCTAGCCTCGGGCAACAAACAACGCATTCTGGTCATCGCGAGCCCAGACTTTTTTTCTAACCAGCAAATCCAGCGCGGCGGCAACCTGGCACTCAGCCTGCAAAGCCTGCAATGGGTCGTGAATAACCAGCCTACCGTCAGCCTGCCCGTGACGCCGTTACGCGATACCGTGATTGCATTACCGACGCAACGTACCTGGCTTATGCTGCTGTTTAACGGTTTCCAGTTTGGGCTGCCATTGGTCTTGCTGCTCGCTGGCGGATGGGCCTGGCGCAGAAAACAGCGTGCTTGAGATAAGATAAGTGCATCCAGACGATGAGGGGACGCTTGATAACCGCAAGATCATCACTTAGATTGATGATTGAATCTATTTCATACGGCGGACTGAAGACGAGTCCGCCCTACACGGGCTAATCCTAACAGACCTGAAGTTGCCATCTTATTTATCCTTGTTAACTTTTAAAAAGCTATAAAACCGTGAGTACCAAATTGCAAGCAATCCTAATATGAAAAAACCTATTGAAAGAGGGTGAAAATTAATCAACCATAACTCTTGGTAATGCTTAAGGACTTCATTTTTTGAATAGCAGTCAACTGCATGACCATTAAGTTTCACTTCAGCGACCATATAATCTTTGGCAAATATACCACCAACATTCCTAGCAAAAAGAACTTGCACAGGGGCTTGCTCACTGATAAGCGCAAGACTTTCACGCGTTTCACAAAAGGACGCGTTGTTGACACCAAATTGAGCGTAGCTGTAAGAAAACCAGGGATATATGTACAGATCATGGTCAAAAACGGTTTTATTTTTATGAGGATTAGAGACTCTAATTACATATTTGCCACCTCTGACGTTTCTTTTTTCTATTACCCCTAAAATTGTGTAAGTGTCATGCATATCCAAGTTTATTTTTGGCATATACCAAAACGTTGTCCAAATAAGCGTTAGCACCAGCTTTAGAAGAGTTTTCTTGTTCACATCAATAGCCCTCGTAGGGCGGACTCGTCTACAGTCCGCCATATGTTTTGGCTTCAACAACCTATCAATTTGCATAACGCAAACGCCCTTCCATGCCAATTAAACACCGGAATCTACATCCTCACATAGCGTATAAAAAAGCCCCGCAATATGCAGGGCTTTTGTTGATTTGGCAGGTCTGCCGTTCCGTTGGCAGGTTGATGCTTACAAGCCGGACAAACCTTTTTCAATCGCCTGATTATGTGTGGCTTCTGTTGGCGATGTTGGTGCAACCGCTGCAGGTTCTGGTTTGGCTGCTGGGACTGCAGGCGCAGTGGTGTCAGCGTTCAGGGTCATTTTAGAGAAGTCGCCATAAAACTCGACCTTGGCCTCTTTGCGCAAACTCGCAACCTCATTCTTGATCAGTGTTTGCTGCCCAGAGTTGACCAGGAACTGCTGGATCACTGGTTTAGCATTGTCAAAATTGACCGGTTGGCGATCGACTTTAGCCAGATACAGCAAAACTAACGCCTGTGGGCTCTTGACTACAAGCGTATCGCCCGCTTTCAACGCGTTAAGCTGCTTGAGCAACTCGAGTGGCAACTGTTCGGCGGCTTTGCGGCTGGCATTCACGTTAAAGACGTATTTATTGTCTTGCAGCCATTTAGCAATATCTTCTGGCGTTTTAGCGGCATTAATGCCTGCTTCAATCTCGCTGACGTGTTGTGTGCCATCTTTCACGGCAAATTCCTGGATCACATACACATTACGCTCACTGAATAATTCTGGATGCGTATCATAAAACTTCTGGATTTCATCGGCTGAAGGGGTGGCCTGCTTTGCCGCCACTTTTTGCATATAGGCTTGCGCCAGCACTTGCTGCTTGGTGGCCTCAAGCACTTGTAACACATTCGGGTCACGGTCCAGCTTTTCATCTACAGACTTTTGCTTGAGCAATTCCATGTCTACCATTTGCTGCAACACTTTTTCAGACGCGGCTTTCACTTGCGACTGGTCCAGCTTGCCCAGTTTGGACAAGGCAAAATTCAGCTGGTGAACGGTAATTTCACTGCCATTCACTTTGGCAACCACCTGGGAGCCGCCTTTGCTGGCTTCATCATGTTTGCTGCAACCAGCCATTACCAGCATCAGTGCTGGTACGATCAATGCGATTTTTTTCATCATCACCCTTTAATATTCGCTATTTTTAACTTCTGTTGCGATCACTCGCAACCTGATAACGGTTTTTAATCCGCCGTCTTGAGCAAGACGCGCTGTTCAAGACAAACGCTTACACACTCGGTTCACCAATATTGCCAATGGTCACCAAACACTACCCACGCCCCTAAGAGCGCATTGGTGGTGACATGCGCAATGATTGCGACCCAGAGCACCTGGAAATGACGGTATAACCAGGCATATACCAATCCTGCCAACAGCCCTGCAAACCAGAGTTGATGCTCCACAGCGAATAATACGCTACTTAGCAGGATTGCATAAGTCGTGACTGCGGCAGGTGACACAGTCAGAAAATCGTTCGCATCCAGCCTGCGCATCAGATACGAACGCCAGAACAATTCTTCAATGACAGGCACCACTAATGCAGAACCCGCCCAACGGCACGCTAACCAGAACAGATCCTCCCCTGTCTGCATAGGCATCGCCACGATGGCTTGTGTCTCGCTCCCGCCCAACCAGACTGGGTAAGGCGCAACCCACAGAACAAACACCAGCACCCCCGCCAGTAAGGCAAGCCCTATCTGCGCGCGCGCAGGCTTGTCGGTCAACTCGCGATAATCGGCTTTAAAGTAGAACAGGCACGCCAAGGCCAGCAAGCAGCGACACAAATACGCCGCTTGCCCCGCCACCCCCAGCGCAGTGAAGAGATCCACTAACCAAGGCTGCAGGGCCAACAGCAAAATAAAGCCGATAAACGGAAAGATGCGCGCACATTCTGCGCGCGTGAACCAGTGATCAATTAAATGCATCATGCAGGCAAGCCTATCATCAAACCAGCTACCTGCCTATGCTGGAAGCCACTTAAGGCGTTGCAATTTTGTCGACCTTGTTTTCCAGTAACTGACTGTGTTTCTCTTGAAGGATATTCTCGAGTTCAACCCGCTTTAATTGAAAAAACGGCTCTGAACGCAGCACTTTTTGATAAAAACTGGCATTGTCATACAAATCCACCAACTCATGCCCATACGCATACAAACGGCTGTTTTTTTCTTCGCAGCTGGTCAGCTTCTGGTGGCTGTCACTCACTTTGGAAAGCAGTTGTTTGCGTTGCTGCTCGTTGCTCTCTTGCGTCGCATGTGCAAGCTTGAGTTGTTGTTCGGCCGCCTCAAGTTGCTGGTTTTTTTCGGCGAGCTGTGTTTGCAACTGTTTGAGTTGCGCAGATAACGCGTCTTTTTCCTGCAAGAGCTTCTGATTGTCAGACTGCAATTGCTGGTTGCGTTTGAGCTGTCCCTGCAATTTGGCCGAATGCGAGCGCTGTGCAGACTGTGCCTGATCCAGGGCTTGCGACAAGCCCTGTTTCTCTTGCTCAAACTGCGATTGCAGGGCAGATTTTTCAGCCTCCATATCCTGCTTCATTTTTTGCATGAGGATGGCGGCACGTTTGGCCGATTTGTCCTGCTTTTCTGCAGCAGCCGTTGGCTCTACACAGAGTCCAATCAAGCTCAGGCTCAGCAGGAGTGACGAGATGAGTTTCATACAGTCCCTTTAAAACCGGCCATTAAAGTCAAGAAAGAAGGTGTCCACAGAGAATGGCAAACCAGAAATTTCATCGGCACTGACGTATCTGGAAGATAACCAGGCATTTTTGCCCAGACCATACTGTCCACCCACAAAAAAGCCCTTGGCATCGGTGCCACCTAAGCGGAAGTTGGAGTCTGTGAACCCATCAATCATGGCGTCACGCTCCAGACGACGATAGCCACCAAACACTTGCCAGTCATGCAGCTTTTTAATCAAAGGATTACCCACCATGAGTGAGAGTTCATAGCCCTCATTTTCTTTTTTATACAAGTTACCGGTGCGACGCAAAATCTCTTGCTGATCAAAACCGATGTTTTGTACATAAGCCCCGTGCAAGATCACGTGAACGGGATCGAACGTGGCTAAATCAATCTCACCGGTAAAGTTGATCAACTGAAATTTGGAAGCCAGTCCACAAGGCCCTGTGTCTCCACAAAGATTGCTATTTAGACCATCGATACTGAAGGTACTATTTCCTTTTTGGCGCCATAACGGGGCTGTACCCGCATACTTGAGACTGTCATTGACCGGATTACGCTCGCCCTCTATATTTTCAAAATCATAGTAGGCCACCCCCAGCTTAACCTTGGTGTCATTGCTGGCTGTCCACTCGATGCCCCCCTGCGCAGCATAAAGCCATTTGTCTCTGGCTTTGTTCGTATCAGAAGACTCGATCTCTTCGATCGGGAAAGCGCCAACCGTCGAGAATACCCGCCAGTGATTGTTAATCGCCGGGTTAGCTCTTGCCACAAAACCATCAAAGGCCAGATCAGGGTCCCAGAGCAAGTCAGTATTGAATGTCGGGTTACCGGTAAAGAATGGGTTGGCAAAACGGCCACCAGTCAATGTTAGCCAATCATAGGGCTTGCCTTCAAGAAAAGCGCGATCCAGGCCAAATACAAACTTGCCTTGTGAAAACCCTTCCGTCTGGTTAGGCGTGACTGGTGTTTGCAGCATACCGGTGGTAAAGCGGATGCCGCCGTTCAACCATTCATTGATCTTTAAATTAGCGCCGAATAAAGCCCGGATACGCTGGCGATCACGGTCTTCAGTGGTATTGTTCACACTGCTCATGTTCTGGACTTCATTGGTTCGCAAAAACACAGGGGGCGTGTTGAACTCATTGAACATATCTTCCTGGTAGCGCAAACGCAGAGCACCCGTCCACTCAACGCGATCAATCCACTCTGGAATCCCTAACCGCTCGCCTGCCTTGTAATTGAGTTTTTTCATCACCTCTTGCTCAATCTCAGCACGCATTTCGTTTTTGACATGCTCAGGCACATATTGCACGCGGATCGCTTTCGATTGCGTCGCCGCAGCTGGCGCATCTGGTGCTGCAGATTCGGCAACACTGGCCGCTTCTTCTTGTGCTTTTTGTTTGGCAGCTTGCGCCTGCTTGAGCAAAGCATCTGCCTTTTCTTTAGACAGTACACCCTCTTGTACCAGCAACTCGATCAAATTCATGGTGGTGGCTCGCACCTCTTCCAGTGATTCACGCTCACCGGCGAGTACACCCTGGGCTTGTGTGCTAAACAGGCCGGCCACCAGCCATGGAATCATCCAGTTCTTTGCTTTTATCTTCATATCTTTCCCTAGTTACTTTCGCTCTTTAGCAAGAGGCTCTTTACTGCGAGGCTTGCGATCAATAGTGATTAACGCTGTTGTGTGTTCCGTACTTCATGACATGTTTTTCGAGGCCATTCTGACGATGACCTTTCTTGGCATATCCTCTGGCGCAGACTCTTTCAACGGCGGAATCCGGCTCAATACTTTGCGGATCAAGGCATCGGTTTCAGCATCGCCACTGGAGTCAATCAATTCCGCATGATCAATGTCGCCCTGGGCATTTAAAAACACCCTGACATCGACCTGATACTTCACTTTGCTCAGTCCACTTTCTGCATCCAGCGCTTTCTTGATTTGCGCATCTACCTTGTTGGTAAACCAGGCAAACGCAGCCATATTCTTTTTGCCGCCAATCTTGGGACCAGTGGTGACGTCGCCCCCCTTGTACTCATTATTCACGGCACCGGACTGGAAGGGACTTGGGCCATCTCCCGCAGCACCTTCCATCTTGAGGTTCTCGGCAGGCGGTGCTTCAACCGGTTTGGGCTCAGGCTCTTTAGGCGCCTCTTTCGGCTGCTCTTTTGGTGTTTCCTTGGGCGGCTCTTTAGGCGGAGGCGGTGGCGGTGGCGGCGGTGTGTCGGGCAGCAATTTCACAGTAGTGATTTGCTTTTTCTGCGTCGGCCCACCCGAAAACAGTTTTTTGATGCCATACGCGATGCCAGCCAAGACGGCCAGCACCAATACAGCAATCAGGATGCGGGTCGCCCACAGCCGTGCGGGGTGTACCGGCGTGTCAGTGGAAAGGTTATCTTCCATCGCCATACCCTAAGTCCCGATTTTGCCGGTCACCAGGCCGACATTTTCAATTTGCAAGCGGTTAACGAGGTCAATGACGCCGATCACTCCGGCATACGGGGCTTGTGGCTGCCCCTTGATCATGACGTTGAACTTGGGATCCATGGCCTTGGCCTGGTTGAGTTGTGTCTCCAGTTCAGCCATGGTCACGCCAACCCCATTGATGGTGAGCGTGCCGCCCTGTTGTACCTGCACGATTTTGATGTCGTGTTTTTCAGTGCTGGGCTTGTTAGACGGCTTGGGCAGATTCATGGTCAAGCCTTGTACGCCCGCCGTGGTCATCAGGATAAAAATCACCAGCAGCACATAGGCCAAATCCAGCATGGGCGTGATGTTGATGGTGTCGTATGGTTGAGCGTCGTTTTGTACCTGCATGGCTTACTCCACCACTTTCTTGGTCACCAGGCCGACTTCGGTAATGTCCAGCCGTTTACAGATTTCCAGCACTTCAGAGACCTTTTCATAATGCGCGGCGGCATCCCCCTTAAGCACCACCGGCAGCTCGGGATTGCTGCTTTTATATTGCGCCAGCCGCTGCTCCAGCTGTGCCATATCCACCGGGAACGCATCAAGGTAGACACTGCCATCACTGGTAACGGTAATCGCGCGCATTTGCGGTTTGGCCAAGGCAGCAGAGTTCACCGTGTGCGGCATGTCGACTTTGACGCCTTGCACGGACGCGGTAGTCATGATGATAAAAATCACCAGCAGCACATACGCCAGATCCAGCATGGGCGTAATGTTGATCTCGTCGTAGAGCTGGTTCTCTTCTTTGACGCCTTCTGACATCGCTTATGCCTTATTCCTTACCGTACAGTTCAGCGGTACGGGTAATGAACTCATCGACAAAAATCTGCATGGCGATGGTGATGTTTTTGACGCGGCTGGCCAGATAGTTATAGCCAAACAGGGCAGGAATCGCCACGCCCAGGCCAGCCACCGTGGCCAGCAAGGCGGCTGCAATCCCCGGCGCAATCGCGTTCACGTTAACGTCACCGGCAGCGGCAATGGCAGCAAAGGTGATCATAACACCCACCACAGTCCCCAACAGGCCCAGGAAAGGTCCACCGGAAATCGCAATGGTCAGCAACACCATCATGCTGTTCATGCGCTGGGTTTCACGTACCAGATCGGCATCCACAGCGGCCTTGATCGCATCAATTGAGGCGCCGCCCAAAGCCACTTTGCCATCCACTTCACGTTTTTTTATTTCACGTAAGCCAGCTTTGTACAAGCCAAACAGATTGGAGTGGGTGTAGCTACCGGTTTTGTCCAGTGCCAGCAAGTCAGCAGCATTAGACTGTTGAAAGCGCTTGAGAAACAGGTCATTGTCTTTGTCAGTACGGCTCACCAGGCGTGCTTTGCTCACCATCACCCAGGCGCTGATGGCGAACATCACCGCCAGAATCGCGATCACCACTTTGGCGTCCACGGTCAAGCTGTTGATCAGAATGCCCATGTAGTTGGCTTCGCCGCCTTCTGCTTCTTCCTCCCCGCCCGCGGCAGCCACTTTCACCATGCTGGCATCCGCGCCTTGTGATTGGGCAACCAAGGTCAGCCAGGCGGCACTGCGGGCAGTGTTCGCCAACTGCAACTCATCGACTTCAGCATTCAGGTTTTCGCCCAGCGTGAATGTCGCAGCCGCTTGCGCATCGGTCACTGCTACTTGACCAGCGACTTGGCCATTCAGGTAAACCAAAACCTGGCCCGCCTGAAACACCAACGCCACATGCTGCCATTGACCGGCCTTTAATTCGCCTGCTTTGGTGGCTGCACCACCGGCCTGCAATGCCAAGGTACTGCCATCCAGCTGCAGGCTGATATTGCCGCTTTTGAACAATACGGCGGTTTGCGGCAAGCTGGCAGGCTTAAGCCAGACCGACCAGGTGCTGCCATTGGCCAACACTGGCACAGCTGGCAAAGTCAATGCCAAAGGGCTGTTATTCAGTAAGGCGCTTTCTGCAATCAACCCGGCTTTTTGTACAGTCGCGTTGCCGCTGGCCGTCAACTGGCTCGGGCCGCTATCCTTGAGCAAGGCATTTTCAGAGAAGGCAAACCGTGCCAGCAAGGCCGGATCATTCAGTGCCTGCGCATCGCTGGCGGCTGTGGCAGACTCATTGCCTGCTGCCAGATTGATAAACAACTCCTTGTTGGCCGAAGATACTTGCGGCAACACCACCCAGGCCACCGCCAATTCGTTGACGGCATCATATTTTTCCAGGGTAAACTTGAGTTCGGTTTTGTCATCTGCCGCAATAAAACGTAGATCAGCCCCATCCACATTGGCGCCGGTAAAATCAAAATTACCGGAATGCAGACGCACCAGCATCGGCGCCTGGTTGACTGCCTCTTTGATATTGGTAGTGTCTATGCTGATTTTTTGCTGGGTAGCCCAGTCTTTGTTCCATGCAGCCTCGCCGGAAACAGAGAGTGTGAGCCCTAAAATTGCAACCAATAAACCAAGTGTGTTCTTCATAGTTTTGCTGACAAGTGAATTTGAGCAGCAAGTCTAAAGAGTGAATGTTGCAGTCACATTAAGACAGGACTAGTCGGACTAGTTTTTTCTGACACATAGGCAGAGCGCAAAAAAGCCCGGCGAACCGGGCTTTTTTGCTACAAGTGCAAACAGGGTTATGACTGACGGCGGGTAGCGATCCAGCCAATCACGCCCAAGCCCAGCAGCATCAGGCCAGACTGGGTAGGCTCAGGCACTGCAGCTGCGTAAGTCAGGCTACCAGCACCGGACAAACCCAGTGTGGTGTCATAGGCAAAGTAAGCATCAGAGGCATCGTCACTGCCCGCGATAAAGCTAAAGCCAATCGCCGGGCTGTTCGAGTTAACAGACCACTCAATGCCAGTAAATACGCCATCTTGAAACACAGCCGTCGCACTGGATAAAGCCGGCGTGCCCAAGTCAAACAGGCTGCTGCCAAATTTGAAGTTCAAGCTGCTCAGGTTAATTAACTCAGTGCCGCTGGACAGCAGGCCAGCATCATCAAAGCTGAATAAGCCTTGGTAGCTGGTGCCATTGTAATAGCCGGAATCCACCAGGCCATTAAACTGCAGGGATTGAATAGCGGCTTGCGCAGGCATCACCACTGCCAGCAAGGCCACCAAAGTGAGTTTTTTGATCATATTCATTGCAATATTCCTCTAGAAAACTTTGAAATCGTAAAACTTTTAAATAGTAAAAGTATGCATTAGTAAAACTGTGAAAACTTGAGCGTTAAAGTGTGAAATCGCGAGCAGGCATCACTTGTTTCGCCGTCAGGCCTTTGAGCGTGAGCAGCGATCTGGCAGCGGCAGGACCGGCAGCACCGTCACTGTCTACCCAAAGCTGCACACCGCCTGTCACATCCACCAGGCGCAGATAGCCACCAGTCAATGCGGTATTGGCAGACACACCCAGTGAAGCCAGCAAGGCAGTTAACTGCACTTTGTCGGCATAAGGGGTAAAGTCAGTGATGGTGTCACCCGCTTCACGCAGACTGCTGTAGACAAACACGTCGTTACCGGCGCCACCTGTCAGCGTATCCACGCCGAGGCCACCATTGATCACATCATCCCCCGCAGTGCCTACCAGCACATCACGGCCAGCCGTGCCCGTGCGGGTCACACCAGCAGTCGAGTTGGCAATCGCCAGGTCAATCAAACGGCCGCCTTTGTCGTACTGGTTTTCCAGGCCATACAGGTTGGTGGTGATTTCATCGCCATCGGCATTGTTCAAGCGACCCAGACCGCCTTCAGCTTTAGGCGTCTGGATGTAATTAGCCAGGGCCTCTTGATAGGTAATCGTGAATGGGCTGTTTTCAAACACCACGCCATTGGCTGCAAACGGGTAACCATCGCCCCCAGCGGCCGTAAAGTCTATGGTGGTGAAGGAGAAGGTGCGGCTATTGTTGACAACCACGCCGTTATCAATCAGTACGGTGCCGTCATCCAGCACCACACGTTGAATGCGGCTACCTGTGCCTTGCGTGGTTCTGGCCGGGTTGCGGCTGTCGTAGATCACTTGCATGCCAGAAATCTGGGCATAGCGGCCATTGGCACGACCGGTCGGGCTGGTGTCGCCATAACCGTGCTCCAGCAAGTCTTTGAGCTGGGTCGCGTTCATGGCGGGTGCGCGTTTAACCAGATTGGTAAACGGCAGAATATTAAAAGTATCGCCGACGGACACGTTGCCAGCCGCAGCGATATTGGTACGGATGCCGCCACCGTTCTGAATCGCCACATCGGTTTTACCGGCAAAGCGCATCGCATCAGCCACCAGATCACCCAAGCCGGTTTCGGCATTACGTACCCCTGCCACAAAAGTGCATGGCAAGGCAGAACAGGACGTATGTGTTGGGCCGTTTAGTTTCACCGCAGTGGTGCCGATGATTTGTGCATTGAGCGCATTGATATAGTTTTGCACGGGTGTCACCACCTTGCTTTGCAAGGTCGCATCCCCAGTCACGCGGTCAGCATCGGCGGCCGCGCCAGACACGCGCATCATCTTGCTGGATTCCACTGCTGTAAAAGTCCCATTGGCATCATCAATCGTAAAATTGAGCTGGCCGACATAACGGTTACCAAAATGGCTGGTCATCACTGGCACATTGCGGCCATTGGCATCTACGGCATAGACCGGATCAGAATTATAAGTGGCACCGACACCGCCGTTGATCAGCAGGTCATCTGGATCCACCATGAGTTCATGACCACCGCCAGACAACACCAGATCCACCCCGGACAATGCAGGGACCACGACATCAATTTCGTTAGCGGCATTTTGCAGATGGCTCATCAAGATGATGGTGGTCGCACCTTGCTCGTTACGCAGACGATTGACTTCAGCCTGAATCAGGGGAATCAAGGCTTGCAGGTTTTGTGCCTCGGTGTGGTTGGCATCGTAGCCGATCACGCTGACTGCACCCGGTGAAGAAATGGTCGGCAACAGCGGAGTAGTCGCCCCGACCAGGCCAATTTTATGACCCGCTGCGGTGGTGATCACTTTGGAAGGTGCCACTTGACCACTGGCTTTTAAAGCACTGAATTCAGCGGTGGCGTTAAAGTCCAGGTTGCTAGAGAGATAGGTGCTGCCAGTTACTTTAGCAAAACGCGCAGCCATTTGTGGACCCAGATCAAACTCGTGGTTGCCAAACACCATGGCATCAAAGCCAATCTGGCGCAAGGCGATCGCGTCATAAAAATCCTGACCGCCATCGCTGTAGCTGGTAGAGAGGTTGTTCAGGCTGGCCGTGAAACGTGGGCCAGGCAAAAAGGCATCACCGGCATTGAGCTTGAGTACCGTACGGCCTTGGGCCACGGCTGCCGTTTCGGCATTTTTGATCACGGTCGCCAGACGGTCGACGCCACCATAAAATGAAATTGCCTGGGCACTGGTGTCACGCAGGTTGCCCTGGGCAGACAGCAACCAGCTCTCCTGATCCCCCACATGCAACAGGGTCACGCCCTCAGCCCATACAGTGCTGGCGCTCATGGCCAAAGCCACACACGCCGCTAATTGTTTCAGTTTAAACATGCTTTTCTCCACAAAGTGCCATGCACTTGCATGACACTCCTGACAAATGATTAATAGACGCTTTAGGGATTAACGGGATTGGCGACGACGTACCAGTGCCAACACACCCAGACCAGCCAGCAACATGCCTACGCTGTCAGCTTCAGGTACTGGCGTCACAGCAGCCACGGTAAACGCTGTGGTATTGGGCACCAATGCAGCAGAATCACTGTTGTTTACAGTGTCTACATTCCAGTTATTGACGTTAGCCACTTGCGCCTTGTAATCAGTAAAGTGATTCAGGCCACCACGTACACCGTTATACTCGGCGTAGTCAGGATTGCTGGAGGCACCGGCTTTAGCCGTCAATTCAATGGCGTTCACGCCTGCAGTCAAACCAGTGTTGTTCAGAGGGCCATGGGCATCAAACGTCCCGTTGGTAATGGCGCTCAAGAATGTGGTTGGTGCAGTCGCAGCAGTACCCAGGTAGGCATAAACAGTTTCGCCAGAATTCGAAATACCCCAGTTTGCACTACCGCTCACGCTGACACGAGACAGCACGCCAGTGGAAGCAGACAGGCTGGTTTTGTCGTAGGCAGAGAAACGTACCACTGTGCCTGCAGCAACCACGTCGCTGGAAACCCACTGGTTATAGCTTTCGCCACTGTTGAAAGCGCTGCCAGTCCATTCGTTATCGCTGAAGAAAATGGTGGTGTTGGCGGCGATATCGACAAAGGTCACAAATGACAAACCATCTTCATCGGCATTAAACGCAGTGAACATGATGTCACCGGCATTCAGGGCCGCATTGGCTTGGCTGGACAGCAACAAAGCTGCCATTAAACTGATTTTTTTCATCTTAAATATCCTCTCACTCGGTTTGTTAAAAACAACTTATTGATTTGTTATGGTTGATTACCAGCGCACATCGCGTTGTGCATCCAGTTGATTCATGGCTAATCCTTTCAGTGTGACCAGTGGTCTGGCGGTGGCCGTCCCTCCTGTGCCATCGGCATCGATTTGCAATTGCACGCCGCCTGATACGCTCACCCAGCGGGCGAAGCCATCAGCAAACGGCTGGCTGCCGCTGTAACCCAGGCTTTGCAGTAGTTCGCTGATCTGCAACTGGTCTTCACCTGGCGTAAAGTCGGTAATGGTGTCAGTGGCATCACGCATGCTCTGGTAAACAAAGGTATCGCGCCCGGCCAGACCAGTGAGGGTGTCCGCACCCAAGCCGCCGGTGAGCACATCATCGCCTGCGGTGCCGGTCAGCGTATCGCGCTGATTCGTGCCATTGACTGTTTTCACCAATTGCACGCCGACAATGACCGGGTCATGGTCTGATGAGCGGTATGGACTATCGCTATACAGGTCTTGCGGTTTGAATTCGGTGTTGTAATCAATCACCATGGGCTCGTCGGCATTGATGTGCCAGTGGGTCGTGCCAGTCACTTGTGCCGCCATGCTGTTGCTGGCCAAGGCGTGGTCGATATAGCCAGACTCGCCATCAAACACATAGGAGTAATCACTGTCGCCACTAAAGCGGGCAATCTGGTCCTGCAAGCCGCCTGAGGTCAGGGTCAGGATAGGATCTTCTTTGCCATAGCTATTCAGGTCGCCAATCACCACTACATCCTGATCACCTGCTTGCGCTTGTACGGTATTGATGAATTGCAACAAACGATCGGCCTGGGCCACACGGCGCGTGTTGTAACAGCCCTGACCATCGCCCTGATCGGCATTGCTACCGGAGGCATCGGAGCAGCTCTTGGATTTAAAGTGGTTGACCAACACTGTGAATTTTTCGCCATTGGCCGCCTTGAAGGTTTGTGCCAAGGTTGGACGGTTGTTGATGCTGTCGTTATCAGACAAGGCCGCCGCAGCCGGGGTCAGCTTGGCAGGCTTGTAGATCATCGCCACTTTGATCGCGTCAGTCCCTGTGCCAGTCACTGGATCAGCAATCGCCGCATAAGTATTGGCACCAACCGCGGCATTCAAACCGTCTACCAGATTTTGGACAGCGGTGCTGCCGTTATTCTGGATTTCCATCAGGCCCACCACGTCCGCATTCATTGCACTTAATGCGCGGATGATTTTGTTACGCTGGCGGTTAAACTCGGCCAGGTTGTTGGCACCGCGGCAGTTAGAGGCAGAAACACTGCCGCCCAGGCTGCAGCCCTGGCCAGTTTGGCCGCTCGCTGTGGCGCCATTGGCAAAGGTGGTGAAGTAATTCAGCACGTTAAAGCTGGCAATCTTGAGATTGCCCGGCACACTGGCAGGCGCTGCCGTACGTGGGTTTTCACGCTGGAACTGCACAGGCTCGGTAGGATTCAACTTGTAATCGCGTGGGCCGGTGCTGGAGGCCGTGATCAGGCCATAATCAATCACCCCGGTCAGGTTTTGTACTATATCGCCGGCGCGCAGCGTATTGTCTTCCCCGATAAACGGGATCGGGTTAGGATTTTGTGCACTGCTGCCGTCATCGAGCACCAAACGGCGACGGGCATTCTCATCCGCTAACTGGGCTGCTGCCGCAGAGTTGGCTGGATACAGATTGCTAGGCTTGAGCATGCGGCCATCCGCAGACAGCGTGACTTGACCATAGCGACCCAAAAAGTAATTCTGTGAGGCGGTCATGGGGGTGGTGATACGCACCAGCATGCCCTCGTAGGCTTCCAGATCGCCCTCGGTCACTTCAGGCAGGCTAATGTCTGTCGGCAAGATGACATTGTTGCTGCTTAATACTTGCAAACCACTCACATTCACCAACTCAGTGATGGTATTGAACTCGGTCACGTTGGCAGTTAAGCGGATTTTTTGACCTTTGCTGACGGTAGGTGCAACGCCGGTTCCCAGGTACACAAACACACCGTCTGAGGTTTGTGGGTTGCCGTCACCGCTCGCATCTTGCAGATAAAACCCGTTCAGGCTTGGGAATACTGCTGTGACCACACCCTCAGTGGTGACGGTTTGACCATTCAGCGGGCTGACAGAGGCGGTGCCCAATGCGCTGCCCTGAATCTGGTAAATACGCGTGATATTGCTGTTTTTGATCGTGATATTGACGGTACAAGTCGCGGTCTGCGCTTCGTTATTGGCAAACTGGATATCGGCCGTATATTGTCCGGCTGGCAAGCTGCCATCCAGTTGCAAAGCGGCGCTGGCTGACTGGCCATCATTGCTGGCTGCGGCAAAATTAACCAGGCTCACGCCATTTGGCGCATTAGAAGCCAAGGTCGCTGCATTGACTACACTGTCAGCATCCGACGCCTGCACCTGGCCTGCACCTGCCTCGCCCACTTGCAGCGTAATCGCCGGGCAGGAAGTCACAATCGGTTGATTACCTGTGCTGCCACCACCACTATTGCCGCCACCGCACACATTCACGGCCGTGCTGCTATTGCGTGGCGCAGGCGTGCCAGCGACAAAATCGCTGCTGTTCTGGTTGGTATCCTGGCAACCGTCGCCTTTGCGCAACAAGGCCTTGCTGCTGCTAATCGCCGGCGCTGCTGAACCCTCAGCAAAGTTAGCCGTGCCGTAGCCCACCAGATCAGCAATCTGCGCCAACTGGCTGCTGCTACATGGGTTAGAGCTGCCATTACAAGTCAGGCCAGTACTGCTCTTAACCAGCACCACCTTGCCATTGGTGCCACTCATATCAGTGCCATTATTGCTGGCATCAGGCGTTGGCAAGGCTGAACCATTGGCTGCGCTACGCAAACCCACCAGGTAATATTGACCCGCTTGCAACAAGCCAGACAGAGTAGTCACCCCATTGGCAGAAAAATTCCCCGTCCCTGTCGCGCTGGCATACTGCACAGACCAGCCACTGATATCAACCGCAGCGCTACCGTTGTTGAATAACTCAACGTAGTCCTGGTTATACACACTGCCCTGTCCGCCATACACCTGACTAATCACCACCTCGGCATGTAAGGGAAGACTTAAAGAAGACCAGCCCAGACAAGCCAGCAACCAATGCATTTTTTTTAGTTTCATTCAGAACTCCGTCGTTATCCGCTCACGTAAAATCCTGAATACTTTAGCAACTTAGATTGCTGCCAATATTAATTTTCGCGCCATAACACTAGGTAGCTCGGACTATGAAAACTGCTAAAAAGAGGGCTAGATTTGTACTTTTTTAGTCTTGCTTGACTATGTGGCCGCTAGTCCGTGTAATCAGAACAGCCCTTAGAAAGACACTTCTTCATGACTCAGCAGAGGTAGGGATCAGAAATAAAAATGCCCACCAAAAGGCGGGCGTAAAAGTGTGAAATGTAACCGGCTAATCTTCGAGTCGAATGGTTTTAACCGTGACAATCGGTGGCAAGTCACGCGGAACAGTATTCTGGCTACTCATCTGGCTAGCCAGGTTTTCTGTCAGCGCGTTGCTTGCACCCGCAGAGGTGTTGGTTGAGTTCGCCAATGACCCGGCCAAGCTACCTGTATCTGCTGCAGGAACACCAGCCGAACTACCGGACACTGAAATATTGGAGGCATTCAAAATGACGGGGGCCCCAATCAGCAAGTTACCCGCCTCAATCCCCGCCTCACCTGCATCAAGTAATCCACGCGGCGCGAATAATGCGACGGAGCCTTTATCAGGTGCAACAATGCTGCCGCTTGGGCCATCAGGATCATAACTCTGGGCACGAATACCCGAACCTGAAGCGACCCCTTTCACCTCAACAGTAATATCGCCATATGCATTGGGGGTAACCACTCGCTCAGGCACTGATATCGCGGTTTTTGAACCCCGACCAGCATCAATATCCCCATGATTAGACCAGATCAAAATGTCACTGCCGTACTGTGTAATCACTTTAGACTGGTTCACCATAAAACTGCCGTCAGAGTAAGAATTAATGCTACCGCCTTTTTCAGTCACAATACCGATGCGATCACCCACAGAACTATTACCCGCGATACCCGCATTCACCAAGCCGCCAGGAGCAAACAAGCTGATATTGCCATTTCTTGAGGTTTTGATCTGACTTTGATACATCAAGATGTCACCGCTGTAGTCTTTGGCCGGGAACAGTGAGGCAATCACATTATCACTTCTTACCGTGCTCTTATTCTTCACGTACTCTTTACCAGCAGCCAACAACTCTACCTGGAACTCACGCAAGGCAAACACCTTTTGCTGGGTTTTATCCAGACTTAAAAAGCCTGCCATTGCTTCTTGCTGCGTATAGGGTTGACCCGTCACCGGATTTTTACTACCTGTGATTTCGTTCATATAAGCCTGCACCCGCGTTGCCGTGCCCTGACGATATTCCGCCAATGCCTCTGCATTGCCTTGTAGAGAGGCTGGGCCGGCGCCATTTGGATTAATATAAGTCCCCACAAAACCCTCTATATCTTCGCCAGATTGACCCATGCCAGCCAGCAAGGTGACATTCGCACTTTTATCGGAAAGATTGGGATTCACAGTATTTGCGAGCGAGAGAATGCCGCTGGTATTGCCCAGATCAATATTGCGACCAGCTTCAATCAGTACCTCACCAGGTCCATTAATATCGACACGCGAACCTAGTTCGCCGTTATCCATCACAAAGTCTTTACCCGCATGGATTTCAGACACATCACCAACATTATTGTGCTGAATAGAGGCATGTAAGGTCACGTTATTACCCGCGCTGATGTAAACCGGTTTTGATGATTTGATACCGTAAACATTGTCGACATCACTTGAAGGCGAACCGGTCAGTCTCACATCACCATCACGGGCGATGATTGTAGCTTGCGTTGAATCATTTTGATGCACAGGCACTGCAGAAACACCGGTTTTGATACTGGCCAGAATGCTGGTAATGGTACCATTGCTCGGGCTACCTATGGTCGGGTTAAACACATTCAACACTGTGCTTAAATCGGCATCCGAAATAAGAATGTTCGCTGTAGGCTTTGTCCCTCCAATTAATCCAGCTCCAGCAAGGACGTTACCCGCGGCCATCAAATTCAAATTACCGAGCTTACTAGGTGCAAGAATCATTCTATAGGCTGTGATATCGCCATTGAAAGCTGTTGCATTTACTGTACCAGGATGAATAGCTGACATATCAAGACCAGTTACAGTACCATACGCTTGCGAACTAAACCCTGTACTCGAAATAGATGTCCTGTTACTTTGGCCAACCTCGACATTGCCAGACAAAGAAGTCACGTTTAAAGCAGAGTCTTCAGCATAAGTATTGAAGAAAGTACTATTTGTAATTTGACTCGCCGCTGTTAAAACGCCTTGCATCCAAAGCGTTGGGTTAAAAGCCGTTTGTACTTTGATATTGTTTTTGGCTGTAACTGTTGCACTGGCATCCTGCAGAGCAATCACAACGCCATTGGCACCAGGTGCCTGGGCTGCATCTGCTGGTCCTGGAATGCTATCTCCCGCTTGTAAATCAAGCTGCCCACGACCGGCATAGTAGACACCATTCACAAGATTGCCCCCAGCGGACACAGACACATCCCCGCCACCGTTCACCAAACTTGTGCGGACTTCATTGCCTTGCGCATCCAGCGTTTTGACAAATTGAGCATTGGTTGCTGAGGAGGCGGAAACGTTAGTGATATTACCTCCAGCCTGAATGCTGACATTGCCGCCGCCCAGTGCAGCAATCCCCTGCTGGAACAAGTCTGGACGAACCCACCAGCTGGTATCTGCACCATTACCCCCCTGACGTAACAGCCACTGGTTGACGCTTTGTGTCGTGGCTACACCGGTAATGTTCCCGGCAACCTGAATGGCAATATCCCCGCCATTATTGACATAGCTTGCTGCCGTTGGCACATTGGTTCCAGTAGAAGCTGGCGTAAAACCAGTAAGATTAGGCACCTGTTTGCCGGCGGTGTAAATCACGGAGCCTGTATTTCCAAGTGACATATTGCCACCCACAGCAATTGTGATATTGCCCTCACCCGTACGGATGAGTTTGTTATTTTCGAGCTTGAAATCACCTGTCCCTGCCTGAGTCTCGGTGATATTTGCAGCGTTATAGTCGGCCCCGGCAATCAAATTAAAATTAAATGTGTTGGTATTTGACTGCAATAACCCAGCAGTCGTAGCGGTACTGAAGCCATCACTTAAAGATCCGGTCAAATTAAGATTACCATTTGAGCGCAAGGTCAATGACCCGCCACGCCCTGCCAACAAACTGCCAAACGAACGCAAGTTTATATCAGCAGGCCCAACCGTCATTGCGGTAGGAGAGCTACCCGCCGTACTGCGTACCTCTATGTGCGGCAATACTTTTGCAGCCACACCATCCTGAGTCACGCTATACGCACTCGCCCCGTTATTGGCATTATAAAAACTGTTCGTGTCCGTAATCATGCCAGCCATGGCTGCCGCAGTGAATGTATTCGAGGTGTAGGTACGGCTACCTTCAACCACCACCTCGTTAGCGCCTTTGATCGCCGAAGTGGTATTGAATGCAACATTCACAGTATTGGCCGTGCCATTGGTGCCACGACGCCCACGCAAGGTCACTGAACCATCTGCGCCATCCACACCTACATTGTTATTTGCGGCTTTGTCGTAGCCACTCACATCAATGAGTGCACCAGAATCTGCAGAAACGGCATTTTGAGTAGCCAGACTGTCAGAGGACAATAACACGGTCCCGCCTGAACCCGTTTGCAAATCTCCTGTTGACTGGTTCGCTTGTGTACCACGCGCGGTGATTTGGGCGGTATTCGTCAATGTCACCAATCCATTGGCATAAATCGCTACATCGCCACCTTTATCACCATCTGCATTGATATGACCCGCCACGGTAGCATTGCCATTATCAACACCGAGCGTAAATGTATGTGTCGTCACCGTATCGCTATTCGCGATAGTGACATCGCCATTACGTACCCGGATATCCCGGCTTTCGTTAACCTTACCGGTTTCTAACGCCTTGTTCACATCGCTGAAATTATCCAGATTGGAGACATCAAGCTGGAGTGAGGCCGTTTTCTGGCCTTGGGCAGCTTGACCTTGAAAGGTATTATCAGCCGTGATGAAACGGCCATTTTTCGCATCTACCTGCAATTTACCAGCGTTGCCTTTGGTTGTACCCCCAGACAGGTTGAGTAAACTGTTGCTATCCAGCTGCACATTGCCTTGCTGGGAAGTCAGGTGAATATTACCTGCATCAGTGGTTGCTGAATGTGTTTCATCAAACGCTACGGTTGCAGCCGACACATCAATGCCGCCGCCTGAGACGACTTTAACATCACCAGCCCGCGCCACAGCATTGACATCCCCGGCCTTCATGACCAGTTTTCCGCCCAATTGCATATCATTGGCAGACAAATTAAGCGTTGCGCCCAAACCAGAAGTGTCTGTGGGGGATTGACCATTCGCCTGTGTCTGCAAGCTACCTGTATTGGCAAATGTATAGTTACTGCCTGAATCTGCAGTGATCACCGCGCTATTCACAGTTGTCTGAGCAGCGTTTACATTCAATGTACCCGCCCCTGAAAAGCGCACGTCTTTGTTTGCATTCAGGGTGACAGTATTAAAACCATCAATGTTGCTAGAAACCTTGCCGGTATCTGCAAATGAAATCTGATTGGCATTGACAGTCAACTGACCCGTTGAAGCGCCAGGCGCTGTAAACAGGCTGTTATTGGTGTTTTTGAGGTTAAAGCTGTTCGCAAAAATACTCACATCGCCTGCATCATGATGTGCAATGCCTGCAGTATTAAAGGTAATATTCAGGTTGCTGTTGCCAAAGTTCACCGCGCCAAAAATATCAATATTTTTGTAGCTGTTGAAGGTGATCGCCGACAGGCGGCCAAAATCATCCAAAGTAGCCGAGCTGATGCGCGTAGCGCCAGCAACTGCCTTGTCTCCAATTGAATATTGATTTGACCCCAGCGTGACGGTACCCCCCTCTTCCACCTCAGCAGTGCCAGATAAATCAGCATTGCTGGTCGCATCCAGCACCAGTGAACGTGCCGCCTGAACGCTGGCGCCATCCGCTATTGTTAAATTGCCGGTGGTTGGCGTAGCCGATACATCGGTTCTAGAAAAATCAAAATCATTTTTGGCAGATACGGCCAGGACTGCACCATCTCCACTCGTGACCAGCGTCGTCTTATCTGTTTTATCAGCTCTTACACCTGTGCGGATGACTGCACCTTGATTCACGGTAATCGTATCTTTAGACGCTACGATGAATTCATCTGATTGCACCGCATGATTATTATCGTTAGTGAAACTGACATTAGAGGCTGTGGTGGTGATGGTCTGTTTATTACCAGTCACTGAGCGGCTACCGCCAAGCAGAATAGAGTCAGCGCGAATATTGTTGAGCTGATTTGCGGCAATCTGCAACACACCGGTCAGTTGTGGATCGACACTTGAAACAACACGAATATCATTCGAAGAAATATCGACCAGTGCCCCTTTACCGCCCGCAGCGGCACTGGTATTGATCGCCCCATCAATATTCAGGCTATTGCCAGCTGCCAGCACAAGTTGACCAGCATCTTTTGTCAGCCTCGGAATATCCTTGCCATCCCTCAATGCGTTTTTGGTCAATAAAGTATTGCCGGAGGTCAGCAGATAGTCTGCAACCCCTTTATAGTTTTTGCTGCCATAATCCTTGTAAAAAGTATCGCCATTAATGATATTAAAGCTGGTGTATTGACCTCGGCTGGTGCCATCCAACTTGGTCAAATAGCCTGAAGACAGTCCATTACCGTCTGACTGTGTTAACTGCGTGTTGAGTTGCAGATTAGTGCCGTTGGTGCTGATCAGGAAAGCGCCAGGTAAAAGTGCATAATGTGCAGGCAGTAGTGTATATTTTCCTGCCGCCAGACCATTGCCGCCGGACAGATAGATCGCCTGCCCAATGCCGACATCGGAACCAGAGTTCATCAAATAATCATAAGGCGCATATTGATTTCCCAATGATGGCAATACGGCGTAATAGCCTGCTTGGGATAAGGTATCCAATGAGCCGCCTATGCCTTGAATCCATTCATAAGCCAGCGTATCGCCATTCCCAGAGATATCAATACGGGAACCCGCTTGCAAATTCATGTTATTGGCATTAAGCGTAACTTTTTTCTTGTCAATGGCTGTCATGAAGGTGGTATTTTCACCCTTGGTCTCGGCAAGCTCACTCCCGCCAATCACCGTGACGGCATAAGGAATCAAACTCTCCTCTGCAGAGACTGAGGTCAAACTGCCAGGTGCCAATGTAAGATTTTGAGCAGCATTGAGGGTGATTTGGCCTAACGGCGCACGCAATACCCCCGCTTGGGTAATGGTGTCAGCATTTAAGGTCAGGGTCCCAACCGCAGATAAAGGCACAGTGCTCGGCGTGTTTGATTGGTTAGTGACCTCAATGGTGCTACCTGAGCCTGTTGCGTTCACAGTAAAGTCCACACCGGTTGCAGGGTAAATTTGAGCAGCGTCCAGATGTACCAGGCCAGGTGCCGAAAGCGATGCGAGGCTTTTTAAAGCAGTAAGCGTTCCCCGACCGCGAATATCTGATCGGCTCTGTAACAAGGTTTCTTTCACATGATTGAGGCTGACATCATTTTGCACTTCAATAAAGTTTGCCTGCGCCTTAAACGTATCACTACCCGCTGTCAGTTGAGTGCTTGGCATAGACACACTGCTATTGGCTAATATCAATGTAGAGGCAGTCAAGTTTGCCGAACCTGAGTATGACGTGGCATCCAAGGTTAACAGCGATGGCACACTCATTGTGGTATTGTCGAAGTGGATTTCGTCTCCGGCTACCGTACTGACATTGGCCACCTTCAAGGCCACATTATCAAACCCACCTTGGCGAATTTGTTCAGCTGAAATTTGACCAACACCTTTCGCGGTGGTCAAAGGCATCGCGGAATTAGAAGTGTTGATAAGGTTGCTGTTATTTCCACCTGCGGTATTGTTTGCCGCCATGATTACTTTGCTATTGGTCACATTTAATACACGTTGACCATTTGCAAAATACAATGGCGGATCACTACCCTCTGTACCCCGGCTGTACGCACCACCGAGTGTGATATTCAGAGTTCCCGCCTCCCCTGCCCCAGAAGCAGTACCAACTAATGTACCATCCAGTGCTATCCCGTCACGGCCAGTGAGCGAAATCGTCCCCGCACTCCCCGCAACAGACTGCCTTGAGTATCCCCCAACCACTCTCAAGTCAACGTTACCGCTGGTTCCAGAAACATCAATCCGAGAACCTTCCTTAGCTATCAGTACACCATTACCAGCAGTTAAAGAGATATTCCCCGCCTTGGTAACAAACGCTGAACGCAAATTACCGTCGCTGGCTGGTGGCCTCACATATTGTGCTTTAGCGACCAGAGAAGCTGTCTCGCCCAAATACAAACTCAGTGTAGGGTCAAAACTGTAATTGGGTCTTGTGAAGTCACCGTTATCCGGAATTTGATTGATTGAAAGATTAATGTCAGCCCCTGGCGCCGCAATGTCACCCAGAATCGTCATCTGACCGTTGGAGGTCAGCGTCACATTGCCACGTGGTCCAGTCTTGCTGGTGGGCGCATCCGTAATGATGCTTGCATTAGATTGCATGGTCAGGTCATCCCCTGCCTTCACCTCAAGACTTGTCGGTGACCGCAAGCGCCCAGCCATGGATGTTGTATTCACCAAGCCACTCAACTCACTACCACTTTGTGCAACCTTGGCAGCGGAGGTCAAGGTCCTTGCATGTTGCTCAGGCGTGATATTGACTGCACTATTCGCTTGATCACCAATTAAAATATCCCCGTTCCACCGCTGGGCATTACTCACGGTGAATTGAGAAAATCCCCCTTGTTTAAAGAAGTTTTCGGAAAGCCAGAGTGTGTCATTTTTCTGTGGGTTGGCTCCCCCCAGTTGGATATTTTCTACCAGCCCCGTTGACTGCTCACCCTGTAAATTGACAGTTAAATGCCCACCCAGCGTCTGCTGTCCGTTGATCAACATGCCGTAACTGCTAAAAGTACCGTCAGTGACCTGGTTATCTGCCAGCGTGACATTAATATCGCCACCTTTGCCGGCTACAGCCTGACCAAGCTTATTGAACCATGCGCCTGAGGAAGCATCCATTTTGGCACCTTGGCCTAAACGTAAACCATTATTGACAGTGATACTGCCGCCGTTGAGCCCAATCTTGCCATTCATGGCACCAGGCACCCCTGGAATATCATTGGTATACAAACCCGACACATTGATGTTGACATTATTGGCGACCACCACATCAGCATTTTGACTGGCCGCCAAGGTCACAGAGCCTGAGGGCAAACGAATATCCTGATTCACATTGACGCCACCACTGCCCTGGACGCTGAGGCTACCATTTGCTTGTAACTGCATTGCAGCATTCAGGTTTACCTGGCCGCTGGAAGCAATGTCTACACGATTGACCCCATTTGCCAGCATATCAGTACTGATCTCTGAGCTTTGCGTCTGCGCTGTACTCAGCTGGCTATCTTCGTTGAAGTCGTCATCAAGCTTTTTGGTTGAGGAAACAATATTCAGGCTACCAGAGTTGTTATAAACCAGCTTAAACTGGCCACCCAGTGGACTCGCATGATCAACCGTCTCACCGCGTTGATATAACCCTGCAACCGTGCTAGCCTGCACTGCTCCTTGCAAAGCCATATTGGTGGCTGTCAGACTCAAACTACCGGCATTGCCCCCCTCTTGGTAACTAGGCTGCCAATAGCCGCCAGCAGATATATCTGTCGCAATGCCTGCTGAAGACCGCCCATTCAAGCCATTGGCGGTCAACGCCCATGTTCTAGTTTGCCCTGAGCGCAAACTAGAGAGGGAGTAATAATCTTGAATACTTTGATAATTCACATTTGGCAAAGCGTCTGACGCCAGTACCCACTTGCCATTAATTAGTAAACTGCTCTCACGGATAGTCCCTTCATCATAAGTGATGCTGCCCGCCGAAAGATCAATTTTAGAGTCGGCTTTGCTAACGAAATTAACCGCTGAAAAATTGACCTGGCCACCGTCTGTAGAACGTTCTGCAATGGTTCTGGTAATACCCGCCTTCGCCTCATCAAGCACACTCTGACTTAATAGCTTGGTGCCTTTGCGTGCATCAAGAAATAACATCTTGCTAAATAAGTTACCGCCTCTTAGCACAGGCGAATCCCGTAACTGATCAGAGTAAAGTTGTATTGCTAACTGATTACGGCTCATGGGGGCGGTGGCATTGACCCCTGAAACATCAATGACAGCGTTATCGCCAAGATAAATACTGCTATTGTTATTTTGTACATCTGTCCCAGTCACAAACACATGGCCACTCTTAGCCGCGACAAGCCCATCAATATTGATATCTTTACCCTGTATATTGATCACAGAGCCATCAATTAAAGTGGTCGTTGTTTGCGTACCATTCAGCTTATATAGAGATTGTGGCAGGGTCTGCTTATCAGTAATTTCTTCTTTATCATCAACATCAATAGTCACCGATGTTTGACTATTTTTACCCAGGTTCACTTTGCCATACACTGGATTGATATTAACATCACCACTCTTGCTGCCAATTTGCTCAGCTTTTAGAAAAATGGAGCCATTCGCACGCACAGAAGTCGAAGCAGAAATGGTGCCTTGCTGGTTGACAGCCAACCCAATCAAGCTGGCATTACCATGATCAGCAACAATCTGGCCCAGGTTAGTCGCTGTACCCCCTGAGCTCACTTCGACGAGCAAGCCGGCAAATTTGTCTAGTGTACTGAGATAAATGGTTTTGCCTGCAGCGAGAATGGTTTGACCCTCAGGCGTTTTAATAATCCCGCTATTGGTGACATCTGGGGCGAGCAGCATGACACGACCACCGGATTTTGCGGTAATCTTTGCCTCCTCTTTGACCACATTGCCATCCTTGTCGTACTCTTTACCTGCAACCTCAATCACACCGACTGCGTCAGCAAAAGAAAACACTGGCTCATTTTTATTAGACAAAATACCATTTTTATAAATGGTCTCAATATTATTGCCATCCAGTGTTGTTGCCGTTAATGAGCCGACATTCACCTGCGAGCCTGCCCCAAAATAGATGCCGTTTTGGTTAACAATATAAACATGGCCATTGGAATTCAGTATGCCGTTAATATAGCTGGCAGAATTACCTGTGATGCGGTTAAGCACACTGGATTGTGCATCAGGCATATTGAAATTGACAGTCGCGTTTGAGCCGACATTAAAACTATTCCAGCGAATAATCGCATTACGGATCGCTGTATTAATGTTCATGATGTTATTGGCAGGGGTGTTAATTTGGACCCCACTCGGCAGTGTGTAGTTTGCGTCTTTTACTGGCAATGCGTTGACATCAATCGCCAACACCGGAGCAGATAAAATACTCAAGCAACCGGCCAACAACAATGCCACGGTGCCACTTGAAACTTTCCAAACAGTTAGTGGAATACCAGTCTCACTGTCGCAAGCATTGCCTTCGGAACAGACTGAAGTCACTGATTTTTGATGTGTACGCGCGATCTCGGCGATTGGCACCAGCATGCCAAGGCGTTTACTAAATACCAATTTAAATCGTAACTTGTTCATACGCTCACCTCAGAAACTTCAATTAACTACTCTGCTACTACCAATCAAAACCGACTTTAAAATGCAATCGTGTATCTCCACTCTCAGCCATGCCAGCAGGCTTGGTTGGTGCAGTACGTCCGTTATCCAATATCCAGCTGGATTGCAAAACACGGGCAAAATCCAGACGCATGAATATGCCTTGAGCCGCTTTCATATCCAGCCCAAAACCATAAGAAGACAAAATGTAGCGCTCGATTTGGGAGAACCTGTCATCTGGCTGGATATCTGGATTGCGGGTTCTGGCCAGACCGTAGTCATAAAAAGCCAGCAAACGCATTTCCTTTACCCAGGAACCGGCATATTTTTGCAAAGGGGGCGACCTAAGCTCAGTCGTGAAATTGGCACCGACATCGCCCAGAGCACTGGACTCTTGAAATCCGCGTACCGTATCCAGACCACCGATGAAATATTGCTCATTTGAAATCAACGCATCGCCTGTTACCTGTCCGCCTATAGAGCCATACCACTGCCACTGCTGCGGCAAAGTTTGCGTGTGCTCAAACTGGCCTCGCAAGTAAGAATAATTTGGACGCGCGAAGGATCGTCTGGCGAAAAACTCTCTGTCATCACTCACCAATCCTTTAGTCGCGAAGATAAAGTTCAGATCAAGCTTGGTAGTACTTTCTGGCGTAATCAGACTACCTGTATAACCAATCAAGAATGGTAAATAAGTGATAGGGTTGCTATCTAAGTCTGCGCCTAATCGACGGGTGTTTTGTTTAAAGTCCTTGTAGTCCACACCGAGGGTCAAATTATGGTTGTATGACTTAACAGGACTCGTCATAGGATGGATGTAACGCAAACCATAAATGTTACCGTTACCAATCACATTCAGGTCGCCCACGGCACTGATATCACTCTCTGACATCACGGCGTATGCTGCCCAATAGTCTCCAGCGTAAGGGATCACATAAGTGCCTGAAAACACTTTGACTTCATTGGTATCTTCTGGCGTCACCTGAAAGCCGAAGCTCACACTATGATCGCTTTGCCAGAGGTTGTCGTATCGGAGATTGCCCGCTAAGCGGGTTTTGGTGGTGTTAGGCGTGTAGCGGTTGTTGTATTCAAGACTGGCGTGCAGTGGAAATTTGTCATCCACTTTTAAATCGACTTCAACCATGCCTGGGGACTTGCCCGGACGCAGCACCGGTGCGACCACGCGATCAGGATTAATATTGACCGAAGCAATTTGTTTTTGTACGGTGGGGAAGTGCGGCACAGTCCCTTCTTTAAACTCGGTCACACGCTGCTTAATTTTACCCAGTGAGTAATACTTGGAACCAACCACACTCAAGCGCTCCACCTTGCCCTCGAGCACATCCAGCTTGACGACGCCTGCATTCACCTCTTGCTCGGGGATGGTCACAAATACTGTCAGGTAGCCTGCCTCATGAAAGCTCTGCTCTAGCGCAGTACGTGCCTTCTCGACATCCTCAATCGAGCGATGCTCACCTAGATAGGGGTAAACCGCTTTTTCTACCTCAGTGACACTGAGTACGGTATTGCCATTGACGACATATTCAAAAATATCAAACTGATCCTTGGCTGCAGTCTCCTCTACCTTTGTTTTATCACTGACTTCGGCCCCCCAGGCATTGACGGGCTGTGGCGCAGTTGACTCGGCCTCCTCTGCACAGACTGCAAAAGACCACAAGACACACACACAACTCATCACACGAAGCAACAATTGCAACACCTTTCTACTTTTAATCGCCAGAGGCACTTACTGAGGCTTGCCATTTTGAAAGCACTGCGTGTCACAAAGATGAAATACGGACTAGTCCATGACCTATTTTCATTAGTCCTTATGGGTCATTGCAGCGAGACTTTCAAGGCATAAATTGTGTTGCTGTTTTTGTGTTAAAAAATAAAAAAGCACACCCGGTTAGGGTGTGCTTTTAATCAGAATTTGCAGCTTTTGGCTGCTATATACTGAAATTAGAACAATTGTTGAGCTTGGCAGTTGTTACCGTTGCGTGAGCCTTTAGCAACCACTTGACCCACTGTGCAAGAAGAACCTGCGAATGGGTTGATTGTCAGGCCACGTGGAACTTCAGCACAATCCAAACCTGTGAATGCACCAACAATTTCGTTGATCACAGTCTCGCCAAATGTACCGGTAGCTGAGTTAGCCACAAAAGATTTCATCTCCATGTGGAAGTCATACAAACCTTGAGCCGCTGTGTAACGCGCATTGGCATCTACAGTTTGACCAGAACCAGCGATAGGCGCTTCTGGGTGTACGTTATCCAGCTTGATATAACGGTAACCATTAGAAGATGTATCTGTACGCCAGTTGTTCTCAAGAGACAATACACCGATAGCGAAACCGGAGGTAGACAATGCTGATTTGGCGTTACCAGTACCTGAACCTTCAGTGATGATCAAGGTTGAGGTAGAGTCAGCAGCGCCAACTGGAGCCAGAGCACCTGCAATCGCTGGGTCACCATTACATGGGTTACGCAAGAAGGTAGCATTTGAAGAGGCTTGCGTACCAGAAGTAGGTACCCGACGTGCCAGATTCAAGGCTGCTGTTGAGCCAGGAACCAGAATGCCTGCATTAGCTGCAGTACCACTGACGATAGAGGCATATTGTGCGTGGGAGATGCTTGGCGCATTGGCTGGCAGATAATTAGGGTCAGCACTGTCTGCCGCACCAACACTTGCGTAAATCCCTTGTGCAACTTGCATTGCACGGTACAAGGAAGTAGAGGTAGCAATACCAAACACTTGACCAACGTTAGCATTGGCTTCAGTACCGTAACCATCGGTTGAAATACCGAACAGTGCGGCCTCAACGTCGGAGAAACCACCGGCAGGCAAAGCGGTCGCGCCATCTGGAGCAGTGGCTGGCGTTACGATAGCGCAAGAACGGTAGGAAGGAATCGCAGTTTGGTTAGGCAAAGACAATGTGCCAGTTTGTGCAACACAAGCAGAGTTTGCACCCAACTTAGCAATACGACGCAGGTTAGTCGTACCGAATACGCCATCACCATCTACATCGTTTGGAATATGTGGTGCGTATGCATTAAATGAACCACCGTCAATGGTATGGTAAACCACTGAAACATTACCACCGCGCACGCAGGCATAAGCCAGGAAGTTGCTAGCTGCAGAAGCGCCAGGTCTTACTGCTGTTGTTGAAGAACCATTATTGAATACTGACAGCGTGTTTGCATCGCAACCTGCTGCAAAGCCTTGAAACACGTTGTATGTAGGGGCTGAGTTACCGGAAATCCAGGTTTCTTTCAATGTATTTGCATTGCGTGCAGTATTGATTTGTGCCTGAGTCACAGGTGCTGCCAATGCTTGACCAGCAAACAGGGTTGCAGCCACAGCCAGAAATACTTTGTTAAACTTAAACATTTTTCGCTTCCTTAGATAAAAGTTTGAATGACGGCCAGTGACCACACCAGCCGTTTTTTCATGGCTTTTGTTTAGATATTGTTAAGCCTTACGACGACGGGCAACCAAACCGATCACACCCAAACCAGCCAGCAACATTGCATAGCTATCAGCTTCTGGAACTGGAACAACGAATTCCAGCGCGCCAGTTGAAGTCATTTTGAATGAGTAATTACCGTTTGGACCGCTCAAAACGTTAAAAGCAACTGGTGAACCAGCAGCTGCACCAGTCAGCTGTTGCACAACGGTCATGCTTGAATCCAAAGCTTTCATGGAAACATGACCTTGACCATTGATACGACCTGTCGAACCGTAAGCTACGGCGCGACCTGCATAAGCTTGGGAAAGGTTGGATGAAACAACGCTAGCACCATTGTCGACAGAGTTATGATTATCCAAGGCATTATTATTGGTCATGTAGCCGTTGAAGTTAGTAATCGAAGTCTGCAACTGGTTAGAGTTAGTCAGGTTAGCACCTGATGCGTATGTAGAAATAATGCCACGTGCACCAACACCACTACCAGTACCATCAGCAGCGTAAACAGCCCATTTGGTTGTTGAAGCAGTAGCTGTGCCCCAGAACGTACTCCAGGCATTTGCGTAATCACCACCGGCCAAATCAAACGACATGGTCTTAGTCAAACCGTCAGCTGACAACACACCTGTTTTGTGTGCATCATTAACCATAGTTTGAAAAGTGTCGTAGCTGTAGCCCAGATCGAATGTCGCTGACATGTTGCTGTTGAAGTCCAGCAAAGTGAGAATCATGCTAGAGCTGCCGCTTGTTGCAAATGTCATCGCAGCTTGTGCTGGAATAGTTGCTGCGGATAATGCCAAGGCAGCAACCAATGCTTTGTATTGGAATTTCATAAACCTCTCCTAAAAATTATTTAAAACAGCTGAAAGAACAAACCACTAAATGGCGATTCAAAAAAACACAAGAATGGTGACAGGCGGGTATTACAAGGATGCGATAACTTAGTAGTCCATCAAGACTAGTCGCGACCAATGCTACAAATGCCGATCAAATCATCCCAAAAATTTTAAGAGAGGCAGATGACAACGATTGAACAAGGACTAGTCCTATCGGACTATGGAATAAGAGTATTAAAAGAAAGAATAGAGAAGAGAGATTTATTGCTTGCGGTTAATCAAGCCCAGCTTAAGCGCTTTACTGGCGGCCTGACTGCGGTTTTCGACATCCAGCTTACGCAAGATGTTCTGAACATGATTTTTGATTGTGAGCGGGCTGACCTGCATAATATTGCCAATCTCCCAATTGGTCTTGCCTGCCTGTAACCACTCCAACACCTCCACCTCGCGCTTACTGAGCGGTTTGACCCTGCCATGCTTACTGGTGGACATGATGGCAGGAGACTTATTGGACGTGACTTTGACAATCGCACAGTGCAAATGCGGCATTAGCAATTCCAGCAGATGCGCACTACGCGCATTCGCCGGAGAACTCAAACGACCAAACATCACCATGGTGGCAATCCGGCTATGTTCATTACCAAACCCATGCACTACGAACCGCTTGAGCTCAGACAACAGCATAGGCTCGGCGGCCACTTGCTCTATCGCATAGTGCGTATGCACCTGCGAGGCATGCTCAGTGGTATAAAACAATGGCGTACCTAGCTTTGCCCATTGTGTAAAAGCCTGATTCACCAGACCTTCCTGCTCGTGCAATACCAGATCAAACTGGCTATCGCCGAAATAGCGGCTAGAGGTCAGGTACTCGTAATCATAACTGGCGCGCTCCATCCCACGAACTGCAATAATGACAACCTCATGGGCAAGCAAGCATTGAAAACCACGCTGCAACCAGTTAAATAAATGTGCACGATTTTGCAGACGAAGTGATTCCTCGATCACCTCCATAAATAGCGTGCGTTGTTCCTCATTCAGTGCCAACGTCCATTGATCATTGGCCTGATCGATCCCTGTGATTGTGGTGTCCATGTGTTGCACACATTGATATTAATGTGCAGCAAGTGTGCTCAAAATTTGTGACAAAAAAATGATTGCACAGCGTCAGTTTGTTGATGAATTAATGACAACGGATTAATATGCGGACTATTCTTTACGAAGAGAAAAATTCATCAGATGAACCAGTCATCAAGTAACAGCAATGGTGATAGAAGCATTCACGCAATGAGCGCTCATTAACAATATAACCAGTCTACGTGTCTTGAGAATGTCACTTGCGTATGAGACTATTGAGAGATGCCAAACCTCGTAGTCAAATTGCGTGTATTTTTTGTGCTCACCTTACTGGTGTGCATTCCAGCACACGCGACTGAAGCGATTGAATACTTGGCCGGAAAAATTGTACTGGACCCTTCTGATGACACAGAAATTGTGATCAGCAATACCGGGGGATCGGACACAGAAACCGAACCAGTAATTGCTGACGACGGGCGCAAAACCTTGACAGGGTCTCGTTGGTCCACAGCGCAATTGCCCTATCAGGCAGAAGTACAAGCGGCGGCACAAGTCACACAACTCGAGCCCGCACTGATTCATGCCGTGATTGCTACCGAGTCTGGCTACAATGCCAAAGCCACTTCGCCCAAAGGCGCTTATGGCTTGATGCAGGTGATGCCGGCCACTGCCAAAACGCTGACCCCTACCCCAGTGCGTGCCTGGTCAGCCTCGCAGCAAATCTTGTGGGGATCCCGCTATTTAAAGCAACTCATGGACTTGTTTGAAGGCGATGTGGTGCTGGCGCTAGCGGCTTACAATGCTGGTCCGCAAGCGGTCAAATCGCATCAGCGGACGGTGCCGCCTTATGCTGAGACTCAGCAATATGTGCCTAAGGTATTGCGCTACTATCAGGTATTTAAGTCCAAACTCATCCAGCCGCTGCATTAGCGGTTGGCCCAGGCCTCTTCCAAACTGGCCAGACTATTCGGCTCGTATACAAACTTCCAGTCACTGTAATGCTTGGCCGCCTGGAAGTCGGCCTGCGCATCCTGAAAACCATTGCGCCGAATGGGCACAAGCGTAGACGGACTGTAAACGCCGATGATGCGCCCATCCCTGAGGATCAGACGCATGCCCTGCTTGACCGCAAAGGGGTCTGCGTACACTTTGCGCAGATGTCTTTTTGGCACAGGAAATCGTTTGTCTTCTAACAGCTCTTCCAGACTCGCCGGGTATTGTTTAACGGCTTGCGGCGTAGATTCATAATAGCGGCCGATTGCCAGCCGGTAAGCCTCTCCCACCTCAAGCAAGAGGGCCTCATTGCTGCGCTGGGACTGTTGCTGCCAAAGGCTGGCCGCGCCCTGCATGGCAATGGCGGCAATCGCCAAGGTGACCATGATGCCTAAATACGAAAAGCCGCGCAGGAATATGCCGCCACGCAGAGAGGTGACTGCTGGTTTAACAGGTCTCATATCAAGCGACATAGCCCTGCCTCTTACCAATCGGTATAGGCGCTGCCATCCGAAGCCTGTCCAGTCGCACTGCTATGCAAGGTATAAACGCCACCCAGCAAAGGCAGCTCTGGTGCTGTAATTACCCAGGCATCGTTATGCTCCGAGATAGGGTCCCAAGGTAATTTGTCCAGATAGCGCTTGTCCACCAGCTCCTGCAAGCTTTCAGGGTATTGCCCCTGATCGGCATAAAACTCATCCAGCGCCTTGCGCGTGGTGATTAACTGTTGTTTGAGCGCCTGCTCTTTGGCGCGTTGTACGCCAGAAAAATAGCGCGGTAGTGCCAGCGAAAGTAGCAAGGCTAAAATCGACAGCACCACCAATAACTCCACCAGCGTGAAGCCGCGCCACCGCCGCCAACGATTACCACTGCGCATAGGGAACTCCATTCAGGCCGATGCGCGGGCTCAGTGAATACACATCATAGACATCCTGGTTATAGCGCGGCTGGTCGGGTGGACTGTCATAACTACGCAAGCCCCAAGCCGCCACTGGTGCAGTGTCGTCGCGCTTGTTGAGCATGGGATCAAAAGGGATGCGCCTTAAAAAACGTAATTTTTTGTGCTTGGGGTCTTTGAGATCGTCGACGCCCTCGACCAACACTTGCAAGTTGGGCGGGTAACCGCTGGCATCTGAATTTTTTTTCACCCGCCCATCCTCCGCCGCCTTTTTATAGGCATCAATCGCGCGGCGGATATCATGCAAATGTGTACGCAACTGTTGTTCTTTTTGCCGCTGCACCGCGACTTGTATCATGGGCGTGGCAATGCTGGCCATGATGGCGATAATCACCAGCGACACCATAAGCTCAATCAACGTGAATCCACAGCCTGGGCAAGCACTAGACTGCAAGCACGCGCGTTGGCGCATCAGGGGATCTCCTTGGGCGCTGGCAAACTGGTCGTGCCCTGTTCGGGCAAGTCCCTGATATTGTTTGAAAGACCATCTGATGAGGGCGTCACTTGTGGCGCGGCGTTTGTATTGGCCGGTGTCGTGTCTGGCGCGGGTAAGGCCGGTTCGGGCGGCGGCGCAGCGTCAGGCGTATCATTGGCGGGCTCATTGGCAGGTGTGTTGCTGCCTTCATTCAACTCATTTTGCCGCTGTAACTGCAGCTCACGGATTTGCTGGCTACGCGTGAGGGTAGGCGCAACAGGCATGCTGTTCATCAGTGGTTTGTCTGAAATCACGCTGTCGGTGCCACTCCAGTACTCAGAGAAGGTGGCTTCTGGCAAAGTGACATTACTGATAACCTTGGGCGTAATCGCCAGCACAATTTCTGTTTTACTCTTGTCATCAGTATTGTTGGAGAACAGGCGGCCCAAGATCGGGATTTCGCCCAGCCCAGGTAATTTGGTTGCGTTCTTGCGCTCGGAATCCTGGATCAAGCCGGCCAGGATCTGCGTTTCGCCATGCTTAAGCCGCAGGATGGTGCTGGCATTGCGGGTACCAATATTGTAAACCTTGGAGTTATTGCTCAAGGTCACAGCCTCACCCAGTGAGCTGACTTCGAGGTTCACCTTGATGCTGACAAAATCATCCAGCATGATGCGCGGCTCAACTTCCAGCTTGAGGCCGACATCGACATAAGACACGCTCTCGGAGGTCCCTACATTGGCGGTGGTATTGGTGGTGATGACCGGCACCTTGTTACCCACCAGCACCTTGGCTTTTTCGTTATTTTTGACGCGGATGCGCGGGTTGGATAACAGATTCAAATCACTGTCTGTGGTTTTGAACTGTACGCCAGGGTTAGGGCTGACACCAATATCACTCGACTTGATGCTCTTGAGCGCCTCCAGTGTCAATGGGCTATTGAGCACCGTGAGTGAGGTGGGATAGCTGATGCCCAGTTGTTGCAACTTGCCACGCGTGACTTCCATCACCTCAATTTCGAGCATGACCTCAGGGTCGGCAATATCCTGCGCCTTGATCATTTTTTCTGCCAAGGCCAATACTTCCGGCCGGTCACGCAACACCAGCATGTTCAGGCGCTCATCGACATACACATCACGGATTTTTAAAATCGTCCTTAACATATCCGCGCACTGCTTGGCACTGGTGTTGGCAAAATAAAAGTTACGGATCAACAGGTCCTGATAGTCTTTGTTTTTTTGCTGGGTGGCCGGATACACCAACACACTGGTGGGAGACAGCACTTTTTTCTGCAAGCCGTTGCTGGCTAGCACCATCTCCACCGCCTCTTCAATTGGCATTTTCTTGACGAACACCGAGGCCTTGGTCTCGGCTTTAATGTCTTTATCCAGCACAAAATTAATCCCGGTGGCTTTGGACAATGCCTCAAACACTACCTTGATGTTGGCATCCCGCAATTCCAGCGTGACCGGTTTGTTGATGGCGGTTTGCAATTGCGGCAGGCTGGCACGTGCACGCGGCTCCATGGCCATCAGTTGCTTTTCCAGCGCCTGGGCTTCGGTATTGGTCGGTTGCTCCAACAAAATATCGCGCACTTCCTTGAGTGCCTGCTTGGGCTGGTTGATATGCTGCTTGGCAATCTCTAACTGCTTGCGCAGCACAATTTCACGATCACTAGCACGCGCATAATCCAGCGCTTTAGGTTGATAAGGATCCAGCGTCAGGATGCGGGCATAAGCTTGCTTGGCGGTGGCAATATCGCCTTTGGCATCTGCCGCAGCGGCGTCCGCCAGCAAGGCGTTGATTGCCAGCTCACGCTCGCGAAACCAGCGGTTGCGCAAAGTCACATCCGCAGGATGCTCTGCCACCTGTTGGGCCAACTCTTGGACTTTGCCTTCCGGGGTCGTCGCCGTCAGTTTGGGCGGAAACAGGCCGCACGATGACAGTACCAGCGTACAGGCAGCGAAAGACAAACTGCGTGGCACGCTTGACCATGATCGCAGACTTGGATTCAAAACATTCATTGGTTTAACATTTCTTCTGTTGGATTGTTTTCTGGCTCAACCTGACGCGTGGTTGCGGCTTTGCTTTTACTCAACACCACCCCTTTGTTTAATGGCAGGTAGGTGAAATACACCGCCTGCATATCCTCGCGGTCCAAGCGCCATTGCGTATCGACCTGAGAGCCCAGTTTGGGCATCAACATCTTTTTCTGCTGCATTAAAATCACCAAGTCGCCCCCCGGCATCTCCTTGAGACTACCGACATAGCTATAAGGCAAAGGCGGCGCCTGCGGCGGAGGCGGTGGGGGCGGCTTGACCGGGGGCGGTAACCATTCATGCGCCGCAAATAGCACATGCGCAGGCTTGCCCGCGGGTAACTGGCGCTTGAAATACGCGGCCTCTGGCATGGCTGCGGTTTCGTCTTGAGGGCTGGCAGTTTGACTGGTCGCCACACGCGCTGACGGCTGATACGTATCCGTGCGACTGTCACTGTGGTCGGCGCTGACTGGCACAGACTCAGCCACTGCTACTTTCTTGGCAGGTCTGACCGCAACCAGATCAAGCTCCGCTTGAGGCGCTGCCGACCATTGCCAGTAGACCAAGCCCAACGTCAACAGCAAGGCCAGCCAAATCACGGGCGAAGTCGAGGATTTGGCGCTAACTGCCATGCTTGCGCCCTCCCCGGATAAACACTGAAAACGTCAGCGTCGCGTCCAGCATCGGCTGCATGGTCTCGTTTTTGCGCAACTCGAGGCCAGTCAAGGCCATGGCAGGATATTGCCGCAACACATCGACAATAAACTGCCGGCAAGTTAGGTAATCGGTCTGAATATTGAAGCGCATGTCATATTGCTGAATCTCCTGCGTGGCGTCACTGGCGGCATGCAGTTGCCACTGGTAATCGCCCACATTCAAGGCCATCTGGCGTTTTTGCGCCAGGCGCGCAATCTGCATCATGCGTGGCGACAGGTCGGCAAACTCTGGTAATTGCTGCCATAAGGCGGCCAGGTATTCCGGCGCATTTTCGCTCACCTCCGGTTTGACAATGGCGGTTGAAACCGGGGCCACAGGTGCTACCGGTTGGCTCTCAAGCTGCTGGATGGCTTGCGTGAGCAAAGTAATTTGCGTGGTTGTGGCAGACTGCTGCTGCGACAACACGCCCCATAAGATCAGCAACAAGACGCTCATCAGCATGGGCAGCCAGCCAAGATACCAGGCCGCACGGCGTAGCAGCCAGACCATAGTCAGGGCCGAGAACATACGTGCCGATTTCATGGTTGCCAGCCCCCCTGAATTTCGAAGCTGACCGGGCGCTGCGGATGACTGTCATTGACCTGGTGTTTTTGCAAATGTACCTCATGCAGCGTCGTCAGGCCTTGCAAATGACTCACATAATTCAATAACGCCGCGTAGCTCTTCGCCTCGCCCGACAATACAAATTGGCCGCGATTGGCATCAGGGGTCAATTGCAACAACGCGATATCGGCGACCTGGCTTGCTTCTAGCGCCTGCAACAAGTCAAACCAGCGCACATTGAGTTGCTGCACAATTTTTTGCGCTGCCTTTTGTTGCGGCTGGCTTAATACCGCCACCGGTTTGATGTTGGCTTGACTCAGTGGATGTTGCTCGGTGCGCGGTGCAGTGCCCTGCATAGCGGACTGCTGCTCGGTCAGTTGCTGCTGCCGCTCAGTGAGTGACTGCAAGTGCGCGGTTTGCTCGGCCTCTTCGGCATAGGTGAGCCATACCGTCATCAATAATGCTGCCACCAGCGCCAGTCCTGGCCAACGCACACGTTGCCAGGCAAATAACGGGCGCGCAAAATCCATATGATACTCAGGCTGCGGCCACATGACTGACCTCCTGACGCAACTGAGTGAGTGATCTCGCTGATGGCAACAGCTGCCAGTTGACCTGGCCCGCCAAAGCTTGTTTGAGGCGATGACCGGTATTTAACGCCCTGTGGTTGCCGGGCTCGGTTACCCAGTAACACGCTGACGCCTGCACGCCCAGCAAGGTACGCTCACGCAACACCCAGTCTGCCATGGTTTCCACTGCCTGCAGAGAGGTCGCCAGCCCGGCCACATGCATAATACGCCCTTGCTCAAGCTGCAACAGCCTGAGCATTTGCGGCTCTGCGGTTAGCACGGTGCCGGTTTTGGGCAGCCGGGTGTTGGCCCACAAGGCGCAAGCATAGGCTTGCACCTGCCATTGCAGGGCATACGGACGTAACAACGCAGTCCAATCCAGTGTCTGTAACACCGGGATAGCCACCAGCAGGCTATCTTGTGGTTGGCAAACATCCTGTAAGCGGAAAGGCCAGCTACGTGCGGCTTCACCATAAGTTTGCATAAGCATGGCGCGCGCATAGGCTTGCTGATCCTGCCCGCTCCAGTCAAATGCCTGCAGACCTTGAGTCATGGCAGGCAAGCGCATCAGATGCACATGCTGGTCAGCGAGATAGAGTTCTATCTTTTGCCAGCGTGTGGCTGGCAACTGTGCCAGCACTGCCTGTAATGCTGGCTGCAGCGCAAGCGCATCTGCGCCTGACCAGGCAGTCGTCGCAAAGACAGGGGACGAAGCAAAGCCCGCCGGAATATGTTCGGCCTGCAACTGGTCAGACAACACCAGGATCCGCGTCAGGCCAAGTACGCTGAACTCAGGCAACAAACGTGACACGGTTAACCTCCTGCAAACTGGTCATGCCTTCAGCCACGGCGCTGATCGCCGCCTCGCGGATGGTACGCATGCCATTTCTGGCAGCCGCCTCTTTCAACTGGCGGATCGGCTGGCGGGCAATAATCATCTCGCGCAACTCGTCATTAAGCACCAGTATTTCGGCCACCGCTTTACGGCCTTTGTAACCCGTGCCGCGGCAATGGCCACAGCCCTGGGCATGCATAAACTGCATGCTGGCGGCCTGCTCAGCGCTTAAGCCAGAGGCACTGAGCAAGTCAGCATCCGGCACAAACGGCTCGGCACAATGCGGACACAAGGCGCGCACCAGGCGCTGGGCAATAATGCCATTCACTGCTGACACAAAATGGTAAGGGTCTACGCCCATATGCATGAAACGGCCGATGACATCGAGCACACTGTTGGCATGCACGGTAGAAAACACCAGATGGCCAGTCAGCGCCGCTTGCACGGCAATTTGTGCAGTCTCGGCATCGCGGATTTCACCCACCATAATCTTGTCCGGGTCATGCCGCAGAATTGACCGCAGGCCACGCGCAAAGGTCAGGCCTTTTTTCTCATTGACCGGGATTTGCAGCACGCCAGGTAACTGGTACTCAACCGGGTCTTCAATGGTGATGATCTTGTCAAACCCCGTATTCACCTCTGAGATGGCGGCATATAAAGAGGTGGTTTTACCACTGCCGGTCGGGCCAGTGACCAGCACCATGCCATACGGCTCGCTGGCTAATTTGCGGAATCTGGCAATCACATCGGCATCAAAGCCCAGCGCTTTCAAACTCAAGCCTTGCGCCTGCTCGGTCAAGGCCTTTCGGTCCAGCACCCGCAGTACGGCATCCTCGCCAAACGCACTGGGCATGATAGAGACACGGAAATCAATCAGGCGGCCCATGGCATGCACTTTAAAGCGGCCATCTTGCGGAATCCGGCGTTCGGCAATATCGAGTTGCGCCATGACCTTGATCCGCGAAATGGCCTGCTCGGCACTGTCCAGACCGGGGCTATTGGCGATGCTGGCCATCACCCCGTCAATCCGGTATTTCACGGCCAGACCGCCTGCATGCGTTTCGAGGTGGATATCGCTGGCGCCTGTTTTGAGGGCATCGTATAAGGTGGAGTTAATCAGCTTGACGATGGGGTTGGCATCTTCGTGAATGGACTTGAGCGAGAGCTGCATGACCAGCTCGTCCTCGCCTTCTTGCATTTGCTCACTGGGCAAACCTACGCCATCCATGGCACGCATGGTTTCTTCTTCACCGGCGAGGTAGGCGCTAATCTCCAGCCGATGTGCCAACTGCCAGACAAACGGCTGTTTTACGGCATGCTGTACCCACAACGGCAATTGGCGGTTAAACGGGTCAGCAAACACGAGAATGAGTGTTTTTTGCGCGTCATAAAACGCCAGACACTCTTTTTGCTGCGCTTCGTTATAACTGATGACTTCAAAAGCTACCTGCCACTCGCGCATATCGCGCATGGTGGCGACCGGGTAATGCAGCAAGTCAGCCAGTTGGCTCACCAGAATTTCAGTGTCCACCGAGAGCAGGTCTTCGAGCACCTCGATCACGCGCCGTTGCTGTTGCAAGGCCTGCGTTTGTGCTTGCGATAATAGTTCTGCAGAGAGCGACTGTAGTGGCTCAGCAGGCACGTGCTGATTGGGGAGAGGCTGGTTCATTGAATTTGTCCTGCCAGTTCAAAAATGGGCATATACAGCAACAGCACCACCACGCCGATCACCAGGCCAATAAACAGCATGAGCAAGGGCTCAAACAGCCGGGTAAACCAGTCTATCCAGCGTGCCAACTCTTCATCATAAAAGCTGGCGATGCGGTCCATCATTTGTGGCACATTGCCCCCGCGCTCGCCCACCAGCAACATGCGCTCGCCAATCGGCGTCGTCATGCCGTTGACCTGGAAGGCTTGCGACAGGGGTTGGCCCTGGCTAATCATGGTTTGTGCCTGCTTGAGACTCAAAGCAAGACTGCTATCCAGCAATCCTTCCAGCGAGTCGAGCGCCACCATCACTGGGGTCCCCCCCGCCAGTAACATCCCCAATGTTCGGTAAAAGCGTGCCAATTGATAGAGTTGCAGCTTTTCACCGATGGCAGGAATACGCCACAAGGTGCGTAACATCCACTGCCGCATGGCTGGATGTTTCAATAACACGACCAGCATGACCAACACACTGACCAGTAGCGTCAACATCAGCTCGCCATGCTGGGCAATCAGGCTGCCCCATTGCAGCATCAGCTGCGACATCCAAGGCAAGTCTGCCCCCGTGCCTTCGTAGACACTGCTGAATTTAGGTACAACAAAGCCCATCAAAAACGCAATGACCAAGCCGCCAACCACGATGAGCAGCAGCGGGTAAATTGACGCGCTGACGATTTTCTTTTTGAGTAATGACACCTGATTGTCATAAGCGATATAGCGAGACAAGGCATTGCCCAGGTCGCCCGTGCGCTCGGCGGCTTTCACCGTGGCGATATAGAGGGGCGGAAATACCGCAGATTGACGCTCTAGGGCCGCAGAAAAAGACTTACCCTGCTGCAGTGATTGCAAGATGCCCTGCAAAACACCGCGTGTATGATCCTGCCGCAAAGCCAGTGCATCAATGGCTTCGACGAGGTTCAAGCCGGAATCGAGCAAGGCCAGCAACTCCTGGCTGAACAAAGCCAACGGAAACGCCTGGCGCTTGGCTATTTTGCCCTGCCTTTGTGCCTGCAGCGAGACCAGCAACAAGCCTTTCGCCTTTAACTGGGCGTAAGCATCCTGCTCATCATCGGCTTGCAGCTCCACCATGGTCAGGGTGCTGCCATTCAACACTTTTGCCTGATAGTGCATGGCATTTACCAGTTGCTGATATCCTGCGCTTCGTCACTGCCACCGACCTGGCCATCCTTACCCAGGCTGTAGAGATCATACTCGCCGTGCTGGCCGGGCATACGGTATTGGTAAGGCTTGCCCCAAGGGTCGTTGGGCACTTCTTTTTTCAAATAAGGGCCGGCCCAGTTTGGCTGGTTATCTGGGTTATTCATCAGGGCCGTCAAGCCTTGTTCGGTACTCGGATAATGCCCGACATCCAGACGGAACTGATCCAGAGCCTGTTCCAGCGCGGCGATCTGCGCTTTGGCCGTTTTGACTTCTGACTTGCCAATCTGCTGGAAATATTTGGGGCCGACATAGCCGGCCAACAGGCCGATAATGACCATCACCACTAATAATTCCAGCAAGGTAAACCCGCGATTACAACGGACAGCAAGACTAGCCATCGAAAATACTCCATGAAAATTTGATGACAATACTAAGCAGATTAGATTGCAGAAAAGTGGCGGTAATATGACAGACTGTCACAATTGAACAGAGGCGATGCCAAGCACAGCCATAAAAAAATCAGGCCGAATGGCCTGATGATTGAAACGTGATATTAGAAAAGGAACCGTCTGGGAGTTGAACGGGCTATTCGCCCAAAAAACCACCACTCTGATGCGTCCATAATTTGGCGTAAATCCCATCCTGCGCCAACAAGGCCTGATGGGTGCCGGTTTCGACCACCCGCCCCTGATCGAGCACAATCAACCGGTCCATGGCTGCAATGGTGGACAAGCGGTGCGCAATCGCAATGACGGTTTTACCTTCCATCAACTGCGACAAATGATGTTGAATAGCGACCTCGACTTCAGAATCCAGGGCACTGGTGGCCTCATCCAGCACCAGAATAGGCGCATTTTTCAGCATGACACGGGCAATGGCAATGCGCTGCCGCTGGCCACCAGACAGTTTAACCCCCCGCTCACCGACATGGGCGTCATAGCCGGTACGGCCTTTGGCGTCGCGCAAGGTGAGGATAAATTCATGTGCTTCGGCCCGCTTGGCAGCCGCTATCATCTCTTCATCGCTTGCATCTGGGCGGCCATATAAAATATTTTCCCTGACGGAGCGGTGTAATAGAGAAGTATCCTGCGTCACCATACCAATCTGTTGCCGCAAGGAGTCTTGTTTCACTGAGGCGATCGATTGCCCATCGATACGAATATGCCCGGCCTGAATGTCATAAAACCGCATCAGCAAATTGACGATGCTAGACTTGCCCGCACCAGAGCGGCCGACCAGGCCGACACGCTCTCCGGGGTGGATGTGCAAATCGAACTGCTTCAAGAGCGGTGGTTGCTTGTCATAAGCAAACTCCACTTGCTCAAATACGACTTCACCCTTAGGGACGTTTAACGCGACTGCATCTGGCTGATCGAGCACGCGGTTTTCAATCGACAGCGTATTCATACCATCTTGTACGGTGCCAATTTGCTCGTACAACGAGGTCAGCTCCCACATGACCCAATGTGAAATGCCATTTAAGCGCAGGCTCATCGCCATCACCGCCGCAACCGCACCGGCAGCGACCAGGCCCTGTGACCACAGCCACAGCACCATGCTGCCACTGGCAATGATCAAACACATATTTAAAAAGTGATTGATACTCTCGACACAGCTCACCATGCGCATTTGCCCATGCACGGTATCCAAAAACTCTTGCATGGCCGATTTCGCATAGCTGGCCTCGCGCCCGGCATGCGAAAACAGTTTAACCGTGGAAATATTGGTATAGGCATCCGTAATCCGGCCGGTCATCAGAGAACGCGCATCTGCCTGATGCTGCGAGACTTTGGCTAAACGCGGAATAAAATAAACCAGCGCGCAGGCATACAAGCTTAACCAGCCTAAAAACGGCAAAACCATCCAGGGATGAAAGCTGCCCACCACCGTGACGATGGTAGTGAAATACAGCAACACATACACCATGATATCGGCCAGAATAAACCACACCTCGCGCACAGCCAATGCAGTCTGCATCACTTTCGCGGACACGCGGCCAGCAAACTCGTCCTGATAAAACCCCATGCTTTGATTGAGCATATGCTGATGAAACTGCCAGCGCAAACGCATTGGGAAGTTACCGGCCAATGTCTGATGCTTGAGTAAGGTCTGGAACAGAATGACCACGGTACTGCCAACCAATACCGCCGCCACCAGCCATAATGTAGATTGATGCGTCGTCCATAATTGTGACGGTTGGATGGCTGTCAACTTATCGACCACCTTGCCCATCAAGGCAAACAGCAAAGCCTCAAACGAGCCGATACAGGCTGTCAGCAGCGTCATAATTAAAATATAACGGCGCATTCCATATGAACAGGCCCACATAAAAGGCCAGAAACGGGTAGGCAAGCGCCTCAGGATTTCGGCAGGAAACGGCGAAACCAGTGCTTCAAAACGGCTAAACAATCGCATCATCAACTACTTGGAATACACAGTGCAAACGGCTTCTGCCGCAATACCTTCACTGCGGCCAGTGAAGCCCAGCTTTTCAGTCGTCGTCGCCTTGACGTTGACCTGTTCAATCGCCACATCGCAATCACTGGCAATGTTCATACACATCTGCGAAGTATGCTTGCCCAATCGTGGCGCCTCACATATCACCGTGGCATCAATGTTACCAACCAGATAACCCTTGTCATGCAGCAAGCGCACCACATGCCGCAGAAGCTCGCGTGAATCTATGCCTTTAAAGCGCATATCTGTTGGTGGAAAATGTTTACCGATATCTCCCAACGCGACAGCCCCTAACAAGGCATCACAAATAGCGTGTAACAGGACATCTGCATCCGAATGCCCATCCAGTCCATGACTGTGCGGGATATTCACGCCACCGATAATGCAATCCCGCCCGGTTACCAGGGCGTGCACGTCAAAACCGTGCCCAACTCTCACAGGAATCATACTTTTTGCTTTCTATGACTGGCTCATCTGCATCAACGCAGCAACCACTTGCAGGTCGTCAGGATAAGTGACTTTCATGTTTTTAAGGCTACCTTGGACTAGTTTTGGGTGATGCCCCATCCACTCCATAGCTTGCGCTTCATCGGTAGGTTGTTTTTCGATCGAGTGACTGAGCGCAGATTGCAACTCCGCATATCTGAACATTTGTGGCGTTTGAGCCTGCCATAAATGATTACGCGGGATGGTCTCTGCAATCGTGGTCTGCGTCCCGGCACGCTTTAGCGTATCGGCCAGCGGCAAAGCCAGAATCGCTCCCGTATCCTCATCACCTACGCTGTCTATTAACCGTAATAGCATCTCATGATCTATGCCAGGCCGCGCGGCATCATGCACCAGAATCCAGTCTCGCGCCTGAACTTGAGTATTCAGGGCACGCAATCCGTTTAGCACACTTTCAGCGCGAGTCGCGCCACCACACAGCAGCACGCGTGTTTTCTGGCATCCCGCAAGTAAAGCCGGTTGCCAGTCCTGATCATCCTCTGCGATAACCACCGAAATGCTACCGATGGCTGCAAACGACTCAAATGTCTGGATTACATGCTTCAACAGCGGCTCACCATTCAATGGTAAATACTGTTTCGGTCGTGATGATTGCATACGCGAACCACGACCAGCACTGGGGATTAAGACATGGTATTGAGACATCGTGTCATTTTAACATGTCTCTTTTAAGGCTTTATGCTCACACGTCTATTCCGCTGAAACTCTTGCTGAGATTTCTTGATAGCCCACTTGGGTCAATGACATACGCCTGTGTATTTTTTAAGATGTTTGTAAAAGAGGGAGAAGCAACAGATCAACAACCGCTTGAGCGGTGTCAATTATATTTTACGCTGCAGTGCAGCGCTTAAGTTTTCATGGCAGTCTATTTTGAGTTGATCTTAATAGACACTTCAACCCGGTGCTTGCACCGGGTTTTTTTCTGCCTGAATTTCATTTGCCTGCCGGATACAGGCAATAAAAAAGCCCCCGACATTGCTGCCGAGGGCTTTTTAGAATAGGAGCTTGGGGATGACCTACTTTCGCATACGAAGAGTACACTATCATTGGCGCAAGTTCGTTTCACGGCCCTGTTCGAGATGGGAAGGGGTGGTTCCAAACTGCTATTGTCCCCAAACATAACTGGTAATGTTATGCATGGTGCTAAACATATGTTTAGCCTGCTTTAACAAATTGGAAGAAGTAAAGGATTTTTCTTTTTCAAGCATCAATGGGCAGGGTATGAAACAACTTGTGTTTCTTATTTCTAGATGATTGCCAAATCATATTGCTTTGAACTACACCTGGCTTAGATTTTAGTCTAAGTTTTAAGGTTATAGGATCAAGCCTCACGAGCAATTAGTATCAGTTAGCTTAATGCATTACTGCACTTCCACACCTGACCTATCAACGTCCTGGTCTTGAACGACTCTTTAGCTGGCTTAAAGCCAGAGGCAAGTCTCATCTCGAGGCGAGTTTCACGCTTAGATGCTTTCAGCGTTTATCTCTTCCGCACTTAGCTACCCAGCTATACCATTGGCATGATAACTGGTCCACCAGAGGTGCGTCCACTCCGGTCCTCTCGTACTAGGAGCAGGTCCCCTCAAACTTGCAGCGCCCACGGCAGATAGGGACCAAACTGTCTCACGACGTTTTAAACCCAGCTCACGTACCACTTTAAATGGCGAACAGCCATACCCTTGGGACCGGCTACAGCCCCAGGATGTGATGAGCCGACATCGAGGTGCCAAACTCCCCCGTCGATATGAACTCTTGGGAGGAATCAGCCTGTTATCCCCAGAGTACCTTTTATCCGTTGAGCGATGGCCCTTCCATACAGAACCACCGGATCACTATGACCTGCTTTCGCACCTGCTCGACCTGTCCGTCTCGCAGTCAAGCAACCTTTTGCCATTGCACTATCAGTACGATTTCCGACCGTACCTAGGTTACCTTCGCACTCCTCCGTTACTCTTTGGGAGGAGACCGCCCCAGTCAAACTGCCTACCATACACGGTCCCCAGTCCGGATTACGGACCTAGGTTAGAACCTCAACAACATCAGGGTGGTATTTCAAGGATGACTCCACGATATCTGGCGACACCGCTTCATAGTCTCCCACCTATCCTACACAAATCTTGTCAAAGTCCAATGTAAAGCTGCAGTAAAGGTTCATGGGGTCTTTCCGTCTAGCCGCGGGGAGATTGCATCTTCACAAACATTTCAACTTCGCTGAGTCCCGAGAGGAGACAGTGTGGCCATCGTTACGCCATTCGTGCGGGTCGGAACTTACCCGACAAGGAATTTCGCTACCTTAGGACCGTTATAGTTACGGCCGCCGTTTACTGGGACTTCAATCAAGAGCTTGCACCCCATCATTTAATCTTCCAGCACCGGGCAGGCGTCACACCCTATACGTCCACTTTCGTGTTTGCAGAGTGCTGTGTTTTTATTAAACAGTCGCAGCCACCTTTTCACTGCAACCCCATCACGCTTCTAGAGCAAGTCTATACACGTTACCGGGGCGCACCTTCTCCCGAAGTTACGGTGCTAATTTGCCGAGTTCCTTCTCCCGGGTTCTCTCAAGCGCCTTAGAATTCTCATCCTGCCCACCTGTGTCGGTTTGCGGTACGGTCTTATACAACTGAAGCTTAGTGGCTTTTCTTGGAAGCATGGTATCAATCACTTCGTCTGCAAGCAGACTCGTTATCACGTCTCAGTCTTAGCTCTCCGGATTTGCCTAAAGAACCAACCTACACGCTTGAACCGGGACATCCAACACCCGGCTGACCTAACCTTCTCCGTCCCCACATCGCATTGTATATAGGTACAGGAATATTAACCTGTTTCCCATCAGCTACGCATCTCTGCCTCACCTTAGGGGCCGACTCACCCTGCGCCGATGAACGTTGCGCAGGAAACCTTGGGCTTTCGGCGAGGGAGCTTTTCACTCCCTTTATCGCTACTCATGTCAGCATTCGCACTTCTGATACCTCCAGCATACCTCACAGTACACCTTCGCAGGCCTACAGAACGCTCTCCTACCATGCCAGTAAACTGGCATCCGAAGCTTCGGTTACGTGCTTAGCCCCGTTACATCTTCCGCGCAGGACGACTCGACCAGTGAGCTATTACGCTTTCTTTAAATGATGGCTGCTTCTAAGCCAACATCCTGGCTGTCTATGCCTTCCCACTTCGTTTTCCACTTAGCACGTCATTTGGGACCTTAGCTGTCGGTCTGGGTTGTTTCCCTCTTGTCCACGGACGTTAGCACCCATGGACTGTCTCCCGTAATTGAACTTCTCAGTATTCGGAGTTTGCAATGGTTTGGTAAGTTCTTATGAACCCCCTAGCCATAACAGTGCTCTACCCCCGAGAGTTATATACGAGGCACTACCTAAATAGTTTTCGGAGAGAACCAGCTATCTCCAAGTTTGTTTAGCCTTTCACCCCTATCCACAGCTCATCCCCAAATTTTTCAACATTTGTGGGTTCGGACCTCCAGTACCTGTTACGGCACCTTCATCCTGGCCATGGATAGATCACTTGGTTTCGGGTCTACACCCAGCGACTAAGACGCCCTATTCGGACTCGATTTCTCTACGCCTCCCCTATCGGTTAAGCTTGCCACTGAATGTAAGTCGCTGACCCATTATACAAAAGGTACGCAGTCACCCCTTACGAGGCTCCCACTGTTTGTATGCATACGGTTTCAGGATCTATTTCACTCCCCTCCCGGGGTTCTTTTCGCCTTTCCCTCACGGTACTGGTTCACTATCGGTCGATATCGAGTATTTAGCCTTGGAGGATGGTCCCCCCATGTTCAGACAGGGTTTCTCGTGCCCCGCCCTACTTGTCGTTACCCTAGTTCCACAAACGGGATTTCGTATACGGGACTATCACCCACTACGGTCGGACTTTCCATTCCGTTCTACTATCGCGTCTGCTAAAAGTAACAGGCTGTTCCATGTTCGCTCGCCACTACTTACGGAATCTCGGTTGATTTCTTTTCCTCTGGGTACTTAGATGTTTCAGTTCTCCAGGTTCGCTTTACTCTTCCTATATATTCAGAAGAGAATGACCTTACGGCCGGGTTTCCCCATTCGGACATCTCCGGATCAAAGCTTATTTGCCAGCTCCCCGAAGCTTTTCGCAGGCTATCACGTCCTTCATCGCCTGATATCGCCAAGGCATCCACCATATGCACTTATTCACTTGACCCTATAACGTTAAAACCTAAACCCTTTTTAAATCTAGATTTCGTCGTGCATGAGACACGCGTTACAGGTAATTCTAAAGCACTATCAAACCTCGTTAGATTTGCTTAGATTATTGATTACTCAACAATCTAAACGTCTCAACTTGCGTTTAATATATTTATGATTTTGCAATCAATCGATATTATTTCCGGTTAAAAAATAATATCGCCCATTGAATATAAGTTGTCATCACACAACCTATATTCCTTTACTTCTTCCATTTTGTTAAAGAGCAGTCTTAGTTTTTTAAACTAACGTTTAAAAACCAGAAGCAAACATTTAATCAAACATCAATTAATAACGCTTGCTTCTAATCTCTAAACCGCAACAAAGACACCAAGTCGTTGGTGGAGGATGACGGGATCGAACCGACGACCCCCTGCTTGCAAAGCAGGTGCTCTCCCAGCTGAGCTAATCCCCCAATATTCGGTGGTGGGTCTGGTTGGGCTCGAACCAACGACCCCCGCCTTATCAAGACGGTGCTCTAACCAGCTGAGCTACAGACCCTAAGGCGGTTTGCCTAAATCTTTGTTGCTGCTTATTTTTAAGATGACCGATAAGAGTGAATGCTTGTAGACAGGTGATCTTCTCTAGAAAGGAGGTGATCCAGCCGCACCTTCCGATACGGCTACCTTGTTACGACTTCACCCCAGTCATGAATACTACCGTGGTAATCGCCCCCCTTGCGGTTAGACTAACTACTTCTGGTAAAACCCACTCCCATGGTGTGACGGGCGGTGTGTACAAGGCCCGGGAACGTATTCACCGCGACATGCTGATCCGCGATTACTAGCGATTCCGACTTCATGCTCTCGAGTTGCAGAGAACAATCCGGACTACGATCGGCTTTCTGAGATTAGCTCCCCCTCGCGGGTTGGCAACTCTCTGTACCGACCATTGTATTACGTGTGAAGCCCTGGCCATAAGGGCCATGAGGACTTGACGTCATCCCCACCTTCCTCCGGTTTGTCACCGGCAGTCCCATTAAAGTGCCCAACTCAATGATGGCAATTAATGGCAAGGGTTGCGCTCGTTGCGGGACTTAACCCAACATCTCACGACACGAGCTGACGACAGCCATGCAGCACCTGTGTCCACTTTCCCTTACGGGCACCTAATGCATCTCTGCTTCGTTAGTGGCATGTCAAGGCCAGGTAAGGTTTTTCGCGTTGCATCGAATTAATCCACATAATCCACCGCTTGTGCGGGCCCCCGTCAATTCCTTTGAGTTTTAATCTTGCGACCGTACTCCCCAGGCGGTCTACTTCACGCGTTAGCTGCGTTACTCATGGATTTTACTCCACCAACAACTAGTAGACATCGTTTAGGGCGTGGACTACCAGGGTATCTAATCCTGTTTGCTCCCCACGCTTTCGTGCATGAGCGTCAATATTATCCCAGGGGGCTGCCTTCGCCATTGGTATTCCTCCACATCTCTACGCATTTCACTGCTACACGTGGAATTCTACCCCCCTCTGACATATTCTAGTCTTGTAGTTTCAAACGCAGTTCCCAAGTTGAGCTCGGGGATTTCACATCTGACTTACAAAACCGCCTGCGCACGCTTTACGCCCAGTAATTCCGATTAACGCTCGCACCCTACGTATTACCGCGGCTGCTGGCACGTAGTTAGCCGGTGCTTCTTATCAAGGTACCGTCAGCCTCACACAGTGTTATTGTGTAAGTTTTCTTCCCTTGCGAAAGAGCTTTACAACCCGAAGGCCTTCTTCACTCACGCGGAATGGCTGGATCAGGCTTGCGCCCATTGTCCAAAATTCCCCACTGCTGCCTCCCGTAGGAGTCTGGACCGTGTCTCAGTTCCAGTGTGGCTGGTCGTCCTCTCAGACCAGCTACTGATCGTCGCCTTGGTAGGCCATTACCCCACCAACTAGCTAATCAGATATCGGCCGCTCTTATAACGTAAGGTCCGAAGATCCCCTACTTTCCCCCTCAGGGCGTATGCGGTATTAGCTAATCTTTCGACTAGTTATCCCCCATTACAAGGTACGTTCCGATATATTACTCACCCGTTCGCCACTAATCCCCCTAGCAAGCTAAGGTTCATCGTTCGACTTGCATGTGTAAAGCATTCCGCCAGCGTTCAATCTGAGCCAGGATCAAACTCTTCAGTTTAATTCCTAACTATTACTTTTTACCTCAATTAAGAGGCGGTATTCGATTTCGCTATATCTCAAATTCATTTCAAGGTATGTGTGTAAACTACACTGTACATACTTGTCATAAATCTAAGCGTAAGCATTTGTATTTTCTGAGTTTTACGCATCAAATGCGTTCACACCCAACTACAAACACCCACACTTATCAGTCATCCTAATTTTTAAAGAACAGTGCCTCGAAGGCTTTTCGCTCTTCCGTTTTAACTTCCAACGTTTCAAGCGAAGCGCGCATTATACAGAGGTTTTTCGTTCGGTCAAGCATCAAATCCATTTAATTTTAAAACGTATTTTTGCTTGGTTGCGGGAACAGGATTTGAACCTGTGACCTTCGGGTTATGAGCCCGACGAGCTGCCAGACTGCTCCATCCCGCGTCCGAATCGACTAATAAAACATGTGTTGCGTCGAGAGGTGAGACTATAGCAAACTTTCAAAAACGGTGTCAACTGTTATTTGCTTTTTCCATAGAGATGGTAGAGCGTGGCATATTTGCCGCCGGCCTGCATGAGTTGCTCGTGCACACCTTCTTCAACGATACGACCACCATCCATGACGATTATTCGACTGGCATGCTGAATGGTGGAGAGGCGGTGCGCGATCATGATGGTAGTTCGGCCCTGCATGAGCTGGGTCAGTGCGGCCTGCACGTTATGTTCGGATTCATTATCGAGCGCGGACGTCGCTTCATCCAAAATTAAGATGGGGGCATTTTTAAGCATGGCGCGCGCAATCGACAGTCTTTGACGTTGGCCGCCGGAGAGCCGCAAGCCCCTGTCACCAATATGCGTGTCCAGTTGTTGTGGCAGTTTTTCGATGAACTCCCAGGCATGTGCCGCCTTTGCTGCTGCAATCACCGCCTCTTTAGAGGCCCCACGTAAACTGCCGTAGGCAATGTTGTGGTAAATGCTGTCATTGAACAAGACGGTTTCCTGACTGACGAATGCAAACTGCTGGCGCAGCTCAGCCAGCGCCAGTTGCTGGATAGGGAGATCATTGATCAGTAACTGCCCTTGTTGCACCTCATGAAAACGGGGCAACAAATGCGCCAGTGTAGACTTGCCGCCCCCTGACATGCCAACCAAGGCCACCGTTTCACCAGCATGGATGGTCAGGTTGAGCTCTTTTAGCGCCGGACTGTTCGCGTGCGGATACTGAAAAGTGACCTGCTCAAAGCGAATTTGGCGGATGGGCTCAGCCAAAACCACCTGACCCTGATTGTTTTCGGCAGGCGTATCCAGCACGGCAAACACACTTTGGCAGGCGGCAATCGCAATTTGCACATCTTCATTCACAGAGGTAATCGCTTTCACCGGACCAATCAGCATGAGCAAGGCGCCAATAAAAGCCGCAAACTCACCGGCGGTAAACTGGCCAGCGGAGTAATAGATCACCATGGCTAATGCAACGGCCGCTAACATCTCGACAAACATACTGTTTAAACCAGAGATGCGCCCTAACCTGACCATCATTTGCCGGTTAGTGGCAACGATATGGCTAAAGCGTTCATACTCATACTGCTCGCCACTGAACACCTTGACCACGCGCTGTCCACTGGCGGCCTCTTCAATCACCTGTGTCATGTCTGACATGCTGGCTTGCACCTGCCGGCCAGAGTTACGCAATTTAGGCGTCATTTTTTTCAGATATCGGGCAATCAGCGGCGACAGCAGCAAAAACACCAGCGTCAGTTTCCAGTCCAGATAAAGCATATAAGAGACGATGCCAATAATGGTCAAGCTATCGCGAATGGAGGAGATAATGACTTTGGTGACCGCACTATATAACTGCTCGCAGTCAAACGTCATTTTGGTAGTGATATTGGCTATGGCGTGCTGATCAAAAAAACTGGTGGGCAGCTTCAGCATGTGTGCAAAAACCTGATTGCGTACATCCTCGATGACGCGGCGGCCGACAATCCTGATCAGGTAATTGGAGCCAAAGCCTGCCAATGCACGCACCAACAACAAGCCACCAAGCATCGCTGCCAGCGTCAAGCGCGCATAGGTCTGTGTCTGCGTGGTGAACCCTTCATCCGTCACATGCTTGATGGTACTGAGAAAACCGGTATTACTGGCGGACAAGACTACTAGGCAAACCAGCGCCAGACAAAAAGTGGCCCAATAAGGCTTGAGATAGGCCATGAGCCGGGTCAGTTGCGCATACGCGCTGGGAGTGTGATTGATCATGGTAAAGACTAATGGTTTTTATGAGCGCTGGGCGACCTTGAATCAGAGGAGCCTATATGAGATTGGACTTGGGCATCGACAGTCATCTCGGCCAACAAGCCCTGCAGACGAGCCACCACGGCCGCTACACCAATCCCGAGAATATCCTGTTGTGCATCTTGAATAAAGTGCGCTTGTGGAGACCAGGGCAAATAACGGACCGGCGAACCCGGGCCAAACAAGGTCAGGCTCGTCAAACCCGCCGCGGCGGCCATATGCCCGAGCCCGGAGTCATTGCCAAGATAGCCATCACACTTTTGCAGCAAGGCATAAGACTGCGGCAAGCTTAATCGTCCGCACGCCACCTGCACAGGCAGCTGAGCCAGTGCAACAAAGCGTTGTGCGAGGGCGGCATCCGCCTGCGAACCCAGCAACACCACGCCAGAGACTGCATTTGCAAGCGCATTGGCCACCGCTGCATAACGCTCGACTGGCCAGATTTTACCGGCAAAATTTGCGCCCGGCCCGATCGCCAACCAGCGCCCTTGGCCCAGCATGGGAAATAGGTCTGCAACCAAGGCATGATCTTGCTCGCTGGCCCACAAGGTTGCGTTGGGCCGCAGATCGCCGACTAACGTCTGCACGGCCGCCAAATGTTTTTCTGCTGAGTGCAGGTGCATGGTGCTGGCATTGGAACGTTTTTTAAACACTTGCTTTGCCCGCAGCAGATAGGGCAAAAAATCCGTGCGCAGATCAACCAGAACGTCATACCGGGTTTTTCTCAACAAGCGAATCAATTGCACATAGCCCGCCCAGCCTGAACGTTTGTCGCGCACGAAAATACGGTCAATATAAGGACAGGGGTCAAACAAGGCTGAAGAACGGACATCACTCACGAGGTCTATGCGCGCTTCTGGCAGGTGCGCATGCAGGGCTGCCAGTACCGGCGTCGTCAGGATGGCGTCCCCAATATTGGACAGCGTAATCATGAGGATGCGGGGTTGAGCGCTGGTCATCGGGCTGTCTTACCTGCACTCAAAGGACAAGCCGAGTCTGACCAGCGCCTCTTTGAGTTGCTGTTCTAACTGCGCAGGCGAAAAGTACTGCGTATATAAAGTACGTGCTGCCAATTTTTTGTCCTGCTGGCTATTCACGCATTGCATGACCGCATCGGCCAGGGCGGCAGGATTGGCTGCCTCGATCTGCCATAAACCGCTCAATGGTCCGTTGGGCATCGCCGCCGGATAAGCGTCACTGTTGCGCGTAATGACGGGACGGCCACAGGCTAGGCCCTGAAACACTTTATTAGGAATGACCTGCGCGGCCTTTTGCGAGCCGCCAAACACGCCCAGCACGATATCCGCTTTGGCGATCCGGCCTGGCAAATTGGGATAGGCCAAACTGTCTTCAAAATGCACATTAGCCAAGCCCGCCGCTTGCTGCCGTGCCGCCGCCTTGGTCGGGCCATCGCCCAACAACACCCAACGCAGATGCGGTTGAGCCGCCGTCAGTCTGGCGGCTTCAATCACCGTTTCTACCCCATGTAGCGCAATAAAGCTGCCATAAAACAAGACTTCTGTGCTCAGGGGTCGGGGCTTAACCAGCGACACCGGCGAAAACAGTGGCTGCTCCGCGCCTACATAGACCACCGCGGTTTTTTCTGCTGACAAGCCAAAACGTTCAATAAACATCTGCTGTTGCAGCGCCGTATCCAGCAACACCATATCCGCCAACTGCAAGCACTTTGTCTCGGTGCTGAGCAAGCGCTGTGCTTGCGGGCTCTGCTCAGCAAACTTGTTCCGTTCATACACCTGCTTTTGCCAGGCACTGATCAAGGGGTCAAATACGAGCGGCACACCGCGTCTGCGCGCCCAGCGGCTGGCGGCTTCAACATCTCTGTGCCTGAAACAGGGCACCCACACCAGGTCGGGCGTAGGCAGGCCTTTTAACTGCGCTTCAACACCCCCCCAGCCACTCAGATGTGGCCTGAAGTCGATGAGCTGGCAGCCCAAGGCCTGCAGCAATTGCCGACTGATACGGTTGCGGGAATAATTGAGGTCTGAACGCCCCCACCAAATCACCTTAGGCATGATGGCGCTTCACTTCTGGCAAATAAGGGAATACCTGCGCGGGCGTCAACTGTCGCATGCAGGAGTGATGGCTGCATTGCTTGGTATAGCAGTTTTTACAAGGCAAATCGAGTTGCAAGGCGACAACTTGCGCGCCTACCGGTTTGACCCGCAGTGGATTGGTCGGCCCACAAAGCACCACCATGGGCGTAGGGGTGGTTGCCGCCAAATGTGCAGTTCCGGTATCGTTAGCAACAATATATTGCGCCCGCGCACAAATAGCGGGCACGGCCAGCAAGCTGGTTTGCCCGCATAAATTCACCACCTGCGCAGGATGACGGCTGGCAATCTGCTGACACGTCTCGGCCTCATCTTGCCCGCCCAGCAATACCACACGCTCCCCACGCGCAATACAATGTGCCACCAGCGCAGCATAGTGCTCGGCGCCCCAGCGCTTGGTCGCCATCCCGGCGTGGCTACCACATAAAAATACCGCAAAAGGCTGAGACGTCAGCCCATGCTGGCTTAACAACTGCTGGGCAGCCGTTTGCGCCGCTGGATTCACGGCCAATGTTGGCCCATTGGTTAGGGCGGGGATGCCTGCTGTGATTAAGGTCTGCTGCAAGATTTGAAAACTATGCGCTTGCGACAATGCATGAATTTGACGTACCGTGTAAGGAAAGCGCGCATGATTGCCCAACAGCCACCTGGGCGCGCGACCACTCAATCGCAACAGGCTCAGTAACAGCCGGCTTTTATCATTGGTTTGCAAATCAATGATCAAGTCATACTGCATGGCTGCCACTTCAGCCAGCCACTGCCGGTAAATACGCCAACGCCCTGATTTTTGCTGCAGATTCAAGCACCAGATGCGCTCAAATCGAGGATCATCTGCAAACAGGGACTGCCAGGCTGGTAAGGTATTTAAATGCAAGACAGCCTGTGGAAACGCCTGGTGAATATCTTCGATGGCGGCTGTGCTCATGACAATATCGCCCATACCGCCCCACTTGATGATCAAGATGCGTTTGATCTCCTGACGGGCGGGCAAATCGCAGACCACAGTCTGATCGAGTGAATCCGACAGACAGTCAGCATCCAGATAACTCTTTAGCCTAGCTTGCTTGTGCATCCTGATCCCTTTGCAGACTTGCAATCATGAGGCAGACCAATAGCATGAGCACTGGAAACCACCAAGGCACCAGCATGGGTTGCGTGGTGTTGAGTGGAAAATAAATCACCATCAGTGGTAAGGCATAAGGCCAGGCTTGCTGTTGTAGCGGACGCGCCGCTTGCCTGAACCAGGCCACACATAACCCCATAATCGCGATCAGGCCGATGCCACCCACCAGGCCGGTTTCGGCCAGCCACTCAACATAAATATTATGCGTATGGGTAGGGTGAGCCACAAAAGGGTCATCACTGCGCGTGGCATACTCGGCATAAACACGCTTGAAGTGATTGCTGCCGACACCGGTAAGCGGGTGCGCCTGCCACATGTGTAGCCCGGTTTCCCACAAATTGAGGCGGTAGCTTAACGCATGATTCACGCGGTCAAACGTCGACTGCTGCGTATCCGCAATCGCCTGCGTATGCTGCAGTTTATATTTGGCCAGTTGCGGGCTCAACGCACCAGCCAATGCCACAGCCAGCAAGGGCATACAAAGTACCGCGGCCCACACTTTCCAGCTTGCCCGCTGCTGCCACAAGGCCAGTAACAACATCAGCAAAAATATATACAAGTATCCTCTGGCACCAGAGAGCGTCACCACCACGCCAACGCCTAGCACCAGTCCCCACGCCAACCAGGGACGCTGGGGCAACCAGTGATAAAACAGCAGCGGCAACATAGGTAACATCAGAATCCCTTGGTGCAAGTCATGAAACATGCCGGTAATGCGGCCTTCCGGTGTTTTGGCAATACCAAGCAGATCGACGCCGAAAAGATATTGAATACTGCTATCCAGCATCCACAACAGCATGATGCCCGTCACCCATTGCGCAAACAGCTGGCGATAGCGGGTCACCTGGAATGTCAGCAATAATGGGAGCGCTGCAAAATACAGCAGGCTAAACCAGGCTATCGCCGCCAAACTGGCTTGGGGATGTTCAGCCTGCAAGCACGACAGCCACATCGGCAACCATAGCAGCAAGAAGACTGCACTCCAGCGACGCACTACAGACTGCCTGAATATTGCCACTCCCGACCTAAAGCATAAAAACACGCCTACCATGGCCAGCAAAGCGGTGGGCAATCGGGCCCCGCCAGAAAACGGACTCCAGGCGATCATCATCACCGCCAGCAAGGTACAAGCCCAAGCCAAGCCCGGCGGCATCCGCACCGCAGTGCTGTCTGCCCATCCTGAAGGCCAGACTTTAAACATTGTACGTGCAAACATCATGTGTTCACATCCAAAGGCTGAGACATGACGCGCTGGTAAACGTCCAGCGTTTTCTGTTGCATGTCGGCTAAAGTAAACAGAGTATTCGGGCGCACCGCAGGCCGCTCCTCCAGCCAATTCAGGGTCAGAATCGCCGCTTCAGCAATATTGCCCACTTGCACAGCCCCTTCCGGTAATAAGGCCGCCATTTGCTCCGCCACGCCGCCATGATCATACGCAATCACCGGCACACCCAGACTCAATGCCTCCAGCGTGGTCCGTCCAAACGCCTCAGGTGCTAAAGACAGCGAATAGACGATCTCGGAAATCGCCATGATATTTTTCACGTCTTTGCGATAACCCGTCATCGTCACGCAATCGCTCAGGCCGGCCAGCGCAATCTGATGTTGCAAAGTCGCTGCGAATGCCTGCTTGCCAGTATCGACCTCCCCCACCAGCAAAGCATGAATATCTTTATGTTGACGACAAACCACCCCCACCAGCTCGACAAAATCCTCCGCGCCTTTCCAGCGCGAAATTCTGGCCGGGAGTAATAGCAGGCGTTTGCCCTGGGTCTGCGGATATTGGGCAAACCATTGCTGCTTCCAGTCCGCCTCTGGCTGGTAGCCTGGGAAGTACTGAGTGGTATCCACCCCGCGGTAGATCAGCGTCATTTTATGGTTTTCAAGCTGGTAATGCGTTTGCGCATAGGCTTGTATGGTTTTTGAAATCACTATCACTTGCTCGCCTGCGGTCATGACCCGGCTATACCGGCCTGGCCGATAATACCCATGCACGGTCGTCACCAAGCGCGGACGCTCTGCACGTGGCATGGTTTTCCAGGCCCAATAGACCACCCAGGCTGGAAAGCGCGAACGGACATGGACAATATCTACCTGCATGTGCCGCCAAATGCGTTGTAATTTGGGAATCCATAACAAGGTCAGTAATGACTTACGTCCGACCGGACAGGTGAGGTGTGTACTGCCAGCCGCTTCCAGCTCGGCCACCATGCGCCCGCCCGCAGACATCACCAGCGAGCGGTGCCCTTGTGCCACCAGTGCTGCGGCCACCTCGAGGGTGCCGCGCTCCACACCGCCAGATTGCAAGGCGGGCAGCACTTGTAAAACCGTGAGTTTTCGCAAAAGCAGACTTCAACAACTAGATTAATCGTGAGACCAGACGGCTGGATGCAGGACGGTTGAAATGGGCCAGTAACAAGTCGCAGCAACGGCTGGCTTCATTAAATCCCAGCACCGGACGCATAAATTGGCGATACAAGCCATAAGGGTCATAACGCGTGACCAGTTGGCGGTCTATGAGTTTTTCGATGCCGCGACTGACCCGGCTGGCACGTTTGGCGGTCAGATTAATGATGCCGACGGCAACCTGTGCTGTCAGCGCCTCATACACCATGGAAACAGAATCCTCGGTCACCCAAGCCGCAGAAACCGTTGCCAACTTGGCTGGCAACCAGCCTGGCCCGGTGTCTGTGATCGCCACAATTTCGAGATTGGCAAGGCGGACACGCTGCATGGCCGAAATAAAACTGGCCGGCGTACGTCTGGAGGTGGTCAATACGTAATGCTGATCAGGATGCTTGCGTACCAGGTCGTAGACTTGCGCCACCACGCCCAGCTCATCCCATTCAAAATGTTTGCTTGGCCCGCCGACCATGATCAGGACCTGCTCGGTTTGCTGCACTTTGCTGGCAGGCTGGATGTGATTGATCACCCCACGGGTCTCAATAAAGCTGGCAAATCCGCGATATTGGTCGTGCTCGGGGATCAGACACACATCAAACAATTCGGCTGGCAGGCTAGGCTGCATCATGCAAACAGTTTTGCCGCCATACGCACGTTTGGCAGCCAGCATATGGGCATGGGTCGCATGACCGGCGCCGATAATCAGATCCGGTGCAGGCAAGCCCTCGCCTGCCGGCCATTGCCCCAGCAACCACGACAACCAGCCGTGACCCGCGTCCTTGATCTGGAGATCAAAGACCTGTAGCGCTAATCTGGCCTGCAAGGCCTGAACCAGTCCTTGCGACTGATGCTGATGTCCTGGTTTGCCATCCAGCAAACGCCAAACCACGAATGTTTGAGTTGAATGAGTTTCTCTGATCATATGCATCACCTGCGACTAATACGCAGGATAGATGCAGATCATGACGACTTGATTAAGCCAAGATGAACAAATTGTGTCAGCCCGGCCCCGTAACCGCTAGGCCGGACCAAACAGAGTTATTGCGCAACCGCGCCAAAGACCTTTTTCAGCAGATTGCTGGCTTGCCCTACCGGATCCTGACGGATCGCAGCCTCTTCTTTGGCAATCATCAGGTAGACGCCGTCCAGTGCCTTTTGTGTCACATACTGGTTGATATTGGCATCTTCTTTTTTGATCAGGCCAAACTGGCTGCCCATTTCAGCATACTTGTTGTAAGTATCTGCCAGTTTCACGTTAGCCGTGGCTTTTTGCACGATGGGCAAAAACTTGGCCGCCATGTCAGTTGCGGTGGTTTTCTTGAAGTATTGCGTGGCAGCATCTTGCGGACCCGTCAAAATCCCTTTGGCATCAGTCAGAGACATTTGCTTGACCGAATTTAGCAACAAGGCCTTTGCCTCTGGCACGGCTTGTTCTGCGGCACGATTCATTTTCAGCACCAAATCATCGGCCTGACTGCCCATGCCTATCATGCGCATGCCTTTTTCGATTTTCTTTAATGAATCCGGCAGCGGAATTTTGACGTCCTGGTTACCCATAAAGCCATCCGTCGCCCCCAGCATGCTCACCGCCTTGCTGGCGCCCTGACTCAGCGCCAGTTTCAAGCCATCACTGGTTTCCTTTTCGCTGAGCTGGCTCACCGCCCCGCTCTCGCTACGGCCACTGGCAGCACTGTTTACCTCTTTTTCCACCATGTCGCCCAGCGCCTTCAGGTCCAATGCCTGCGCCTGCATCCCGATTGCATTGCTCAGGAGCAGTGCAGTCAATATCACCTTGGCTTTCATTTTCATGCTGTTCGTTCTCTCATCAAGTTGAGCGCAGTGTACCCAGAAAACACAAAGCAAGTCCAGCGGACTTGCTTTGTGTGGGCTTGCGCAAAAGCCGGGCGCTTACGCTTTGAACGGTTTCACATTCCAGATACGTTCGGCATATTCACCGATAGTGCGGTCACTGGAGAATTTGGCCATCCGCGCCACATTCAAAATCGCCATACGGGACCAGGCTTCCTGATCTTGATACAGGGCAGCCACTTTCTCCTGCGCGGTAACATACGCGGCATAATCGGCCAGTAACAAGTATTGATCGCCTTTGTGCAACAGGGTATCAATAATGGCCTGGTAGCGTGATGGCTCCTCTACCGAGAAATAGCCATTGGCGATCATATCAATCACCTGCTTGAGTTCGGCATTGCCGTGGTAATAATCCCACGGGTTGTAGCCGCTGGCTTTCAGCTGCGCCACTTCTGGTGTGGTCAGGCCAAAAATAAAGATATTTTCACTGCCGACCTCTTCCATGATCTCCACATTGGCGCCATCCAGCGTACCTATGGTCAAGGCCCCATTGAGCGCCATTTTCATATTACCGGTGCCACTGGCCTCGGTACCTGCGGTAGAAATTTGCTCGGATAAGTCGGCGCCCGGAAACAGGATTTCTGCCGCACTGACCTCGTAGTTAGGATAAAACACCACTTTTAACTGGTCTTTGACCGCCGGGTCGTTATTGATCATCACCGCCACATCGTTGATCAGGCGGATGATCTGCTTGGCCAACCAGTAGCCAGGCGCCGCCTTGCCTGCAAAAATGATCACCCGTGGCGTGTGATGGCTGGCATGACCGCTACGAATCCGGTTATACAGCGTGATCACATGCAGCACATTGAGCAACTGGCGCTTGTACTCATGAATACGCTTGATTTGCACGTCAAACAAGGCATCTGCGCTGACCGCAATACCCGTCTTCTGCAAAATCTTGTCGGCCAGGCGCTGCTTATTGGCCTTTTTCACTTCGCGGAACGCTTTTCTGAACGCCGCATTGTCCGCAAACGGTTCGATCTGCTTGATCAGGCTCAGGTTTTTCTGAAAGCCGGTGCCAATATGCTTGGTCAGCAATTCTGTCAGCAAAGGGTTGGCCTGGTTCAACCAGCGGCGTGGCGTGATGCCATTGGTCACATTGGTGAACTTGCCAGGATAAATTTTGTTGAAGTCAGCAAACAGCGTGGTTTTCAACAACTCGCTGTGCAGCTCGGCCACGCCGTTCACGGTATGGCTACCAACAATCGCCAGATGCGCCATGCGCACACGGCGGCCGTGGGTTTCGTCAATAATGGACACACGCTGCAACAAGCCGGTATCACCCGGGAAGTGCTGATTCACCATTTGCAAAAACTGGTGATTGATCTCATAAATAATCTCGAGATGACGAGGCAACAATTGTCCGAACATGTCCACCGACCAGGTTTCCAGGGCTTCTGGCATCAAGGTGTGGTTGGTGTAGGCAAACATTTTGGTGACCAGCGTCCACGCACGGTCCCAAGGCAAGTGATAATGATCGACCAATTGATGCATCATTTCGGCCACGGCAATCGCTGGGTGGGTATCATTCAACTGAATGGAGACCTTGTCAGGCAAGGTGTTCCAATCGGAGTTGTAATTGGTAAAGCGATGCAAAATATCCTGTGTAGAAGCAGAAACAAAGAAGTACTGCTGCTTGAGGCGCAACACCTTGCCCGACTCGGAGGTGTCATTTGGATAGAGCACTTGCGAGATGGTTTCGGCACCGTGACGGCCTTCTACCGATTTTTCGTAGTTACCTTCGTTAAACGATTTCAAGTCAAACTCATTGGTAGCCTTGGCAGACCATAAGCGCAGATTATTCACAGTCTGCGTGCCATAGCCAGGCACAGGTACGTCATAAGGCATGGCGACCACCGATTCATGATCGACCCAGTGATGTTCCACGCCACGTTCGGTGTGTACATGCAACACGCGGCCATAAAACTTCACCTCGCAAGTATGCTCGGGGCGCTGAATCTCCCAGATATTCTGATAACGCAACCAGTTATCAGGATTTTCTTTTTGCTGGCCCTTCTCGATGGTTTGCCTAAACATGCCATAGTCGTAACGGATGCCATAGCCGGTAGCCGGAATATCCATGGTCGCCATCGAGTCGACAAAACAGGCAGCCAAGCGTCCCAGGCCGCCATTACCCAACGCCGCATCGGGCTCCATCTCGGCCACGCCTTCCAGCTTTTGGCCAATCTCCTGCAAGCCTCCGCTTAGATCGGGTGCAATGCCCAAATTCAGTGCGGCGTTTGACAGCATGCGGCCAATCAAAAACTCCAGAGATAAATAATAAACGCGCTTGGTATTGGCGTCGCGATAAGCATCACGTGTATTCACCCAGCGGCTCATCAAGTGGTCGCGCACGGTAAAAGCGGCGGTTTGATACCAGTCCCGCGCCGTGGCCCAAGAGTTTGATTTACCAATAGAAAAAGTCAGGTGGTTACGCAACGCCTGGGGGATAGGCAATTGCTCCAGCAAAAACTCTTCAACCGGTTGCGCAGCTTCTACGGGTGTCTTGGATTTAGGTGTTTTTTTCACATTGGCAGTCATGCATCTTCCCCTTGAGTTTGATTCATTGAATTGCTTTCAGTTAGCAAAAGCAAAAAGCAAGCCTACAGCAAGAATGTGTCAGACATAAAAAAAGCCACAAAATTCTCATTGTGGCTTTGAATTATACTGCCGACCCCGGCAGAGAGAAGCACGAAAACTAAAGTTTCCAGGTATAAGCAACGCCTAGTGCATCCTGATACATGCGCACATTGGCGTCCCCTCCACCAAATCCAGCAGGAATCGAGTTTTGACCACGCACCGTATTTTCAAAGGCATGCGTGTAAGCAAACGAGACTTCGGATTGCGGACTCAGCACCCAAGTCGCGCCAATCGACACATGATCTTTCACCACGCCAGGCGCCAGGATATTAAACAGCGTATCGCCGGCTCTAATCGGCTGATCGACATGGTTATAGCCTGCACGTAAAATCAACGCCGGGCTATATTGATACAGCGCACCGATTTTATACACCTTGGCATCCTGCCAGTTAAACCCGGCGCCATTATCGTTACCCAAACCATTGCTCAAGTTAGATAAAGAGGCGTTACCAATCGAATCTACCTCACTGTAATTGATGCGCTGAAAATCCGCCGCCAAGGTCAGCGCCGGCGTCACTTTCACAGCTACCCCCACGCCATAGGTGGAGGGGATATCAAAATCCCCCTGCTCGGCAAACAAGCCCTTGTACTTGTCAAACCGGCTCATGTAAGTACGGCTCTGATAAGTGGCCCCCAGCGTCACGGCATCCGTAATCTCACCCAGCCAGCCAATATGCACGCCCGCCCCATAAGAATCATCATGCCCGTTATTCGTCAGGTTAGCAGCTGAACTACTCTGATTGCTAAAGTTTTGCAGGCCTTTGGCCTCAAACCGCTGATAGGTCAAGTTCAAAGACACGCCCAGCGTGTGATGCTCCTGCACCTTCCAGGTCACAGTCGGCGCCACAAACACCTGCGCCAAATCCACGCCCGTGCGGCGACCATTACTGTTAAACAGCGGAATCCCCTTTTTGTAATCGGTATTCATGCCGCCATTACCGTAAACACTCACGCCCAGCGTCACATCCTCAGAATACTGTGTGTTATAGCCTAACTCTGGAATAAAGAAATTCTGTCTATCATTGCCTTTGTAAGTCCCATTGGCTCCTGGCGCGCCACTGCCTTCAATTTCCGATTCACGCACAGGCCGGAACCAAGTCACGCCAGCATCCACACGACTCCCGACTTTTCCCATGCCCGCAGGGTTAGTTGCAGCTGCCAGCGCATCTTGCGGCAGGGCAATGCCTACGCCACCGACGCCTTGAGAGCGAACACTATAGCCATGCGAAAAATAACCATCGGTCGCCCACGCATTACCAAACGAAAAAACGACCGCTACCGGAATAATCTTTGACCACTGATACATCTCAATCCTTCAAGAACCTTGTTGGATTGCAATATATCAAGCGTTTAAAATTCCAATAAATAATATATAAAAATATATTTATAACTTAAAAACATAAAAGCCCGCGATGCGGGCTTTTATGAAGGAGAGCTTAATTAAGGATACATTGAGTCAATTTGAGCGGGATTGAACGCGTGGGCAACAAGTTGCTCACCCTACTTGGCTCTTGGTTTGCTCCATGATGGTAAGAATGTCTTAAGATTGATAGGTATTGAAACAATTATTTGAGTCAGGAGCAATGCGAATCATGTTTGAAGATCTATTAGAAGAGGTTAAAAAACAACTCAAGGAAAACGACAGCAATCCTGATTATGAAACAATTATTGACGTTACCGCCAACGCGATTATTGAAGATATCCATTCACATGAAAAAGAGAAAGTATCTAAAGTTGTCTCAGAAAATGATGAGTTCATAAAAAGAAATAGAGAAAAGTGGTCTATTGCCTTTCAGAAATTGCATGCACTAAGGGAAACTGCACTTCAAGCTGGAATGAATTTTCAAAAACAATTTTGCAAATACGATCAGTATCAAACTGACGAGTTAATAGGTGTGCTAATGCGTCAGCATGCTAATGCATGCCGTATAAGTTCAGAAATAATTCACCTACTAGAAGGTGGATATCCAGACGGAGCGATTGCTCGTTGGCGCACTTTGTATGAGATAGTTATCGTATGTTTACTCATAAAAAAGTATGGTCGGCCAGCTGCTATAGATTATATCAAGTATGGAATTGTTAAAAACGCTGAAGGCATAAATGAGCATCACAAAACTGCAAATGCAATGGGTTTAGAGACTTTCTCTCAAAAAGAAATAGATTTTGCAAATAAACAAAAACAAGAAATCACGAATGGCGACTCTGGTTGGCATTGGGCTAGAAAATACGCCGGGGCATCTAAAATAGAAAAACTAAGGGAGCATGTAGAATTGGATAAATGGTCACATAACTACAAGTTGGCAAGCCGAAATATACATGCTGATTACTATGAAATGAGCAACTTGTACGGAATGTCTGATGCTGAAAACGACATGCTACTTGTGGGGCAATCAAATTCGGGGCTAACCGAACCCGCGCATTTTATGGCAATTAGTTTAGCTCAAATAACCTCAATCTTTATAACTACTTACATGGAAGATGAATCTCACGAACTGGACTACCAAGACTCACTTCTCTTTTTGAAGGTAATTAATAACTACGTAAAAGAAGTAGGGGAAGCTTTTATTGATGTTCAAAATACAATACGTTAAGAGCTGAATATAAAAAAGCCACCTTACTTAGGTGGCTTTTCAAATACTGGTAAATCAAACAACTACAAAATCAAGCTATTCATACGCTTCACAAAACTAGCCGGATCTTCCAACTGACCACCTTCAGCCAGCAGCGCCTGATCAAACAGCACATGCGCATAATCGGCAAACTTAGCATCATCGCTTTCCGCTTTCAGTTTTTCAACCAAACGGTGGGTCGGGTTAATCTCTAAAATCGGTTTGCTGTCTGGCGCTTTTTGGCCAGCCGCTTTGAGGATACGTGCCAGGTTGCCTGACAAGTCATGCTCACCAGCCACCAAACAAGCGGGGGAATCAGTCAGGCGGTGTGTGACTTTCACTTCTTTCACGCTCTCGCCCAGCGCGGTTTTAATGCGCTCGACCAGATCTTTGGCTTGTTCTTCAACCTGTTTTTGGGCTTCTTTGTCAGCTTCGTCTTCCAGCTTGCCGAGGTCTAAGTCACCCTTGGCAATCGACTGCAGTTTTTTGCCTTCAAACTCGGTCAGGCTACCCAGTAACCATTCATCTACCTTGTCGGACATCAGTAACACTTCAATGCCTTTTTTGCGGAAGATTTCCAGGTGTGGAGAGTTCTTCGCGGCCGCAAAGGTATCGGCCGTGATGTAGTAAATGGCCTCTTGCTCGGGCTTCATGCGCTCAATGTAGGCCTTGAGCGAGACATTTTGCTCCTCTGTATCCGCGTGGGTAGAGGCAAAGCGCAACAGGCTGGCGATCTTGTCTTTGTTGGCAAAGTCTTCGCCGGGGCCTTCTTTAAGCACGCGGCCAAACTGTCCCCAGAACTTGGCGTAGTCTTCGGGTTTATTTTCAGCCAAGTCTTCCAGCAGGCCCAGCACTTTTTTCACTGAGCCGTTTTTAATCGCTTCTACGTCGCGGCTGTCTTGCAGAATCTCGCGCGAGACGTTGAGTGGCAGGTCAGCGGAGTCAATCACGCCACGCACAAAGCGCAGGTATTGTGGCATCAGTTTCTCGGCGTCTTCCATAATAAACACACGTTTCACATACAGTTTGATGCCCTGGCGGCGATCACGGTCGTATAAATCAAACGGCGCTTTGGCTGGCACGTAGAGCAGCGAGATGTATTCTTGCTTGCCTTCTACGCGGCTGTGGGTATAGGCGAGCGGATTTTCAAAGTCGTGCGAAACGTGTTTATAAAACTCGTTGTACTCTTCTTCGCTAATGTCGTTTTTGCTGCGTGCCCACAAGGCAGAAGCTTTGTTAACGGTTTCGTCCTCATCGGTGGGGACCTGTTCGCCGTCTTTCCATTCTGATTTTTTCATCACAATCGGCAGGGTGATGTGGTCAGAGTATTTGCGGACGATGGTTTTCAGTTTCCAGTCGTTTAAAAACTCGTCTTCGCCTTCGCGCAGATGCAAAATCACATCGGTGCCGCGACCGGCTTTTTCAGTCGCTTCAATGGTGAAATCGCCTTCACCGTGCGACTCCCACTTCACGGCTTCACTCTCGCCTGCGCGGCGGGTAATCAGGGTGACTTTATCGGCAATGATAAAACTGGAGTAAAAACCCACACCAAACTGGCCAATCAGGTTGGCGTCTTTGGCTTGGTCGCCAGTGAGGTTCTGAAAGAATTCTTTGGTGCCAGATTTGGCAATGGTACCAATGTTGTTGATCACTTCTTCACGGCGCATGCCGATACCATTATCAGAAATGGTCAGCGTGCGGGCTGCTTTATCAAATGAAACTCGAATATTTAACTCGCTGTCATTTTCATACAAAGCAGCATTTGAGATGGCTTCAAAACGCAACTTGTCAGCCGCGTCAGAAGCGTTTGAAATCAATTCGCGCAACACAATTTCTTTATTGCTATAGAGCGAATGAATCATCAATTGCAGTAATTGTTTGACCTCGGCTTGAAAGCCCATGGTCTGCTTGGATTGCGATTCTGCTGTCGCAGTTGTCATGACAGATCCTCCAAAAAACAGGGTTAAACACAAAATTTAACCCTAGATGGGGAAGCAAAAACCGTTTTTCAAGAGGGGAGATTGTGAAACAGGCGGTGATCTATGACAAACCATCATTTAAAACCATGACTGGCAAGCGTATTGCGGCGTTGAGGCCAATAAACAAGGCGTTGTTCAGCCAATTAAAACCGATTTATTTGCATAGTTTTTGCTAGTTATTTTGTAACGCAGCATTCTTTGTTCTGATGTCAGGTAAGGAGCGTAGTGTATGAATCTATTTCACACGTTAATCGAGCAAATGCAGGTCATGAAACTGCCGCTATATGCAGTCACCTTGACCGCCGTCCCGCGGGCAGATACCCCGGTGTTGCTCATGTTGCATTGGCATGGCTTTCGCAAACAGCCGACGCCCGCCCTCCCCATGCTTAAACCGACGCTGCAGCCAGTGCCTGGCTCGGCCTTGCAAATCAATGACCGCTGGCGGCAACCGGAAGTGGTCGACGAAGCCGTGCTGGACGCGGCCTGGCAACTGGGCGCCTGGGACGTGCAACGTGAAGAGCACCGCGCTTGCACCTGGGTCGGCGCCAGCGAGCAGGAAGCGCTGGCTTGCAAACAGGCGTTTGGTAAATATGATGAAGTGCTGGAAGACGAACTGCTGGTCAGCGATGCCCCAGACCGTGACGAAATGTTGTACCTCGGTGCCAAAGTTGGGTATATCCGCTGGCAATTCCGGCCAGTGAATGGCGGTGTCTGGCAATCCACGGCTGAGGACGACACCTTACTCGAAGATGGACGGCGTATCCCACCCTGCCCGATTCGGCCCCTTGCACTGAAAGGGGGCAAATTGAGCAAAACCGCGTATCGATTGGGGCAGATCAACCGTATCATTTTGTTGAAATAAGCAAAGGCGAGTGCCTTCGCCGCTTGCATGCAAGGTAAAAGTGCTCCCCAGCATGGCAGGCGGTGAGTGTGCATTGCCGCTGGTCGGCCTTAATCAGTGCCGCCCACCCCGTTTATCTAAGTGCTATGGCATGGACGAGGTGGAGTCCAGCAGAAAAAATACAAAAACACCCAGGATCGCGATTAAATTTTTATTCTTTTTAGAATGCGAACCAACGTCATGACCGGGCAGAGCCTTGTATTTGCTCGCCTTTACGAAAGGCGCACGCCAGCGCGCTGGTCATCGCTGATTTTTTCATATTACTTTCACTGGCCTCTGCCAACATAACAATTTATACTGTTTGAACGATGTGTCTGGGGAGGCAATGATGGCAACAATTGAGGTGACTGAGACCAGTCCCAATTCATTTTCTGTCACGGTGCATGGGACACAAACCACCTCACATCAAGTGAATGTCAAGCCAGATTATGCCCAACCATTGCTTGATGCCAGCCAAACGGTGGCAGAACTGGTCAGTGCCTCGTTTCAGTTTTTACTTGACCGGGAATCGAACACCAGCATTTTGAGAAGCTTTGATTTAAGCGTGATTGAACGCTATTTCCCAGAGTACCCACAGGCCATACAACGCTATCTTAAGTAATCACCTCCGTATTAACGCATGCTAAATATTAATCATGACACCCAGCTCGCCGCTGTAGATTTGGGCTCCAACAGTTTTCGTCTCGAGATCGGGCGCGTGGTCGATGGCCAGATTCTGCGCGTGGATTATTTGAAAGAGGCGGTCCGCCAGGGCGGTGACCTGGACGAAGACCGAAATCTGAAACCGCAGGCGTTTGAGCGCGGCCTGAAATGCCTGGCCCGCTTTGGCGAGCGTCTGAAAGATTTCCCGGTAGAACATGTGCGCGCTGTCGCGACCCAAACCCTGCGAGAAGCAACCAATAGCGAAGATTTTATCCGCCAGGCACAAAAAGTCCTGGGCTATCCGATTGAGATTATTTCTGGCGTCGAAGAGGCCAGGCTGATTTATCAGGGCGTCAGCCGCATGTTGCCGCAATCGGACGAAAAGCGTCTGGTGGTGGATATTGGCGGACGCTCTACCGAGTTTATTTTGGGTCAACACTTCCGCGCCACGGTAACGGAATCCTTGCGCTTGGGCTCGGTGGGCTGGTCACAAAAATATTTTGCCGATGGCCAGTTTAGCGAACGTAATTTTGAACGCGCCGAAATTGCCGCCGAGTCGATTATCGACATGATTGCCAACCGCTATGTCGGAAAAGCAGAAGTGGCCTATGGTGCCTCGGGCACGGTGGGCGCGGTCGCCGATGTGTTGGCAGGCGCAGGCTTCGCGGCTGACCGCATTGAACGCGCGCAGCTGGAGTGGCTAAAGCAGACGCTGATCAAAGCCAAATCGCCAGACCGGCTGAACATGGAAGGCCTCAAGGATGACCGGCGTGCAGTGATTGGCGGTGGCCTGGCCGTACTGACCGCAGTATTTGATACCTTGAAAATTGACACGCTGATGGTGGCTAACGGCGCGTTAAGGCATGGCGTACTTTATGACATGCTAAACCCGGAAGATGTCACCGAAGATTTGCGTACTGCGTCGATTGCCAGATTGTGCAAGCAATTTGGTGTCGAAATGGAACATGCCAACAACGTCAGCAAAATGGCGCTGTATTTTTACGACGCCATGCTGGCCTGTGATACGCAGAAGCCACTGCTGCATTGGGCGGCGCTGTGCCATGAAATTGGCTGGGCGATTTCACATACCGATTGCAACAAACACGGCGCCTATATTCTGGATAACACCGAATTGATGGGCTTTGCGCAAAGTGAACTGCATACCATCAGCCTGCTGGTGCTCGGCCATCAAGGCAAGTTACGCAAACTGGATGCAGACTTTGATAATCAGGATTTGGTTTGCCAGCTCATGGCATTGCGTCTGGCCGTAATCTTTTGCCATTCCCGCCGCATGCCCTCGCTCAAGCACCTGCAGCTGGAACGCCATAAACAGCAGTTTATTCTGGCGCTGTCCACGCAATGGGCAAACCAGCATCCACAGACGCATTACCTGCTGGAGGAAGAGTGCCTGCTGTGGCAAAAACTGGGCTGGCAATTAGAGATTCGACACACGTAAAAAAACGGGCGCCAGGCCCGTTTTTTTTGATCAAAACTTACTCTTTTTTCTTTTTCTCTTTCTTCTCGTCTTCTTCCTTGAGCTTGGCCATTTTTTCGCGCCACTCTTGCAATTGCTCGTCTTCAATTTCAAGCTGCAAGGCCAGGGCTTCTTCCTGGCTCAGTTTTTCCTTGATGAAGCGTTTGGGTAATTTACCTCCCATGCGGGACAGAATACGCTCAGCCTCATCGGCAGGTAATTGTTTGACTTTATCCAGATACACTGGATTGACCTTGTCTTTCATAGGACTCCCTTTGATTGTCTACTATCCGGCTGTTTAAACAGACCGGATTTAGCTGTTTTGCAGAATCCAGTCGGTGACCGGATTCCACTGTGCAATGTCGACCTCTTTCAAGGTATTCGACAATTCAAAAATACTGAGGCCTTCTTCGGCGGCAGTGACATAAATCTGCGAAGAACGCAGCATGGACAACACAGAAAAGCCTGACTCATCCATAAAGGTCAACAGACGCTCTGCGGAACGCGTACGCGGCATCACCCGCATGCCAACCAGACCCACAAATGTTTTATGTTTACGGACGGCTTTTTCTTCTGCCAGCAATTGCAAAAAGTCTTGCGTCGCGCCGATATCAAATGCAGAAGGCGCCACGGGAACCAATACCAGGTCGGCTTCAGTCACTGCATCAGAAATTTTTTTGTCCCGCAAACCACCAGGGGAATCGGTAATTACCCAGTCGGCCTTTTGCAGGGCGGACTTGCCGAGATCATCGGCATTGTAAACAGTGGCGACATGTGCGGGCCGACGCGCAAGCCAATCTGTGGTTGATTGCTGCCGGTCTATGTCTTCGAGCACAATCTTATGGCCCAGCTGCGCCAGATAGCCAGCAAGATTCGTGGCTAAAGTGGTTTTACCGCTGCCGCCTTTGGTATTTGCCACCAATACCCTGCGCATGCTTCGCTCCCCGTTTCAAGGTGTTGAATTTTGTCATGAAAACCAGCTGATATCACACCATATCAATATGAAATTTTTATGACAATTGATTTTGAACAAAAACAGTATAAACTGTTTTTACTGAACCCAACCAGGAGAATCTCATGGCCAGCAAACCAAATAACAAACCCTTGATCCAGAACAAACCGGCCACGACGCCAGCGAAACCGGCTGCCACCGCCAAGGCGCCTGTTGCCAATAAAACGGCTGCAAAACCAGTGGCACCCGTAGCAACCAAACCAGCCGCCAAACCAGTGTTAAAAACGGCTGCAGCGCCTAAAAAAGCGAGCGGCACACCAGCGATCAAAGTCGTGAACAAAGTCGCCACGGCACCTGAAAAAGACAAGGCCGACAAGGACAAACCAAAAACCAACAAGGTCAAAATGGAACGTGACAGCTTTACCATGCCCAAAGAAGAGTACGCACAAATCGCGACTTTGAAAAAACGCCTTGAAGCGCTGGATAAACCCGTCAAGAAAAGCGAATTGTTACGCGCAGGCCTGAAACTGCTGTCTGCCATGGATGATGCAGCGTTAAAAGCCACGCTGGCCAGCATTCCAGTGATTAAAACCGGCAGACCAAAGAAATAAGTTGGTTCACACGCGGCGCATGTAGTGGCAATAGGCCACTACGCGCTTACTTGATCAGCTCGGGGCTTTGCACGCTATATAATTTGTAGGGCGGCCCCGATTTGGGCAAGCGCAGCCACCAGACCGCGCCCTTCTTGATGCTGACCTGCCCTTCTGGCAAGCCCAAGGCATGCGCAACCAATTCGCCTATCCAGGGCTGATGACCGACCAGCATCATCGATTCAAACGGGCTTTGCGCCAGGATTTGCAGTAGCGGCTCTAGCGGCCTTTCCGGCGCCAGACGCGTATCTTCCTGCCAGTCCTCTCCCCAGTAATCCACGGTTTCACGCGTACGCACGGCAGGACTCACCAGCACATACGTTTGTTTGGGCAAGTATTTTTTGAGCCAGGCGGACATTTGCTTGGCTTGTTTGTGTCCCTTGGCGGTCAGCGGCCGCTCGAGGTCAGAGGCCCCATGCATGAGCACCTCTGCTTCTGCATGTCGCCATAAAATCAGGTTTTTAACGGGCATCACACACTTTTATAAAGAATGATACTGGCGCAGTAACAGGTGCTGGCAAGACAAGGGCTCGGCAGCATCAGTCCGCGCGGCCTGTTGATATTGCCCATTCTCACTCAATTGCCAGGCATCCAGATTATCTTGCAGGTAAAGCTGTAGACTTTCGCGATAAATGCGTTGCTGCATGGCGGGGTCTTTGATTGGCCAGGCCAATTCTACGCGGCGGATCATGTTGCGGCTCATCCAGTCTGCGCTCGACAACCACATCTGCACCTGACCATCCAGCTCAAAGTAAAACACGCGTGAATGCTCGAGCAGGCGACCGACAATGGATCTGACCCGAATGCGGCCTTTAACCGACGGCGCATCCACCGGCAAGATGCAGGCCCCACGCACAATTAAATCAATCTCAACGCCGGCACTGGCGGCCTTCATGAGTGCATTGACCAGCGGGACATCGGTCAGCGCATTCATTTTAGCAATCACCTTGGCGGGCTTGCCCAGTCTGGCCAGGCGCTGCGCCTTTTCCAGCTGCCGGATCATGCTGTTTTGCAGGGTAAAGGGCGCCACCAGCAGATGACGCATGGTCGGGATCGGCAGCTCGCTGGTCAAGTGACGGAAGACGGCTTCCATTTCCTTGGTCAGATTGGCATCCGCGGTCAACATGCTCCAGTCGGTATACAAACGCGTGGTTTTCGGGTTGTAGTTGCCGGTGGAAAGATGCCCGTAGCGGTGTATCACCTTGCCCTCACGGCGCATAATCAACAGCATCTTGGCGTGTGTTTTGAGGCCGACCACGCCATACACCACCTGCGCGCCCACCGACTCCAATGCTTCTGCCCAGTTGATGTTGGCTTCTTCGTCAAAACGCGCCTTGAGTTCAACCACCACCAGCACTTCCTTGCCACGGCGCACTGCCTCTTGCAGCAAGCGCAACATGCGTGGATCCGCCCCAGTCCGGTAAATGGTCATGCGAATGGCCAGTACATGCTCATCCTTGACCGCTTCTTCCAGTAGCTGGATCACCACTTCGAAACTCTCGTAAGGCTGGTGGATCAGCAAATCTTTTTCGCGCATTTGCGTCAGCAGCGAAACATTTTTTTTGATGTGCTGCGGCCAGTGCGGCTGGAATGGCACAAACTTGAGATGATCTCCTTTGGCCATGTCTGGCAGCTGAATCAGGCGGCCCAGATTCACCGGACCATTCACGCGGTATAACGCCAGTGGCGGCAGGTTAAATTGCTTGAGTAAAAACTCGGCCAGCGTGTCGTCGCATTCTTGTGTCACCTCAAGTCGCACCGCTTCACCATACTGCCGATGCGCCAGCTCTTCACGTAACGCTGTGCGCAAGTTGATCACATCATCTTCATCCACCTCAAGGTCACTGTTGCGGGTGACGCGGAACTGGGAAAAATGCAGGATGCTGGCGCCTTGGAATAAAACCTCCAGATTGGCGCGGATGATGCTAGTTAGTGAGACGAAGCACTGTTCTCCTTTGCTAATAGACGGTGGCAATTGCACCAGGCGCGGAACCACACGCGGCGCACGTACGATGGCGATTTTCTCTTCACCATCGACGGCAATGCGCACAATAAAGTTGAGCGATTTATTAGCCACTTGCGGAAAAGGATGCGAAGGGTCCAGCGACACTGGCATCAAGAACGGCAACACTTCACGCTTGAAGTAATTAGACACCCAGGTGGTTTGCTCTGGGGTCCTGACCCCACCCGAGACCAGATGTACGTGCTCTTTTGCCAGCGCCGGCATCAGCGCATCGTTAAACAGCTGGTATTGCTGGGCCACCAGCGCATGCGCCATGGTCGCTACTTGCTCGCAGGTCGACGCAGTCACCGGGCCACTGGTCACGCCTTGCTGATATGCCTCCATCTGCAAAGGCATGCGGACTTCGAAAAACTCGTCAAGGTTATTGGTGACGATACACAAAAAGCGTAAACGCTCCAGCAAGGGATAGTCCTCTCGCTGAGCCAGAGACAACACTCTAGCATTAAAACTGAGGATACTTTGGTCTCTGTCTAGCAGGGCGGGCGTGTTATTTTTCATGGCGGATATTGTATCGGCTGCAATGCTTTCAATTGTGACAGTTTTATGAAATTACATCTTTCTTAATTCACACCAGCCGCTTATAGCTGCGCGACGTGTTGCAATCGCAACCGGGCAGCCGTGGTGATCTCGCTCTTTTCTGCCGCGGAAAGTTTTGCCACATGTTTCACCATCAAACTGGTCCGCGGATTGCGTGCAAACAATGCCTCATGCTTGATTAAAAATGCCCAATACAAGGTGGTGAACGGGCAAGCCTGCGCCCCCGTTTTTTGTTTAGGGTCATATTTGCAGTGCTGGCAATAATTGCTCATGCGCTGGATGTATGCACCACTGGCCACATACGGCTTGCTGGTAAAGCGGCCGCCGTTGGCAAACAGGGCCATACCCGCGACATTGGGTAACTCCACCCACGCCACTGCATCAACATACACCGCCAAAAACCAGTCCGAAACCTGTTGCGGGGACAATTCTGCCAGCGTTGCAAACAAGCCGAGCACCATCAGACGCTGAATATGATGCGCATAACCATGCTGCAAGGTTTGCCCGATACACTGCGATAAACACTGCATGCCAGTTTGCCCCGTCCAGAACCAGGCGGGCAGCGCCCCTTGATGGTTAAAATAATTGGCCTTTTCCAGCGCGGGCATTTCCAGCCAATATACGCCACGGATAAACTCGCGCCAGCCCAAAATCTGCCGGATAAAGCCCTCCACACTGGCCAAAGGCGCTTGCCCCTGCCGATACGCCTGCTCAGCGGCGGCAATCACTTCGCGCGGATTGAGCAATTTGAGGTTTAAGGCCGAGGCCAGCAGTGAATGCCACAAGTATGGCTCTGCTTGCCACATCGCATCTTGATATGGGCCAAACCGCGCCAGCTTTTCTGCAACAAAATGTGCCAGCAAGGTGAGTGCTTGCTCACGGGTGACCGCCCATTGAAAGTCATCCAAGGCTCCCGGATGATCATGAAAGCTCTGATTGACCAGGGTCATCACGGCCTGGGTCACAGCATCAGGTGCAAAAGTAGGTGGTGGCCGCAGGTCTTGTGGCCCCAGCTTGCCCAAAGACTGACGATTGTCCTGGTCATAGTTCCAGTCGCCGCCCTCGGGCGCATCCCCCGCCATCAGAATCTGGTATTTTTTACGCATGCTGCGGTAAAAAAACTCCATGCGCAAAGAAGTATTTTTTTCACCATAGTGATCCGCCCAGCGCTTGAACTGGTCGATGCTGCACATAAAATGGGTGTCTTGCAGCACCTGCAGCGGCGTAGCACATTGCTCAGCTAAGGCCTGTAATTGCTGCCAGATGCGCCAGTCACCGGGCTCACATACTTTGAGGGCGAGAGGCCGATGCTGCTGCACCATCGCTTGCCAAACGGCTGGCAAATCGGGATAAGTGTGATCATCCAGCGCAAAATAGGTCAGCGGAAAGGATTGTGCACGCAAGCACTCGGCAAAATGCCGCATGGCAGAAAGAAACAGGGTAATGCGCTGACGGTGTGACCAAACATGGGTAGACTCTTGTCTGACCTCGGCCATCACAATATGGTCTTGCGCAGGATCAAAATCCAGCAGGGCCGGGTTATCCAGTGTCAGCTGGTCACCCAAAATAATCACCAGATGCCTCATGACGCTTTTGTGCGAGGCTGACGGCGACAACGTTCAGAACAATATTTGACCTGTTCCCAATTCTTGGCCCAGGCCTTGCGCCAGGTCATGGGCTTGCCACATTGCTGGCAAAGCTTGCTTGGTAGCTGTGTCTTGTTGCCTTTGAAGTCTGAAATCATGCCTCAAAGACTGGAATGGCGTCCGATGGTTCCTTAAATACCTTTTTTTGCTGATAGCAGCGGCTGGCAATCTTGCAGATTTCGATAAAGTCTTCCGCCACCAGCGCCGCACGCCCAAGCAAGCCGCCATCAATATCTGGCATGCTCAACAAGCTGTGGGCATTTTGCGGGGTCATGCTGCCGCCATACACAATGCGGATTTGGTCGGCAAATTCGCGATCACGCTCGGCAATCATCATGCGGATAAACGCATGCATCCGCTGCGCCTGATCCGGGCTGGCATGCTCGCCGGTGCCGATCGCCCACACCGGCTCATAGGCGATCACCATATTGAATTTTTTGGCCAGCGCAAATGCTTCGTCATCCAAGCCGTAGACCACATTCAGCATCTGGTTACGCACAATCAACTCGGCCATATCGCCATCGCGCTCATCTAGCGTTTCACCCACACAAAAAATCGGCGTCAGCCCGGCATGCAGGGCATTGAGCATGCGCTTGGTGGCAACCTGATTGCTTTCCAGCTTGAGCGCACGGCGCTCGGAATGCCCGATAATGGTGTAGGTGCAACCGAACTCGGCGACCATTTTGGCCGAAATACAGGAGGTAAATGCGCCCTCTGTATACTGGCTGACATTTTGCGCGCCCCAGGCAATGGCCGAATCCTGCAACAGGGCTTGCGCCTGAAACAGGTAGACATAGGGCAGGCAGACCGCCGCATCCATGCCCTGCAGATCGTGCAGTTCTTGCTTGAGACGGTTGAGTAAGCCCTGGTTTTCGAGCAACCCACCGTGTAGCTTCCAGTTACCAACCACTAATTTTTGTCGCATGATGTTTCCTTTATTCATGCCCCCTCGTGCGGATTGTTGATGTGCTCAACTTATGTTTTTACTTGTCTTTTTACTGACCTTGTTGCTTGCGTTGATGATGCGTTCAACCCGGTGTCACCGGCGGTTAATAAATAGCCGCCATTTTCTCCAGTGAAATCACCTTGATTTTGCTGGCCTGACCGGCACTGCCAAAAGCCTCAAACCGCTCTTTGCACAAATGCTGCGCCGCGGTAATCGCTTCCTTGAAGTATTTGCGCGGATCGAACTCTTCAGGATGCTCGGCCATATGTGCGCGGATCGCCGCAGTCATTGCCAGACGGATATCGGTATCAATATTGACCTTGCGCACCCCGTTTTTAATGCCCTCGACAATTTGAGACACTGGCACGCCATAGGTTTCCTTGATATTGCCACCATATTGCCGGATCTGCTCCAGTAAAGACTGTGGCACGCTGGAGGAACCATGCATCACCAGATGCGTATTGGGGATTTTGGCGTGAATCTCGCGAATACGTTTAATCGACAAGGTTTCGGCTGAAGGCGGCCGTGTAAATTTATAGGCGCCATGGCTGGTCCCAATGGCAATCGCCAGCGCATCGACCTTGGTGGCCGCGACAAAGGCAGCCGCTTCGTCAGGGTCCGTCAGCAGCTGCGACTCGTCCAGTTTGCCTTCCGCGCCTACGCCATCTTCCTCGCCTGCCATGCCGGTTTCAAGCGAACCCAACACCCCGAGCTCGCCTTCCACCGAGACACCCACCGCATGCGCAAACTCAACCACTCGGCGGGTCATCTCGACATTGTATTCATAACTGGCCGGTGTTTTACCGTCCTCTTTGAGCGAACCATCCATCATCACGCTCGAGAATCCACTACGGATCGCCATCTGGCAGACCTTGGGCGAAGCGCCATGGTCCTGGTGCATACACACCGGAATATGCGGATACTGCTCAATCGCTGCTTCCACCATTTTGCGCAGAAAAGACTCGCCCGCATAACCGCGCGCACCGGCAGAAGCCTGTAAAATCACCGGGCTATCCACCTCATCCGCCGCCTTCATGATGGAGAGAATCTGCTCCATATTGTTGATATTGAAGGCGGGCAGTCCATAACTGTGTTCGGCCGCGTGGTCCAATAATTGTCTGAGCGAAATTAATGCCATATGTCACACTCCTTTAGTCGGTAACTTGCGGATGATCACTGTCTTGCCAATGATACTCGCGCAAGCGCTGTATTTCCTGTTTGGCGCCTAACAGTACCGGCACGCGTTGATGACAACTGTCCGGCTGGATAGCCAGAATCGGCTGCTTGCCGTCTATGCTCTCGCCCCCGGCCTGGCTTACCAGCAAGCTCATCGGGTTTGCTTCATAAAGTAATCTTAACCGCCCGGCCCTGACAGGTTGCTTACGGTCGTGCGGATAAAGAAACACGCCGCCTCGGGTTAAAATCCGGTGCACATCCATGACCATACTGGCGCACCAGCGCATATTGAAGTCGCGACCGCGCGGACCATCCGCGCCTTGCAGGCATTCGTTGATGTAACGCTGCATGGCAGGCGCCCAGTAGCGCTGGTTACTGGCATTGATGGCAAATTCCGAGGTCTCCTCGGCGATTTGTACCGTTTGCTGAGTCAACATAAAGGTATTGCTGTCATGTTCCAGCGTAAACACATGGGTGCCTTGTCCCAGCGTCAGCACCATTAAGGTGGCCGGCCCATACATGAGATAGGCTGCGGCACGCTGGTCCTGGCCGGGTTGTAAAAAGGCCTGCTCACCGAGGGTGGAGACCCCAATATTCGGCAGCACCGAAAAAATACTGCCGACCACGCCGTTAATCGTCAGGTTAGAAGAGCCATCCAGCGGATCCATACTGACCAAAAATGGTGCATCCAGCGTCTCAAACAGCACCGGATGATCTTCTTCTTCTGACAGGACCCCAGCGACCACCGCAGAAGCGCGCAGTTGCGCCACCGCCAGTTCATGGCTGCGGATATCCAGCTTCATCTGGGTTTCGCCCTGCACATTGGTGCTGGTCATTTTTTCAGTCACGCCCTGCAGCGCCCCTTGGCGGATCAGCGCCGCAATCTCAATGCCCGCCTGGGCCAAATGAGAGACCAGTACATTCAGGCCGTGATTTACAGAGACTTTTTCTAAGAACACCTCTAATTGCATGGCAATCACCTTCAGGTTGAATATTGTTAGGCCATGTCACACTGTAACATTGATAGCCGTCATTAAAAGAGCGATGACGCACTGAAATCCAGTGCAGTTATCCCGCACAGGCTATAAAGAATTGCATGCAATGTTTATGCCTGCTATCTGGTAGACGCCCTCACACTGACAATGTTCAACCCAATTGATGACAGCCATGCTGTCGCAGCGGGGAATAGTTAAGGTGGCAGATTGGAAGCTGCTGCAGAAAGTAGCTGTTGAATCGCCTGCTGCGCGGCAATAAAGCCCGCACTCGCCGTCACGCAGATACTGGAACCATAGCCCGCACAATTCAGGCCAGTCAGGCCGGCTTGAGGCGTCTCGCAAGCCTCTTGCGGGCGCTCCACGGGCTCATCTGAATACACGGCTATCAGGCCAAACTTGCTTGATTTTTTGTGATCCGAGGCTTTGGGAAAGCCATGGTCACGGCGCAATTGATTACGCACTTTTGACAGCATGCGGTCACCCTGCACATGCGCGAGGTCCGCCAGGCGCAACCGCGTCGCATCAAGCTTGCCCCCGGCGCTGCCCACCATCACCAGCGGTAAGCTGTGTTGTTTGCAATAAGCCGCCAGCGCAATTTTGGCTTTGGTGTCATCCATGCAGTCCACAATCAGGTCTGGTTGCCCGGCCAGCATTTGCGCGAGATTGTCCGGCGTCACAAAATCCTCAATCTCGTTCACGACACATACGGGATTAATTTCGGCAATCCGCTCCTGCATGGCCGTGACCTTGGCCTTGCCCAGATTGCCTGACAGTGCATGAATCTGGCGATTCATGTTCGATTCGGCAATATTATCCAGGTCTACCAGCGTGAGCTTGCCCACCGCATTGCGCGCCAGTGCCTCAGCGGCCCAGGAGCCAACACCACCGATGCCGATCACCATGACATGCGATTGCTGCAAACGCGCCAGGCCCGGCTCACCATACAAGCGGCGCACGCCGGAAAAGCGGCGCGCCATCTCGACATCGACAGACAAGTCCAAATCCATTACCCCTAGCTCGTTTCCAGCACCACATACGCCAGGGCAAGATTTTTCTCATCACTGATGCTGATATGCGACTGGTGGATATGATGCTGTTTGAGAAAAGCCTGTAAGGCACTGGACAATTGGAGCAAGGGACGCCCCAAGGCATCATGCGTCACCGCGATGTTATGGAAGCTGACTTCACCGCGAATGCCGGTACCGATGGCTTTGGCAAAGGCTTCTTTCGCCGCAAACCGCTTGGCCAGAAAGCGGGCTTTGAGCTGGCTAGCCTCATAATCCGGCCACTCAACCTCTGCCAGAATGCGCTTGGCAAAGGCCTCGCCAAACTGCTCCAGTGACGCCTGAATGCGCTCAACTTCAACAATATCCGCGCCTATGCCATAAATCATCGCCACTCCTTCTCCGCCATGGATGCGTGTTTATCTGCTGGAAAACTCTTTCATCAGTGCTTTCATTTCGCGCACGGCATGGTCCCAGCCCACAAACAAGGCATGCGCCACAATCGCGTGGCCGATATTCAGCTCTTCAAAGCCTGGCAAACGCGCAATATGATGCACATTGTGATAATGCAGGCCATGACCAGCATTCACCACCAAGCCGGCGGCTTTGGCATGGTTAAGCGCAGTGGTGATTTTATCCAGTTCGGCCAGTTGCGCTTTTTCAGTTTCCGCATCGGCAAAGGTGCCGGTATGCAACTCAATCACAGGTGCGCCCATCTTGGCGGCGGCATCAATTTGCGCCAGATCGGGTGCAATAAACAAGGAGACACGGATACCTTGCTCAGACAGTTTTTTAACGGCGTGTTCGACTTTGACATAGTGGGTCAATACATCCAGCCCGCCTTCCGTCGTGCGTTCTTCACGCCGCTCTGGCACCAGGCAGACATCCTGTGGTTTAACCTGAATGGCGATATCAATCATCTCGCTGGTCACCGCACATTCCAGGTTCATTTTGGTTTGCAGTAACGGCCGCAAGGCAAAAATATCCGCATCCTGCATGTGGCGCCTATCCTCGCGCAAATGTAGCGTGATGCTGTCAGCGCCGGATTGTTCTGCACGCAATGCAGCCTGCACCACGCTGGGGTATTTGGTGCCACGCGCCTGACGGATGGTGGCCACGTGATCGATATTGACGCCTAGTTTTAACATAGTTAACTGATAAGAGAACGGACAAAGCCCTATTTTACCTGCTGACAGTGTAAAACCATACCATTAAGCGCTGCCATCAACCATCAATCTGCGGAGCAGTCTGTGTAGATCACCAGCAAATGGGACCACAGTGCATGCCTAGGCCGCTGTCACGCGAATATATCTCGGCCGTCATCAAAGATTAACCCGCGTCCGCCATCATGCCCGCGTAGTAAACACTTTCAACACTACCATGCCCCTGCCAGGGGATGTTAATCAAGCGGGATAATTGTGAATAAATCAAAAGTATTTAAATCAACGGCCATGGTGACCGCTGTCGCGGGCCTGTCATTCGGTGCCGTGTCGTTAGTCTCTGGCCTGGAAGTCAAGCCTATGCCTGCCGCTACCGAAGGTAAAGGTTCCTGGATGGCTGGTGACCTGCATACCCATACCGTGGAGTCTGATGACTCTCGCACGACGCAGACGCTGGACTTTTTGCTGGACAAGGCGCTGGGCACTTACAAACTGGACTGGATGATTCTGAGCAATCATTTGCGCTCTTCCAAATATGATCAGAACGGCAATTTGCTGGCCAAACCCGTGCCATTTGCCTATGCGATGGAGTCGATTGAGATTCCGCACGTGAAAGACATGCAGGCAAGCGGCACTTACGCAGACAAGATGATACTCTCGGCGGCAGAATGGGATATGCCTACCCACGACCATGCCAATGTAGTCATGTTCCAGAATGAATCGACGCTGGAGACTTCTACCGATGGTGCTAAAGAATTCCAGTATCTGTTTACCACCCTGTCTGAATCGTTGTTTAACCCGCAGGATGTCGCGGCCTGGAAAAACAGGAATGGTTCGATTCGCCCTAACCAAACCGGCACAGACGCCTTATCAGCAATCGCCTGGTTAAAAACCCATTATCCGACCACCAGCTTTGCCACCATCAACCACCCGTCTCGCAATCCAAACAAATATACGATCAAGGACTTTCGTCAAATGAATGACTTGGCCCCGGATATCGTATTTATGATTGAAGGCATGGTCGGTAACCAGATGGAGCCTGACCGCGGCGGCTATACCTCTGCCTATATTGACGCGAACCTGCCTAACCGCACCTATGGCGGCGTGGACGCCGTTGTTGCCAAAGTGGGCGGCGTATGGGATGCGCTGTTAGGCGAAGGTCGCCACGTTTGGAACATCGCAGACTCCGATTCACACTTCAAGATTGATGCGGCCAGCAATAGCAGCGGCTACTATCCAGGCGAATATGCCAAGAACTACGTGTGGATGCCAGAAAGCGGCAAAGGCACAGCCACCGGCTTGATTGCCAGCCTGCGTGAAGGCCGTATGTTTGGCGTGTTTGGTGACTTGATCAATGCGCTGGACTTCCGCGTCGTCGGTTCGTCTGGCACCGCCTTTATAGGGCAGGAAATCAAAGTCGGCGCTGGTGAAAAAATCAAGTTAACTTTCCGCTTCAAGAGCCCGGATCTCAACAACTACCTGAAGCCGGTTGATGGTAACACCCTCGCCAACATGAAACCTGTGGTCAACCATGTGGACTTAATTGTCGGTGATGTCACGCCCAAAGCCAGCCCGGACTCTGCGGCTTACAACGTTGCCACCAACCCGTCTACACGCGTGCTGAAGCGATTCACCGCAGCCGACTGGAAAGTAGGCAAAGATGGGTTTGCCTCAGTGACTGTGCAACTGGTGGCCAACAAAAACCAGTACTTCAGATTGCGCGGCACCAATCTGGCGGTGGATGCGCCTGGATTCAGCTACAACGGCGAACCGCTGGCAGACCAGAAAACCTGGGTACTGAACAATCAGGGCGGCGTGGATAACAATGGTCGTGTCAACGCGATTAACGACCGCAACTACAGCAGCCTGTGGTTTTACTCCAACCCGGTGTTCGTTTCCGTTCGTTAAGATGAAATAGGAGGCGCAAGACGCGCCTCTACATCGACACATGACGGGCGTTTGATTGATTTAACTTTTTTAGGATTTGTGATGCAATTGATTAAATATTTAGTAGTGTTTCTGGCGCTCACCTTTGCTGGTAGCGGTGTAGCACTGGCCGATTATCGTTACAACATTGTGGCAGTCGATGATGTGAATGGCGACCCAACCTTCTCTGGCAGCATGACCACCAGCGCGCCATTTTCATTAAACTATCATTTCAGCGTGCTGGACTTTGTCCTGAATGACCCCTTGGACAACGTCAGCTATCGCTCTAGCGATGCCAGCATTAGCATAGACAAACAGGGGTTTACGTTTGCAGCCAATAACGGCGCGTCGACGTTTATCCTGACGTTGTATCCTGATAATAGCTATTTCTCTGAGTTCACCGCACAGGGACTATCCACGGTCAGCAATTCGGGCTATTTCAGTTTTGTTCAGCAAACGGCAGCGGTTCCAGAGCCAGCCACCAACGCCCTGCTGTTAGCTGGCCTGGCTGTGTTTGTTTTAGTGGCCCGTCGCCAACAAAAAGCCGGTTAGTTTCAGCGTGGCCTTGTGAGATACTTCAAGGCCACGTCCGAATCAAGCGCGAGCAGTCAACTCATGACTGGTCGCTCAGGCAAGGTGAGGGATGATCTGCCACTCACCTTGCAACCCCAGATATCCTCGCTATCAGGACGTGAGACCGTAGCAACGGCCACCTTCAGAAGCCTTGTAAGTCCACCAGCAATTGCCGGGTATGCAAGGGCTTTTCACCCAGATAATGCTGTAATAAATAACGCATCAACTGCTTGCTTTGCGCTTGAGTGGTGCTATCGCTGTAGTCGCCACGCGCCATTTGTAGCAGCGTATTGCCCAGAATCAGCAGGCCGTTTTTAGTGGCGGACGGATCACAGGCGCCATAATCTGCCTCAAAACGGTAGGTGCTATCGGCATGGATGATTTCACCGTGTTCATCATGGGTGAGCGGAACGGCGTAGCCGAGTTCTTGCAACATTTTGAGTTCAAACTTGCGCATCACCATGGCCAGTTGCGTGCCATCTACCGGCATGGGCAGGGCCGACAGTGTCTGTACGGTTTGTGCGTAATATTCAAATAGCTGCACATGGGCATCGTCGCGCGGCAGCAGCCGCAGCAACAGCTCGTTCATGTAAAAGCCGCACATCAGCGCATCGCCCCTGAGCAAGGTGAGGCCGGTCATCCACTCCAGGTCATGCAGGGTTTTAAGCTCATTTTTACCCGACCAGGTGCCAGCCAGTTGCTGAAAAGACTGCAGCATGCCGCGCATGGCTGAAAGCGGGCGGCGCGCGCCTTTAGCCACGGCGGCAATGCGGCCCAGGTCGCGACTGAACATTTCGACGACCAGGCTGGTTTCTTTAAAGGGATAGGTATGAAGAATGAAAACCGGTTGCAGGCTTTGTTTGTGGCTGCCTGAATTAGAAGGTTTTACTGCCATGTGGATGCCAGTAGATAAGAACCTGCGAGGCTAGAAACCCAGGCTTTTTAGCGCGCGCGCATCGTCTGCCCAACCACCTTTTACCTTGACCCAGGTTTCAAGATAGACTTTGGAGCCAAACAGCTTTTCCATGTCCTGGCGCGCTTCGGTTGAAATCTGTTTTAATTTCTCGCCACCCTTGCCAATGATCATGGGCTTCTGGCTTTCTTTATCGACAATGATCGCGGCAAAAATGCGGCGCAGGTTTTTCACCGTTTCAAACTTTTCAATTTCAACCGTCACCGAGTAAGGCACTTCATCACCCAACAGGCGGAACACCTTTTCGCGGACCAGTTCGGCGGCCAGAAAGCGCTCGTTTTTATCCGTCAGTTCATCTTCGGCATACATGGCAGCTTGCTCGGGCAGATGCTCACGAATCGCGGCTAACAGCTCATCCAGATAAAGATTCTTTTTGGCACTAACCGGGATAATGCCCGCAAAGTCAAACAGCAAGTCAAAGTCCTGAATCAGGGGCAGCAAGTTGCCTTTGTCGCCCATGAGGTCGGCTTTATTCACCACTAGCAATACCGGTTTGTTCTTAGGCAGCAGTTTAAGCACCAGCTCATCGGCCTCGCCCAGTTTCATCGGCTCGATCACAAACAGTACCACATCGACTTCGGTCAATACCTGGGTGACGGTCTTATTAAGCGACTTATTGAGCGCGTTAATATGCTTTTGCTGAAAACCCGGGGTATCGACAAACAGAAACTGCGTGTCTTCAGTGGTATGAATCCCGAGCAGACGGTGACGGGTGGTCTGCGCCTTGCGCGAAGTAATCGCCAGCTTCATGCCCAGAATATGGTTGAGCAAGGTCGATTTGCCCACATTGGGTCTGCCCACGATGGCAATGGTGCCACAACGGAAATGGTCTGAGGCTGTTGTCTGTTCTGTCATGATTGTATCTTGTCCATGGCCAATTTGGCCGCTTGTTGCTCAGCCACGCGGCGGCTGGTGCCCACGCCTGTGGTCGTCAACTTGAGTTTTTTAATTTCACATTGCACGGTAAACGTTTGTGCATGTGCTTCGCCCTCGATAGAGACCACCTGATATTCAGGCAAATCCATTTTTTTGCTTTGCAGGTATTCCTGCAACTGCGATTTGGCATCCTTGTCGATCGATGTTGGATCTATGGTCTGCAGCTTGTCGCGATATAACAAGGCCACTACTTGCTGCGCAGCGTCAAAGCCGCCATCCAGATAGACAGCACCGACAATCGCCTCCAGCGCATCGGCCAGAATAGACGGGCGACGCCAACCCGCACTTTTTAACTCGCCCTCGCCCAACTTGAGCGCATCGCCCAAATGCAGGCTGATGGCAATCTCGGCCAGACTGGATTCTTTGACCAGCTTGGCCCGCAATCGGCTTAAATCGCCTTCGGGGATATCGGGAAACAAATTGAACAGCTGGTGGGCAATGATAAAGTTTAAAACGCTATCGCCTAAAAACTCCAGCCGCTCATTATTGGTGGCCGAAAAGCTGCGGTGCGTGAGCGCCTGCTGCAGCAAGTCAGGTTGCAAAAATTGGTAACCAATTCTGGTTTGTAAGACAGGCAGTACGCTCATTGAATGACGATCCCTTTTGCCACTAGGGTTTGCTGGCAGCATCAAAATCAATCAACAGAGACATGGTCTCAGTGAGCGGGATCTTTTTCTGGTAGCGCATGGCCACCGCCCCTGCACTGATTTCGAGCTCACGGCTGGAAACGTCTTTAATACTATCGACCTGCATCTGACGATCAAACGCCGTACGCATGTCCTGCTCGCTTTGCAACAGCGAGTCATGCGCAATCCGGTTAATGGTGGATTGAATCGAGAAATACTCCATATAGGCAGGCAAGGCTTTCAAGGCGACTAGGCCCAAAATGCCAAATGCCGTCAGTACCAGTAAAAAACCGATAAAGCCGATCCCGTGTTGATCAGAAATCTTTGAGTATTTCATAGATGCTTTCCTCAAAAAGAGACGTCTCGCCACGGCTGACCGCAGCATTAGCCGATACGTTGCCCGATACGGCGCCACTGGTCAAAATTGAACCAGATAAAGAAGGCTTTACCCACCAGATGTTTTTCGGCGACAAAGCCCCAGACACGGCTGTCAGAACTATTGTCACGGTTATCGCCCATGGCAAAGTATTCGCCTTCAGGCACGGTAATGGTTTCGCCCTGCATGAAGCGGTCACCCAGACTACCTGGGCCATATTGGTTCATGATGTCATGAATCAGTACATCATGCTTGACGTCGCCCAGTTGCTCGCTCAGGCGTGAGGCGGTGACATCCACCGCACGGGCGTTGCCGCTTTCGTCGTTAACGCTCAAGGCATATTGGTAAGGCGCGATAAAATCCAGGCTAATCACCTTGCCGTTAATAGTCAGCTGTTTGTCACGGTACTGAATCTTGTCGCCGGGCAGACCAACCACACGCTTGATATAGTCGATTGATGGGTCTGGCGGATAATGAAACACAAATACGTCACCACGCTGCGGCTTACCCATGGGGTAAAACACATTATTGAGGATGGGTACACGCAGGCCATAGGTGAATTTATTGACCAGAATATAGTCACCCGCCAACAGCGTCGGCATCATGGAGCCGGAAGGAATCTTGAATGGCTCGACGATAAATGAGCGGACGGTAAATACCAGCAGAATGACCGGGAAAAAGCTTTTACTGTATTCCACATACCATGGATCAGGCACCTCTCCGAGCGCACCGGCTTGGCGCTGCTTGCGCAGCACCAGGATATCCAGCAGCCAGATCACCCCTGACACCAGCAAAATCACCAACATAAAAATTGCAAAATACATGCTTGTTTCCTGAGTAAGCACCATCACGCGCGGTGATGATGAATCGTGATTATTTATCTTCTACACGCAAGATCGCCAGGAAGGCTTCTTGTGGAATTTCCACATTGCCCACCTGCTTCATACGCTTTTTACCTTCTTTTTGTTTTTCCAGCAACTTGCGCTTACGCGTAATATCGCCGCCGTAACATTTAGCCAGCACGTTTTTACGCATCGCCTTCACAGTTTCACGCGCAATAATATTGGCGCCGATCGATGCCTGGATGGCAATATCAAACATTTGCCGTGGAATCAGCTCGCGCATTTTAGAAACCAGTTCGCGGCCACGGTAAATGCTGTTGGCGCGGTGCACAATCAGGCTCAATGCATCCACACGCTCACCGTTCACCATGATATCCAGCTTGACCAGATCGGCCGCACGGAACTCGAGAAACTCGTAATCCATCGAGGCATAGCCACGCGAAACCGACTTCAGTTTATCAAAGAAATCGAGCACCACCTCATTCAGCGGCATTTCATAACTCAACATCACCTGGCGGCCCATATACTGCATATTACGCTGGACACCGCGCTTGTTATTACACAAGGTCATCACCGGCCCGACATAGTCTTGCGGCATGAGCAGATTGACTACAATCATGGGCTCACGGATTTCTTCAATGCGTGAAGGCTCAGGCAAACGTGACGGGTTCTCGATTTGTATGACCTCGCCGCTTTTGAGCAATAGCTCATAAATCACGGTAGGCGCGGTCGTAATCAGATCCATATCGTACTCACGCTCCAGGCGCTCTTGTACGATTTCCATATGCAACAAACCGAGGAATCCGCAGCGGAAACCAAACCCCAGTGCTGTGGAATTTTCTGGCTCAAACTGCAAGCTGGAGTCATTCAGGCTCAATTTTTCCAGCGCAGTACGCAAGGACTCAAACTGGTTGGATTCGACCGGATACAGCCCGGCAAACACTTGCGGCTTCACTTCTTTAAAGCCTGGCAGTGGTTCAGTGGCAGATTTCCCTGCCCCGGCAAGCGTCACCGTATCACCGACCTTGGCCGCCGCCAGCTCTTTAATGCCGGCAATGATAAAGCCGACCTCACCCGCGCTCAGTTGCTGACGCTGCAAGGACTTGGGCGTAAACACCCCCACCTGCTCACACAGGTATTCGGCACCGGTGGCCATCAGGCGGATTTTTTCCTTGGCGCGCAACACACCATCCACCACGCGCACCAGCATGACCACACCCACATAGTTGTCAAACCAGGCATCGATCACCAGCGCTTTCAATGGAGCCGACACATCGCCTCTAGGGGGTGGCACTTTGGCGACCACTTCTTCCAGCACATCGCGCACACCCTCGCCGGTTTTGGCTGAGCAACGCACCGCATCAGTGGCATCCACCCCAATCACATCTTCAATTTCCTGTGACACGCGCGCAGGGTCTGCCGATGGCAAGTCGATCTTGTTCAGGACGGGCGTCACTTCCACGCCGAGATCAATCGCGGTGTAGCAGTTAGCCACACTTTGCGCTTCGACGCCTTGCGAAGCATCCACCACCAGCAATGCACCTTCACAGGCCGATAAGGAGCGGCTGACTTCATAGCTGAAGTCAACGTGCCCAGGGGTATCAATCAGGTTGAGGAAATAGGTTTCGCCATTATTGGCTTTGTATTGCAACGCCGCTGTTTGTGCCTTGATCGTAATGCCACGTTCACGCTCGATATCCATGCTATCAAGCACTTGCGCTTCCATCTCGCGTGCTTCCAGGCCACCGCACAACTGGATAATGCGGTCAGCCAGTGTCGATTTGCCATGATCAATGTGGGCAATGATCGAAAAATTACGAATATTTTTCATGTTCTGTTATGCGTTATTTACAAGCAAGAAAGGCGCTTGAAGCGCCTTTCAAATCGTGCGTATTTTACAGCAAATGCATGAATATCAGTGATTTATTTTGTTTGCGGCAAGTGCGGGCGGCCCTGTAAAGCGCACAGCCAAACCCAGGAAAATTTCCCAATTAATCGCATTTTAATGCGAACAGCATGCTCGCCTGACCGTTCTGCATTAAAGTTTGCAAACGTCCACGCTTATGGGGACGCTGCATTCACTAAAAACATATTTCAGGGAGTAAATCTTATGTACAAAGTCGTGCTTGTATTCACTTCAGCACTGTTGGCTGGTTGTGCCTCACCCGCCGCCATTGACAAAATGACAGTCAAACCGGCCACTCACAGCTCTTTGCCTAATGCGCAACTTAAAGAAAACGTCACCATTCAAGCAGTCTCTGGCGGAAAATCGACCAATCCCCTGTGGGTTTCCAAGGTGGGCAATGATGGATTCAAGCAGGCACTTGAGGAGTCTTTGCGTAATGCACTGTTACTGAGCAACTCAGGACAAAGCAGCAAATACACACTGGACGCCAAATTACTAAGCCTGGATCAACCGGTTGCCGGGCTGGACATGACAGTGACAGCTGCCGTGGAGTACACCCTGACAGAACGCGCAACCCAAAAAGTCCTTTACTCAAAAATCATTTCTACGCCTTACACTGCGACGTTTAGCGACTCAGCGATTGGCTTTATTCGCATCAAAATTGCTAACGAGGGTGCCATCCATGAAAATATTCGCAGTGTGATTGAAGCGCTGAATCAATTAAAACTCAGCAGTGACAATATTTCCATGCTCGCCTACTAACCCCCGCCTCAAAAACAAAAAAAGACAGGGCGACCTGTCTTTTTTTGTTCACTGCAAGCAGCCGTACCTTATTTTACTTTAATCGGTACATACAGCGTGCTATCTCCACGCTGCACCAGCACAGCAATCGTTTTGCCACTGGCAACCGCATTGATCTGCTTGTTAAAGGCATCCACGCTCTGGCTTTCATTGTTATTCAGACCGAGAATGACATCACCGCGACGGATCCCGGCCTGTGCAGCCGCACCCACACTTTCAATCACAAGCAGGCCATTCTTGCCGTTGAGCTTTTTCTTTTGCTGTGGCGTCAATTCACGCAAGGTCAAGCCTATCTTGTTGGACTCTGCCTTAGTGGGTTCTTTGCTGGTTGCGGCAGCTTCAGGTTGCTCGCTCGGCATTTCACCAACGCCCAGCTGCAAGGTTTTACTGGCGCCTTTACGCAGGATTTCTACCGGCACCACTTTACCCGGTTTGGTGGCTGCCACCACACGAGGCAAATCACTCGATGTCGTAATCGGCTTGCCGTCAAACTTGAGAATAATGTCACCAGCTTCCAGCCCACCTTTGTCGGCCGGGCTGTTTTTCTCGACGCCTGCAATCAAGGCACCGCTGGTTTGCTTGAGACCAAAGGACTCAGCCAGGTCTTTGGTCACTTCCTGAATGCCAATCCCCAGCCAGCCGCGTGAAATGCGGCCATTGGCCTTGAGCTGGTTGGAAATATCAATGGCAACATCAATCGGAATACTGAATGACAAGCCCATGGAACCGCCATTCTTGCTGTAGATTTGCGAGTTGATGCCGACCACTTCACCGCGCAAGTTAAATAATGGCCCCCCCGAGTTACCCGGGTTAATGGCGACATCGGTTTGAATAAACGGGACATAGTTTTCTTGCGGTAAGGCGCGACCCTTGGCACTGACAATACCGGCCGTCATCGTGTTTTCGAGACCAAATGGCGAACCAATCGCTGCCACCCATTCCCCGACTTTCAACGCATTCGGGTCCCCTACAGTCACCTTGGGCAAGCCGGTCGCATCGATCTTAATCAAGGCCACATCGGTGCGCTTGTCCGCACCAATAATCTTGGCTTTGAATTCACGCTTGTCATACAGTTTCACCAGCACTTCATCGGCCTCGTTCACCACATGCGCGTTGGTTAAAATATACCCATCGCTACTCAGGATGAAGCCCGAGCCCAGTGACTGGGTTTTATAATCCTGCCCACCTTCCTGACCTGGCATCCCGGGCATGCCTGGAATGCCGAAGCGGCGCAAAAATTCTTGCAAGTTCTCATCGTTGGGCATGCCTGGAAAACCGATGGTACCGCCGCCGTGCACCACCGAAGTAATGCTGATATTCACGACTGCCGGACCTTGTTTTTCCGCCAGTTCGGTAAAATCAGGCAAGTCCTTTGCCTGGGCATGCAAGATTGGTTGGGTCAATGTGATGGCACACGCGAACATGAGGCCAGACATCCATCGTCTCATCATGATTATTCCTATCATTTAATGATTATTAAAAATTAAGTTGTTGATTGTACATGCCGACCATTCCTGACCAGCATGCGTTTGCTATTGCATGTAAATGGTGCCATTGCTGAGAAATACAAGCGCCAACTGAGACGCGCCAAAACACACCATAACAGCGAATTGAAGAGGATAGCAATGAAATATTGCGGCATGATTTCAAGGAGGCGGGACCAAGGCAAGCACAAACAGACAGGCAGCCATTACTTTTTGAAGGTCACTTGCTGCGCAATCTGTTCCACGGTTTGCGCCGGAACTTCCCCCACCACCACCAGCTGGTAGCCATTGAGGACATGGGCGTACACATTGGTAGAGCCCATATTTTTCTTACCGACGCGGGGCTGCATGCCTTTGACCATCGGCTCGACAAACAGTGACACCGAAGCCAATCCATCAGAAAAAATCCATTGTTGCACGGGAGCAGCCCTGCCGGGCACTTTTAAACTGATCTGGTCAACCTTTTTATAGCCCGTCGGCAAATTCGGCACCACCAGATTGTCTTCTACATGCGTAAGCTCGGTGGTGTCATCCATCACATAAGGCTTGGTCGCATCAATCTTGGGCTGAAACCAGTCCAGATCTTTGGTATGCAGCATAGACACCTGGTTAAACCCAATTTGCTCCAAGGTATGCCCTTGCATATCCATCATGCTCATTTTGAGCAACAAGCCATATTCAGTATCAGACCAGATACGATATTGGTAACGCAGATTGTCATTCGGCACCATGTCGATGACCTGGGCCAGACGCCCGGCAATGCGTTCCTGTCCGACAAACTTGAGCTTGTAATTTTGCTTGAGGGGATACAGCTGTGTGGGCAGCATGGCCGGAAACAGGTTTTGGCCTCGGCGCTTCTCGATCACGACCTTGTCATTTTTAGCATTAAAAATGACGATATCATCGCCTTCACTGAATACTTCACGTGGGCGGCCATCCAGCACCACATTGCGTGTGAATTCGCGGCCGCCTTCATAAATGTGGGTGATTTGCACCGAACGGATCATGGAGCCATTGTGATAGACAAACAGCCCCTGATAATTGAGCTCTCTGGCAGCAGAGGCGGTTTTCTGCATGGTTGACCATAAATCTTCTTCAGCAAAGGCTGCCTGCTGTACCATGAACAGGCATGAAATCGAAGCAACAATCCGCCAAAACATAGCAGTAGCAACAACCAAATGATGAGTGAAAGAAATTTTATTCGCCAGCCGTATAGGCAACATTATGCGTGTAATAAGTCACACTACTCGGCGCATAATTATGATGAGCCAATACATATTGCTCGGTATCATTGTCGGCAATCTGCGCAGGGGCAGGCGCCTCAGGTTGATTAAGCACAAACATGCCAACAAAAAAGGCAGCAGCCACAGACGCGGCAATAGACCAGGTGTACTTGTCAAAACGCGGGCGGATACGCGTCACTTTGTCGGCATTGGCGATGGCTTGCGGCGCCAATAGTGTCGGTTCATCTTCAAGTGCGGTCATAATGCGGCTGGTCATGTCTGACTGCATCCACAGCTCATCGCGCATGACGTCACGGATCACGTGATACTCGCGCCAGGCTTGTGCAACCTCGCCAGTAGATTTGGCCGCCAAGAATATATGTTCACAGCGTTCAACATCGACCTCACCGTCGACCAAGGCAGATAATTGCTGCTTCATAATAACCCCAAATCAATCAATGTTTTTATGTTAGCATTTAACAAAAAATTTGTCATAACACCTACACACCCAATCAAATTTTTATAACAAATCATGCCACTACCAGCGTTTATTGTGTGGCGTATCCAACAACGGCCTCAATTTCGCGGCAATGGTCTCACGGGCACGGAAAATACGGGATCGCACCGTGCCAATCGGGCACTGCATGACACTGGCAATGTCCTCATAACTCAAACCCTCTAGCTCACGCAAGGTGATCGCAGTGCGAAGCTCATCTGGCAACGCTGCAATCGCATCATTCACGGTTTGCGCAATTTCCTTGGTCATCAGGGATGTTTCAGGCGTCTCCATCGTACGCATGTCTTCACCTTCATCGAAATTCTCGACATCCTCAATTTCGACATCCTGCATCACCTGCGGCTTGCGGCCCATGGACACCAGATAATTCTTGGCCGTGTTAATGCCAATCCGGTACAACCAGGTATAAAACGCACTGTCCCCACGGAAGCTGTGCAGCGCACGATAAGCCTTGATAAAAGACTCCTGCACCACATCTTCCACTTCTGCCTGATCGCGGATCATACGCGACAGCAAGCGGCCCAACTTGCGATGGTATTTTTCCACCAGCAATCCAAAGGCGCGTTTATCGCCTTGTTGAGCGCGTTCAACCAGCATCTGGTCAAACTCTTTATTCTCTTGCTGTTTGGCGCTCGCCGCCTGAACAGTCATATCGCGATGACTCCCTTGGGTAATTTTATGATTGGGAGTAGTATACGCTTTTGTGTTATTTTCGACGAACCCAGTGCGCGTTAACGCCTCTAAATTTGCTGTGTGTAACATCGTCTCATCCCTTAGTATTGTTTGCAGTTGCAACACGCAATGCGAACACTAGTACGACTGACCGCCCTCTTCAAAAGTTCCGTTGACCACGCCCGTTTATGAATAAAGTGTTTGATGTCTTGATTATTGGTAGTGGCCTGGCTGGCCAATCGCTGGCCTTACGACTGGCCGATCAATACCGGGTATGCATCTTGAGCAAACGCGAACTGACCATGAGTGCCAGCAACTGGGCACAGGGCGGCATAGCGGCGGTACTCAATAGCGAAGATTCGGTAGAGGCGCATATCAAAGACACGCTGGACGCTGGCGCGGGCCTGTGCGACAGCGAAGTCACCCGCATGGTGGTAACCAGTGGTCGCGACAGCATAGACTGGTTATTGCAGCAAGGCGTGAATTTTACGCGTGAAGCTCAAGATGACCGCCTGCATCTCACCCGCGAGGGGGGGCACAGCCACCGGCGCGTCGTCCACGTGGCCGACGCCACGGGCCAGGCGGTGCAAACCACACTGACCGATCGCGTACGCGCGCATCCCAACATTACCATTCTGGAACACCATATTGCGGTGGACCTGATCACCACACACAAACTGTTCAAGCAAACCGAAAATGATGGCCCCAACCGTTGCCTGGGGGCCTATGTGCTCAACAACCAGACCGGCAAAGTAATCACACTGTCTGCCCAATACACAGTGACGGCCACAGGGGGCGCGGGTAAAGTCTATTTGTATACCACCAACCCTGACATCAGCACCGGCGACGGTATTGCCATGGCCTGGCGTGCGGGTTGCCGCGTGGCTAACCTGGAGTTTGTGCAGTTTCACCCCACTTGCCTGTATCACCCGCACGCCAAATCATTTTTGATTTCAGAGGTGCTGCGTGGCGAAGGCGGCTTGCTATTATTGCCTGATGGCACCCGCTTTATGCCTTGGCATGACGAGCGTGCGGAACTGGCCCCGCGCGATGTAGTTGCGCGCGCCATCGACTTCGAGATGAAAAAGCGCGGCCTGGATTGCGTTTACCTGGACATCAGCCATAAACCACTGGACTTCATCCAGTCTCACTTCCCGAATATTTACCAGCGCTGCCTGCAATTGGGCATTGATATCAGCAAGCAACCGATTCCCGTGGTGCCTGCAGCACATTACACCTGTGGCGGCGTCATGACCGACATCCATGGCCGCACCGATATTGACTGCCTGTATGCCATTGGCGAGACCGCCTGCACCGGCCTGCACGGCGCCAACCGCCTGGCCAGCAACTCCTTGCTGGAGTGTCTGGCCTTCAGTCGCAGCTGCGCCGAAGATATCCGGTCACAGGGTCAGCAACCGACCATTTCCTTGCCGGACTGGGACGAAAGCCGCGTTACCGACGCCGATGAAGAAGTACTGATCACCCACACCTGGGACGAGTTGCGCCGGTTCATGTGGAACTACGTAGGGATTGTGCGGACCACCAAACGCCTGAGCCGCGCACTGCATCGCATCCATATGCTGCGCGATGAAGTACATGAGTTTTACAGTAACTTTAAAGTCAGTCACGACCTCATCGAACTACGTAACCTGTTACAGGTGGCGGAATTGATTGTCCGCAGCGCCATCGAACGCCATGAAAGCCGTGGCTTGCATTACAGCAAAGACTACCCAGACCTGTTGCCCGAAGCCATTCCTACCGTCCTCACCCCGGACAACTATACCAGCTTGCTTGATTAGCGTATGGCCACTCGCGTTCGTGTGTTGTGCAGATGGCTGGCCCCCTGCCTGTGGCTCATGCTCTGCAATAGCAGTATTGCCGCCCCAGAACTTGAAAAAATCATTGATGGCGACACGGTATTGATACAGGCGCAAGGCAGCCATTATCGCTTGCGTTTGCTGGACATTGATGCGCCTGAGCTGCACCAAGCATTTGGCAAGCAATCCCGCCGTAGCTTGAGCCAACTGTGTGCCGGTGCAAAGATTACGGTCAACACCCAAGGCCAAGATCAATATGGCAGGCAACTGGGCCACCTCTACTGCGATGGCACAGAGGCCAGCCAGTTTCAGGTGGCGCAAGGGATGGCTTGGTTTAATGCGCGCTACTCAACACGCACCTCCTTGCAGGCCTTGCAACAGCAGGCACAACAACAAGGCTTGGGTTTGTGGCAATCAAGCGAGGCGATGCCACCCTGGCAATGGCGAAAATTATACGGTCAACATTATCGTCACCAAGACTGACACTGTCGCCACAATATCCTTTAGAATATTGTTTTAACAGCGAACTTTAGGATTCAACACATGCAAGTAGCAATGAACACCGTGGTCTCCATGACCTATAAACTGCAAAATAGCGATGGCGACATTCTGGAAGAAAGCCAGGCGCCGGTGGCCTACCTGCACGGCGGCTATGACAATATTTTCCCCAAAGTAGAAGAAGCCATGCATGGCAAAAATGTCGGCGACAAGGTAGAAGTAAGTCTGGACCCTGAAGATGCCTTTGGTGAGTACGACGACAATCTGGTGCAAATTGAACCGGCCAGCGCCTTTCCGAGCAAAGACCTTAAAGTCGGCATGCAGTTTGAAGGCGAAGACGAAACCGGCGACGTGATCCTTTACACCATCACCGATATTGCAGATGGTAAAGTCGTGGTCGATGGCAACCATCCCTGGGCCGGCCAGCGTCTGCTGTTCACGGCAACGATTGCCAGCGTACGCTCAGCCAATCAAGAAGAAATCGAGCACCAGCATGTGCATGGTGCCGGAGGTCATCACCACTAATCAACCCGCCAGCGCAAGCTGGCCTATCGCTTCTGGCTGGCGCAACTGACCCTGCGCCAGCACCATCACTTCATCGGCAATCTCTGCTAATTCAGCCCAGGCGATTTTTAAGCTTATCCCACCAGCCCAAGCCGGTCAGCGACTGTTTGACATAAATTCCAACCGGAACGGGCAGGATATCGCGCGAGTTCCAGCTGTTTGGCCCCCCTACACCGTCATCACTCGCATACCGCTTTGCTGGCTATTATTGTCTGGAAACTGCTTCATGGCATCCGTCAGGCTGGCTGCCGCGAATATCATACGTTTTTTGTCTTCAGCCCTGCTGAACAATACATGTGTCATCAAGCGGATGAGACCGGCGACCAGCCATAGCACTTTGTTCCTGTAGAGTGTACCGCATCCCAGATCTTAATCATGTGCGCCTGATTGATGGCAGGCGATAAAGCAAGGCTGTGATGCTATTATCGTTATATTCAAATGCATATTACGAAACTTGAAAAATACGGTTTTTTTGAAAAAATCAGTTTTTTTGCAGGTGCTGGGTGATAAAGCCAAGCTCATCCGCCGCCGCTTGCGCAGACTTTTGCAGGATGTGCTCATAGGCCTGGATCAGCGCCAAGCCGAAGGCCGTGACCTGTGCACCGCCGCCGTGCGCGCCTCCAGCGGCACTGATGACGACCGCCTCGTCAAAACAATGATTCATCAAATCAACAAGCTCCCATGCCCGGCGATAAGACATGCGCATTTGCTTGGCAGCGGCCGAAATGGAACCGTATTGCACAATGTGCCGCAACAACTCGATTTTGCCTGGACCGAGCGCGATGTGGCCTTGATGGCTGATCCTGATTTTAAGCAGTGAGGCGGACATAGGTAAACTACTCTGACTGAATATCTGTTTGCACAAAGGTTTCAAAAGGCGGCAACTCGGCCAGCGAACGCAAGTTCAAATCATCGAGAAAATGTTTGGTCGTGGCATACAGTGACGGGCGTCCGGGGACTTCACGCTGGCCGACCACATCTATCCAGTCACGCTCCTGCAATTGCCGAATCACATTCGGATTCACCGCCACGCCGCGGATCTGCTCGATATCGCCCCGCGTCACCGGTTGACGATAGGCAATAATCGCCAGTGTTTCCATCACTGCGCGTGAGTATTTTGGCTGCCGCTCAGGATTCAGACGCGCCAGGTATTCGCTGTATTGAGCTTTGGCCTGAAAGCGGTAGCCGCTGGCCACTTGTACCAGATCCAGCGTTTTATCCGACCAGTCGGCCTTGAGTTCATCGAGCAACATGCGCAATGTCGCACGCTCCATGCGTCCGGCAAACAATTTGAGCAAATCGTCCAGAGACAACGGCTGCGGCGAGGTAAGCAAGGCAGCCTCCAGCACTTGTTTCATCTCGGTAATGTTTTCCGGAGTATGCACGTCAAGCCTCCCGGCCAGTGGTATTGGCTTGCAGGTAAATGGTACCAAAAGCCTCCTGCTGCGTGATCAGAATCAAGCCTTCTTTGGCCAGCTCCAGCATGGCCAGGAAATTCACCACCAGCTTGGACACACCCTCAGTCCCCACATCGAACAGCTCGTCAAACCGCAATACCGGCGTTGCCGACAAGCGCCGCAACAACAGACTCATATGCTCGCGTACAGAGAGTTCCGCACGCCCCAGTTTATGGTGCTGATTAAGCCTGGCGCGCTTGAGCACATTGCGCCAGGCCTCTACCAGATCATCCAGACTGACTTCAGGCGGCTTGACCAGTGACAGCCGCTCGTAATACGCCGCAGCCACCTCAATATCTACGCCGACTTTGGGCAAGGCATCCAGCCGCTGTGCAGCCTGCTTGATCGCCTCATACTCCATCAGCCGTTTGACCAACTCAGCGCGCGGGTCGTCTTCCTCCTCCAGCTCTTGCGGCTTGGGCAACAGCATGCGTGACTTGATCTCAATCAGCATGGCTGACATGAGCAAATAGTCGGCAGCCAACTCCAGATTCACCACTTTCATTTTGTCCACATAGCCCATGTACTGCGTGGTCAGCTCAGCCATGGGGATATCGAGAATATCCAGATTGTGCTTGCGGATCAGGTACAGCAGCAAATCCAGTGGCCCCTCAAAGGTCTCCAGATACACTTCCAGCGCATCCGGCGGAATATACAAATCTTGCGGCAAAGCCGAGAGCGGCTCGCCATTGATTCTGATCAGGGTGCTGTTGACGGAAAGCTCCATGCACGGATTGTAGCGACTTGTCGCCGGCGCTTAAAGTTTATTCTGCATAAGGGTTGGGGAAGCCCAGCTTTTGCAGGATGCCGATCTCCAGTGCCTCCATCAGCGCCGCCTGTGCCTCCACCTCATGGTCGTAGCCATGCATGTGCAGGACGCCATGCACCGTCATGTGCGCATAATGCGCCAGCACGGACTTGCCCTGCTCAGCGGCCTCTCTGCTAATCACCGGCGCGCAGATCACAATGTCGCCCATCAGGCAGGGCTCCTCTGCCAACGGGAAGGTCAGCACATTGGTCGCGTAATCCTTGCCGCGGTAATTCGCATTCAGTTGCTGGCCTTCTTCAGCATCGACAATACGGATCGTCAGGCTGGTATCTACGCGCAAGCTGGCGCGGATCCAGCGCTTGAATTGCGACACGCTGGGCACATCTGCCGCAGGTGTCGCCACTTGTAATGAAAAATCGAGTTGAGGCATAGCATCAAGTTTTATGTACAATATCCGACATTATAGAAAGAAAACCCTCAAAGGAAATGGTGTGATGACAAATCGCCCCAAGCTGGTGGTTGCCAACCGCAAAATGAACGGCAACCTGCCAGACAATGCCCGCTTTATGCAAAGTGTGTTGCAAGAGACGCGCCATCACCGGGCGCGCTATGCGGTGTGCCCGCCACATCCCTATTTGCAGCAGGCGCAACAATTACTGCAACACAGCCATGTGGCCTGGGGCGGACAAAACATGAGCCGCTTTGAGCGTGGTGCCTACACAGGTTCCGTGTCGCCGCTCATGCTCAAGGAGTTTGGCTGCACCTACGTCATTATCGGCCACTCTGAACGCCGCTTACGTGGGCACGAAAGTGATGAAAGCTGCGGTGAGCGTTTTGAAGCAGCCCTCAAGGCTGGGCTGACGCCCATCCTGTGTATAGGCGAAACCCTGGAAGAATACGAACTGGGCGAAACCGATCTCGTGGTAGTGAGGCAGTTGAACCCCGTCATTTCACATGTAGGCATCCAAGCGCTCGCCAAAGGCGTCATTGCCTATGAGCCGATATGGGCCATCGGCACGGGTAAAGCCGCCAGTCCGCAACATGCCCAAGCAATTTTGTCTTTCATCCGCGGCCACATTGGGCTACTGGACGAACAGGTTGCAGAACAGATAACCTTGCTCTATGGTGGCAGCGTCAATCCCGGCAATGCTGCGCAATTGATGAGCATGCCAGATGTCGATGGCGGGCTGATCGGCGGTGCATCGCTGATTGTCGAAGACTTTATTCAAATCTGCCAGATTGCCAACGAGTTATCCTCCCTCAAGTCAGCTGCCTGAAAACACGTACCGTCCCGCCCCTGAGTAGTTGAGGTGCTCAGCGCGCAGCCAATAAAAAAGCCGACTTTCGTCGGCTTTTCTACATCCAAGTAAAACCAGATTACGGATGTCTGGATTACTTAGCTTCTTCAGCAGGAGCAGCTTCAGCAGGTGCAGCTTCAGCAGGAGCAGCTTCGGCTGGTGCAGCTTCAGCAGGAGCTTCAGCAGCAGGAGCTTCAGCAGCTGGGGCTTCAGCAGCAGGCGCTTCAGCAGCAGGTGCTTCTTCAGCTGGTTTTTCACCACAAGCAGTCAAAGCCAAAGCCAACAATGCAGCCAACAATGCAGAACGTGTCATCTTTATTTCCTTAGTATGTATGAGCAAAAAATTATGTACGGGTAACGCTGCGGGTGCAGAATCAACCGAGTGAAAAAATTGTATCAGCAATTGATTAAAAAAAGAACGAAAAACCAGTGAAAAAGAAAGGATTTTTTTGTGTCAGAACAACAACTCTGTGTTTTTTTCACAAAAAATCCGCCAAATCCTTTGCAATCAATGCAAAATTAACCGGCTCAATCAGAAAAATGCACGTATCCAGACAGGTAAATCCCCTGCAACCAGGGCAACAAGGGATGAATGGCTGCTGTTTGGCAGTCTGCGGCCGTCAACAGCCGCTGGTTAGCGAATGTATTGAGCAAAGGCCCCGCCTCCGCTGACACACTCACGCGCTCGCCATTGATAAAATACTGGCCTTGCCAATGCAACATCTGCGTCTGCAAGTCCATCACCAGTCCAGATTGCTGGGCGCGTTGCAAAAACTTCTCTGCACTCAGTTTGCGGTTGGGCGAAAACACAACATAAGCTTTGGGCTCTGAAAAATATTTTGCCAAAAACGGTCCCAGTTGCTCAGCCTCCCAGGGCAAGCGGCGCAACATGCCAGCCACTTGACTGACCATCTGCGGGTCAATCGCTGCGGCATCTTGAACGGGTTGCAACTCGGGGTCGCGATACAGTTCGTCAGGCAGCATCTCCTGGCGGCAGGCCTCAAGAAACTCAATGGCCAGTTCACGCGCGGCGGGCGCCCGGAAGCCGATGGAGTAGGTCATGCAATCATCATCTTCTGCAATGCCCCAATGCGCGACATTGGGCGGCAGATAGAGCATGTCGCCCGGTGCCAGCACCCACTCCTGCTCGCATTCAAAGTGCGACAAAATGCGCAAGGGTGCATCGGCAATCAATCTTAAATCCGTTTGCTGGCTGATACGCCAGCGGCGATGCCCCGCGCCCTGCAGCAAGAAAACATCATAGCTGTCGATATGTGGCCCGACGCCACCACCGGTCGGCGCATAACTGACCATGACATCATCGAGTCTGGCGTTAGGGACAAAGCTGAACTGCGACAGCAAGGCTTGCGCCTCTGGCAGCACATGGTTCACCCCCTGCACAAGCAGGGTCCAGTCGCGTGCAGGCAAACTGGTAAAGTCTTCGTCATCAAACGGGCCTTGCCTGACCTGCCAGCCATCTCCCTGATTCATGCGCTTAGAATCAAACTGTATCAATCTGGCCGGCACCTCAGCCTCACAGGCCAGCCCCGCCAGCTCGCCTGGTGTCAGTAATCCCTCAAAACCAGGGATAGCGCCCCGGATTAATAATGGTTTCTTTTGCCAGTAGTCTGCCATGAATTGCGCAGGGCTTAATCCGTTCAGTAGGGTCAGGGCTTGATGCATGATGATGAAGATTATCTAAAAGGAAGAAAAGGGGCGGTCGTGATGCTTTGTGTCAGCCGCGAGATCAAGCGCTGCGACTTCTCGGCCAAGGTCAAGGCCAGCAAATCTGTGCGGGCAACCAGCTTGCTAAACTCGCGCTCAAAGCTCAGATTCTGTACTTCACCTGTCAGGCTATTGGTCAGCAACAACAGTTCACCCTGGGCATTTTTGGCATTCGCCAGTTTCCACATGGCGATTTCAATATTTCTGGCGGCATTGTATAGGTTTTGCGGATCTATGCTATCTAGCAAGAAAAAAGACGACTTGTTACCATGCGCGCGGTAAAGCATGGACTGGATCCCCACCACCAGTGCCAGTACGCGATCTCCGCCGAATTGCGGGTTTAATGCCAGCTTGATCGCAGCGGTGTCTTGCGCATGCCCGAGCGCCTCCAGTTGCCAGCCATGCACGTGAGCCTGCTCAAACACATAGGTAGCGATCTGTTCGGGCCCACCCAAGCCAGATTTCTGCGCTTCAGCCGGGTTGCGTTTATACAGTTTGAGCATCAGCAAGCGCAAGGTGCTGACGTTTTCGGCATATTCAATATCCGCCAGGCGATCCAGATCGGTTTTCACCAGTTGATGCAAGGCATTCCGGTCTTGCCGCACTGGCACCGGACGTCCATTCGGCGAATCGACATAACCTGAATGAGGGGAGGTCGTACAGGCGACCAGCAGCAATAGCAACATCAGGCCACTGCAGCCGATGCAACTCATGCAGGCAAGATCCTTTGCGCAGGAAACACGATACGGAAACAGCTCCCCAGCCCAGGCTCACTCTCCACCTGCAAGCTGGCCTGATGATGATGCAGAATATGTTTGACGATAGACAAGCCCAAACCGGTGCCACCTGTGTCGCGGCTCCGTCCACTGTCCACACGGTAAAAACGCTCGGTCAGTCTGGGTAAATGGTGCGCTTCAATACCGATGCCATTATCTTGGACGCTGAACACCACGTCCTCCCCCCGCATTTGCCAATAAATATCAATCTTGCCTTGTGGCGGGGTATAGCGTACAGCATTGGTGGTCAGGTTGCTCATGGCACTCATGAGTTCATTATAACTGCCCGTCAAGTTAACGTTCGCCTCCATATGCAAGGTGACCTGATGCTGCCCCTGGCTCAATGCCTGGGCATCGCGATGCAATTGCTGCAGCATGGCCTTCATGTCAATCTCGGTTTCATCCTTGAGCGTGACATTATTCTCCAGGCGTGACAAGGTCAGCAAGTCCTCGATAATGCGGCGCATGCGCGTCGTTTGCGCCTGCATCATGTCAAAATAAGGCTGGATATCGGGAGAAATCTCCCCCTGCATGTCACTGATGGTTTCCAGAAAGCCTCCAATCACGGTGAGCGGTGTACGCAACTCATGTGACACGTTGGCAATGAAATCGCGGCGCATGACTTCGGTTTTTTCAATGGCGGATACATCTCGGCAAATCAGCAGTCGCTGCTTGCTGGCAAACGGAATAATCTGCAACTCCAGCGTGATATCGGGACTGCGCCAGGATTTAAGCTTGAGTGGTTCGCTGTATTCTTCGGCTTGCAGGTATTCCACAAATTCGGCCTGGCGCAATAAATAATAAATCGGCTGACTTTCGTCATGATGGCGCTTGAGGCCCAGGCGTTGCACGGCAGGCTCATTAAACCATTCGATTTCATTACGATTATTCAGCACGACCACGCCATCCGGCAAAGCACTGGTGGCATGACGCAAGCGCTCCAAGGTACTGCTTAACTGGCTTTGGCTACGCGAATGGCGGCGCATTTCATGATAGAGATTGGCAAAAATGTCTTCCCAGATACCTTTGCCGTTGGGGATAAAATTCAGGCTGGGCTTAAGGGCCCACTGGTACAGACGGTGTATCCAGTATAAATGTCCGGCCAGATAGGCCAGCACACCACATAAATAAGTCAACCACGCCAGATGCGAATTTGTGAACCAGCCAAGGAGCAGGCAACCAAATGCCCACAGAAACAAAGTCCAAAACGCTTTTAAACGAATATCTTGCACAAGCCAATCTCACCGGATAGATGGCAGCGATTATACGACACAACGATGCAGGCACAATGACAGGAAAATGACGTAAGCGCAGGTGCAATGACCATCGCTCACTCATCCACCACCTGGACGCTTTTGGCGTAGGGTTTGGCCAGCGGCTCGCCAATAAACACGCCCTGCATCGGCCATTTCACGCTTTTCCAGTAGGCCTCAATCAGGGTTTCACCGGCCAGATAATGGCCAATTAACACCTGCGGGTTGGGGAATTTTTGCCAATAATTACAAGGCTCAGACACAGTGCCATAACTGCCGGTAACCCCCGCATCCAGCCAACGCGAGGCGGGCATTTGCGGATTGTAATTAGACAAAATGCCTCCGGTCGAGGTCAAATGATCGGCAATGGCGCCGGGCAAATAATTGTTGGTAAGCAGATAATCGACCGATTTTTGCCCGGTGAAATAAAACATGACTGAGGGCTGTTTTTCTATCGTCTCCTGACTCAAGGTATGCAAGGTCAGTTTTTTGGATTTGACCGTCATGCCCTCTTGCGGGAAAAAAGGTTCACGTGGCTTGGAGCGTGCCGCATCCTGGGTTTTTAGAAAAAACCCATTCGCGTCATTTAAACTGAATTCACTCATGACGCCACGGTCTATGAGTGCCTTGGCCGCAGCGACACTGGTGATGGGCAACAACATGGACAAACGCAAATGGTGATCCGTCCATGGCCGCAATGAGGGGCTGTTAAAGTAAGGGCTGTCGCGGCCAGGGTCACAGGTCTTGCGGCATTGATTGAGATCCAGCCCGAGCGTCAGCGCACTGGTAAGGCTGTTACATTGCACGGCAAACGGGGTGCGCCAGACCAGCAAGACCACTTGCTGCGTGGTCAACTTGGCGTCCAACTGGGCTTTGAGTGACTCAAACTCGGGAACCGTCAGCGCATCTTTAAAATGGCGGGGCAATTCCACCCCGATCAGATTTTCCGCAGGGACTTGCCTAGCTTGCAGGTAGTAACGGGCGACCTCTTCGCTTTGCGCGTCATTGAGGTTATACACCACTGCCACATCTTCCGGCTTTAATAATGAGGGCCGCAACGGGATTTGCTTGCTGAGGTCTACCGCGCCAGCAACACTGCTCACCATAAAAAGCAGGCAGATACCCACTGCCCCCCACTGACTGATCAGCCACTGCTTTACTGCCTTCAACTCAACACTCCATTGCGATTGCAAAGATACTACGCCTGTCATTTCAACCCGCGTAGAATGACATCATAACTTAAATTAAACCACTGCATGAAGGCGAGGTTCACAGCATGAATACACAAACCATCTTAATCACTGGCGGCAATCGCGGCCTCGGCCTCGAGTATGCCAGGCAATATGCCGAAAGCGGCCAGCAGGTCTACGTCACGGTACGCGATCCCGCCCAGGCCCCCGCGTTACAACAACTGGCCAGTCAACATAGCAACCTGCAGCTGCTTGCGCTGGATGTGGCCGATGTCGATTCAATCCGGGCGCTGGCAAGCCAGCTGCCTGCACTGACGCTGGACATTCTGATCAGCAATGCAGGCACCTATCCTGAGAGCAGTTTTGGCCAGACCGACGTGCAAGCCTGGTTACACGCTTTTCAGGTCAACACGCTGAGCACTTACTATCTTGCAGAGGCTTTCTTGCCGCAGCTGCGACGTGCCCCGCAGGCAAAGCTGATCGCCATGACCAGCAAAATGGGCAGCATAGAAGACAATGGCAGTGGCGGTGAATATATCTATCGCAGCAGCAAAACTGCGCTGAATATGGTCGTCAAAAGCCTGTCTATCGATTTGCGCGGCTTTAACATTGTCGTTGCTGCACTGCATCCGGGCTGGGTGCGCACAGACATGGGCGGTCCAAACGGCCTGATTGATACCGAAACCAGCGTGCAAGGCCTGCGCCAGGTGATTGCCAGTTTGACTGCTGCACAATCGGGCCAGTTTATCGCCTATGATGGCAAACCGATTCCCTGGTAACCCAATCAAGTCAATGACGGTCTCTGCGGCAGGCCAGTGTCATTGATATCCGGCATGTTTTTGTATGGACTGCGCTCCTCTAGCTCATTGACATATTGCTGCATGCCCTCGGCCTCCCGGCGCAGAAAGCGCGCCACACTCTGGTGAAAATCGGGATGGCTGAGCCAGTGGTAAGAACAGGTGGGGTAAGCGACAAAGCCACGGGCAAGCTTATGCTCGCCTTGTGCACCGCCTTCAAAATAGCGGATCTGCTCGCGGATACAGAATTGCTGCGGCTGGTAATAGCACAACTCGAAATGCAGACAAGAAATATCGCGCAAACTCCCCCAGTAACGGCCATATAGCGTCGCTTCACCCAGCACACACAGACTGGCCGCCACATCCTCGCCATGCTGCGAAGCAATAAATAACTGCAAATGCCCGGGCAGGTAGCGCTGCAAATGCTCGAAAAATGCCAGGGTCAGATAAGGTGAACTATGGTGGCGGAGATACGTCTGGCAATAGCATTGATAAAACAAGGCCAGGTCTTGCGCAGTCATGTCATGACCACTCACCACGCGGCAGGTCACACCCTGTTGCGCAACTTTTTGCCGTTCTTGCCGGATTTTTTTGCGCTTGTCCCGGCTCAATACCGCCATAAAAGCGTCCCAGTCGGCATATCCCGCATTTTCCCAGCGGAACTGCACGCCCTCACGCCTTAACCACCCTTGCCGTTCACAAAAGTCAGCCGACATGGCATCGGGGAACAACAGATGCGCGCCGGACAGGGCATGCTCCTGACAAAAAGCCTGCAGCTGCTTGAGCATGGTCTCGGCAATCAACGCAGGCGCGTCACAGGCCGGGTCTATCAGCAGGCGTGGGCCAGTGACGGGTGAGAAAGGAATGGCGGAGATCAGCTTGGGGTAATACTGCCCACCCGCTTGCTCATAGGCCTCGGCCCATGACCAGTCAAAGACATACTCGCCGTAAGAGTGCGTTTTGAGATAACAAGGTATGGCTGCCACCAACTGCCCCTGGTCAAACGCAGTTAAATGATAGGGCATCCAGCCCGTCTGCGCACCGACACAAGCGGTGGCCTCAAACGCCAGCAAAAACTGGTAGTCGAGCATGGGATGCATGCCCGCCAGGCGCTGCCAGTCGGCAGGGTCTATCTCCTGCAAGCCACGGGACCAGACAAAGGATAATTGCGAGGGCAGCATCAAGCGGGTCCAGAGTCAGCGACAAAGCCACTAAACAGCAAAAATAATGAAGGCAATCTGCTTGTTTGACACGCCGAAACGCTGAATGGCATGTGCATGTTGAGACAAAGGAAATTAACTTGGACGCTTACGAATGACCGAAACGTCTTTACCACTTGAATTGACAGGGCTATTGGCAGGAATCACTGCCGAGCTTGCTTTGGATTTGTTTCTGGACTTGGCATCAGGCTCTGAGTCGCTGACGATATTTTGCTGATTTTCGATTTTTGCCTCGGTTCTGGCTTCGGCTTCACGTTGACGCTCGACCATTTTGGCATAGGCGGTTTCAAGTTCATCTAGCGTAATCACGCCATTGCCATCAAGATCAACATAGGAAAAATGGCGGGCCACTTGTGGCAAACACAGCGTCGCTTCTTCGCGGTCTAGCGAGTCGTCATTGTCGCGGTTACACTCATTGAACCGTTGTGCGATGCTGTCATGCATGGCCTTGCGCTTTTGCAACATCAACTGGTGGTCGGGATCGGTGTTACGGGCGTAATCAGAAAGGGCCTTGCGCAAACGTGCACGGTCTTCAGGGCTAAAATTGTGCTCCAGCGTTTTGGAAAGGCCGGCATCATCATTGTCAGCCAGACGGATCTCTGTCAATCGGACTGGCAATTTAAGATCAGCCAAAGCAGGGAATGCCAGCAACATGGAGGTTGTCAGCAATACAATTCGTTTCAAATGTTTAATCGCTCTACACATCCAAACGCAATACCTTTATTCCTGTTCCATCGAAAGCACTTGTGTTTAAGCTATTATTGGGTGCTCTCAAGCATGAATCTCATGGCAAACGAGGGACCGATTTTAAAATCAGGTCGATCACATTAACGCAATTGCAACTTTAGCGGCAACAGATTTAACAAAAAATAGCGTTTTCGGATGCCCCTGCCGATAGCAGAAGGCAATCATGCATCAGGATTGTAACTGCAATATTTCATCCCCAACGCCATTTGTAACGAAGTTGTAACTGGCACACTTCATGCGCTCCAATGCTTGGAGTATAATTATCAAGGATAAGTTTTTGGCCTTGCCGTATTTATCTTCCTGCGGTCATCCTGATCGCAATAAAATGCGTTAAGCAAACACTTGCTTCAAATAACAAAGGTCCGTATGTCAGAACAGTTAAAAAAAATCTTGATGGTCGATGATGATTTACGTATGCGCGAGCTGTTACAGCGCTACCTGACTGAACAAGGTTTTAATATCAAGTCCGTATCAGATGGCAAGGAGATGGACAAAACGCTGGCCAATGAACATTTTGATCTGTTGATTCTGGACCTGATGCTGCCGGGCGAAGATGGCCTCGCCATTTGCCGCCGACTGCGTGGAGCCAACCACATGACCCCCATCATTATGCTGACTGCGCGCGGCGATGAAGTGGACCGCATTGTCGGCCTGGAAATGGGGGCGGATGACTACTTGCCCAAACCCTTTAACCCGCGTGAACTGCTGGCCAGAATCAATGCGGTCCTACGCCGTCACGAGATTTCGCCAAAACAGGCAGTTGAAGAAAAATCCGCCGCGTTCCAATTTGGCGAGTTTGTATTCGACACCAGTACCCGCAGCCTAAGTAAAAACGGCGTGCCCATTACGATTACCAGTGGTGAATTCACCTTGCTGAAAGTCTTCACTGAACACCCACGCCAGCCGCTGTCACGTGACCGACTCATGCAACTGGCACGTGGCCGCGAGCTGGATGTATTTGATCGTAGCATAGACGTGCAGGTCTCTCGCCTGCGCCGCATTATCGAGCCTGATCCGGCACATCCTCGCTACCTGCAAACCATGTGGGGCTTTGGTTATGTCTTTATTCCAGATGGTGAAGCACCACAATAATCCGGCCAAGCTTTAATCCCCGTGCGCTTACTGCCCCGCCGACTGCTGTCCCGCATCATGTTGCTGATCGCCATCTTACTGGCGGTCAGTATCTATGCTTCGCTCAAAATCTTTGATTATTTTGACCGCGAACCACGTGCAACCGCCGCTGCCCTGCAAGCCGTCACCATCGTCAATTACACCCGCGCCTCACTGATCGCGTCGCACGAAAATCGCCGCCTGGCCTTGTTATCCGAATTATCAGGCCGTGAAGGCGTGCGAGTCTATGCCGCCGACTTTCTGGAAGATATCGAGCCCTTGCCCGCAGACCCTTTTATTAATCTGGTCGCACTCAAAATCCGCGAACGGCTGGGCGAAGAAACCATTATCACGGTCAATCATTATGATATCCCTGGCTTGTGGATCAGCTTTAATGTCGGCCAGGATGACTTCTGGGTGGTGATCCCCAAAATTCAGGTAGACCGCCCTTTCCCCTGGCACTGGCTAGGCTGGGCGGCCGTGGTCGGCTTGCTTTCACTGGTGGGGGGTTATTTACTGACGGCCCGCATCAACCGGCCGCTGACCATGCTGGTGCATGCCGCAGAACGGCTGCGTAATGGCGAGCCCGCGCCTAAACTGCCGGTGGATAGCGTCGAAGAGTTACGCGAAGTGACACAGACCTTTAACGAGATGGCGGAATCCCTTGCCCGCCTTGATGCGGAACGCACGCTGCTACTGGCCGGGGTCTCACATGACATCCGCACGCCGCTGGCGCGGCTGCGGCTGGCAGTAGAAATGCTGCCGCAAGAAGCCGATTATATGAAACAGGGCATGATTGAAGACATCTCCGATATGGACAATATCATTCACCAGTTTCTGGATTTTGTGCGCGGCGTAGAGGGCGAGCCCACGCGCATGATGGATATTAACGATTTGCTCAATGCACTGGCAGAACGTCAGCGTCGCGCGGGCCGCGAGCTCAAAATTTCGCTGGGGCCCAAATACTTTATTCCCATCCGTCCGCTAGCCATGCAACGCTTGCTCGACAACCTGGTCGGCAATGCTTACAACTATGGCAAAGGCAAGGTCGAGGTGCGCAGCCAGGTCATGGCCGACAAGATCGTCATCAGTGTACTGGATAACGGCCCTGGCATCCCGCCTGAACATGCAGACCGTTTGCTGCGGCCTTTCGAACGCATGGACAGCGCGCGCAACAAATACGAAGGCGGCAGCGGCCTGGGCCTGGCGATTTGCAACCGCATTGCTGCTTTACATAGTGGCCAACTGGCCTTGCTCAACCGCCCGGAAGGCGGGCTGGAAGCCAGGCTTTCACTGCCGATCCTACCTAACACTTAATCTGGGCTACCACTTAATCTTGCCCAACACTTAAGCTGGTTGAGCGCAGCGATTAATCCGCGGACGGCGTAAACCAGTTCAGTCGCTCGCGCAATTTCACCACTTCGCCAATAATCGTCAAACTGGGCGGCTTCAAGCCCGCGGCCGCCACCTCTGCTGCCAGATGCTGCAAGGTGGATTCCACCACGCGTTGCTTCTGCGTCGTGCCCTGCTGGATCACTGACGCCGGCATGTCCGGCGACACGCCTTGTGCCATCAGCTTGCTGCAAATCTGCTCCAGCCCTACCAGACCCATATAAATCACCACCGTCTGCTTGGGTCTGGCCATGGCCTGCCAGTCCAGATCAATGGTGCCATCTTTGAGGTGGCCGGTAATAAATAAACAGGCCTGGGCGTAATCCCTGTGCGTGAGCGGAATCCCGGCATAGCTAGAGACACCGTTGGCCGCGGTAATGCCGGGCACCACTTGAAATGGCACCCCATGCTGCATCAGGGTTTCGATCTCTTCGCCGCCACGTCCAAAGATAAACGGGTCGCCGCCTTTAAGGCGCAATACGCGCTTGCCTTCCAGCGCCAGCCTGGCCAGCAAGGCATTGATTTCTTCTTGCGGCAAGGTGTGCTGGTCACGTGATTTACCCACGTAAATCAGCTCGGCATCGCGACGCACCAGCTCCATCACCTCTTTGCTCACCAGCTTGTCATAGACACAGACATCGCACTGCTGCATCAGTCGCAATGCCCTGAACGTCAGTAGATCTGGGTCACCCGGCCCACCACCCACCAGATAAACCTCGCCACGCGTAGGCGCATCTTCACGCTGATTGAGCAACTCGGCCAGCAAGGTCCGCGCTGCCTGCTCCTGCCCCGACAACACGCGCTCCACCAGCGGCCCGTTCAACACATCCTCCCAAAAGCGACGACGTGCAGGCAGATTAGAGAACTTGGCTTTCACCTGGTCGCGGAATTCACCTGCGATGGTCGCAATCCGGCCATAAGCCGCAGGCAACATGGTTTCGATTTTGCTGCGGATATGCCTTGCCAACACCGGCGCATTGCCTTCACTAGAAATCGCAATCACCACAGGGCTGCGATCAATCACCGAGCCCATGGTAAACGTGCAAAGCGCAGGTGCATCGACGACGTTCACCGGAATATTCAGCCGCTTTGCCGCCACCGACACCGCTTCATTCACCGCTTCATCATCGGTGGCTGCAATCACCAGGCAAGCACTGGTCAATTGTTCGGCCTGAAACTCGGCAGCCACATAGTCAATCTCGCCCTGCGCATGCATCTCGCGCAACTCGTCGCACAACCCGGGCGAGATCACGGTGACCTGCCCTTGCGCCTTGCGTAGCATGATCACCTTGCGCGTCGCGACATCGCCACCGCCGATGACGATACAAGGGCGTTGTGCAATATTGAAAAAAATCGGTAAAGCTTGCATGCAGAGAAGGCTTCGACAAGAAAAGTGTATTTTACCGCAGTCCGTTGTCTTGGCTGGGGTTTCCCCTGCAAATACGCTAAAATACTGTTTTTGTGAGAAATTTAGCGTTCGATGAAGCACGAAAGCGGAAAAAAGATATTCATTAAATCGTTTGGTTGCCAAATGAACGAATACGATGCATCACGCATGATAGACCTCATGCGCGAGCATGAAGGCATGACGCAAACCGAGAACATGGAAGAAGCAGATGTGATCTTGCTCAACACCTGTTCGGTGCGTGAAAAAGCCGAAGAAAAAGTATTCAGCCACCTAGGCCGCATGATTCCGCTCAAAGAAAAAAATCCCAACCTGGTGATTGGGGTTGGCGGCTGCGTGGCCAGCCAGGAAGGCGAAGCCATCATTCAGCGCGCGCCCTATGTCGATGTCGTGTTTGGTCCGCAAACCCTGCACCGCCTGCCCGAGCTGATCAAAGCCAAACAGGCTGCCGACAAGCCACAGGTAGACATTGCCTTCCCCGAGATTGAAAAGTTTGACCATTTGCCGCCGCCCCGCGTCGAAGGGGCGACTGCCTTTTTGAGCATTATGGAAGGCTGCAGCAAATATTGTAGCTTTTGCGTAGTGCCTTACACCCGTGGCGAAGAATTCTCACGCCCGTTTGAAGACATCATCACCGAGGCGATCCAGTTGGCTGAGCAAGGCGTCAAAGAGATCACGCTGCTCGGCCAGAACGTCAATGCCTACCGCGTGCCTTATCAAGGCATCGAGGCCGATTTGCCACTGTTGATTGAAACCATCGCAGAAATCCCGCAAATCGAGCGTATCCGTTACACCACCAGCCACCCCAACGAAATGAGTGAGCGCCTGATTGCGTGCCATGCGACGGTGCCCAAGCTGGCCAACCAATTGCACCTGCCAGTGCAGGCAGGCAGTGACCGCATTTTGATGGCGATGAAGCGCAACTACACCGCGCTGCAATACAAAGGCCTGATCCGCAAACTGAAAGCCGCCAATCCGGCCCTGACCATCACCAGCGACATCATTGTTGGCTTCCCCGGTGAAACCGAAAAAGATTTTCAGGCCACACTCAAACTCATGCGTGATGTGGGCTTTGATTACAGCTTCAGCTTTTTATACAGCCCGCGTCCCGGCACACCGGCCAGCTACCTGCCCGACGAAACCCCACAAGCCGACAAAGCGGCTTGGCTCAAGCAACTGCAAACCGAGAACGAAACCAATGGCGACGCCATCAGCCGCGCCATGCTGGGCACCGTGCAACGCGTGCTCATCGACGGCCCGTCGTGGAAAGACCCCAGTTTGTTGGCAGGTAAAACCGATAACGGACGCGTGGTGGATATCGCTGCCGATGCCCGCTATATCCACCAGATGGTGCAAGTCAAAATTACCGACGTCTACAACCCCAAACGCCTGGTTGGCGAAATTGTGAATTAAGCATGGAAATTACCCTCAGCCCCGAAGACAACCTGATGCTGGCCAACCTGTGCGGCCCGCTCGATGAAAATATCCGCCAACTGGCGAATGGCCTCGATATCGACATCAACCGCCGCGGCAGCACGTTTTACTTGAGCGGCAACCAAACCAATATGCGGCTGGGCGCGCAAATGCTAGAAAACTTCTACGCACGCTCAAAAAAGCCGATTGAACTCGAAGATATTCAGCTCGGCCTGGTAGAAATCGACAAACTCAAACCCGAAGAAGTCAGCAGCAGCGCCATGCCTGTACTGATGACGCGTCGCGGCGACCTGCATGGTCGCACCCCGCGCCAGGTCAGCTACTTGCAACAGATACAAGACCATGACATCACCTTTGGCATCGGCCCAGCGGGTACAGGTAAAACCTACCTGGCTGTCGCCAGTGCAGTGGATGCCATGACACGCGACCGAGTGAAAAGAATCGTGTTAGTGCGCCCGGCTGTAGAAGCAGGCGAACGCCTGGGCTTCTTGCCAGGCGATTTAAATCAAAAGGTTGACCCTTATCTACGCCCTTTATATGACGCCTTGTATGACTTGGCCGGTTACGACACGGTGAACAAAATGTTCGAACGCGGCGCGATTGAAGTCGCCCCGCTCGCCTATATGCGCGGCCGCACGCTCAACCAGAGTTTTATTATTCTGGATGAAGCGCAAAACACCACGCCCGAGCAGATGAAGATGTTCTTAACCCGCATCGGCTTTGGCACCAAAGCCGTGATTACCGGCGACGTCACGCAGATTGACTTGCAACGTCATCAGAAAAGTGGTTTGGTAGAAGCGCAAAAAATCCTCAAGGAAGTCAAAGGCATCGCCTTTACACATTTTATGTCGCAAGATGTGGTGCGGCATCCACTGGTGCAGAAGATTATTAATGCGTATGAGAAGTTTGAGCAGAGTATTCAGAAAGAATAAGATACTCGAACAATGCTTGGCTTGGCTTGGCTTGGCTTGGCTTGGCTGATCCAACCGTTTCATATCAAACTGGAAGTTTTAAGTTTCTTCTCATTGAAATTATATGAACATCTTTGGAATTACTATCCCTACTTAATTCACGAATTACTTTTTGCTGCGTTTCAGGCGTCCAAAATAATTTTAGTGTCTTGCGTGCTCGCGTGACAGCCGTGTAAAAAATGTTGTGCGTGATTTGGTCTTCGTTTGAATCAGTAATCACAATTTTTACTGAATCATATTCAAGGCCCTGTGCCTTATGAATTGAAACCGCATAAGCGACTTGAAAAGGCACAGTTGAATTTAGCTCATCGTCATCATCATCGCTACTTTCCAATTCAAACACTGAGAATCGAACGGTAGACTCGCCCATCCATTCCAGTTCTGTACCATCAACATCAAACTCACTGACTGGTCTATCTAATTTTATGTCGAACTGAATCTTATTATCGAATGTTTTTATATTTTCAATCCAACCTTTTAAATTGTTATAAATGACATCACCAAAACGCCCTGTTTCATTAAAAAGAACGGGGTCATCTATCTTATAAACAGTATCCCTCCATATTACTTCAGGACGTGGATTACTTCCCTGAAGAAATCTATTTATATTGTTGATTCCATACAAACCATCATAATTCAGACAAAGAATAATCTCATCCTTACCTTGAGATTCAAATAATGACTTATCAAGCACAGTCGAATATTCGTTTTGGGCGATAAATTCAGCAATATCATCCTCAATACTTCTCACTTTATTCCAAAAAGTAAGTAGCTTTTCGTCTTTTGCTCTATATGGTGTCTTCAGCTCGAAAGTTGCCGTGGAAGGAATAAATGAGCGTACAAGACTAAACCAGTTACCAAACTGAATAGACTCAATTTGATAAATATCTCCGACAAGTACAAGCAATTTGAAAGTGGTTTTTTCTAGCACTGCAAGCAAATCTGCATTGCTAACGGTGCTACACTCATCAATCACTACTATGTCAAAATTCAAATCCCTTCTTCTATATATCTGACTATTTATTGTTCTGAATGTTGAATTCTGAGCAACTACTTTCCTTTGTAAGTTATCCTTCGCAGGGTTTGTATGGGCTAAAAATAATTTGGATTTATCGTTAAAGTAATTTGCAATGTAATTAACCATGGTGGACTTCCCAGTCCCAGCGGCACCATAAATTAAAGCAACCTTTGATTGACTGAAAAGCTTCCTAAGTGCCTCACTCTTCACTGGGTCGTCAATACCTCTGTTTGATTCATTAAGCCAATAGTCTACCGCCTGCGAGTATCCATCAATTCCATCTTTCGCAAACTGCTGTAACTTTTCAATAATTGCAACAGTACCATCCTCGTAGCCACGAATAAATACATGCCCTTTATCCTGTAAAAGCTGCCTATCAGCATGCTTGTAGTATAGATTGCGGTTATATGTCGCTATTAAATCATCAATACTCTGAAATGATTTAAGGTCATCAATTGGCGTATAAAGCATTCCTTTTGATTCGATATTATTTCTTACGCGTCTTGCAAGTAGCTCATGCTCGCGCGTGCTGTGATCAAGACTTTCTATAAGATCCCAATACCTTGGGTTGTGCCCAATAGGAGAACTACAAAAAGGCATTGAGTCAAAGGGAATACAGCCATATTGCAATTTTAAATTTGAAAGTCGATTACATGGCTCCGAGTTATATTGCGACTTAATAACTTGGTTATTCATTCTCAACATCAAATAACGAATAATATCTTGCCCAGGTAATTTAGACTGCATTAATTGGCGAGCCCTATCCAAAACTGGAAAAATTTGAGGCTTACTAATTCCATATAAACCTTGGTCTTTCATAGACTGATACAAACTATCAGACATCTCTAGAAGACTCAGCAAACTCTCATTGTTATTTGTCAAATATCCCATTAAGACGCGATATTCTCTTGAAGAACTTTCTACCTTTGTTAATAGGCCAAAAAGACGTGCAAAGTTATTGAATTCACATGGCCGGATTGAAACTTCCCATTTTCGAATAATGGTAATCGGCATCGCCTGCTCTAGCACTTGAATAGAGTCCGAATTTAGAGTCAACATTGCCGCATATTTATCTGTAAGATCAATATCCGTAAAAGCGATGATACGGTCAAATTTGCTCACATTATTTGCAGCACGATAAAAAGTTACTTCGTAATAAATACTGCCTTTAACAAAAAATGGGCGCACCTTGTGTATGTAGTAACGAGAGCTGTTACTTTTCTCTGGTTTTCTTAAACGCACCGCCTCAATGCGAGCAGCAATTTTTTCGTGATACTCTTTGAGGGATGGATCAAGATCAAGAGGAAAGTCTTCAAGATTGGTGAGTATTTCAACACCATGATTTTGCTTTAATAAGCTACGTGTTCTAAAAAGATACTCATAGTATTTGAGCATCAATCGCTCGGACGCATCTCCATCAAGAGTGAAGTGCGAAGCACTTTTTTGAATTAGTTTATGAAATTTGGCTAGAAAGTTGACTTTTGCTCTGCTCTTAACGAAGGCAATTGCAGGTTCAACCTTATCATATCGGAACTCTACAACCATTGAATTTTCATGGAGAAATACTACGATCCCTTCGATTAGATTTCGAAGCTGGGATAAAACGTTTTGTGATAATAAGTCTCGTTGGTTAGCAAGGCGCGCTATGTTTTCACAAATAACCTGATCAGCACTTAAAATTTGTTTTTTTGTTGTGCCCACTTTGAGCTCCCTCAATTAGCGCTTTAAATGACAAGACAACTAAATCCTTAAGCGTTTTAAATTCACATAATTATTAAAATTACTCAATTCCGATAATTGCAACTTACTACAAGTGGTTCTGCCAGAGAACAGAAGATTAAAACTCTGTTACCGATTATGAGCCAATTTTAACAATTAAGTAATATCCAAAGGTTATTCCCAATATACTGAGTCAAAAGCAAATGATTCATAGTCCCTACGCCAAATCACTTCTTGAGTATTCACAACCAGCCACCAAGTCTGCTTTTCTGGTCTAGGCGTATTCTCTTTAAACGCTTGCGGAGTTAATACTGCAATACACCACGCTGGTTGCGGGTCTCTCACAGAGGTGTAAATAATCGCGCCTAACTTCACCTCCCTTGCTGTGACTGCTAATGCTTGGGTAGGCTGGTAGTTAGTTTTGTGTTGCCATGCTGGGTCTTGATTAAACGGTGGATTTCTTAAATCAATCGCTTGTGTGGCTAGTGACACTTGAAAAGCGGTGTGTGGCACGGGCTCTATGCGGCTGAGTGCAGGCGCATCTATGAGAAAGCGCCAGCGCCAATAGCCGAGTTCAGCTGCGGCGGTACGAACTGTTTCTGCGGCATAAAACACGCCGGGGTCATTTGGACCGCGAAAGCGTGAACCTCCAGCGCGGCTGGGGTAACGGAATGGTGTGGAGAGCAAGTAATCAAGATGCTCGGTATCCGCGGCGAAAGGTGGCTTATTGCTATCGAGCAAGGCTTCAAGCAGGGTTTGTTCGGCTTCAGTATCGACCAGCTTCATGGTTGAGGCGACATGTTGCGCCTCGACCATGCGCCAAGCCAATGATGCCCAAGCAAAAGCCTCAGACGATACCGCGTGAGGTGTCCAGGTATTGGACGACACGAACTAAGCCTTCAGTTTGTTTAATCAGGTCGATGGGGCGCGCATTGAGCGCCAGGTTTTGATTGTTTAACCAGACACGGGCGGTTTCATCATTGTTGACAATGGAATCCAACGAGCGGAACGCTCGGACAAATAGCAAAGCAAAATCCCACTCTTTGCGTTTTTGGTCGAGGACATATTCACCACTATACAGGCGGGTGATGGTGGCAGGACTCAGGCCAAGAATGCTTGCCAACAAGGCTTTGGAAATCTGCAAACGCTCAGCCGCGCGACTTACCGCTTTGGTTAACACGGATTGTGCATCGGCTTGGGGGACGTTATTTTGTGTGGTCGCGACCATAGAAATTCCTTTCCATGGAAACTCTAACACAATATTATTTCAACAGGAATATTTACTGTGTGTAAGTTGGAAACTTCTGCATCACTTTTTCAAATAATGGGCTTTGCAACCACCCTTCTAACCAGACACGCAATTTTGGATATGCGCTGCTGGCAAACCAATCCGCATCAACCGCTGCAAACTGGCGGATAAACGGAAATATGGCGACATCGGCCATGCTAGGTTTATCCCCAAGCAAATAGTCATGCTGCTCTAATGCAGCTTCTAACCTCTGCAAAAACTGCTCACCTTGTTCACGATAAACCAGTTGCGCTTGCTCGTGGTAACGGTCAGGGTATTTATAGCGGTCAAGTGCTTGTTTAAACTCACCATCATTGATAGTTATCAGCGCGTTCACTGCATCGTGGTCTGCATTCAACCAACCTTGAGGATCGTTCTGGGCAAGTGCCCACTGCATAATATCCAGACTTTGCTCCAGCACAGTGCCGTCAGGCAATTGCAATACCGGCACGGTGCCTTTGGGGGAAATCTGTAGCAAATGTGCAGGTTTTTCACGCAATGAAATCTCGCGCACTTCTACCTGAATATTCGCCGCCCAGATCGCCATACGGGCGCGCATGGCGTAGGGGCAGCGGCGGTAAGAATAAAGGATGGGCTTCATTCTGATGGGCACTTCTATAAACTAAAATTCCGTCGCGATACTGCGTTGCTCATAAAAAATTTCTCCTGACATATCAACTATATGTGGCGTCACAATTTTTAATCGCGCCTTGTCTGGCTTAGCAATTTGAATTTATAGAAGCGCCTGATAACAAGGGAGCTTTAAATAAGTGATTGAGTGTGATGAAGTGCAAGGCGCACGGAACACAGAAACCGGAGCGTACAGATAGTACGTGAGGATTTCGCGTACCGCGTAACGCCGCAATTCGCCCAATCAATCATTTAGTTAAAGTTTCCCAGCGCTTTGCGGCAGTCTTTAATCAGTTGCGGGCCTTTATAGATGAGTCCGCTGTAGAGTTGAACCAGGCTGGCACCGGCCGCTATTTTCTCTTTGGCATCGTCGCCATTGAGAATACCACCGACGCCGATAATCGGCAGGCTGCCTTGCAAACTGGCCGCCAGTGTTTGAATCACGCGTGTAGAACCCGCTTTTACCGGTGCGCCTGACAACCCACCCGCCTCTTCTGAGTTTGGCAAACCGGCCACTGCATCGCGCGACAAAGTGGTGTTGGTGGCAATCACGCCGTCCATTTGGTGCTGCATGAGCAGTTCAGCGATTTCTTGCACTTGCTCGGTGGTTAAGTCGGGGGCGATTTTGAGCACAACGGGGACATATTTGCCATGCAGTTGCGAGAGGATTTTTTGCTCGGCTTTGAGCGTCGCGAGCAGTTGGCCCAGCGCCTCTTTTTCTTGCAGGGCGCGCAGGTTTTTGGTGTTGGGTGAGGAAATATTTACCGTGATATAGCTGGCATAGTTATACACCTTCCGCATGCAGCTCAGGTAGTCTTCAGCGGCACGGTCGTTCGGCGTATCGAAATTTTTGCCGATATTGATGCCCAGGATGCCTTTGAATTTGGACGCCTTCACATTCTGGATCAGTTGATCGACACCGAGGTTGTTAAAGCCAAAGCGGTTAATAATGGCCTCGGCTTGTGGCAAACGGAACAAGCGTGGTTTGGGGTTGCCAGGCTGCGGGCGTGGCGTGACGGTGCCCACCTCAATAAAGCCAAAGCCTAGCGCGGCCATGCCGTCAATCACAGCGGCATTTTTATCCAGCCCGGCCGCCAGGCCGACCGGGTTGGGAAACGTGAGGCCCATGACCTGCGTCGGTTGTGCAGGTAAACGGCAGGCGGCGAGCGTGAGCAGGCCGAGCTTTTCTGCACGTTTGAGCGATTGCAAAGTAATATCGTGTGCTTGCTCTGCATCCAGTTGAAACAGCAGAGGTTTAAGCAGCGAGTAAACATTCATCCGTTTGATTCCTGAACTTTTAATTTTCCAACTCTATCGTTGCATTTTGCCAGCAGTGACTGCCAGACAATACAGTCACCAGGTGTCGCTGACATGACTTTTGCGTTACATCAAAAACCATGATGTCATAAGGGTTCAAAATCCTCTACAGATTCATTGCGTGCAACATGATTCGCTTACTGGAGGAAACCCATGAAAATTTTGATTGATTTGTTATCGACTGACTACGGTTTAATGAGTTTTATCGTGATTGCTGTGATTTTAGTGGTCATGATTTGGGCAGGGATTTATGTCTATGTCAAAGCGCGACAATCATAAACCCTTTGCACTGACACGATACGCCGCCACTTAAACAAACCCCGCTTACGCGGGGTTTGTGGGTTTACAGCAATACTTTCTCAATGCCACCGTTATTGGCCTTCTGGATGTAATTTTCCATCCAGTTTTCACCCAGCACGTGCTTGGCCATTTCCACCACAATGTAGTCAGCTTCAATGCCAGTGTCATCACCATAGCGTGACAGACCTTGCAGGCAGCTTGGGCAAGACGTCAGGATTTTGACTGGCTGCTCGGGGGCGCCCACGGTCAAGCCCATTTTCTCCATGCCTTTTTCCAGCTCTTCCTGTTTGCGGAATTTAACCTGGGTGGCAATATCAGGACGCGCCGCAGCAAAAGTGCCTGACTCACCGCAGCAGCGGTCGTTCAACGCCACCTCGGTGCCCATCAGCTTGTTGGTGACTTCCAATGGCTTGTAAGTCTTCATCGGCGAGTGGCATGGGTCATGATACATATAACGCGTACCGGTCACGCTTTGCAGGCGCATGTCTTTTTCCATCAGGTACTCGTGGATGTCGAGCAGACGGCAGCCCGGGAAAATCTTCTCGAACTCGTATTTCTGCAACTGATCCATACAGGTGCCGCAAGACACAATCACAGTCTTGATATCCAGGTAGTTCAGGGTGTTGGCGACGCGGTGGAACAGCACGCGGTTGTCCGCCGTGATTTCCTGCCCCTTGTCGTGGTTGCCTGAGGCTGTTTGCGGGTAACCGCAGCACAGGTAGCCTGGCGGCAAGACCGTAATCGCGCCCACCTCGTACAACATGGCTTGAGTCGCCAGGCCGACGTTAGAGAACAGGCGCTCGGAGCCGCAGCCTGGGAAGTAGAATACGGCTTCCGAATCCTCATTCACCTTTTGCGGGTTGCGGATGACCGGAATCATGGTGTCATCTTCCACGCCCAGCATGGCACGTGAGGTCTTGGACTGCATTTTCTTCGGCATCGGCCGGTTGATGAAGTGAATCACCTGCGCCTTGATCTCTGGCTTGCCCACCGTCGCCGGTGGTGCTTTTTTGTCCTTGAGCAGGCCAAACTTCTTGGCCAGGCTGTTAGCAATATTAATCGCCTTGTAGCCCATGCCTATCATGGTTGCACGCAAGAACTTGATGGTGGCCGGATCTTTGGCATTCAAATACAGCATACCCGCAGCCGTGCCAGGGTTGAATTTCTTCTTGCCTTGTTCGCGCAGGAAGTTACGCATCTTGACGGACACATCACCAAAGTCAATATTGACCGGGCAAGGTTTTTCACAACGGTGGCAGACCGTACAATGGTCAGCCACATCGTTGAACTCGTCAAAGTGCTTGAGCGAAATGCCACGACGGGTTTGCTCTTCGTACAAGAAGGCCTCGATCAGCAAGGAAGTGCCAAGAATCTTGTTACGTGGGGAATACAGCAAATTGGCGCGTGGCACGTGGGTAGAACACACCGGCTTACACTTGCCGCAACGCAAGCAGTCAGAAATATCATCGGCAATCTCGCCTATGGCAGACTGCTCCATGATGATGGACTCTTGCTCGAGCAAACCAAAGCTGGGGGTATAGGCGTTTTCCAGCCCGGAGCCCATCATGAGTTTGCCTTTGTTGAAACGGCCTTCGGGATCTACCTTGGCTTTGTAAGCAGCAAAGGTATCAATGGTGGCCTGATCCAGGAACTCCATCTTGGTGATACCGATCCCATGCTCGCCAGAAATCACGCCATTGAGGCTACGTGCCAGGGCCATCACGCGCGCAACAGCGGCGTGGGCGTCTTGCATCATGCCGTAGTCGTCAGAGTTAACCGGGATATTGGTATGCACGTTACCGTCACCAGCGTGCATGTGCAGCGCGATAAACACGCGGCTTTTCAACACGGTTTTCTGAATCTCATCCAGCTTGTCCAGAATCTTCTGGTATTCACGGCCAGCAAAAATATCCGCCATTGGCCGCTTGAGCTCACGCTTCCAGGAAACGCGCAAATCGTAAGACTGCACGGCGCGGAACACGTTTTCATATTGGGCATAGGCCTTGCCCATCTCGCCCAGCACAGACACGGGCTCGTCCAGGGTATTCAAAATCAGGCGCCATTTGGCACGCACATCACGCAACAACTGCAAGGCAATGTTTTGTTTGGATTTGACCCCTTCAGGGTCAGAGTTGCCGTCTTCATCCGGTTGCAAAGGCAGGTCGCCAGCGACAAAGGCTTCCAGCGCATCCACCAGACGCAGCTTGTTATTGATAGACAGCTCGATATTGATGCGCTCAATACCGTCGGAGTACTCGCCCAGGCGCGGCAATGGAATCACCACGTCTTCGTTAATCTTGAAGGCGTTGGTATGGCGGGCAATTGCTGCCGTGCGTGAACGGTCCAGCCAGAATTTTTTACGGGCCTCGGCCGAGACGGCAATAAAGCCTTCACCGTTACGTGCATTACACATGCGCACTACGGCAGAAGCCACTTCACCGACGGCGTTTTCATCATCAGACGCGATATCGCACAACAACACCATTTTTGGCCGTTGCTGGCGTGCGGCCTTGGTCGCATAGCCGACGGCTTTCACATAACGCTCATCCATGTGCTCCAGACCGGCCATGATCACCGACGGGTCTTGCTTGGCAGTAGCGTCCAGATAATCCTTGATCTCGACAATCGCGGGCACGGCGTGCGACACATTGCCAAAAAACTCCAGCGCAATGGTGCGTACATGTTTGGGCATGCGGTGCAAAATAAAGGTGGCAGAGGTAATCAGGCCGTCACAGCCCTCTTTTTGCACACCAGGCAAGCCGGACAGGAACTTGTCGGTCACGTCTTTACCCAGGCCGACCTTACGGAAGCTCGGTCCCGGAATTTCAAGAATTTCAGGCTCGGACAGCAGGTTTTTATGGTCGATGTCGTAGCGGCTGATTTTAAAGCGCGCCATGTCAATATCGTGAATTTTGCCCAGGTTGTGATCCAGACGCTCCACTTCCAGCCAGGTCGCATCTGGCGTCACCATGCGCCATGAGGCGAGGTTATCCAGCGCCGTCCCCCACAGCACGGCTTTTTTACCACCAGCGTTCATGGCGACGTTACCGCCAATGCAACAGGCATCGGCAGAGGTCGGGTCGCAGGCGAATTCCAGACCGGCGGCGGTAGCCGCATCCATGGCGCGACGGGTCACCACACCCGCGCCGCACTCAATCGTAGCCACCTGACGGGAGACGCCGGGCAAGGTGCGCATTTGCACACCTGAGTGTTGGTCCAGTTTCTCAGTATTGATGACTGCAGACAATGGCGTCAACGGTACCGCGCCGCCCGTGTAACCCGTTCCGCCCCCACGTGGAATAATGGTCAGACCCAATTCGATACAGGCGCGCACCAGATAAGAGATCTCGGCTTCAGTATCCGGGTTGATCACCACAAATGGATATTCGACGCGCCAGTCGGTCGCGTCTGTCACATGTGAGACACGCGCCAAGCCATCAAACTGCACATTGTCTTTGCGAGTGTATTTGGTCAGTTTGGCCAGGGCTTTTTTGCGTAAGTCGGCCGTTTGCTTGAAATCATCGGCAAACTTCTCTACCGCTTTGGTCGCAGCAGAGACCAGTTTTTGTACTTTTTCATTGCCACCGCTACGTTCTTGAATGGCAGCAATACGATGATATAGCGCCTCGATCAAGGCCTTGCGACGCTTGGGGTTTTCCAGCAGGTCATCTTGCAGATAAGGGTTGCGTGACACCACCCACAAATCGCCCAACACCTCAAACAGCATGCGCGCACTGCGGCCCGTTTTACGCTCGGCGCGCAGCACATTAAGGATTTCCCAGATTTCTTCGCCGAGAAACCGGATGACGATTTCGCGGTCAGAGAAGGAGGTATAGTTGTACGGAATTTCGCGTAATCGTGCGAGAGGGGTAGAATTGCGCTTTAACAAATCTGCGTTGACAGGTGCGTTCATTGATAATTTATCAAAAACAAAAGTCAATTATACCATGTCGTATACAGCACAAACACGTTACACGGCCTATGGTTTTTAGCGTGCATTTTTGAGTCATCCGTTTTTTAAGAGGCTAAGTTGAAATCAATATTCAGAACATGGGGCGTAGCAATAGTTGCATTGGCGCTCATCGCAGGCCTGGTATTTGCTGTCATGCAAAAACCGCAGGCACCAGAAGTCACCTTCACCACGCTGGATGGCCAGAAAATCAGCATGCAAAGCCTGCGCGGCAAAACGGTGCTGGTCAACTTCTGGGCAACAGACTGCTCTGGCTGCATCAAGGAGATGCCTGACCTCATCCACACTTACCAGCAATACAAAGACAAAAACCTGGTGGTGATTGCCGTGGCGATGCCCTACGACCCGCCTGCGCAAGTGCTCAATTACACCCAGGAAAAAGCGCTGCCGTTTGCCGTCATGCATGACGGTTACGGCGAAATGGTCAAGGCGTTTGGTAATGTCAACCTGACCCCGACCACCTTTATCTTTGACGGCAACGGCAACCGCATCCAGAAAACCATAGGCGAACTTAACTTTGCCGAATTACGCAAACTCCTGAATCAGAAAGCCAGCTAAATGTTGTGGGTCAAAGCGCTACATATTATTTTTGTCACCAGTTGGTTCGCCGGCCTGTTTTACCTGCCCCGTATCTACGTCAACCTGGCGATGGAAACAGAAACTCACGCCTATGCGCGCTTGCTGCTCATGGCGCAAAAACTTTACCGTTTCATGCAGCCCCTTATGCTGCTGGCGCTCGTATTTGGCTTATGGTTATGGCTGGGTTACGGCATCACTGGCGGCTGGATGCATGCCAAACTGACCCTGGTCATCCTGCTGATCGGCTACCATCACTATTGCGGCAAACTGCTTAAACAATTTCATGCGCAGCAAAACAAGCGTAGTCATGTCTGGTTTCGCTGGTTTAATGAAGTCCCGGTGCTGATCCTGTTCGCCGTGGTGATTCTGGTGGTCGTCAAGCCATTTTAAGCCGGTATGTTGCACGCATTATTACAATCAGATTGGCTGATAACCATGCTGGACAAGTCCGGCAAGCAGGCCGCGCACAAGCTGCTAGGCTTGTTCATCATTCTGGATGACTTGCTCTCCAGCCCGCTCGCAGAGGCGCAAACCACGCCCGCGACAACATCGACCCAGCCTGGGCGACTGCAGGCATACCTGAGCACACAGGCACAACTGGCAGGCGCGCGCCTGCCTGATATGCTCGCTAACCAGCTCTATTTCATGGCACTCAGCGCCTGTCAGGAAAAGCTGGCACACAGACAATCCAGTGCCCTGCAACATGCAAAACAGGCAGCAAAAGCACTTATCGACGAGCAAACCAAACTGCAAATCGACTGGCTGGCCATCCGCAACTATGGCGTGGTGGCGGTCACCTTGGTCTGTGGCGTCGTGGGCGGTTATTACTGGCATATGCAGCTCGAATCCGCGCCCAGCCTCCAGACCGCAGCGGTGCATCAGCCTCCGCCCCGCCCGTTATCATTCGAGGCCAGTCCCACCGAAACCGCAGCCATTTACAGCCGCCTCGAAACCATGAAACATGGCGATTGCCGACTGATCGAAGCGATTCAACTGCCAGAACGCTTGAAAAGCGTTTACATCGAAAACATCATCAATGGTCACGTCACAACCAACCGCGACGAACAAGTACTGGTCAACCAGCTGCTTGATCAGGTGCAGTGCAATTACACGCCCAAACTGATGGCCAACTCCAGACAGTAGACTGCCTGACAATAAAACAGGCCGTCATTGCACAACAAAAAAGCCGCCACTGCTCGTGACGGCTTTTTTTAAAGCAAACGCTGATTTATTGGAACAGGGTTTTAAGCTGATTCAAACCACCATCGTAAACGCCTTTGATCGCGTCAGAGGCTGCTTTTTCATCTGCAGGCGCTTTTGGCAAGAAATGACTTTCCCACACCACCACAGACTTGCCATCCCCATTGCTATGCACACTCACGGTGGATGCGTAGTCATTCACAGGCAACACGCCATCAGTGATTTTGTAGCCATAGCTTTTCTGTTTTGGATTGTAAGCAGTCAGTGTTTCATTCACTTTGCCGCCATCCTTGAGCGTCAGCACGCGTTTAGCGCCCACGCTGTTATTTTTACCCGAAACGATCTCGGTTTTGGCAACGGCTGGATGCCAGGCACCCAAATCGCCAAAGTCAGAGACTTTTTTCCAGACCACGTCTACCGGCTGATTCAGCTCCACAGATTTAACGACATACAGTGGCTCGGCCGCAAATGCCGTGCTTGAGAGGGCGAACAGGCTAGCTAATAATAATTGACGCATGATTTTCTCCTTGTTGTAGATGAAGTACATTGTAAATAAATTGACCATAAATGTATACTATACGGTATAGTATATTTAACACGGCAAGCAAAGTCAAACAATAGGATTTGTTCCCTGGCTGAAAGTTCTGGGGGTATACAAACTTGTATAGGGTGTTATAATTTTAGGCATGAATGCGCTCAAGCAAAAAATTTTGCAGGTATCGACGGATCTGTTCCAGACGCGTGGCATTAATTCCACGGGGGTAGACACGATTGTGGCTGTCGCAGGCACCACCAAAATGACGCTTTATAAGTATTTTGAAAACAAGGAAGAACTGATTCTGGCCGTGTTGCAACAGAGCCATCAGGACTTTCAGGACTGGATGAATGAAAAACTGGGCGGTCTTGGTGGCAGCCCAAATGAAAAAATCCAAAAACTGTTTGAATTTATTGAAGAGTGGGTGACTTCCCCCTCGTTCACCGGGATCGCTTTTATCAAGGCTTCCGCCGAATTCCCCAATGAAGAAAACCGGATTCATCAGCTGTCTTCGCAACAGTCCCGTGAATTCAGGCAATTTATTACCAAGCTGGCACAAGAAGCCAATATCAAAGATGCCGAAGGCCTGGCGCTGCAACTCTCCATTCTATTTGAAGGTGCCGTACAGGCCGAGCAAATCAAACGCGGCTCAGGCGCGATCAAGTCTGCCAAAAAGGCCGCCAAAACGCTGATTGATCTGGCCATCAAGCAGTCCTGACCACTCTTAGCCGCTCGTAACACTTGCCACACTGCTGGCGCACAGCAATAATAGCCCTACTTTTATCCAACCCCGTATTCACTTCATGAAAATTCTTATTTGCGGCTCACTCGCCTACGACACCATCATGGTGTTCCCTGACCAGTTTAAAAATCATATTCTGGCAGACAAAATTCATAAACTGAGCGTGGCATTTCTGGTCCCTGAAATGCGCCGCGAATTTGGCGGCACCGCGGGCAATATTGCCTACAACCTGCAATTGCTCGAAGGCCAGCCGCAGATCATGGCGACAACCGGGGATGACTTTGCCCCCTATGAGGCATGGCTGAACCAGCATCATATTGATACGCAGCACATCAAGGCGATTGCCGGCACCTACACTGCTCAAGCATTTATCACCACCGACATGGATGATAACCAGATTACCGCGTTTCACCCCGGGGCCATGCAATATGCGCATACCAACAGCGTGAACGACGCCAAAGATATCGCCTTGGCCATCATTGCCCCGGATGGTCGCGATGCCATGTTCCAGCACGCAAAAGAGTGCCATGAGGCCGGGATCCCCTTCATGTTTGATCCGGGCCAGGGCTTGCCGATGTTTAATGGCGAAGAGCTCATGCACTTTATTGAAATGGCTGACTATCTGGCAGTGAACGATTACGAGTCACAAGTCATCCAAGACAAAACAGGGCTCAGTCTGGAACAACTGGCGGCCAAGGTCAAAGCCTTGATTGTGACCCTGGGTAGCGAGGGCTCGCATATTTATGCTGACGGTCAACGCCATGACATTCCGTGCGTTAGAGCAGATAAGGTCGTAGACCCAACAGGATGTGGCGATGCTTACCGTGCTGGCCTGTTGTATGGCATTGTGCGTGGCTGGGACTGGAAAGCCTGTGGCCGGCTGGCGTCTACCATGGGCGCGATCAAGATTGCGAGCCGTGGCGGGCAGAATCATCAGCCGAGCCGTGCCGAGATTGAAAACATTTACAGTCACGCCCTGGTACAGGATGCCCTGAAAGAGGATCCTAGTCTGGGCCAGGCTACCCATTAAAAGAAGCTTGTTCAATATTGGAGAAAAAAATGAAAACACGTGTATTGCAATGGCTTGCTGTCGTATTGGTCACCGGCATTCTGGCCGCGTGCGCGAGCTCTAACTCTGGTAGTGTGTATTCGCGTGATGAAGCACGCAGAGCACAAACGGTGAAAACCGGGGTAGTGGAAAGCGTGCGTGCCGTCAAACTTGAAGGCACCAAGTCCCCCGTCGGCACGATCGCAGGGGGGGCAATTGGTGGGATTGCTGGCAGCTCAGTGGGCGGTGGTCGCGGCAGCGCGATTGCAGCTGTCATTGGTGCCGTCGCCGGTGGCCTGGCTGGTTCAGCCGCCGAAGAAGCCGTCACCCGCAAAAACGCACTGGAAATCACCGTCAAACTGGATGGCGGCGGCCTGGTGGCCATCGTGCAGGAAGCGGACGAACAGTTTAATGCGGGCGACCGTGTACGCATCGTTGAAAACGGCGGCACCTCACGCGTTTCCCACTAACAGAAGCTGGCGTTAAGCGCCGCATAGCAACCATCACCTTCTGGGGTGTGGTGATTAAAAAGAGCAGCCTTGGCTGCTCTTTTTATTAGTGCATGGGGCATGTCCGCCACCATAGTCAACGTCACAGAATTGTCATGTGAACGTCACCAATCATTCATGTGACACTTCTAATATCACCCTAAACCTCAACCAAGGAGTCGCGTGATGTTAGAACGCAATTTGCAGGAACATGGCCTATATCAAGCCGAAGTTCAGCCAACTACCGAGAACAACCGTAAAGTCAACTCAACGCTGAGTGTTGCTCTGGCAACAACCGCAGAAGAAATCATGGAAGCGCAACGCTTGCGCTATCAGGTGTTTGCTGAAGAAATGGGCGCGCAGATCAAGAGCCAGAATGGCCTTGATGTAGACGGCTTCGATGCCTTTTGCGATCACTTGCTGGTCCGCGATGATGCCACGCAGCAAGTGGTGGGCACTTACCGCATCCTGAACCCGATGCAGGCCATGCTGGCAGGCGGTTACTACTCTGCCGGAGAGTTTGATTTGAGCCGTCTGGCTCCCTTGTCTGACCGGATGGTAGAAGTGGGCCGTGCCTGTGTGCATGCCGATTATCGCACCGGTGGCACCATCACCATGTTGTGGGCAGGCCTGGCCAAATACATGATGGCCCGCCAGTATGAATACATGATCGGTTGCGCCAGCATTTCCATGCACGATGGCGGCCACACCGCTGCCTCGCTGTTCAACAGCCTGCGAGAAGACTATCTCTCTCCCGCGGAATATCGTGTGTTTCCGCACCATCCATTGCCGATCGAGGCCCTGGATCAGTCACTCGAAGTGACCTGCCCACCATTGGTGAAAGGCTATTTGCGCCTGGGGGCTTATATTTGTGGCGAACCTGCCTGGGATCCGGCTTTTAATACAGCCGATATGCTGGTATTGTTACCTTTATCCAGAATCAATCCCAGATATGCTGCGCATTTCTTGAAATAACTTGCCAAAAACAAATTTTCTTACCTTCTGCTGGCGCACCGCCCGCATTTTTCTCCACACACTCACCGGACTCACATTGGCAACGCTCGTGTTGCCTGTGTGTGGCCGTCGTGGCCGCGAGCAGTTGATTCGCTGGTGGTGTGCCAAACTATTGCGCTGTTTTAACCTGCAGTTATCGGTGAGCGGCGTACGCCCGGCGCCGCAGTCCAAGCATGTGCTGTTTGTTGCCAACCATATTTCCTGGTCAGATATCCATGCCTTGAACAGCCTGATTCCAGTGCGTTTTGTCGCAAAAGTCGAAATCAAGGATTGGCCAGTGTTTGGCTATCTGGTCAAAAAGTCTGGCACCATTTTTATTAACCGGACACGCCAACGTGATGCGGCACGCGTGCTGAAAGTAGTCACGCAGGCGATGAAACTGGGGGACAATCTGTGCGTGTTTCCCGAAGGCACCACCACCGATGGACAGCAAGTATTACCGTTTAAAAGTAGCCTGATTCAGGCCGCGATTGATGCAGAGGCGACGGTGATCCCGATTGCGATCCACTATCCCATGCCTGACGGCAGCCCTAACCTGGCAGCAGCGTATGCCGGCGAAACCAGCATGATCGAATCCATGCTGTCTTTTCTGAACATGCAGTCACCCAAAGTGCATTTGCATTTTTGTGCGCCGATAGAGGCGCGCCTGCTAGACCGGCAAACGCTGGCCAGCCAGGCAAGAAATGAAATCATGGCGCGCTTACCCTGGGCGACCGTGCCTGAAACCGTCAGCGAACCAGCGGTGCAAAAGCAAGCCTGACCGTGATAGCTCAGCCCATCGTTAGACATATGCCTGCCAGGCCGTTTTAAGCAGCAAAAGCGTCACAACTGCCACAAACACCCGGCGCACCAGCGTGGTTCCATGCTTTAACGCCAATGCACTCCCTAGCAGGCTGCCCGCGATATTGGCGGCCGCCATGGCCAAGCCCAGTTGCCACCAGACTGCACCGCTCCAGCCCAGCACCGCTAACGTTGCCAGATTGGTACTGGCGTTTAACACTTTGGCAGAGGCAGAAGCATGCAAAAAATCCTGGCCGAGAAAACGCACCAGCATAAAAATAAAAAAGCTGCCGGTGCCTGGTCCAAAGAAACCGTCATACCAGCCGATGCTGCTCCCAATGGCCAACGCAATCATCCATCGCTGCCGCACACTGTGGCCCCGGGCACCCTGTTCGACCCCAAACTGCGGAAACTTGAGCGTATAAACCAACACCAGCAACAACACCGCTGGCAATAGCTTGCGCAAAAAATCTGGCGCGACCCAGGTCAAGGTCCATGCCCCCAGGCAGGCGCCTAAAAATGCAGCCAGCATTGCAGGGACTAACCAGGCCCAATCCAGACGCACATGCCGACTATAGCGCCATGCGGCAACACTGGTGCCAAACACACTGGAACACTTATTGGTGCCAAGCAACAGCACCGGCGCGGTATTCGGAAAGCTGGTTAGCAAAGCGGGGACGGTCACCAGCCCACCGCCGCCCACCATGGCATCCACCACGCCCGCCCCAAAAGCGGCCAGGATCACCCACCAGAGTTCCACCCCCAGCCCCGGACTAATCGCCACCCAGGCCGGGCGGCTGATCACGCGGATCCAGCGCCACCTGCGTCGCCTCGCCAGTGTCCAGGGCGTATGCCGTCAGTTCTCGCCCCCATAAACAACCGGTGTCCAGCGCGATCACGCCATGCGCTTGATAAAGGCCCAACGCTGACCAGTGCCCACACAGGATGGGCTGCTTGGCCTGGGCGGACTGGCGACCGGCCGCCTGAAACCAGGGCAGATACCCGGCCGGTAGCTCAGACAGTTCGCCTTTAAACGCGAACTCCATCGCGCCGGCCGCATCCACCACACGCATGCGGGTCAGCGCATTGGTAATCGCCCGCAAGCGGTCCATGCCGGTCAAGTCCGCGTGCCAGGCGGCAGGCTGATTACCATACATCTGTTGCAAAAAGCCCAGATAGTCGGGCGATTGCAACACCGCCTCAACCTCGGCAGCCAGCGCCCTCGCTTGCGGCAACAACCACTGCGGATACAAGCCGGCATGTATCATGGCATAGTCGTCTTCCAGCACCATCAATGGTTGATGCCGCAACCAGTGTAATAACGCTTCGCCATCCTCGGCTGCCAATAAAGGCGCTAAAGTGTCAAAGCGATGCGGTGGCCGCACGGCGTGTGCGACGGCAATGGCATGCAAATCATGGTTACCCAGCACCACCTTGATATGCTCGCGATGCGCATATAACCAGCGCAATACCGGTAGTGATCCCGTGCCGCGGTTGATCAAATCGCCAACCAGCCACAACTGGTCGCGCCCAGGCGCAAAGTTTAGCTTTGCCAGCAACTGCATAAAAGAATGATAGCAACCTTGCAGGTCACCAATTGCGTATCTCGCCATGGCTATGCACCTATCTGAAATCGATTTACGGGCACTGCTACACACTCAACTTCCGTCGCGATACGGCATTGCACACAAAGAAATTTCTCCTGCCATATCAACTATATGCAGCATCAAATTTTTTCATTCGCGCCTTGCCTGGCTGAGCGATTTGAAGGTGTAGAAGCGCCCTGACCAATAAAAAAGCCGCTTGAGATTCAAGCGGCTTATCGCAATAATGCTGTTTATTTTTTCAAGCTGGCAGGATCAAATTTGGCCCCTGCCTGATTCGCCATATAGGCCACCGCATCCGCGACTTCGTGGTCAGTCAATTCTGCATTACCGCCGCGCGCTGGCATGCTACGAATCCCTTCGATGGCATGTTTTACCAAGGTTTCATAGCCTTGTGCAATACGTGGACCCCAGTCACCGGCATTACCGATTTTTGGCGCACCCAAGGCACCCACACCGTGGCAAGCGATACACACGCCTTTAACAATCTCTTCACCACTCTTTTCAACGTGCGCGCCACCTGCTTCAGCCACGGCCACTGTCGCAACCGGGGCAATATTGGCGAGCACTTTTTGCTCTGCTGCTTCAGCCGCTTCTTTGCTTGGGGCCGCTTTTTCGGCACCAAACACGCCAAAAAGATATGCCAGCAGCGAAACCAGCAATGTGAAAGCAATAATGGCGCCTGGAATGGCAATAATTAACTCTTTAATGCTTGAACTCTGATTGTAACCCGACATATCTGCATCCCGTTGCGTTAGAAAAATTTTCCACGTGATTATAGCGCAGAACCGCCAGACAGGAAACGCGCACCGGTATTTACTGCCATGCAAAACAAACAGCCGGGCTGATTCCCAGACCCGGCTGACATTCGCACAGATAAAACCGTACTACTTTTGTCGACGACGCAACATCGCCAATGAGAGCAACCCCATCCCCAGCATCGCTGCGGAGCCGGGTTCAGGGACAGCACTGACCTTGAACAAGGAAGTGGTGTTAGAGCTTTCATTCGAGAACGCCAGGAAAATCTGTCCGGCTTTTTCAAACGCAACCAAGCCTTCTGGCGCTTTGTCGCCGTCTGAGACAATCATATCAATAAAGCTGACTTTGGTAGGATCAGTGATATCAAACAGCGCTACGGCCCCTTTCAGGGTTCGCTCCAAACCGATAGCAGCGATGGTACGGCCACCCAGGGTAAACAAGTCCACACCTTCTGGCTCAACCCCTTTGTCGCGGCTACGGGCGTCATCATAAATCCCACGTGCAAAAGCTTCTTTATCAAGGATATCGCCACTGTCATAAACCAGACTACCATCGGCATTACGGATGCTGAAAGAACGCGCGCCCGCGGCGTACAGATCGCCCGCAGATGAATCGGTGTTTGATACTCGGATATTGGCCAAATCCCCAGTCGCGCCTAATGAACTGGCATTAGAACGATCACCGTCATCCTCACGGAAATCACCTTCGTTCGCAGTCACCAAGTAGTCCTTGCCAGCAACGTTGTAAGTCGCGATCCCGTCAGGCATGTACAACCCTTTTACGTTGGCGCTAATAAAATTAACGCTACCATTGTTAAGCGGGTCTATGCTGTTGCCCGGCAGGCTGAAGTCTTTGGCACCCAAGCCAACCACCTGGGTAAATGAATTGGTGTTCATGTCCAAAATGCCGATGGCATTCGCCTCTTGAAGGGTCACGTAAGCCTTGCTGCCATCTGCACTGACCGCAATATACTCAGGCTCATAATCCATGCCAGTATTATTGCGAATATGGCTACCTGAAGTAGGCACTCCAGACAAGGTCGCAGTGGCAGCCACGCTACGCTTGGTTACATCAATAATAGTCACGCTACCGACTGGATCATTGGCTGCCGGATTGAATACGCGTGGCACCGTGCTGCCTTTACGTGTGCCATACACATCTGGCGTCCCTTCATTGGCAACCAAAATCTTGCTGCCATCCGGCGTAAAAGTCAGCATATCTGGCAATGCACCGACCGTAAATGTGTTAGTTCCAGATGCAAGGCTTCTGGTTGTGGTGTTATATAACTGCACAATCCCCGGTTGAGTACGTGCACTGTTTTCGATGGCAAATGCCGCCATGCCATTGCTGATGCTGACGCTATTGATGTTACCGAAGCTACTGGTGTCAATATGCTGCACCAGGCTGCCTGTAGCCGCATTCAAAACATCTACGCCTTTGACGCCTGCGACCCATAAAGTATTGGTCATGGCATCAAATGCCGGAATTTCAGACAAATAACCACTCCCACTATGGCTAAAGGTCCATTCTTTGCTAATCTGATAACTGGTTGCAGCCTCAGCCACGCCCATGCTGCTCACTAGCAAGCCAATCATTAAAGTCATTTTTTTCATGTGTATACTCTCCTCAAAAAGTGAGAAAAGCATAGGCATCATGCATGACAAATCCTTGACAGTTAAATGTCAATCAAATGAAAACGGACTAGTCATGTAAAATCAAACCGCGCTGAAATTACAACCTCGCATAAGCGTAGTTTTGCGGATACACCACTTTTTCCCGTGCATCAGTCCAGATAATGTCGCAACTGTCATCATCCATATGCACCATGCGGCCATTACGGTCTACGCAATACTCGCCACAGACGATGCGCTCAACAATTTCATAGCCCTGCGCAATGCGGGTGTAATCAAACAAAATGGAGCGGATCACCGTACTGTCGCGCTGGATATGGCAACCCGAGTTAATCCAGGTTGGGCCAACAATGCGGGTATTTTTATCAATCCGGCTACCAGAACCAATGTATACCGGCCCCTCAATCTGCGTGTGCTCCCAGTCAATATGCACATTGAGGCCCACCCACACACCCGGTTTCACCTGCTTGCCCGGAATCGGCATCGACGGGAAGAAGCCTTGCATCATTTGCTGCATCACCAGCCAGTAATCGGTCACTACGCCAATATCAATCCAGTTAAACGGATGCTGGATCGCGTAAAACGGCAACCCTTTTTGCACCAATAAAGGAAACAAGTCCGAGCCAATATCAAACTCGCTGCCAGAAGGGATCAAGTCCAGCACCTCCGGCTCAAAAATATAAATGCCGGTACTCGCCCAGTTAGAGCGCGCCTCCAGCTGGCTAGGCTTCTCCTGAAACGAGATAATGCGCCCTTCATTGTTGGTCACCACCACACCATAGCCAGACACCTTGTCCATGGGCACCTGCATGGTCACCAAGCTCGCCAGTGCGCCTTTTTCCTTGTGCTCTTTCACCGCACGCGTAATGTCCAGGTCAATAATCGCATCCCCGCACAACACAATCGTGGTTTCATCAAAAAAGCCGCTAAAGTCCTGAATCTTGCGCATGCCACCGGCTGAGCCCACTGCATGCGGCACCACCTGGCCATCCACAATATCCCCCTCAAACGAGTAGCCGATATTCACGCCAAAACGATGACCATCCTCAAAGTAATCCTGAATCTTTTTGTGCAGATAACTGACATTGACCATAATATCCGCCACCCCATGCAATGCCAGGTGCTCCACCAGATAAGCCATCACTGGCTTGCCCAGCACCGGAATCATCGGCTTGGGTAAATCATAAGTCAGTGGCCGAACGCGAGTGCCCTTCCCCGCAGCTAAAATCATGGCTTTCATCGTGCTATATCCTCATATGTTTAGATTTATCAGCCAAGCATAGTCACGCTCTATGACACGATTATTGCAACCTTTAGTACGCTCCCCGAGTCAAGGCAAGGTGAGCGCCAACCCCCTGCCCGCCAAACGACTGCCGCTTTTTTATAGATGCTTACTAAAAGCCCAGGCATTTGGGCTATGATTTAAGCGTTTCAAATGCAACCACAAACATAACGCCTACCCTGCCCCACATGATTTATTTAAATGTTTTCCTCATTGCCTTCATCGCGTTTGCAATCAGTATGGTTTGCGGCGGCGGAGCAGGCCTGTTACTGATCCCCATTCTGGGCCACGTGCTCCCGGCGTCTCAGGTGCCAGCGGCGCTATCGGTAGGCACCTCAGTGAGTTCACTGACCAAGCTCTATTTGTTCTTCCAGCACATTAACTGGCGTATCGTCAGGCACTTTCTGCCCCTCGCCTTACTGGGGGTGATCGTCGGCGCCTGGCTACTCAGCTACCTGGCCCCGATGTACATCGAGCTGTGCATGGCCATTTTTCTGGTCTGCAACCTGCCCTACCTCTTCAAAAAAACCGCCGCCCCCAGTGCAGACAAACCCGCGCTATCCAACCACTTTCTTAAATTCATCGGTTTTCTCGCAGGCTTTATCTCCGCCCTCACCGGCGCAGTCGGCGTCTTGTTCAATGGTGTTTACCTCAGATACGGGCTCAGCAAAGAAGAAATCATCGCCACCCGCGCAGCCAATGAGATTTTTCTGCACATCGTCAAACTGGGCCTATATGCCTATTTCGGATTATTTACGCTAAAAGCACTCACCATCGGCTTGCTTGTTGCCATTGCCGCCGTCGCAGCCACCTACCTGATGAAATACGTGCTACCTAAAATCTCCATCAGCCTCTTCAGCAAAGTCGGCTACGGTGCCATGGTCTTGTCAGGCGTCGTCTTGCTCAACAGTGCCATCATCCGCATTCAAGAAGCACACGACCCCAACGTACACATCGTCCGCGTCTCCAAGGGCTATGACGCCACGCTAAACTGGGATGATTTAATCTACACCATTGAGTTCAAATACGGCGAAGGCTTTGAATTTGAAAGAATTATTCCATTCACAGCGCTGGACGCGCCAAGACAAGCCCATGTAAACGCGCAGAATATAGGCGCTGACAAGATTGTCATTGAAAAAGTCTACTCTCTGAAGAAAATCTCATACGAAGCCTATTACTACAGAGGCGAAACTAACTTGATCAAAAAGATCAAGTTTAAGTAACAACGAGAAACGCTTTGAATCAAACACACCTAAAAATTGAGCGGCGACAAGCGAAGCCAGCCGCACTTAATTTGCTATAATGGCAGGATTGCGCCCGTAGCTCAGCTGGATAGAGTATTGGTTTCCGAAGCCAAGGGTCGTGGGTTCGACTCCCGCCGGGCGCACCATACAAATCAAAGACTTAGACCATCTGGTGCCATAAAACACCATGTAACTGGTGCTAAAATGGTGCTAAATTAAGAGAAAATACCCCTAATTTCTAGTGTTTTTTTGACAAAAATTAAGCATATTTCGTGTTGAGTTGGCGCATTACGTCATGGGTCGTTGCCCATATTGAACAATAAAAAAGGCCAAGGTTTAAACCTTGGCCTTTTTTAACATTTCACCTGCTAAATTCAAATCCAATTAGCCAAGTTGACTAATTCTTGTGGGGTAGCAGCATGATTCAAATTACCTTCCAAAGTCGCAGTGTTCACAAACGCCACTCTTTCAGAGTCATTTTTTCCAATCCCTACGTGCACTTCAATTGCCCCACCAGTCCATATCCCAATTTTGTAGTTTAGTAGCATCCTAGCAATAAACCTAACTTCATTGGACATTGCAGCAGCCATAATTTCAGATGCCTCTGCAGCTGTGTATGCAGACATCGCCAGGAGTGCGTGTCTTTCTTTGTTGGCAACCCATCAGTGTCCAAATAAATTCATTGGGCTGAATTGCCAATTAATTAGCTATCCATTAGTAAACTAATTACTCCCGATTGCAAACTTGATCTCCAATTAACAGATGAGTTAAAGTTAATAAACTATGATTTCTGATCAAATAAAACCTTAAGAAAATCATAAATTTAATGTAAAAATTTAGCCAAATTATTAAAACAAGACCGGATAAAAATGGCCAGCAATAACTTTTCTTTTCTAAAACATCATGATGAGCTTTTAGTGCGTTTGGTAGAAACAGCAGAGATGTGCTTTTCGCCGGACCCTAATACAACGCTAATCAAAATGCGTCAGTTAGGTGAAGAGCTTGCCAAAACAATAGCCTCACGCGTTGGAGTTGAATCAGGAAGTGAGATTAAACAAGTTGATCTTTTAAGAAATCTTGATTACACACTCAGACTTGATACCCAAATCAAAGACGCATTTCATACATTAAGAAAATTAGGAAACTCTGCTGCTCACGATATAACAAGCTCAAGCCATCGAGATGCGCTGAATGCATTGCAAGTAGGGCATGCTCTGTGTCAGTGGTTTCATATAACTTTTGGTGGAGACAAAGCCGCTGGCTTCAAAAAAACAAACTTTGTAAAGCCAGTTGATCCTTCAGAAACAGTACGTCAGCTTGAAGAGGCAATACTTGAACTTCAAAAGAAAAATAAATCAGCCGAAGAACGTCTGGCACTTGCTGATCAACTTAAACAACTAGAAGCGGATAAAGCGCAAGCAGAGAAACAACGCGCCGAGCAAATGGCCAGCGAAAGTAAAGTTTGGGAAGAATTAGCCATACAACATGAAGAAAAGCTAGCTGAATACAGAGCTAAGATGGATGCGGCTAATATAGCTTATTTCTCTCTTTTCAATGGGTTAGAGAAACAACAACAAGCCGCAAAAATTAGTTACGTAGAAAAATCAACACTACAACTTAATGAAGCTGAAACACGTGTTTTGATTGACCAACAATTAATTGAAGCTGGCTGGGAAGCTGACAGCGTAAATCTAAAACATGCTAACGGTGCTCGCCCTATTCCCAATAAAAACCGCGCTATTGCTGAATGGCCAACAGATTCTGGCCCTGCAGATTACGTCCTCTTTATAGGACTAACCCCAGTAGCGGTGGTTGAAGCAAAGAAAAATGCAAAAAATATTTATAGCAGTATCGATCAAGCCAAACGTTACGCCAAAGGGTTGCAAGCGCAGAATTGCTTAACTATTGAAACCACATACGGTGATTTTAAAGTGCCACTGACTTTTGCAACGAATGGCCGTCCGTATCTAAAACAGCTAGAGCAAGAGAGTGGCATTTGGTTTTTAGATATAAGGGATAACGCTAACCGCCGTAAAGCCCTTAAAGGCTGGTATACCCCACAAGAAATTAAAACCTATCTTCGCCAAACACCTCAGAAGGCACAAGCTGAGTTGGATGAAATGGCGTTTGATTACAACTTAACCCTGCGTGATTACCAAATTGATGCAATTAAAGCTGTAGAAAATAGTATCAAGGACGGAAAACAAACAGCACTACTAGCCATGGCCACAGGCACAGGTAAAACCAAAACCGCCATTGCCATGATTTATCGACTGCTTAAATCCGAGCGTTTTCGCCGAATCCTGTTTCTTGTTGATCGCTCAGCACTCGGCATACAAGCAACAGATGACTTTTCAGAAGTTCGCTTAGAAAATCTCAACACTTTCGCGGATACCTTCGAAGTTATGGGTATAGCGCAGAATAAATCAGTAAAACCAATCCCAGACGATGGCACAAAAGTGCATATTGCAACAGTACAAGGGCTAGTCAAACGCTTACTTTATCCAGACGATAGAGACAACAAGCCAGGAGTTGGTCAATATGATTGTATTGTTGTTGATGAATGTCACCGTGGATATTTACTCGATCAACAATTGAGTGATATTGAAATATTATTTAGAGATCAAAAGGACTATCAATCTAAATATCGAAGCGTTATTGAGTATTTCGACGCATTCAAGATTGGATTAACAGCCACCCCAGCATTACACACTACAGAAATTTTTGGCCCACCAGTTTTTACTTATAGCTATACAGAAGCCGTTGTTGATGGATATCTAAACGACCACTTGCCCCCGATTCGCATTCATACCAAACTGGCCGAACAGGGCATCAAATATCAAGTAAACCAAGAAGTAAAAGTTTATGATGCCGAAAAAAATAGTATCGAAACATATAATACTCCAGACGAGTTGAATTTTGATGTTGCTGACTTTAACCGTAAAGTCATAGCGCCTGAGTTCACCGCAGTGGTCAGCAAATGGCTAATCGAGAGTGATTCGATTAATCCATACTCAGAAGCTAAAACGCTGGTGTTTTGTGTGACCGATAAACATGCGGATGAAGTTGTCGAAGCACTTAAAGCCGCCATTGAGAATTATCATGGTGAAGTTGAAGACGACACTGTACAAAAAATCACTGGGACAAGTGACAAGCCACTGGCAAAAATTCGTAGCTTTAAAAATGATCGTTTACCGAATATCGCTGTTACGGTTGATTTGCTAACCACGGGTGTAGATGTCCCTAAAATCTGTAATCTCGTCTTTTTGCGCAGAGTTAATAGCCGGATTTTATTTGAACAAATGCTTGGTAGAGCCACACGTTTATGCCCAGAGATAGGCAAAGGCCCTTTCCGAATTTACGATGCTGTAGATATTTACAAGCAATTAGAAGCGGTTAACACAATGAAACCTGTGGTAACCAATGTTGATATTAGCTTTAGCGAACTTGCCACCGAAATGATGCAAAGCCATGCGCCAGATTTACAAGAACTCGCTAAAAGACAGTTTCTTGCCAAGTTGCAAGTTAAAAAGAACTTTTTAACTGACGAACAAGCTTCAAAATTTGAAACCATAGTTGGCCAATCACCATCCGATTTTGCCAAAACACTTAAAGCCATGTCATTAGAACAAGTGGCTGAATGGTTTACCAATAACCCTAGCCTTGCAGAGATATTAGACCAAAAAGCCACGGGCAATAGCAGCTTTAAATCACAGGTGGTAATTCACGATGGTGAAGATCAAGTTACGCAGATCACCACAGGCTACGGAGAAGGCCAAAAGCCAGAAGACTATTTGAATGCATTTAAAGACTTTGTAAATGCCAATAGCAATCGTTTGATCGCCATTCAAACCGTAATCAATAAACCATGGGCCTTAACCCGACAAAGTTTGAAAGCCTTAGCGGTTGAGTTAGATTTGAATCACTTCCGAGAAAAAGACCTGCAAACAGCTTGGAAAGAAATTAAGCAAGAAGAAATCGCCGCTCGCATTATAGGCTTTATACGTCAAGCAGCATTGGGCGAGGCGTTAATACCATGGGAGCAACGTGTAGATAAAGCCCTAGAAAAGATTATGAATAGCCAACCTTGGAAAACCCCACAGCGTGATTGGCTAACACTGATTGCAGAACAGATGAAAGCCACCACCATTGTGGATGAAGCAGCTTTAAGCCAAGGTGTTTTTCAACACCAAGGCGGCATTAAGCGTGCAAATAAACTGTTTGAAAAACCTGTTACTGAGGTATTAGAACAGTTTAACCAAGCAATGTGGAATTAAAACTAACGTACCCCACATAACTAAAATAAATAGAAAGTAGTAAAAATCTCATGAGTACTCAAGACCTCGTCGCCAAGCTTTGGAACCTTTGTAATCTGTTAAGAGATGACGGTGTAACTTATCACGAATACATCAACGAGCTGACCTTTCTTGTATTTTTAAAAATGGCCAAAGAAACAGACACCGAAGATGGCCGAACAGAACAAGAAAAAACACGTGAATTAAAAGAAAATGAAGTACGTAAATCGCCCAATATTCCTGAAGGTTGCCGTTGGGATGATCTCCAAAAGCTAAATGCCGCCTCCCGTCTAGAAGCATACAAAAAAATGCTCGTCGATCTCGGTACCCATGGCTCATTACTCACCCAAGCAATTTTTAACAACGCAAGCACAGTAATACGCAAACCAGCCACGCTAGATAAACTAGTGACTGAAATTGATAAGCTTGATTGGTATGCCGCCAAACAAGAAGGTTTGGGTGATATGTATGAAGGCCTGTTAGAAATTAACGCCACTGAGAAAAAATCAGGCGCAGGCCAATACTTTACCCCACGCGTACTCATTAACGCCATGGTCGAATTAATGAAACCTACGCTAGAAGATGTGATTGTCGACCCAACCGCAGGTACTGGGGGCTTTTTAATAAGTGCCCATCATTATCTTAATGCGCATAACAATGTGCGTGCCTTAGATGAAAAAGCCTACGACAAATACCAACACCGCACCTTTTACGGCATGGAGCTCGTGCCAGATACCCGTCGCCTAGCCATGATGAATCTAATGCTACACGACCTAGCGATTGATGACCAAAACCCAGGCATTATTTATGGCGACACATTAAGCAATGAAGGCAAGGCACTGCCCGCTGCCAGTTTAATTTTAGCTAACCCCCCGTTTGGCACTAAGCAAGGCGGCGGAATTCCTACTCGTGATGATTTAGTACATTACACCAGCAATAAGCAACTCGCGTTTTTGCATTTGATATATCACGTCATGCTAAAACCCGGCGGTCGTGCGGCAGTCGTGTTGCCAGATAATGTGCTGTTTGAAGGCAGTACTGGCAAAGTCATTCGCCAAGACTTAATGGAGAAATGTAATCTGCACACCATTCTGCGCTTGCCTACTGGCATTTTTTACGCAGCAGGCGTTAAAACCAATGTACTGTTTTTTAATAAACCAGCAGATACAAAGAAAGACAAAGGTAACACTCAAAATGTGTGGGTGTATGACATGCGTGCCAATATGCCACAGTTTGGTAAAAGAACTGGGTTTACTGAAAAATACTTTGAAGAGTTTTATAACGCAGTAGGCGGTGATTTAACTCAAGTAGATGAAGCAGCAAGGGACGCCTTTATCCAGCAACACATTGCTGGTAGTGAAATTGGCAACGTTGACACTTGCCGCTTACGTCGCTTCACGAGGGACGAAATACGTGCAAAAGATGACTCACTCGATTTAGTGTGGATACGTGATGATAGTGTGGAGGATAGTGCCAACCTGCCTGAACCCGATGTGTTGATTAACCAGGCGATGGAGGAGTTGGCAGGAGCCATGCTAGAGCTGAAAGCGATTTTGGTCGAACTAGGTACTGCGGAAGAAGATGCTGATGAGGTGGTTCTGTGAATGAGTCTCCAAGTAGCTGGGTTTATTCCACGCTTGAAAAAGTTGGTTTATGGAGTAGTGGCGGCACACCCAAACGGACAATCAAAGACTATTATGATGGTCCCATTCCTTGGCTTGTAATAGGCGATTTAAATGACGGTTTGGTAACAAGTTCAAAAAATACAATAACTGAATCAGGTCTAGTTAATAGCTCTGCCAAGCTTTTGAAAGAAGGTACATTATTAATAGCTATGTACGGTTCGATTGGTAAATTAGGTATCGCGGGTGTTGAGTGTGCAACGAATCAAGCAATAGCTAGCTGTGTTGTTGATAATCAAATTGTAAGTAGAAATTATTTATTTTATTTCTTGATGAGTAGAAGAAAGCACTTACTTTCATTGGGAAAAGGTGGGGCGCAACAAAATATTAGCCAGACAGTTTTAAAGGCATATGAAGTGCCCTTGGCACCACTGAATGAACAAATTCGCATCGCCAATAAACTCGACAGCCTGCTAGCTAAAGTTGATGACGCCCAAACGCGGCTGGAAAAAATCCCCAGTCTACTTAAACGCTTCCGCCAATCGGTACTCGCTGCGGCCACATCGGGTGAATTGACGAGGGAATGGAGAGCCCAGAATGTGACCGAAAGCATCTGTGAACTCGTAGAATGGTCATTCTCTCAAAAAATGGGAAAGCTCAAAGTTAGAGCAAAAAAAGGGTGGGACGTAAACCTTCAATTACAAACCTTACCTGACAACTGGGCATGGATTCCAAACTTTAAACTTGCGAAAGGTAAGTCTACGGCAATTTGTGCTGGGCCTTTTGGTACCATATTCAAAGCTAAAGACTTTCGTGATCAAGGTGTCCCTATCATCTTCTTACGGCATGTAAAGGAAAGTGGTTTTAATCAGAATAAACCAAACTATATGGACCCCGATGTTTGGAAAAAGCTGCATCAAGATTATTCAGTACATGGTGGTGAACTGTTAGTTACAAAGCTAGGCGATCCTCCTGGCGAAGCTTGCATTTATCCTCAGGATTTCGGCGCTGCGATGGTAACTCCTGATGTTATCAAAATGGATGTTGATGAATCTGTTGCGTACACTGAATATCTGAAGTTCTTCTTTAATTCGCCTAACTGTAAAAACATGCTTAGGGAGCTAGCGTTCGGAGCAACACGGCTGCGAATTGATATTCCTATGTTTAAAAATTTTCCAATACCTCTTCCACCAATTAATGAACAAAATGAAATTGTCCGCCGTGTCGGATCACTATTTGCACTTGCTGACAGTGTTGAAAAACAATATACCGAAGCAAAAAAACGGATTGACCGCTTGACTCAATCCTTATTAGCCAAAGCTTTTCGCGGAGAGCTGGTGCCGCAAGAACCAAATGATGAACCAGCCGCTGAGTTGTTAAAACGCATTGAAGCAGAACGTAAACATTTGACGGAGAGTAAGCCAAAACGTAAGGCTACAACAAACAGAAACGATAAAAATGCCACTAAAAGTAAAGGTAATAACCTCACTATGAAATTAAGCGATGCGCCAGAAAACTACTTACTTGATCAGTTAAAACACTTAGGTGGAGAGGCAGATGCCAAGTTGTTATGGAATAAAACCGAGCTTGATATCGATGACTTTTATGCAAAGCTCAAACAAGAAATGCTGGCTGGTAACATTATTGATGATAAAACCTCACCAGATGCATCTCAACGTAAATTAAAAGTCTTGGGCTTAGATAATAATTAAAAGAAAGGTTAGTGCTTACATGCGGATACAGCGCCTTTATATAAAAAGTTATGGCAATCTCAATGAGTTTACGTTTACGCCCGACCAGCAGTCGCAAACAAGTGTAGTAATAGGCCGTAATGGCGCTGGAAAATCCAACTTAATTGAGGCGCTAGTCGAGATTTTTCGTGATCTTGAGGGTGGTGATGCTTCAGACTTTTATTATGAATTAGCATATAAAATTCGCGGATATATTATAGAGATTACTAACGACCCAGAAAGCAGACCCAAGCAAAAGATTATTGTTAATACCCAAAAAATATCGTCAATTTCCTTTGAAGAACAAACCGATATTTATTTACCTAAACATGTATTTGCCTATTACTCTGGATGGAACCGTCGTCTTGAGAAACTTTTTGACAAGCCGACTAAAGCGCTATACAAAAAATGGAAAAGTGGTGGAATAAGTGACAATATTCCATTACGACGCATGTTTTACTGCCGTAAAGATTATAGCCAGCTTGTATTGTTGGCTTTCTTTTTAATGGATGAAAATCCTAAAATTAAAGAATTTTTATTAAGCTTTTTAAAAATCAAAGACTTTGAATCTGCACTTTTTGTGATGCACAAGCCCTTTTGGCGAAGTTCTAGCAAGCCAAGTAAGCAAGATTTAGAAGAAGGAGACCCTTTGTTTTGGTATGCCAAGGGCGCGTTCCAAACCTTTACCGACCGACTATGGCGACATGCCATTGGGCCAATTCGTAATGAAGAGACGGTTCCAAAAGACTTTCGTGATCGCACTGAAGAACAAGAGCGTTTATATCTTTACATTAAAGATAAATCAACTTTGAAAGAGTTGATGTATCCAGGTGAAGATGAAACACACTTTTTTGCGCATTTAGAAGGTTTACATCTGTGTGATTTAGTCGATGAGGTTCGCGTTACAGTTGATCATAGCAAAGCAGGGTTAATCCGATTTGACCAATTATCTGAGGGTGAGCAACAGCTACTGACGGTGCTAGGATTGTTGCATTTCACCAAAGGTGAAGAAAGTCTATTTTTATTAGATGAACCTGATACGCACTTAAATCCTGCGTGGACTTATGAATACTTAAGTTTGTTGGAAAATCAGGTGGTCGATCATTCATCTCAACTATTAATAGCGACTCATAATCCTTTAATGATTGGCAGCCTAAAACGTGAGCAAGTGCGTTTGCTAAACCGATATGATAATGAGGGAATTCATACGATAACTGCCGATATGCCAGATGAAGACCCAATTGGCATGGGTGTCGATGGCTTGCTTCAATCTGAGATATTTGGCTTACGCTCAGTGCTACCACCTAGTGTTGAAGACCGTTTAACAATGCGTTATAAGTTGCTGGGCATAAAAAATAAAACAGAACAAATGGTTGCAGATTTGGCGCGCCTAACAAAAGAGTTAGAAAGCCTCGGGATAGCACATAGTTTTCCACATCCCTACTTTAATCAGTTCTCGCAGGCATTAGCCCGTAATGAAATCATGAATAAGCGAGACTTTAGTCCTGAGGATATCGCTAGTCTTGAAGCTTTATCAGATGAGCTTCTGCAAAACATTATTGACGGCAAGGTAAAGAATTAGTCGTATGAAATATATCCCTTTAAGAGAGTCAAAAAAAGAAGAGCTCGAAGCGTGGCTGAACAAGTCAAACGAAATTCTGGCGGAAATGAAGCTAGAAACAAATCCCAAAAAGCGTAGAGCTATTATTCATCGGAACAAAAGTCATTGGCGTAATGATGATTTATTAAATTATTTAAAAAAATTATCAGATGGAAAGTGTTGGTACACCGAAGCAAGATTTGTTGCTGAGTACCCTCAATTAGAGCACTTCCGCCCTAAAAGTTGTGCGCGTGATGAAGACTGGAAAAAGTGTCATGACGGTTATTGGTGGTTAGCATTTGATATCGAAAACTACAGAGTGTCTAAACCAATGCCTAATGTTAAAAAAGGTACTTACTTTCCATTGCGTGAACCAGCTATGGCGGTTTGTGATCCAGATGTTGCCATAACACGAGAGTCACCCTTGTTTCTTGACCCCGTAAACCAAGGTGACGCTGAGCTAATTAGTTTTAATGCACTTGGTCAACCAGAGCCATGCCCTGAACCAGCTGTCGATCTATGTGAATGGGATAAGCGGCGTATCGAGTTTTCAATAAAACGCTATGGACTTGATAACACTGAGTTATGTGACCGCCGCAAAGAGCTTTGGGTTGCTATAGAGAGCATGATTAGTGAATACGCTACTAATGCTAAAAGAGCCACACACAATGACTGTAAAATAAGCAAAGGCAAGGCAGAGCAACTAATAATACAACTAAAAAAATATCTAGAACCATCTCAAGAGTTTACTAGTTTAATCAGCGCATGCTTTCTTTCTAACAAAGTTGGGAAAGCCCTTTATCCAAAATTATTGACTCAGTTATTGGCGGCATAGGAACTAAAAACAATATCAACCTATAGATATCTTCCTAGATCATCATAAATAACGATCAACGCTCTCACTAGAGCTTCCCTCACCACGTATCAGTCAGCCTATGGTTGGCTACCAAGGGTTCAAAACGCGCGACTATGGGCAGAGTGAGTGAGATTTGAGCTCAATTGTTTAGATTGAACTCCTAAAAATCCAAAAACTTGTCAAAAAATACTCCTTATTTGTAGCAAAATGATGCGTAATTCCCAACCCATTAAATAGTAAATTGGGTTGTGAAATGAACATGTCGAACCAAACCCTGTTCCTGTTTTTCAACCAAACTCTCAAACAAGCTCGACTTCCACCAGATTGTCACTAAACGTATTTGAGTGACCCATGTCACCATACTCGGCAGAACTAATACAGTTAACAGTCCCCTTGTTGAGTTGGCGCCAATAGCCCAACGTGGCAACCACGATGCCGGGGTTCACGTCTGTGGTGACCCGGGCGACCGCTTCAAAAGCGCCTCTTTCGTTATAGGTTTTGACCATCATGCCATCCTGCACATCGCGTGCGAGTGCATCTACCGGGTTGATCATCAGGTATTGCTCGCCTTGCACACGAATTTTGGATTCCATATTCGCGTAGGAAGAATTAATAAAGCCATGGCTTTTGGGGGAGATGATGTTTAAAGGAAACCTGGCCGCCAGCGCTGCGTTGGTATCAGGAGCTTCGCGACTTGGCACATAGGCTGGCAATGGGTCTAAGTCTTCGCCTGGCTGAAAACCGTCATACATCTGCCTGAAAGGGCCGGCGACAAAATTCTTGGCGCCTTCGACCATGAACATGCATTTACCGGTTGGGGTGGGGAAATTGCCCTCGCGATGTGGGGCGCGGTCGTCTTTGGTGCCGACATTCAGTCTTGCAAACCCGTGCTCACGCATGTAGTTGAGGTCTATGCCTTTGCAAGCGGGTGAACTCCAATCTACATAGTTTTCAAGACATTCGCTGTCGCTCCATTTGAAATTGTCTTCTTCGAATCCCAAACGCTGGGCTAAGCGCCGGAATATTTCATTGTTGGGTAAGGCCTCGCCGGGGGGCTCTATGCATTTGGTGTTGTAGGTGAGGTATAAATGGCCCCAGGATAAGATCATGTCTTCCTGCTCTGCCCCCATGGCTGCGGGCAAGACAATATCTGCATACGACGCCGTATCTGAAATGAAGTGATCGGCAACGATGGTAAACAGGTCTTCGCGCTTGAGCCCTTCGATGACCTTGTCAGTTTCGGGCGATTGGGTGACTGGGTTGGTATTCCACACCATGATCGATTTAATCGGCACCTCTAGCGGCGTTTCGCCAAGCAGCGCTCTGCCTAATTGCAGGATATTCACCACCGGCGTACCTTCAGGGATCAAGTCCGGCCTGCAAATCACATCAAACTTGTAAGGATGCTCCCAGACTGGGAATTGCAGCGCACCGCCGCCAACGTGTCGCCAGGCTCCAATCAGGGCGGGCAATGAGGTGACAGCGCGTATCGCCTGACTGCCGCCATAACTGCGTTCCAGCGCGACGCCAATGCGGATTGCGGCTGGCGGCGTGGTCGCATATTCGCGTGCAAACAGGCGAATCTGGTCGGCGGGGATGCCTGTGATGTTAGCTGCCCATTCCGGCGTGCAGGGTTTAGCTCTTTCCGCCAGCTCGGCATAGCCGACGGTATATTTCTCAACATAGTCATGGTCAACCAAGTCTTCTGCAATGATCACGTGCATCATGGCCATCGCCAGCGCGCCATCGGTCCCTGGTTTGGGGGCAATATGCCAATCGGCTTCTTTTGCGGTTTTGGAAGCGAACGAATCCACCACGACGACTTTCGCGCCTCGTTTTTGGGCGTCTTTAATAATGTGCCAGTGATGCAGGTTGGTGGAGACCGAGTTACACGCCCAGATGACGATGAAATTGGCATGGATAAAGCTTTCGGGGTCCACGCCGGCGGTTGGCCCGACCGTGAGTAACCAGGCAGTGCAAGAGCCTTCGCCACAAAAGGTTCTTTCACAAACGGTGGCGCCCAGCCGGTTGAAAAAGGCATCCCCGCCATTGAGTCCATGCACCAGCCCCTGGTTACCCAGATAACTGACTGGCAATATCGCGCGAGGGCCTTCATGATTGATCAGTGCTTGCCATCGATCCACAATCGTATCCAGGGCCTCATCCCAGGTGATGCGCTCAAACTGATTCGTGCCTTTGGGCCCTACCCGCTTCATGGGATACAGCAGGCGGTTGGGGTGATAATGCCGCTTTTCGTAATCTTTTAATTTGACGCATAACCCGCCTCGCGTCATCGGATGATCAGGGTTACCTGAAACTGAAATCAGCTCGCCGTTTTTGACATGAAACTGCATCGCGCAAGTATCAGGACAATCATGCGGACAACCACCATGAAAGGTTTGGACTACATCTGCAACATCATTCATATGACACTCCAAGCGCACTGTTATATGCCGTCATGTTTTAAAAAGAATCAATGCAAGACAGGTCTGTCTATTCCAAATACTATACCCCTTAGCATGGAAATACAATGCTGCTGGATATTGATACTTTTTGTTCTTAAAGCGGATCATCGCCTGCAGATAAAAAGTTTGAACATGGGTTGCATGAATCGCTATTCAAACTCGATATAATCGTTCTAGGCGATACGCAAACAAAATCAATTGTGTTTTCCCAGCGCCCCAATTGATGAATCGCCGCTTATTTTTAAGACTCAATCAATGCAAACCGCCACCCTGCGTGACTTAACCCAGCACTTTAGCCAACACGGTCGACTGGAAAACATTTACCTTCGTCCAGATCGCGGCCAGCCTTGTTTGTCACCCAATCAAGCCTTAGCGATAGCAAACCGTGGATTGCAAGGGGATAGAGCAAGCTTGCGCGCGTCATCACAAGCGAATGGTAGCAAACGGCAAGTAACCTTGCTGCAAGCCGAGCATTTACCAGTGATTGCGGCACTGACTGGTCGGGCGCAGGTGGATCCGGCGGTGCTCAGGCGCAACCTGATTGTCTCCGGGCTCAATCTGCTGGCGGCTAAATCGCTGTTTAAAGATCAGCCCTTGCATCTATTGATAGGTGAAGTGGTGCTGGAGGTGACTGGCCCTTGTGAGCCATGCTCACGTATGGAGCAGGTGCTGGGGACAGGCGGTTACAACGCCATGCGTGGTCATGGCGGGGTCACGGCTCGGGTTTTAAACGGTGGGTGGCTGCAGCAAGGAGACACGGTGCGGGTGATGGTCGCTGAGTCTGCAACAGATGCGCCGTTGCAATCGTCTTTGAGCTTCTAGCAGAAGCTAGCCCGCAAAATTACTTTTTCCTGACTTGTCGTCGCCGTCTAACCCCCTGACTACGCCCGCTTCAATCCCCCGCGTTGAATCAGGGGTTGATACATTTCGTGACAAAATCTTTTGCACAATAATCGCACCAATTGTTAGATTAGCTGCCTAGCAAATGCAGCACTCAATGCGGTGATGCAAGGTTACGCCCTGTAAACAGATATCACAGTGAGCCCCACCCCAATTACAAACTCCTCCCGTTTGCGATTTGGAATTTTCTTTTTCTGGAAAACCAGAATCGGGGGATGGGCGCGATAAAATGCAAGTCGCGGGGGTGAATGATTGACCGCATGAAGAGATGTTTGTATTTTCAACGTTGAGCAAGCACATTGAGTCGGCTATGTCTAATAAAAAAGCGCTATTGAACACTGCAATAGGACTGATTGCCCTGGGATTGGCGATCTGGTTCTGGAAACATCCGCGTACCGAGCAAGGGGCTGAGGTGCCCCAGGCCGAGGCGCAAGCTGAGCAAGGGCATGGTCGCGGACACGGCGGCCATCATGGCCCAGGGGGAGACAAGCCCACGCCAGTGACAGCGGCCACGGTGACGGTTGCCGATATTCCGGTGACACATACGGCGCTGGGGACGGCGATTCCGTCTGCGGTGGTGACGGTGACCAGCCGCGTGGCCGGGCAATTGATTCAAGTGGCTTTTCAGGAAGGTCAGCTGGTCAAGCAAGGGCAGTTATTGGCGAAGATTGATCCGCGTCCGTTTGAAACGGCGCTGGGGCAGATTCAGGGGCAGGCAGTGCGCAACCAGGCCTTGCTCAAAAATAGCCAGATTGATTTGGAGCGCTATAAAACTCTGCAAGCGCAAGACTCGATTGCCTCACAACAAGTAGACTCACAAGCCTCGCTGGTGCAGCAATATCAGGGCACGGTGCAGGCCGACAAAGCCTCGGTGGAAAACGCCAGGTTACAGCTCAGTTTTACCAACATCACCGCGCCGATCAGTGGCCGCATTGGCTTGCGTCAGGTCGATAGCGGCAACAATATCGACACCACCAGCCCGATTGCGGTGATCAATGCGATTCATCCTATCCATGTGGTGTTTACGCTGCCGGAAGACCGCATCACGCGCCTGGTGGCACAAAGCCAGTCAAGCGCTGGCTTGCACAAACTCAAGGTAGAAGCTTGGGACAAAGGCAATACGCGGCGGTTGGCCAGCGGGGTGCTGGAGAGTATTGATAACCAGATTGATACGACTTCGGGCACACTTAAGCTCAAGGCGGCCTTTGCCAACGAGGACGACCATCTGTTTCCTAACCAGTTTGTGAATGTGAAACTGTTTAGCGAGACGATTCCGCATGCCAGCGTGATCCCGATCAATGCCTTGCAGCAAGGGCCGGACGGCGCTTTTGTGTATAAAATTGTGCCCGATACCAACGGCGAAAAAGTGGTGTTGCAAGCGGTGACGGTGGGGCATACCGACGCGGAAATCGCAGCCATTACCAAGGGCTTGCAGCCGGGTGACCGGGTGGTGAGCAGCGGCATTGATAAACTCAAGCAAGACGCCAAAGTGCGGGTCAAGGACCCGAATCACGCGCTGGATCCGGCTGAGCAGGCGGACCCAGCGCCGGCCAATGGTAGTGCTGACGGACAAGCATCCAAGCATAGACGTCGCGCGGCAGCCGGGGCATAAGCGGCACGCCTGACGATGATGAACCCTTCACGGCTGTTTATTTTAAGACCGGTGGCGACCTCGTTATTGATGGTCGCCATTCTGCTGGCGGGCCTGCTGGCGTATACCTTGTTGCCAAAAGCTGCCTTGCCGCAGGTTGATTACCCGGTGATTCAGGTGGTCACGCTCTACCCCGGCGCCAGTGCCGAGGTGATGGCGATGAATGTGACCTCACCGCTGGAGCGTCAATTTGGCGCTATGGCTGGCCTGGCACATATGTCCTCTGCCAGCTCTGGCGGCGTTTCAGTCATTACCTTGCAGTTCAGCCTGAAAAACAGCCTCGATGTTGCCGTCCAGTCAGTTCAGGCGGCCATGAACGCGGCCAGTACCTTTTTGCCTGCGGATTTACCCTCCCCGCCCATCTATAACAAGGTGAACCCGGCCGATGCCCCGGTGCTGACGCTGGCCGTGACTTCGCAGAGCCTGCCATTGCCCAAGTTACGCGACCTGGTGGATACACGCATGGCGCAAAAAATTGCGCAGGTGAGTGGCGTGGGCCTGGTCAGTGTGGATGGTGGGCAAAAACCGGCGATCCGCATTCAGGTGAATCAGCCCGTGCTGGCGGCCTACGGGCTGGGCATGAATACGCTGCGCACCATCATAGACAGCGCCAACTCCAACCAGGCCAAAGGCAATATTGATGGCCCCTTGCTGGCCTATGAGCTCGATGCCAACAGCCAACTGCGGTCAGCAGAGGAATACCGTAACCTGATTATTGCCAACACCGGTGACCGGCCCGTGCGCCTGCGGGATGTGGCTGAGGTGAAAGAGGCACAAGAAGACTTGTATATCTCTGCCTGGGCCAATCAAACGCCCGCCATTCTGGTCAATATCCGCCGCCAGCCCGGCGCCAATGTGATTGAGGTGGTCGAGCAGATTCGCGAGCGCCTGCCCGGCCTGACGGCGGGCTTGCCGGCCGATGTCAGCGTCAGCGAACTCACTAACCGCACGCATACCATCCGCAGTGCGCTTGAAGATGTGCAGTTTGAGCTCATGCTGGCCATTGCCCTGGTGGTGATGGTGATCTTCCTGTTTTTGCGCACGGCGGCGGGCACCGTCATCCCCAGTTTGACTGTGCCGTTGTCGCTGGTGGGCACGTTTAGCATCATGTATGCGGCGGGCTTTAGCATCAACAACCTCACCCTGATGGCGCTGACCATTGCCACCGGCTTTGTGGTCGATGATGCCATTGTCATGATTGAGAATATCGCGCGCCATATTGAAGAAGGCGAGACGCCGATGAATGCCGCCATCAAGGGCGCCCGCCAGATCGGTTTTACCATTATCTCGCTGACCTTTTCACTGATTGCGGTGCTGATCCCCTTGCTGTTTATGGGCGATGTGATTGGCCGCTTGTTCCGGGAGTTTGCCGTCACACTGGCGGTCGCCATCCTGATTTCGGCGGTAGTCTCGCTCACCCTGACGCCCATGCTGTGCGCGCGCTTGCTCAAACCGGCCAAAGCCCCTGTCGCAAACCAGACTAACCTCATAGACCGCATCATTGCCTATTACGGCAGAGGACTGCAGGTTGCCTTGCGGCACCAGCCGCTGGTATTGCTGCTTGCCGCCGCCTCGCTGGTGCTGACAGTCACGCTGGTGATCAGCATCCCCAAAGGCCTGTTCCCGACCCAGGATACCGGCTTTATCCAGGTGATCACCGAGGCCAACGGTTCGGATGCTTTCAGCGTGATCAGCCACAAGCAGCAAGCCGTGGTAGAAGCCATTTTGCAGGATGCCGATGTAGAAAGTATTTCTTCAGTGGTAGGCGTGGATGGGGTCAACACCACGCATAACAGTGGCCGCATGCTGATCAACCTCAAGCCCTACCCGCAACGCCAGGCCAGCGCCAGCGAGGTCATTACCCGCTTGCAATCTCGCCTGGAGGCCACCGCCCCGCTCAAGCTGTTTATGCAACCGGTGCAAGACCTGACGTTGTCAGACCGTGTCAGCCAGACCCAGTATCAATACCTGCTGACCAGCACCGATCCGCAGGCCTTGCAAAGCGCGCTCCCCGGCTTTATGCAAGCACTGCGCAAGCTGCCGCAACTGACCACCGTCACGCATAACCTGCACAGCGACGGCCTGCGCGCCGCCGTGACCGTGGACCGCGACAGTGCCGGGCGGCTGGGCATTACCATGGCGGATGTGGACAATGCGCTCTATAGCGCCTTTGGCCAGCGCATGATCAGTACCATTTTCACCCAGGCCAATCAGTATCGCGTGATTCTTGAGTCGCAACCGTCCTCGGCCTCGGGCTTGCAGGTGCTGGATCAGGTTTATGTCACCAGCAATACCGGGCGCCAGGTGCCGCTGGCGAGTATCGCCCGCATCAGCGAGCAACCGGCGGCGCTGGTGGTGAACCGGGAAGACCAGTTACCCTCGGTCACCATTGGCTTTAACCTTGCCGATGGCTATGCCCTGGGGGATGCCGTGGCAGCGATTGATGCAGTCAAACAGCGCATGCAATTCCCGGCCACCATCATCAGCCGTTTTCAGGGCGCAGCCGCGGCATTTAATGCTGCACTCGGCAACGAGTTGTTTTTAATGCTGGCCGCCATTCTCACCATGTATATCGTGCTGGGGATTTTGTATGAAAGTTATATCCACCCGCTGACCATCCTCTCCACCTTGCCTTCAGCGGGCGTCGGCGCCTTGCTGGCCCTCATGCTGACCGGACACCCGCTCAGCGTGATTGCCATCATCGGCATTATCCTGCTGATCGGCATTGTGCAAAAAAATGCCATCATGATGATTGATTTTGCACTGGAGGCCGAGCGCCATCATGGCAAGTCGCCTGAAGAAGCCATTTATGAAGCCTGCCTGCTCAGGTTCCGGCCTATCCTGATGACCACACTGGCGGCGCTGTTAAGTGCCGTGCCGCTGGTCACCGGCGATGGCCCCGGCTCAGAATTGCGTGCGCCGCTCGGCATTGCCATGATAGGCGGCCTGTTAGTGAGCCAGTTGCTCACCTTGTTTACTACGCCAGTCATCTACCTGATGTTTGACCGCCTGGCCCAGCCTAGTCAGCACAAAGCAGTCACACACAGCGAGGCGAACCCATGAGTGGGCTCACGCTGTTTTTGCGCCGCCCCGTGGCCACCACCTTGCTGGCACTGGCCATTGCCTTGCCCGGCATAGCCGCTTATGTGGCGCTGCCGATTGCCTCGCTGCCGCAAGTGGAAATGCCCAGCATCGATGTGTTTGCGCGCCTGCCCGGCGCCAGCGCCGAAACCATGGCTTCCGCCGTTGCCTCGCCGCTGGAGCGTTCGCTGGGCAATATTGCCGGCCTCAACGAAATGACCTCCAGCAGCACCAAAGGCCAGACCAGGGTCAGTTTGCAGTTTGATCTGGACCGCAATGCAGACAGTGCCGCACGCGATGTGCAAGCGGCCATCAATACCGCCATCCCCTTGCTGCCAGCCGGCATGCAAAGCAACCCAACCTGGCGCAAGAGTGGCCCGACCATGATCATGCATATCGCGCTGACCTCGGACCGCTACAGCCAGTCCGAGCTGTACGATGTGGCCTACAGCTTGGTCGGGCAGCGCATCTCGCAAGTGGATGGCGTGGGCCAGGTCAACGTCAATGGCAGCGCCTTGCGGGCGGTCAGGGTAGAAGTGAATCCGCTCACTGCCAATCAATATGGCATTAGCCTGGACCAGATCCGCACGGCCATCGCCAATGCCAACGCCCATTTACCCAAAGGCTTTATCGAGAGTGCCAGCAAACGCTGGCAGCTGGAGGTTAACGACAGTAACCGCCAGGCGGCCGATTTTCGTGACCTGATTGTGGCCTGGCACAATGCCGCCCCTGTCAGGCTGCGCGACATTGCCGAGGTGAAAGACTCGGTGCAGGAGCTGCGCAGCGCCGGTAGCGTCAAGCAAAAGCCCGGCGTGGTCATCGCGGTGAATAATATCCCGGGCGCCAACATTGTCGCCACGGTTGATGGCATCAAGGCCTTGCTGCCCAGGCTGCAGCCCTTGTTGCCCCCTGGCATTGCAATGGAAGTGCTCATAGACCGCAGCACCATCGTCCGCAAATCGTTAGAAGAAGTCGAACACAGCCTGCTGATTTCGATTGGATTGGTGATCGTGGTGACCTTTGTGTTTTTAAAAAGCGGGCGCGCGGCGCTGATTCCCAGCATCGCCATTCCGGTGTCCTTGCTGGGGACGCTGGCCGTGATTTACCTGTGCGGTTTCAGCCTCAATAACCTGACCTTGATGGCGCTTATTATTGCCACCGGCTTTGTGGTGGATGATGCGATTGTCGTGGTCGAAAATACGGCCCGGCACATTGAACATGGCCTGAGCCCCTTGCAGGCGGCGCTGCGGGCAGTGCACGAGGTGTCATTTACCATTATCGCCATGAGTCTGGCACTGATTGCGGCATTTATCCCGCTGCTGTTCATGGACGGTGTGGTCGGGCGCATGTTCCGCGAGTTTTCAATCACGCTGGCCAGTGCGGTCATCATTTCATTGCTGGTGTCGCTGACACTGACACCCGTCCTCTCCTCCAAACTACTGCGGCCGCAGGCATCAAAGCTTGGCGCAAAGGCAGGCGGCGCTGACCATACGAGTCCCGCTCCCGCCACGCAGGACCAGCCCTGGCCTGCGTCGGTGTATCAGCGTGTGCTGCGCTGGAGCCTGGACCACAGGCGCCTGATTCTGCTGCTCTTCACCGTGGCCATCGGCAGCAACCTTTATCTGTATACCCTGGTGCCCAAGGGCTTTTTTCCGCTGCAAGATACCGGCCGCTTGCAAGGCAACTTCGAGGGCGACCAGAATCTGTCGTTTTGGGCCATGCGTGAAAAAGTGGCCCAATTCATGCAGATCATCGCCCGCGACCCCGATATCGATACCTATTATGAATACACGGGTGGCTTTGGCGGCGGGCAATCCAATACCGGCATGCTCAATGCACGGCTGAAACCCCGCGCAGAACGCCAGGCCTCCGCGCAAGAAGTGGTGGATCGCTTGCGTCCGCAACTGGACCGCGTGGCCGGCGCGTCGTTACGGTTGCGACCACAACAGGAATTCAATATCGGCTTGCGTCCGGGCTCGGCAGAATACCAATACACCTTGCTCTCCAGCAGCGTAGACGATTTACGCCAGTTTGCTCCCAAACTCAAAGATGCCATGGCCAAGCTGCCGCAACTGACTGACGTCTCCAGTGATGCACAAGACAAGGGCTTGCAGATTAATCTGGTGGTGGACCGCGATGCGGCCACGCGCCTGGGCATCACCCAGCAGCAGATTGACAGTGCCTTGAATGATGCCTTTGGCCAGCGGCTGGTCTCCACCATTTACGAGCCGCTCAATCAATACTATGTGGTGATGACGGTGGCGGCCCGCTTTGCGCAGGGGCCGGAGTCCTTGCAGAATATCTACCTGACCAGCCTGAAAAACCAGCGCATTCCGCTGGCCAGCTTTGCCCACTGGCAACCGGTGAATACGCCGCTGGCGGTCAATCACCAGGGGCAGTTTGCCGCCGCCACGATCTCGTTTAACCTGGCCCAAGGCTATGCGCTGGATGCCGCCAGCCAGGCCATCGAATCGACCTTTGCCGCGCTGGCGCCGCCAGAGAGCATCCATGGCACCTTTGCCGGTAAAGCCAAAGCGTTTCAGGATTCCATGGATAGCCAGCCGTGGCTGATCCTGACCGCCGTGATCGCGATCTACATCGTGCTGGGCATGCTGTACGAAAGCCTGATCCATCCGCTGACCATCCTCTCCACCCTGCCCTCGGCGGGCATAGGCGCCTTGCTGGCCCTGTTATGGTTTGACAGCGAGTTGACCATTATCGCTATGATAGGCATTGTGCTCCTGGTGGGCATTGTCATGAAAAACGCCATCATCATGATTGATGCGGCGATTCATTTGCGGCGTGAACACGCGCTCTCTGCCGAAGCCGCCGTCACCCAGGCCTGCCTGCAACGCTTGCGGCCCATTTTAATGACCACCCTGGCGGCGGTGCTGGGGGCGGTGCCCTTGTTGCTGGGCGTCGGCGATGGTGCTGAAATCCGTCAGCCGCTGGGCATCTCCATTGTCGGTGGCCTGCTGGTAGGGCAAGTGCTGACGCTGGTCACCACGCCCGTGGTTTATCTGTATCTGGATGATGCGGGGCGTTGGCTCAGCCAGCGTTTCGGCCTCTCGTTAAACTCAAATTCTTTGAAGAATCAAACGGTATGAACATAGTCAAAATGTGGGTGCTGGCCATGGCGGGCCTGATGATACAAGGATGCAGTGTCTGGCAAGACTATGTACGCCCGCGCGTCGAGATACCGGCACAATACAAAGAACCGCCGCCTGCAGGCTGGAAAGTGGCCGAGCCTGGTTCACCAGAACTGTCTGCGGCCTGGTGGGAACGTTACAACGATCCCCAGCTGACTGCCTTACTCACGCAAGCCAATCAAGCCAACTACACCATCCTGATTGCGGAGGCCAATTATCGGCAAGGGCTGGCACTGGCGCGGGCGAGCCACTCGCCGCAATTGCCCGCACTCAACGGGCAGGCAGGCGCCACCCGCGGAGAGACCACCAATACCACTGGCGTGCGCAGTGATTACAGCATTGGCCTCAATGCCAGTTGGGAGATGGACTTGTGGGGCAGGATACGTAACAGCGTGATCGCCGGCGAAACCAATGCCGAAGCCACGGCCGCCGACCTGGCAGCGGCCAAGCTCTCGGTCCAGTCTACGCTGGCACAAACCTATTTTCAGCTCAGGATTCTGGACTCGCAAAAGCTGCTGCTGGATAACACGGCCAAAAGCTTTGATCGCTCACTCAAGCTGACCACCAACCGCTATAACGTGGGCTTGGCCTCGCGCACGGAAATCGCCCAGGCCGAAACGCAATTGCGCAACACCTTGGCGCAGTCGATTGATATCAGCGCCTCGCGCGCGCAACTGGAGCATGCGATTGCAGTACTGATCGGCAAGCCGCCAGCAGAATTGTCCATCCCCGAACAACCATACAAGGACGTGGCCAACTTGTCTCTGCCCGCCGCGAATACAGGCTTGCCAGCCAGCCTGCTGGAACGCAGACCAGATATTGCCGGGGCTGAGCGCAGGGTCGCCTCCGCCAATGCACAGATCGGCGTTGCGCGGGCGGCACTCTTCCCCACGCTGACGCTGGGCGCGACCTTTGGCTATAGTGATAACAGCCTGAGCAATCTGCTTTCGCTGCCTAACCGCCTCTGGTCACTGGGCCCCGCGCTGGCCGGGCCGATTTTTGATAACCAGCTGCGTAGATCGAATACCAATGCCGCCATTGCCCGCTACGATGCCAGTGTCGCCACGTATAAACAAACCGTGATTAATGGCTTGCGCGAAGTTGAGGATAATCTGGCCTTGCTGCGTATTCTGGAGGCGGAGGCAAAAGAACAGGAAACCGCCGTCAAATTTGCACGCGAAGCCGTCACCCAAACCGAGAACCGATACCGTGCCGGCATCAGTGAATACCAATACGTGGTCAACGTGCAGTCCACGCTGTTGAGCGCCGAGCGCAACCTGCTCTCCATCACCGGGCGCAGGCTCAATGCTTCAGTGGCTTTGATGGTGGCCTTAGGCGGAAGCTATATTCAGCCAGACTAACCAATGATTGGGCGCGAGAACAGCCTACTACTAACTCACGCTGGAAATCGTCGCCCCCAGGGTGATCAGGCCAATGCCCATGATTTGCGCCGGGCTCAGATGCTCGGCAAACAAATAAACCGAGACCAGTGGCACGGTGGCATAGGCAATGCCAGAGATCAAATGTGCCTTGGAGAGGTCGGTGCGAGACATGAGCAGCATCCAGCAACAAAATGCCACCAGTAGCAGCATCACCCCACCCACCAGCGCAGGCTGCAGCAACAGTGAGCCGGCAAAGGCAAAAAAACGCTGCCAGCTTTCCAATGAGGCCGCGCCAACCTCCAGCGAGGCCATCTTGAATAACACCTGACTAAACGTATCGCAGAAAATCAGCAGTGAAAATAACCAGACGACACTGGCGTTAGATGTTCTGGTCAAAGTTTTCATAAGCAAGCAATTTGGCCAGACAAGCCAGCGGTTGATTCAGGAAGCGGTTGGTATGTTTAAACAGCAAATAGGTGTCTTCAAGCTCGGCACCCAGTCTTTTCTTCACCTCGTAGGAGGCCTGCCCGCTTTGAAACTGCGTGATGCCATCGCGCAGGCACATCTCGATGTTATAGATCCAGCTTAAGAAGTAAATATTGTGCTCCGCCGCGACAGGCTGGTGCATGCCGATGTATTTGTCCATCAGGGTATGGCCGTTGTGTAGCAGCATGTTAAACGCAATCAGTTTGCCTTCGAGGTAATACAGCACAAAGCGGGTATTTTCTGGCATCAGGCCCGCCACAAACTCAAAAAAGCTGCTGGTCAGTTTTTCAAACTTCAATTCGCTGCGCTCATAGGTTTCGAGATACAGCTGGTAGATTTCGTCCAGATTGGACGGCATGCCCTGCACTTCGCGGATTTCAATTTGCGAGCGTTTTTTGAGCTTTCTGCGCAGGTCTTTGCGCGTGGCATAACTCAGGCTGGCGAAGTAGGCCTCCATCGAGTCAAATGCGATCTGATTGACCGCGACCGGCATGTTTCTGAGCGTGCTGTAGCCCAGCGCATTGAGCGGGGCACCCACTTTTTGCAGGTCACGTGCCAGTACATCTTTAAAGGCAATCACCGAGGCACCGGCTTTGGCGGCAATTTTTTGCAACTGCGCATTGAGGGCCTGCATCATGGCCGGATCAAACGGATAGTCAGGATGCAAGGTCATTTTGCAGGCATCCGTGATTGGCGAACCGACGCAAAGTAATTTGACCCGCATCAGGAAAGGAATACGCTCGCGGACTTTTTGCAGCAAAGGTTTCAGGCGCCCTTGCACCGTGGTATCCAGGTTGTAATCGGTGATAAAAAACGGCGCCAGGCAAACAATGACCTGATTTTTCTTGACCGCCAGGTAACCGGTTTTAAAGCCCTGCACATTGGCGGAGTCAAACGCCAGATGCAAGCGGTAGCCTTCGAGATCATCCTTTAACAGCGTTTTCCAGGTTTCCTCGGGAAACTTGGCGGCACTGTAGCCAATTTCGACGTCAAACACAGGCGTTTCGGCACTGAGGTTGGAATCCATATATAAGGCAGTTTGCATGATTAGATCTTTCTCAAAATAAGGACACCGCTGGTACCACCAAAGGCAAACGAGTTACTCATGACAGTCTCGAGATGCTGAACGGGTTGCGCCTGGTTGGCCACGTAATTCAAATCACATTCCGGGTCCGGGCTGTGCAAATGCATGGTGGGCGGCAAGGTGTTTTGCTGCAAGGCGACAATGCAGGCGACCAACTCGACCGCGGCCGCAGCGCCCATCAAGTGACCATGCATGGATTTGGTGGAGCTGACCGGAATCTGCGCCGCTGCCTCACCGAACACTTGCTTGATCGCACGGGTCTCGGTTACATCGTTGAGCTGGGTGCCGGTACCGTGTGCGTTGATATAGCCAATCTGTGCCGGATTGAGGCCGGCATCTTGCAAGGCTTTTTGCATGGCCAGGGCCTGACCTTCGACCGAAGGCTGGGTCATATGGCTAAAGTCATTCGAGGTGCCAAAACCGACGATTTCCGCCAGAATATGCGCGCCGCGCGCACTGGCATGTTCGTAGGTTTCGAGCACGAACACGGCTGCACCTTCGCCGAGTACCAGGCCCGTTCTATCGGCAGAAAACGGTTTGCAGGAGGCTGCAGCGGCTTGCGGGTCTTCTTTGGCGAGGGTACGCAATGCCTCCCAGGCCTTGATGGTGCCAAAGGTGAGCAAGGCTTCAATGCCGCCGGCCAGCGCCGCTTCACAGCGGCCAAAGGCAATCTGTTTGGCGGCTTCACCAATGGCAATCGCGGCAGAAGAACATGCGGTGGAAATGGTTTGATTAGGGCCAGCGAGCTGGTATTTGGTCGCAATTTGTGAAGCAGCGGCACTGTTCATCGCCATGAGTACTGTAAACGGTTTGAGCCGGTTCAGGCCCTGCTTGAACAAGCGCGCATAGCCTTCTTCCGTGGCGGCGGCGCCGCCCATGCCGGTGCCGATAAAGCAACCAAGCGCGTCTGGACTGAAGGCAGCCAAATCGATACCAGACTGCTGCAAGGCTTGCTCGGCACTGTGCAAGGCAAACTGGCTGACACGGTCGAGCAAGGCCAGTTCCTGGCGGCTGAAATGCTGCTCTGGCTCAAACTGGCACTGGGCAGCAATCCGCGTTTCGAGTTGCTCGGCAAACTCAGCCTTGAGCGCACCAATGCCTGACACCCCATTCAACAGGTTTTTTTGAAAGGTCGTCACATCGTTGCCTAGCGGCGAAACGATGCCCGCCCCCGTGATCACCACCCGGCGCGGCATGCTCATTATGCGCTGGCCTCGGTCTTGAGCAAGTCGTCCAGCATGTGCACCACATCTTCTACGGTGGCAATCTCTTCTGAAGGGTTAGGCACCTTGATGCCATACTGATCTTCAGCCTGGAAGATAATGTCAAAAATATCCAGCGAGTCCAGGCCAAGGTCGACCAGCTTGCTTTGCGGTGTAATCGTCTTCTGGTCTATCTCCAGCTTGCTGGCGATCAGGCCGCTCACGACTTCAAATGTATTCTGTGTATTCTGCATAAGCACTCCTTACTTATCTCACTTCTAGTGATCAGGCGTTAATCACGGACAAACAAAACTCTGCACTGCGTCTGGCGATATCATCCTTGCGCTTGTCCAGTGTCACCACGTGGTAGGTATCGCCGATATAAAAGGTTTCCACATGCTTGCTGGCAATTTCTTTTTCTACCAGATAGGCATTTTTAAGGCTGGCCATGTCATCCTCGGTCGAATGCACAATCAATACCGGGCACGTCACTTGTGGCAACTGCTTGCGCGCTGCGCGGATCAATTTGACACTCTGGTAGATGACGGTCGCCGGGGTCTTGAAATAGCCGATTTTTTCCGAGGTACGGGCATCCTTGTTTTCAAGCACGGCAGCCACCATGGCGCGTGTACGCTCGCACTTGATGCCATAAGGCGCGGTTTCTTCCCACTGCATGACATAGCGCAAGGGCGAATACAGCACCAGGGGCAACAAAAAGCGTTGCTTGAACAGGGGGATATTCCAGCCGTCATATACAAAGGTCGCCGACAACAGCACCACGCCAGCCACTTCTTTGCCGTGTTTGGCAGCCACCAGCAAGGCAATCAGTGCGCCCATGGACAGGCCTGAAACAAACACGCTTTTATAATGTTTGCGCATCTCGAGAAAGACGGTTTCAATCGAGGTAAACCACGCTTGCCAGCGGGTGCGGCTCAGCTCCTGCACCGAGGCGCAATGCCCGGCCAGCACCGGGCACACCACAGACAGGCCTTTGCGGGCGATTTGCTTGCCGTAATGTTTCATTTCTGCAGGCGTGCCGGTCAAACCGTGGACCAGTAATACGGCGTGTTCTGACTGTTGCAGCCAGAAGCCGTTTTCGCCTATCAGTTGTTGCAATGTGTTCATGTGTTGCTCCCTAACAACCCAACGCCGGCCACAATGAGCAAGGCCCCCAGCCAGCGCTTCATGCCAATCTGTTCATTTAACGCCAGTCGTGACACCAGCATGATCAATACAATAGTGATGCTATACATCGGAAAAGCCTGGCTCAGCGAAGAGGCGGACAAATAGGTAATCCAGATCACGTATTCCACCACGTAGACCAGCAAGCCGGCCGGCACATGCCAGCGGGTCAGGCAAGACCGCAACAGTGCCATCGGCGAAGTTTCTACCGTGGTCGCCGGTTGCATGGCACCCAGCTTAAACAAGGTGGTGCCCAGCGTATCCAGCAGGACGGCTGCGACAAATAATGCGCCGGTATGTATCATCATGCGCCCCCCTTCAGGGCATGTACCAAGCGCAGGTTGGCGGCTGCATTGACCCGGGCGGCGGCCAGCACAGCCTCACGCGGATGCACTTTGCGGTCTAAATAAGAGGCGATCCATTTGAGTGGTGAACGGAACCGCACCGGCGAAAAGTCGCCCACCGTATCCGCACCTATCACCTGTTTATGCTGGCTGAGCGCCTGAATCACGGTGGTAACGGTGGTCAGAGGCAGACTCCCCTGCTCCCAGTTGGTCTTGGCGTCTGCCGCTTGCAGGCAGTCTTTATCAATGCTGATATAGACCTGCTCAGTGTCTATGTACGACAGCACCTCTTGAATCCCCGTCGCCAGGTCTTGCGCCAGCTTGCTGTGCAAAAACAGGGGCTGCGGCGCATTCACCTGCACCTTGCGATAGGGCAACAAAATGATTTTTTGCTGCAGAAAGCTTTCTACATCGCCTTTTTTAAACTGATCGTGATCAATATCGCCACTTTCGAGGCCGACGATGATCACGCGCTTGACCTGTGGCAAACGGGCCAGTTGATAGACCCAGGTACCACAGTGATACTGATGCGGTGGCTGCATCCAGTCAGGATGATTGTCAAACAGCACCACCGTCAACGGCGTTTCAAAACGCGCAATCAAGGCCAGTGAGATATGGTGGTAGTCGCCGGAACCAATCAGCGAAAATTGCGGCAGGCTTGTGCGCGGCCGCAACTGGCTGGCCATGGCGGCAAACGCCTTGGCGGAAGCCCACAGGCGCGTCGCCGTTTCATGCTGGCGCATGGCATGCAGCACCGGCTGCACCCCTTGCGCGTTCAGCATGGCCAGCTGCGCCTGAATGCTGCCATCAAAATCGTAAGCGACCACTTCCATCTCAAGCAAGTTACTCTGCTCCGCAACGCTTGAGCAGCATTTCAAACAGCTGGATACCCAGGTCGATTTCTTCCTCGGTAATCATCAGCGAAGGCGCCAGCGTAATCACGTTTTTCTCGTAGCCACCGATATCCAGCACCAAGCCATACTGCTTGTCACCGATCAGCAAATCGCCTTTCAGGCCTTCGTTAAACATGCGGTCAGCCAGGGCACGACTTGCGGTAAAACCGTCGCTCTCGCACAACTCGATTCTGAGCGCCAGGCCCAGACCGCTGACATCGCCCACGCACTTCCAGCGCGACTTCAGCTCATGCAAACGTTTGAGGAAATGCGCACCACGTTGACGTACATGCGGCTCAAAATCTGACTCTTGCGTCATTTTCAACACTTCTAGCGCCACGGCAGTGCCGAGCGGATTCGAGGCAAAAGTAGAGTGGGTTGAGCCTGGTGGGAATTTTTCAGGCGAGATCAATTCTTCGCGCGCCCAGATGCCGGACAGCGGATTCAGGCCGTTGGTGATCGCCTTACCAAACACAAAAATATCCGGCACGATGCCAAAGTTTTCCCAGGACCACAATTTACCCGTCCGGTAAACGCCCATCTGAATTTCGTCGGCCACCAGCAACACATTGCGTTTTTTCAGTGAAGCTTGCAGCTTTTGCATATATCCCTCAGGCGGAATAATGTAGCCGCCGGTCCCCTGCATAGGCTCGATATAAAACGCGCCAAATTCACACTGTTTGGATTTTTCATCCCAGAAAGACTGGTATTCGGTTTCAAACAGTTTTTCAAACTCTTTGTGGCAATAGGTATCGCAAGTTTCCACTTTCATGTCATACGGACAACGGAAGCAGTATGGATATGGCACAAAGTGCGCGCGGTCAGAAAAGTTGCCAAACCGGCGGCGGTAACGGTAGCTGGAAGTAATCGCAGAGGCGCCCAATGTACGGCCGTGGTAACCGCCCATAAATGCAAACTGGTGGGTCTTGCCAGTATGGTTACGCACCACTTTCAAGGAGTCTTCAACCGCTTGTGCCCCGCCGACGTTGAAGTGGACGCGGCCTTTGACCCCATATTTTTCTTCCATGTAGCGGCAGATGATTTCTGCCAGCTCGACTTTTTCCTTGTGCAGGTATTGGCTGGCCAGTTGAGGCAAGGTATCAATCTGCTTCTTCAGTACATTGGCAATGCGCTCGTTTTTGTAGCCGAAATTGACGGCGGAATACCACATTTGCCAATCGAGGTATTTCACCCCTTTTTCGTCATACAAAAAGCTGCCATCACAGCCCTCAAACACTTTGGGAGGATCGGCATAGTTCACCGTGTCACCATGTGAACAGTACTGATTGTTCTTATCGAGAATTTCTATAATTTTTTGGTCCATAATGAAATCGCCTCACTAGGCTGTTTGGTGGGTAAGGGTGGTTGAAATCTGACATTCGGGCCAGTCTTGCAAGACGGCCACCACATCGTCAAAGGTAGAAAACGGAATAAAAGGAATCTGGTTTTTTTCGCAATGCTTGACCAGTGAGCCTTTGGCAAACACCACATCAGCGCGTTTGGCCAGACAGGCGTCTGACTTGCCATCGCCGATCAACACCACTTTTTCGCCAGGATAGGCGCGCTGGGCCGTGGCAATCGCACATTTGCAATTGCCGTTGCCGCCCGCACAATCAGGCTGACGGTTAGGGAAAGTCATGCGGATGCCTTTGGGTTCAAAGTTCAGGCGATTGGCAAACACCGGTAGCTCAGGAAAGGCAGAATGTTGCATGGAAACCTTGATCGCATGATCCAGGCCATCGCTGGCAATCACCACACGCGCAAACTGGCGGGCAAAGCTATGAAACTGGCAAAAGCTACGGTCTAGCTCTATGGTGCGGAAAAAACTTTCGAGGGCAATGTGATCGGCTTCAACCAGCGCCAACTGGTTGCTCATGCAGGTGACGGCATCGATCTCGCCCGCCAGCCACGACTGCTCATACTGCTGCCAACGGTCATCGGCAAACTTCTCCAGCAAGGCATCAATCGTGTCCGACTTTGAAATGGTGCCATCAAAATCCACAATAAATAACATCACCCTCTCCTTATTTTTCGACAACAGCAATCTGGTCAGAACAGCAGGCCCTTGCTGTTGCGCCTACCGGTCAATCTTGGTTACGGCGTCATCATGCAGTCAAATTCTTACGAAACACTTACAGTCATTCAGTGGCCAAATTGATGTAAGCAAGCTGTAAGTAGGCATGAGGCAAGCTAGCAGTCATCTTGAAGCAGGACTCAGATGAATGCGTATTTTGTTGGTTGAGGATGATGTGGTACTCGGTGATGCCGTCGTGCAATCGCTAGTCAATGCAACCTATGCGGTTGACTGGTTCAGAAATGGCAAGGACGGTGTACTGGCGGCACAAGCACAAACCTATGATCTGGTGTTACTGGATTTGGGGTTGCCGTTTTTAACCGGCTTTGAAGTCATTCAGCGCTTGCGCAACAGCAAACAATCCGTCCCTATCATCGTGCTGACAGCGAATGACAACCCGGATGATATCGTCAACGCCTTTGACATGGGCGCGGATGATTACCTGATCAAACCATTCAGACTGCCCGAGCTGGCTGCCAGAATCCGCGCCCAGATCCGGCGCGTGAATGCGCACTACTCCTCCAAGATTACGATAGGTCCGCTGGAACTGGACACCAAGGAGCATAGCGTTCACCTCAAGGGCGAGAAACTCAGTGTGTCGCCACGCGAGTTTTCCTTACTGGAAACCCTGGCCAATAAATGCGGCAAGTTGGTAACCAAAGAGGCGCTGATTGAAAGCCTGTGCAACTGGGAACAGGATATCGGCCAGAATGCGATTGAGGTCTATGTGCACCGCTTGCGCAAAAAACTGGGCGACGGCGAGGTCTGCATTTCCAACGTACGCGGTCTGGGCTATATCATGGAACAAAAAAATCCATGAATCGACTGTTCAAATTGAGCCAGGGCCGCACCCTGCGCAAACAGTTATTTTTGTGGGTGACCATCCCCATGTTTATCCTGGTGCCGCTGGACACCACCATTTTGTACAAGGTGGGGAGCCACTTTATTGAGCAATCGTTTGATGAGATGCTGGAGGATATTGCCAATGACGTGATCGCCATGATCAGCGAATCCGGCAAGAGCCCGGAAAATTTCAGAATGAGCACGGAATCACAAACAGTGCTGTTTTCTGACAAGGATGATAAAACCTATTTTGCGATTTACGACGCGCAAGGCCATTATTTAAGTGGCGACCCGACACTGCCCTTTAACCACAAGGACAGCTTGAATCATCGTCATTTAAGCTATGCCAGAGCGCATGGCGAGGTCGTGCGATTGCTTAATCAGAAAAGCACGATCGTCGATCATCAGAACCAGCCGCTCATGTACTCTGTGTTGATTGCCGAAACCGTGCACAAACGTAATGACTTGCGCAGCCGGATTCTCTTTGCCATCGTCCTGCCACAGTTGCTCCTGCTGCTGGTCTGCAGTGTCATGCTGTTAGCCGGGGTGACCAAGGGTCTACGGCCACTGCACGAGCTCAACGAAGAGATCGCCAAACGCTCCAGCACGCAACTGGACCCGGTCATGCTCAACAACGTACCCGAAGAGGCCATGGTGTTGATCAACTCGATCAACCTGCTCATGGGAAGGCTCAATAACGCCATCCTGGCGCAGAACCAGTTTATTGCCGATGCCGCCCATCAATTGCGTACCCCATTGGCGGGCATACAGGCGCAACTGGAGCTGGCATTGCGCCATGAGCAGGCCAAGGACCAGTCTCAACACCAGCTGGGCATGATTAGCGAAAGCGTGAGCAAGCTCACACATATCGTCAACCAGTTGTTGCGGCTGTCAAATAACCAGCCTGAAGCCGCCAACGTGATTGCGCTCAAACCGGTCAATCTGCTGGCCCTGGCCCAAGATGCCTGCGTGGAAGTGATTCATTTTGCACTGAAAAAAAATATAGACCTGGGGCTGGAATCCAGTGGTGCTGGCCCTTTGCCAGACTTCACTATCCATGCCGACAAGCAACGCCTGAAGATTCTGCTGGTCAACCTGCTGGACAATGCGGTTCGCTACACGCCGGAAGGGGGCAAGGTGACGCTGTCTGTGATTGCCCAGGAAAAATGGACGGAAATCCAGGTGGAAGACAACGGTATCGGCATCCCGGAAGAAGAGCATGCCATGGTGTTTGAACGCTTTCACCGCGTGCTCAACCATTCACAGGAAGGCAGTGGCTTGGGCTTGTCCATCGTCAAGGAGATTGTGGCGCTGCATAGTGCCAGCATCACCGTTAGCGCTGGCGCACAGGGCATAGGCACGTTGATGAGGGTGCGGTTTCAACGGCCAGACGCTGGCGGCCCGACCAAGCTGAGCTAAGGCATTACGTACTTCGCTAGGTCTGATGCACTATGCTGGGAACAGTATGGGCTGAAAGCGAGCGGTTGCTGGCCATCCAACCCACCCTGGCATCATGCTCCATCTTGATAGGGAGAACGATCTTACGATTTGATTTTACGTGCTGGCCGACTCGGCGGATTCAGCGTGGCATATAAATTAATCAGGCTGCGTTGCTGACCATCAGAACACAGCTGAAAATGAATCAGGTACTGCTTGCCGACGCGGATAAACTGGTGGGCGGCCTGAATCTCTTCTAGCGTCAATACCGGGTTTTCACCGACATTGGTGGCCACATCCAGCGCATTGCCTTGCCAGTCAAACTTGATTTTCTCAGGCGTCATGCCACTTTCACTATAGGCCACGGTTTTGATTCTGGCCATGGTGACTTGCTGCTGGCAGTCAGGCGACACTTCATCCAGATTCACCAGCGCAATGACGGCAGGCTTGCTTGTGGATTTGCTACCGTGCTTATCCTCAGTCACCGTCATGGCACTGATCACTTTGGCACTATCGCTGGAAGCCAGTGCAAAAGAGACCGGCCACCAAAGACTAAACAGGCAACTTCCTGTGACCAGCCAGGCTGCTCGACACTGTTTGATCCCGCCCATGACTGCGCCCTCCTGCAGGTTAACTCATTTGCACTCCGCCATTCACACTGGCGGACTTGCCTATTTTTGATTTGAAATAATATACGCGCATTTTGACGCTCGCCAAGCACTTTTATACTTGTCAATCACGCATGATCCGACTGCGCGCTGCGTCAGCCTTTTCTGACTGGCAGTCACGACAGAGGCTGATAGTGCGCATGCCAGGCTTTTTTTATCATGAGCATGTATTTAACCAATTGGGAAAGGTCGAACATGCTTTATTACGCACTCTTGTTTCTGGTCATTTCATTTATCGCCGGGCTCTTGGGGTTTAGAGGCGTTGAGTCGGGCGCGGCCACCATCTCCAAGGTATTTTTCTTTATTTTCCTGCTGCTGGCCATCGGCATTGCGCTGGCAACGGTGCTTGGCATTAGTATGATCGCTTAATGCCCATTCAACCCTGGCAGCGGATACCACCTTCCGCTGCGGGTACGCGTCCTGATCCATGCGTCAGGACGCGTTTTATCTTTACGCTGCCTGGGGATAGCGGCGATAATAGGGCATGGTTTCTGGTCACCGCTCTACTCACACGCCCACTGTACTTGATCCACAGGCACTCAGTTTGTGGATGGATTCCTTAGTGCAACGGTTTACGGCTGATGAATTGACACAAATACGGCAGGCGGCTGAGCTGGCAGCGTCGCTCTATGCGCAACACCATGCCATCAACCGTTACCCCCTATTGCAACATGCCTTAGAAACGGCCTCTACCCTCTCGGATATCAACATGGATGCAGACAGCCTGACTGCCTGCATTCTATATGCCGCGCCAGACTTTCTTGATGACTGGTCCGTCCACTTATCTACCCGCTTCAATCCGTGCGTTGTCAGTCTGATAGAGGGTATTTCGCGCATGTCACAGATCCATGCCTTGAGTGAAATGGATGGCTTGCACCATGCGGACGCCAAAGCGGACCACAAACAGAATGACCGCGCGCAACAGTTGGAAGCGCTGCGCAAAATGCTATTGGCCATGGTGCAAGATATCCGGGTCGTGTTGATCAAGCTGGCAGAGCGTACCCAGTTATTACGGCATTTGTCTGGCGCCAGCCCAGAGCAACAAGTGCAGATTGCCCGCGAGAACCAGAGTATCTTTGCCCCGCTGGCCAACCGCCTTGGCGTGTGGCAACTCAAATGGGAGCTCGAAGACTTATCCTTACGCTACCTCGAACCGCAACTGTATAAAGAAGTCGCGAAAATGCTGGACGAACGGCGCGTGGATCGTGAACAGTATATTGCAGAGGTCGTGCAGCAGCTGCAGCATGAACTGACCCAAGCGGGCATCCAGGGGGAAGTGAGCGGGCGGCCAAAACACATCTACAGCATCGTGAAAAAAATGCGTAGCAAGCATCTGCAATTTAACCAGCTCTATGATGTGCGTGCGGTACGCATCATGGTGCAAGATGTGAAAGACTGCTATACCGCACTTGGCCTGGTGCATCACTTGTGGCAACCGATTCCCGGTGAGTTTGATGACTATATTGCCCGCCCCAAAAGCAACAACTACCGGTCACTGCACACCGCTGTCAGCGGCCCTCGTGGCCTTGCAGTGGAGGTGCAGATCCGCACGTTTGAAATGCACCAGCATTCCGAGCTGGGCGTTGCCGCACATTGGCGCTATAAGGAAGGTGGGAAATCGGACGCGAAATTCGACGAAAAAATTGCCTGGTTGCGCCAGATCCTGTCCTGGAAGGATGAGGTCGCTGATCACGGTGATTTGCTGGAGCAATTCAACAATGCGTTATTGCAGGACAAAGTATACGTGTTGACACCACAAGGCAAAGTCATGGACTTGCCCAAAGGCGCCACCCCCATAGACTTTGCTTACGCTTTACACACAGACCTGGGTCATCGTACCCGCGGCGCGAAAATCGACGGACAGATCGTCCCCTTGCATACCAAGCTGGAAAACGGCCAGCGGGTGGAAATCCTGACCGCCAAACATGGCGCCCCCAGCCGAGACTGGCTGAACCCTGCGCTCGGCTTTTTGCAAAGTGCCAGTGCGCGCGCCAAGGTTCGCCACTGGTTTAAATACCAGCATTTTGAAGAAAACGTCGCCCAGGGCCGGGCTAAATTGGACAAAGAGTTACACCGGGCCGGAGCCAGCAGCCTGCCGCTTGAAAAAGTAGCACAAAAACTGCAGTTCCAGAAACTGGAAGATTGCCTGGCAGCGATTGGCCGCGGCGATATCAGCGAACACCAGATTGCCATCACCATTCAGGGGGAATTGACACCGGTTGCGCAAGGCAATGCGCCAGCCATCATCAAGCACCCCAGCGCCTCTCAGGTGAACCATGCGGGCATTATGATTGAAGGCATAGGCAATGTACAAACCACCATGGCCAAATGCTGCAAGCCGGTGTCGCCAGAACCGATAGTCGCGTATCTGACGCGCAACCACAGTGTGACCATCCACCGCCAGGCGTGCTCGTTTATTACGCGGCTCGACCAGACACGCCACAACCGTCTGCTCAATGCGCAATGGGGCAATAAACAATCTGGCGTATACGAAGTGGATATTGTGCTGGAAGCGAATGACCGTCAGGGATTGTTGCGTGACATCAGCGAGCTGTTTGCGCGTGAAAAAATCAATACCACAAAAGCGAACACGCTCAGCCGCAACCATGTGGCGCTCATGCACTTTACGGTGGAACTGGTTGACCTCGACCAGCTAGAGCACTTGCTGGCAAGGCTCAAGCAAGTGCCAGGCGTGATCATGGCCCAGCGACAGACCTAAGCCACGGTGAATGGTGACATCATGAAACAGGAGAATCCAGCACATGTCTTACCTCGATGACCCACGGGTTTATTTTGCGGCAGAACGGACATTGCTGGCCTGGCAACGTTCAGCCATTGCCCTGATGGGGCTGGGGTTTGTGATTGAGCGTTTTGGCTTATTTATGCAGCTCATGGCACAGGGTCAGCCAGTGTCGCCCTCCCAAAGCATGTTATCGCTCTATCTCGGGGTTGGATTTATTCTGCTGGGGGCCTGTACGGCAATCTTGTCTGCCATCCAGTTTCTGCTGTTTTACCAATCACTCAGCACACAGGAAAAACCACGTGGCCACGTTTACTGGCTGCCACCGGCGGTCAACTTGTTCCTGGCGGTCTCTGCGGCAGCATTAAGCGGCTGGTTAGTGTTTACTCGCTAGCCTTTCCAGGCTCGGATAAACTGGATTGGCAGATTTACGCCATCATCATTTTTCCGCTGCGGCCCTCATGGCAATATTGACCTGATCCCCATCGTTGAGACCATCTGGCGGATTCTCTACCACCATATCCGTGCTCGTCAGGCCGGACTGCACTTCCAGTTGCTTACCCAGGTCACGCGCAATGGTAATCGTTTTTAAAGTCACCTTGCGATCTTTACCAACGGTAGCCACCTTGAGGCCATTCTGGTCAAAAATCAGTGCACTGGCAGGAATGCTCAGCCGCGCGACAGCATCATTGAATAGCAGATTGACATTGGCAAAGCCCCCGGGCAAAAAACGGCCCGCCGCATTATCCACCAGTAACTGTACCAGCGTTGTACCAGAGGACGCATTGATGGCACCTGAAGTTGATTGTATCGTGGCCTCGAACGCTTCACCCGCGGCTTCCGGCACGGTAAACCTGGCTTTGTCACCGGTCCGGATCTGACCGACATAATTTTGTGGCACATTGATATAGAGGCGCAACTTGCGTGTGTTGGACACTTCAAATAGCGGCAATACCGTCGCACTGCTACTGCCCGCATTAATCAGCGCGCCAGTGTCGGTATTGCGCGCTGTCACTGAGCCGTCAAACGGCGCCACGATGCGGGCAAAACTTTTGAGGGCGAGCAACCGGTTGACATTGGCTTCGGCCGCCTTCACGATCGCCTGCTTGCTTTGCAAGTCTCCCACTTTTTCATCCACCGCCTGACGGGCAATCGACTGCGTTTTTAGCATCTCCTGCCAGCGCTTGGCCGTGGTTTCTGCCAGTGCCACATTGGCTTGCGCACTGGCGAGATCGGCTTTGGCTTGCAACAATTCCTGATCCAGATCCGGCGTCTCGATCTCGGCCAGCAATTGCCCACTTTTCACCCGCGTGCCGATATCGGCTTTCCAGGATTTTAGATAGCCACTGACGCGCGCATAGATCGGTGCTCGTGCGTAGGCCTCAAATCGCCCTGGCAAGATCAGGCTGCCCCCTTGGTCAGACTGTGCAGGCGTGTGGATACTGACCGTCGGAATCGACTGCTGGTCGGTCCAGGCCTTGACGCTGGCGTCATGGCTGTGACGGCTGCTGATGCCCGCAATCACAATGCCACTGGCGATCAGGGCCAAGATCAGGCCCGCCAGCTTGAGGCCCCGGCTGGCCGTGGGTGGATTACTCATGGATAGGGTCTCCTGAATCACTGACTGGCCCTGAAACACTTGCCTCAGGGGAAGCCTGTCGTTTTTGATGAATCGCACTAAAGACAACGGGTACAAACAGCAGGGTGGCGACGGTGGCAAACAGCAGGCCACCGATCACAGCCCGGCCCAACGGTGCATTCTGCTCGCCGCCCTCGCCCAGGCCCAAAGCCATGGGGGTCATGCCGATGACCATGGCCAGCGCGGTCATGAGTACCGGCCTAAAGCGGACGAAGCCCGCCTCCAGCGCCGCAGCAGTCGCATCTTGCAAGACGGCCAGCCGTTCGCGGGCAAAACTGATCACCAGCACACTATTGGCCGTCGCCACCCCCATACACATGATGGCGCCGGTCAGGGCGGGCACCGACAAAGGCGTGAAGGTCACAAACAGCATCCAGACGATACCGGCCAGCGCCGCTGGTAAAGCTGAAATAATCACAAACGGGTCACTCCAGGATTGCAGGTTGACCACAATCAGCAGGTAAATCAGCACAATGGCGCCCAGCAGCCCAAAGAACAGGCCGGTAAATGCGCTTTGCATGGTCTGCACCTGGCCCAGCATCACCACGCTGGCGGCTTTAGGCACTTGCGCTTGCGTGTCCTCCAGAATCTTGCGGATATCGGCAGCCACCGCCCCCAGGTCGCGATCCTGCGTGCTGGCATGAATCTGCACCATGGGCTGGATATCATATTGGCTGATGACGGCATTGCCGACACTGCGTTTAAATGTTGCCAACCCACCCAATGTCTGCAGCGGCGCATCCGCGCCACCTATCGGCAGGTTGGCCAGCGTGTTGAGGCTATCGAGCTGGTATTGCGGGGTTTGCAGCACAATCGGGTAAGTCACGCCATTGGCAGGGTTCAACCAATAAGTCGGGGAGACTTGCGAACTGCCCGCCAGGTTCACCACCAGGCTATTGGTGACGTCGCGCGTACTGATGCCCAGCTCCTGCGCACGGGTTTTATCGACGGTAATGTCAAAACCGGGACGCCGACGCGACTGCTGGATACGCGCATCGACCACACCGGGCACGGCGCGGATGCGCGCCAGCAACTGGTTGGCATAGACAAAATCTTCGGCCAGCTTGCCGCCGCGAATCTGGATGTCAATCGGGGCTGGTGAGCCAAAATTAAGTATCTGACTGACAATATCCGCTGGCGGGAATGAAAAGGTCGTATCCGGAAACTGCCTGGGCAGCACTTCGCGTAGGGTACGGATGTAATCTGCTGTCGGCGCATGCTCGGGTTTGAGCGCGATCTGGATATCGCCATCATGCGCGCCGGTCAGGCCGGTATTGTTGTAGGTCATGTTGATACTGCTGATCGGCATGCCGATATTATCGACAATGGTGAGGATTTCCTCCGGCGGGATAACCTGTTTGATGGCTGCCTGTATCCGGGCAAAACGGTTGGCGGTGTCTTCAATACGGGTGCCCACCGGTACGCGGGCATGCATGAGGATTTGGCCACTATCCACCGCCGGAAAAAAGTTACGCCCCAGCCCGGGCAATAATAAAAATGACAGCATGACCAGCAACATAAAGCCGATCATAAACAGTCGGCGGTGGGCAATCGCCAAGCTCAGCAAGCCATGATAGCCCTGCCGGAGCTGCTCAAAGCGGGTTTCAAAGTGTTGCTGGAACCTGACCAGCGGATTGCGGCTGGCTGGGCGGTGTTCACCTGCGACATGTGGTTTGAGCAAGTAATTGGCCATGGTCGGGACCAGGGTCCGTGACAAAATAAACGAGCTGACCATGGCAAACATGACGGCTTCGGCCATGGGCACGAATAAAAAGCGCGATACGCCCTCGAGAAAAAACATGGGCACAAACACGATACAAATACACAGCAGCGACACAAATGCAGGCGTCACAATCTGTGCGGCACCATCGAGAATGGACTGCTCGACCGGCTTGCCTTGCTCCAGGTGCCAGTTAATATTTTCAATGGTCACGGTGGCCTCATCGACCAGCAAACCTACTGCCAGGGCGAGGCCGCCCAGGGTCATGATATTGAGCGTCTCGCCTATGGCCGACAGCCCCATCACCGCCCCCAGAATAGACAAGGGGATGGAGGTGGCAATGATCAGTGACGAGCGCCAGCTGCCCAAAAAAAGCAGGATCATGAGGCTAGTGAGCACCGCCGCCAGCACGCCTTCAAACACCACGCCTTCAATCGCCGCGCGCACAAACAGCGACTGATCGTTGATCGGGGTTGCCACCAGCGTCTCAGGTAGGGCCGGCTTGATTTCTTCCAGTTTGGCCTTGATACCATCGACAATATCCAGCGTCGAGATGGCACCGTTTTTGAGTATGGTCATCAGCACCGAACGGTTGCCATCCACATGCACGATATTGGTTTGTGGCGGGTTGCCATCACGTACCTGACCGATATCACGCATGTACACGGTGGCGCCATTGACCACCTTGACCGGGATATTGGACAGCTCGTCAATTTGAGTGACGGCATTATTCAGGTTCAGCGTGTATTCAATGCTGCCAATTTTTTGTGTCCCCACCGGTACGATCATATTGTGCGCAGCCAGCGCATTGGCAATATCCTGTGCCGACAAGCCACGGGCCTGCAACGCGGCCGGATTCAGGTCAATCTGGATCTGCCGGCTTTTGCCGCCATAGGGAAATGGCACGCCCGCACCGGGCACCGTGACCAACCGGATACGCACGGCATTCAGGCCCAGGTCAGCCAGGTTCTGCTCGGTCAGCCCTTTACCAGACAAGGCAATCTGCAAGATGGGCACCGTGGAGGCGTTATAGTTAAGAATCAACGGCGGCGTGGTGCCGGCGGGCATCTGCCGCGTCACTGTTTGCGAAATCGCCGCCACCTGCGCATTGGCGGTGGCGATATTGACGCCCATATGGAAAAAGATTTTGACGATGGCAAACCCATTGTATGAATTGGCCTCGATATGCTCGATATCGTTGACGGTGGTGGTCAGGCTGCGCTGATATAGCGTACTGATGCGGCCCGCCATGTCATCTGGCGGCAAGCCATTGTATTGCCAGGCCACCGCTACCACCGGGATGCGGATATCCGGAAAAATATCCACCGGGCTGCGCAGGGCAGACAAAGTACCAAAAATCAGAATCAGCAGCGCCATCACCACAAAGGTGTAGGGCCGTTTGAGGGCAATCCCTACCACATTAAACATGCGCGTCCTTTGCTGCGGTGATGGCAAAACCGGCATCCCGCCAGGCATCAATGCCGCCGCTTAACGGGCGAATATTGCGATAGCCACGACGAATCAGTTTTTTTGCCACTTTGGCTGCGGTGACCTCATTCGGGCAGGAGCAGTACAAAATGACGGGCGCATCTTCATCAATATCCAGCGTCAATTGGTCCACATCTTCCAGCGTGACAAACTGTGCCCCCGGAATCCAGCCGTCTTCTATCAAGTGCGGGGCACGCGTATCCAGAATCATCGGCGCCGCATCACTGGCGATCAGTGTATGCAACTCTTGGACACTGATACGCGCCATGCGCAGGCTTTTGAGAAAGCGTTGCCGGTCCCACCATTTGACCGCGATAAACGCGGTTAACAGCAGTAAAACCAGCCCGGTGCCCCATTTACCCATTTCGACCAGCGTCAGCATCAGCTCGTCAATGGCAGAACTGAACAGATTGCCCAACCACAATGCGGAGCCCGACCATAGCAGCGCGCCCAGGCCATCCATGAGCGCAAACAGCCAATAAGGCGTGCCGGATGATCCGGCCAGCGCACTCGAAATAGAGGCAAAGCCCGGAATAAACTTGCAGACCAGCAACGCGAGCGGGCCAAATTTCAGGTAGAGCGCCTCGGTTTGTCGCACACAGGTGTCTGGCGACAAGGATATTTTGCATAACTTGCCCATGACGCGCTTGCCATATTTGCGCCCGGCGCGGTACCAGATGGAGTCGGCCAGCAAGGCTGCCACCAGTGCCACCAGCAACATGGCCGCCCAGGAATACTGGCCATTGCCGATCAAGACTCCGGCCAGCAGCAAGGTGGGATAGGCCGGTAAAGGCAAGCCCATCTGCTCCAGAAATACACTGGCAAACACAATCAGCAAGCCATATTGCTGAATCAGCTCAAGCACGACATTCATAACAGTTCTTTTTTAACGGGAAATCACACACAGACCATCACATGCCCATCATCACAAGTCAATCATCACATGCCTAGGGATGCCAGCATGGCAAACGCCATAAACAAGACAAAATGCGTCATGCCTTCAATCGCATTGGTTTCACCATCATGCAGATTAATGGTGGCCACAATCAAAGTCAAAAACGTCATCACCATCTGCGTGGGCGACAAGCCGACAATCAGCTGCCTGTCCTCAATCAGCGCAATCGCTTCAATCACCGGCACCGTCAAAATTACGGTAGACAAGGTAGCCCCTAGCGCAATATTGACCACGGTTTGCATGCGGTCATTAACGGCAGCCTTTAAGGCGGTGAGCACTTCCGGGCTGGCCGCAATAATCGCAACCACGATCGCCGCCACAATCGGCGGCACGCCGCTGCCAGTCAGGCCCGCATCCATATGCAGGCTCATTTCTTCAGACAGAAAGCCGATGGTAACGATGCCGGCCAGGATGTAAAGAATGGAAAATTTGACATTGGTACTGATCACCGGCACAGGCTGGCCCTGTTCCAGCATGGCCTGGTGCTGGTCACGGTAGCTGAAATAATTGCGGTGCCGCCCGGTTTGCATTTTGAGAAACAGGGCATAAAACACACTCATGGTCACGATGGTGAACATGGAATACACGCGCCAGTGCTCAGGCGGCAAAAAAGCGGGCAAGGCCATCGAGATGCCCAGCGCGGTCATGATCATGACAATATAGGTATTGCCCGAGTTGACGTTGTACTCGACCTCGCCGTACTTGATGCCGCCGACAATGGCACACAAGCCGAGAATGCCGTTGATATCCAGCATCACCGCGGAGTAAATCGCATCTCTGGCCAAGGTGGTCGAGGAGGTATGGCTGAGCATCATGACAATAATCACCACTTCGATGATGACAGCGCTGATGGTAAGAATCATGGTGCCATAAGGCTCTTTGAGCCGTTCGGCGACATATTCCACCTGAAACGATAACTGAAAAGCCAGGTTGATAATCAGCAAGACAAACAGGACCGCAATGATGAGCGACTCAGGCTGCCCGAGCGTGATGACTTTGTCGGCTTGCGCCAGCGCCAGATAAGCGAGAATGGAAATGAGCAGGGACCACAGTCCCTGGGGCGGTTTTTCTTTAAGCATGCGCTTAGATTGTCATCAATGAGTTGTCATCTTAACAGAGCCGCGCCCTTCTGTTGCATGTTGCGCAATGCACTAGGGGTTGATGACCACCGAACACGTCATGCCTGCAACCAGCGTCAGGCCTGCCGGAATCTGATCCAGCCGGATACGCACCGGGATGCGTTGTGCCAGCCGCACCCAGTTAAAGGTCGGGTTGACATTGGCCAGCAGGCGCACGTCGGTAGGGTTGTCGCGGTCGGTAATGCCGTGGGCAATGCTTTCCACGTGCCCCTTGAGCGTGGTGTGGCTGCCCAGCAACTGCACGTCGGCTGCGTCACCCGGCTTGATCATGCTCAGTTTGTGTTCCTCAAAATATCCATAGACCCAGAACGAGTGCTGGTCGATGACTGCCAGCTTGGCCGCCCCGACCTGGGCAAAATCGCCGGGCCGAACCAGCAGGTTCGACACCCAGCCATCCACGGGGGAGCGCACCACGGTACGTTCCAGGTCCAGCTTGATTTTCTCGACCTGGGCGAGCGCGCCCTCATATTCTGCTTTGGCCGCCAACGCCCCCAAATCGGTATCTTCACGGTTCTCGCGAGAAATGACTTCATCATCCAGATGGGCCCGGCGTAAGGCTTGTTGCTGCTTCATCTCCCATAGCGATTTGCGCTGCTGGGCCACGGCCTTGGCTTCGGCCAGGGCATGCGCATAATGCAGGGGGTCTATGCGGAATAGCACATCGCCTTGATGCACATACTGGTTATCGTGCACTGGCACCGTCGTCACCAGCCCGGCCACATCCGGGGCAATATTCACCACATCGGCGCGCACGCGGCCATCCCGTGTCCATGGGTAGTCGGTATAACGCACCCACAACGTGTAAGCCAACCAGCCAGCCGCCACGGCAATGCCTAGCGTGATCCCTGCGCGTAGCACGCCTGTGGTGACTTTCATCCAGATACGTTGCGTTTGCATGTGTCTCCCTTTCAATACACCATTAAGCCAAACAGCGAAAACAAGCCAAAAAACAGCGCCACCCGAAACAGCGCCGGGTACCAGAGCCGCTCGTAAATCGCCCATGCGGCCAGCCATTGATCTAGCTGCCAGACCACCACGGCGGCGAGCAAAAAGGCGACGAACAACGTCGGCACATGTGCATCCAGAAATGTCAGTTCACGCGGAATCCATGCATGCCACATGTGTCGTCTCCTTCATAAGGACCTAGGGCTGAGCGCAGGCATTTCGGTGTCGATCACCAGCCGGACAAAATGTAACTGCGTTACCAGCTTTTGCACTTGCGTCGGCGACAAGCTCTGCGCATATTCACCGCCTTGCAACCAGACCAAAAAGTGATCCAGCCATTGCAAGACCTGTTGCTGATGTTTGCGGCTGGGCTGTTTGTAGTCGTGTGCGACCAGCAACAGTGTATGTTGCACTAATCGCTGCGGCTGCGCAGGCAACGCCACCGCCGCCGTGCGCAAGGCCAGTACGGCATGGCCCATCTCCAGCGCCGCACACAATGCCTCTGCGACGTGGACGCTGTCTGCCGCTTGTGGTCTATGCAGGTCGCCCGAGCGCTGGATCAGGTCGCGTGCCCGCATTTCAAACGCCGCCGCGGTCATGGTGGTATTCAGGCAAGCCTCCACCACTAGCCCGCGCAATTGCGCCAGCAAGCGGCGCCTGGCCCAGGGGCTGGCGGCATAGTCAGTCAGGCTGAACAGGATGGCGGACACCGCCAGCGCAATCATGAGTGCAATCGAATCATTGAAATATCTGACCGGCAGATCACCCAGCGCCTGGTTAAAGCCAACCATTAAAAAGTAGGCAATGCCCAGCCCAGCCCCGACAAGTGCGGTGGCAGGCCGGGCAATGAGCCAGGCCGTCAGCAAAATGGCCGGGGCAATCACGATGCACAACATGACGTAGTCGTGTGCCGCCGTCAGCCAGAACACATTGCTCAGGTAAACCAGCACAATGCCCAGTACCACGCCAAGCGTAAACTGGCGCAAGGTAGCCATCGGCGTCGGGCTGCCCGCAAACAAGGTGCTGGTAATCACCCCCAGGGTCATGGCCAGGATGCCGGAAGGCCAGTCTATGGTCATCCAGAGCACGGCCAGCACCAGCAAGGTGAGTGCGCCACGTGTCGCGGCAATTGCCACCGGCAACCAGTCAATATGCATTTGCAACTGCGCGGCTGCAAACTCGCGGCTGGCCACTTGCCGCTTGCGCGGATTGGCCACCAGCAACACATAGGTGTCCAGATAAGCGGCCAATTCGGCGGCCAGACGTTGCAACAACGCTGCCCCACTCTCGAATGTCAGCAGCTGTCCCTCAGGCAGAATCGACAAGGCCTGCCTCTGCCGCTGAAACGCGGTAGCAAACGCTTGCTGATACGCAGCAACGGCCTGTTGCAATTGCGTCAGCTCTGGCGCACTTATGGCGGGTTGTCCTTTACTCAACACCGCCGTCGCCAGGGGTTGCATCAACTCCTGCAAAGCCTCGGCATCATGCTTGCATCCACTGCGCTGCAGCCGCTGTTGCAGGCGCTGAAAGACGATGTAGGTGGTTGAAACCGCCATAAACTGCAGATTAAGCTGGTTAATCGTGGTGCTATGCACGCGCGCATCATCGGTTTCAAATTGCGCCGAAGCCCGGAAAGACTCCAGTTGATACAGGTCTTGCATAAACTTGAGCACGGGCTGATTCAGGCCAGCAGCTTCGCCCTGCCCAAGCAACAGACTGAAATCACGGAACTTGCCACGCACCACGGCCTGAATGGTTTCCCACAGGCGCTGCGGCAGCACCAGCTCGCTCACCAGGCTGGCACTAAGCAAGCCCACCCCGATTTCTGACATGCGCGTTGAGGCAATTTGAAAGGTGTGCCAGGGCGTCAGCGTGGCTGGCAAGCCGACAATACACAGTGTGTAACCGGCCAGCACAAAGCCATAAGATTGAAAGTTGCGGTAAACCAGCGATCCCGCCGTGCACAAGCCTATCCAAAGCGCAGCCGCGATAAAAAACGGGAACCGGTCCTGCGCAAAACTGGCTACCAGTAGCAATGAAAACAGGATACCAATGCCCGTGCCGATCAACCGGTAGTAACTCTTGGTGATTACCATGCCCGAGCGAAAATGCATGACGATCACCACCGTCAAGAGCGCCGTCGCCGGCTGGTCCATTTCCATTTTCAAAGCCAGCCATAAGGCCAGCCAAGAGGCGAGCAAATACTTGAACAAATATCCGATGAGCGGGAAATCCTGCCGGTACCAGTCTAGTCCGGCCTGTTGCGCACAGATGGCCAGCCACCGCCCCCCGTGGCCAAGTATTGCAATGCCAGCCGCCAGCGCGTGCCAACCTTGCCTAAGGGCGTGCCTGCGTTGCATGCGCCTCCTCCATCACGCCGCCACCCAAGGCCAGCATCAGTGCCGCATACGCCTCCAGGCGCGCGGCCTCCTGTTCGACCAGCACGTTTTTTTGCTGCAAGACCAGCAGATTGGTTTGCAGGCTCTCGACCCGGTTACTGAGTCCGGCGCGGTAGTTTTTCAGCGCCAGCCGATGGGTCTGCTCGCTCTTGTCCAGGGCTTGCCGGGTATTTGTCATTTCAGCCTCTACCGTTTGCATGACCGACAACTGGCTGGAGATGCGCTCAAGTGCCTTCAGCAGCGTGGCGTTGTAGTCCTCCACTGCCATGTCATATAAGGCCGTTTCGGCGGACAGATTGGCGCGTCGACGGCCGCCATCAAACAGCGGCAATGTCATGGCTGGGCCCAGATTACCCACCAGACCGGCACTGGAAAACAGACTCGCAAACGCAAGTCCCTGAAAGCCGACATAGCCCAGCAAATTGATATTCGGGTAAAACGCGGCTTTGGCACTCTGTATATGCTTCTGTGCCGCCTCCACCCGCCATCTGGCCGCTACCATATCCGGGCGACGGCCAACCAGGTTAGCGGGCAAGTGGTCAGGCAGGCCAACGCTGGCGGACAAATGCAAGGTCGGGCGGGTAATGCTTTCGCCCGCGCCAGGCCCCTCGCCGCTTAGTGCCGCCATCTGGTTTTTGAGCAAGGTCAGGTGCAAGTCTATCAATACCAGTTTGTTCTGCGCCGCTGGTAGCCTCGCCTCCAGACGACTCAGGGCGAGTTGGGTATTGAGTCCGGCCGCCAGGGCCTTTTGGGCAATAGCAATCTCGTGACGCAAATCGTCCAGCTCGTCTTGTGCCAGGTCGCGCCATTGATATTCGGCCGCAAGCTGGATCTCACTTTTGACTATCGCCGCCGTGAGCTCAATCTTGACCTGCTGCATTTCGGCGTCCGCCACCCGCGTTTCATCCAGTGCCGCCAGCCACGCCGATTTCTGCTGTTTCCACAGGTCCAGGTTGTAGGTCATGTCTACGGTCGCCTGGTTGTTCCAGTTAAAGCGACCTGCCCACGGCTTGGGGATAAAGCTCAACTCGGTAAACCGCTCGCGTGAAGAGCTGACTTTACCGCCAAGGTTGGGCAAGGTGGCGGCATGGGCCTGCTCGGCCATAGCGGTGGTTACGGCTATTCGTGCCGTCGCTTTTTTGAGGTCAGGATGGTCATGCAGACTTTTCTCAATCAGACGGTTGAGCTGTGCATCCCCATAGACATACCACCAGTGCTCGGTGGGCCACGCCATGACAGGCGCCTCCGAAATGGTTTTACCCAGCGCTAACTGATCCTGTAGCAGTGGCTGCGACACGGGCGCAATGCCTTGACTGCTGAGACATCCATTGAGCAACAGCGCCAAGAGCCAGACCGCACTGCGCGCAACCGGCCAGAGCTGACGCGGCGACAAAACAGTCAGTGTTGAGGTGAAAGGCAGAGACATAAAGTATGGCTATTAATAGTACGGCATCAAACTAAATAATTAAAAAAATGATGCCGCCGTTTATTTAATCAAATCGACGCGGCTGGCCAATGTCGCCAAATCCGCAATCAGGGTGTCTCTTTGTGCCTTGGCCAGGACGTTCATAAACTGGGTGACGCATTGCACATAGTCCGGCATGACTTCATCGAGTTTTTGTTGCCCAGCCACCGACAACCGGATCAGGAATTTGCGCCTGTCGCTGGTATCCATAAAGCGCGACACCAGGCCCTCACGCTCCAGCCCGTCAATGAAACCCGTCATGGTGGCCTTGGTCACGCCAGCTTTGTCGGCCAGTTCTGAAGGCGAAGAAGTCAGGTCATCCTGCCGCATCAGCAACACCAGTACCCACCAGCGTCCTTGCAGCAAGCCATGCCTGGCCAATAACGCATCCAGCGCCGTCGAAATATCCGACGCGGCGCGCAAAATACTGACAAAGTCAGAAATCGCTGTAATGTCTGTGCCAGGATAGCGGGTCACAAACTTTTCCAGGCTTTTGGAGGTGGGTAACTCTTTGAGCAGCAACATAGTACGGATCAGTATAGTATGGTGTCAAACAAATTGCAAGCTCGTCTATTCCAGGTGAATGCAGCTCAACAATAAAAGTGTGATTGCGCAGATTTTGAGGTCCCCGCCTCAAGTCTGCCCTGCTGCTGTCGTAATTAAATTGTAGACAATACTTTTATGAGCATGCCATGTCCATTTCTATTTCGATGTCCGCTGTGAGCACTCAAATGACCAGTACAGCCAGCACGAGCGGCAGCAGCCAGTCGGCCATAGAAGCACTGCAGAAAAAGCTGACCTCTCTGCAAAAAGACCTGAAGGAAGTGATTAATACGCAATCGAAAGAAGGGCAGGCCAAAGCCAAGCTCATCCAATTGCAAATCGAGGCGACGCAAGCACAACTGGACCAACTTATCCGGCAAAAACAGGAAACGGCAGAAAAGCAGAAGCAGACAGAAGGCTCGTCAACGTTCAACCAGAACAATCAGGCGCCTGCCAAGCAGAAACTCTCAATGATAGACGAATATGTTTAAACTGTTTTCGGCCCTCAGCTTTGGTGGTCGGGCCTGGCATTACCTATAAAAAAGCCCTGTTCATTTCAACAGGGCTTTTTTATCGCCAGACGGCAAGTACTCACCGCTTAAGCTTTCATGGAATTGATATCAATCACAAAACGATATTTCACATCACTCTTGAGCATGCGCTCGTAAGCATCATTGATATAGTTGGCATCGATCATCTCGACATCGCTGACGATGTTATGTTTGCCACAGAAATCCAGCATTTCCTGGGTTTCGGCAATGCCGCCTATCAGTGACCCGGCGACATGACGGCGTTGCGTGATCAGGTTGGCGCCATGGACGTCAACCGGGTCCAGCGGACCGACCAGCACGATGGTTTTATCCCGCTTGAGCAGGCCAATGTAAGGGTTCAGGTCATGGGCAACCGGCACCGTGTCAATAATCAAATCAAAACTGGAAGCATGCTTGGCCAGGTCTTCGGCTTGTGTGGAGATCAGCACCTCATGCGCCCCCAGCTTGGTCGCATCAGCCGCCTTGCTGGCCGAAGTGGTGATCATCACCACATGCGCGCCCATCGCGGCCGCCAATTTAACCCCCATATGCCCCAAGCCGCCCAGGCCGACAATGCCGACTTTCTGGCCGGGCTGCACCTGCCAGTGTTTCAATGGCGAATACAAGGTAATGCCGGCACAGAGCAAGGGAGCCACGGCTTTGGTATCCAGGTTTTCCGGCA